>NZ_JBFOHM010000001.1:0-648971 GCF_040812005.1 Arthrobacter sp. HS15c
AGCCGCGGACCAAATGACCCGCGGCTTCATCATCGGCGCCACCGCAGGACGGACCACCCTCACCGGCGAAGGACTCCAGCACGCCGACGGCCACTCCCCCATCCTCGCCGCCACCAACCCGGCTGTAGTCACCTACGACCCCGCCTACGGCTACGAAATGGGCCACATCATCCGCGACGGCATCGAGCGGATGTACGGACCCGACTCGTCCGACCGGAACCTGATGTACTACATCACCGTGTACAACGAGCCGATCAGCCAGCCCGCCGAACCCGAAGAGCTTGACGTTGAAGGTGTGCTGAAGGGCATCTACCTGCTGGCTCCGGCCAAGATCGACGGTCCCCGGACCCAGGTCCTGGCGTCCGGTGTCTCGGTGCCGTGGGCGCTGGAAGCCCAGCGCCTCCTCGCGGAGGACTGGGGCGTTTCGGCCGACGTCTGGTCCGTGACGTCCTGGAACGAACTGCGCCGCGACGGCATGGCCGCGGAGGAGGACGCGTTCCTGAACCCGGGCCAGCCCGCACGGGTTCCGTTTGTCACCCAGCAGCTCGCTGGTGCCACCGGACCGATCGTGGCGGTCTCGGACTACATGAAGGCCGTCCCGGACCAGATCCGCCAGTTCCTCCCGAACGAGTTCGCCTCGCTCGGCGCGGACGGCTTCGGCTTCTCCGACACCCGGGCAGCAGCACGCCGCTTCTTCAAGAACGACATCCACTCCATCGTGGTCCGTTCCCTGGAGATGCTGGCGCGCCGCGGCGAAGTGGACGCCCAGGCTCCGGCGAAGGCAATCGAGAAGTACCGCCTGCACAACGTCAATGCCGGTTCCACCGGCAACGCCGGCGGGGATTCCTGATCCACCCCCGCTGACTGTCACTGGCAGTTGGTCCGACGACGGCGGCCCTCACCTTTTGGTGGGGGCCGCCGTCGTTGTTCCTGGCTGGCGGTTGCGGCCGGCGGGGAGGACTGTGACCCACAACCCCGTCCGTTGTAGCCTTCGCACAAATGGAGCTTGCGGGGCAGGCACCGTATGCTCAAAGGATGCCAGAGCCAAGTTCCCCGCCCGTGAAGCGCAAGCCGTCCTCGCGCAGCATGACTCCGGAGAAATCCGAAACCCTGAAAAAGCTCCGGGCGAGCGTGGGCCAACTGTCCACCACAACCCTTCGGCAGCTTGAAAAATCACTGCCGTGGTACAGCCGGCTCAGCTCTGACGAACGGTCCGCGCTGGGCATGGTGGCGCAAAACGGCATCGCTGCCTTCGTCACCTGGTACGAACGTCCCAGCTCGCCGTCGTGGATCCTGTCCGACGTCTTTGGCACTGCCCCGACGGAGCTCACACGCTCCATCAGCCTCCAGAAAGCGCTCCAGCTCATCAGGATCGTGGTTGAAGTGGTGGAAGACCAGGTTCCTGTCATCGCGCCCGAGGCCGACCAGCCCTCGCTCCGCGAAGCTGTTCTGCGGTATTCGCGCGAGGTTGCCTTCGCTGCCGCCGACGTCTACGCCAGGGCTGCTGAATCCCGCGGTTCCTGGGACACCCGGCTGGAAGCGCTGATCGTGGACGCCATCCTCCGCGGTGAAAACACCGACGCCCTGCGCTCACGCATTGCAGCCCTGGGCTGGAAAGCCCAGGAGCGGTTCACTGTGATGGTGGGAAATTCGCCGTCGGAACCCAGTGCCAGCTACGTCAGCGAACTGCGGCGACTCGCCGGACGCTATGCCGAGGATGCCCTGGTGGGGATCCAGGGTGACCGGCTGATCCTGATCCTGGGCGGCGTGCACGACCGTGAAACGGCTTACCTTAAACTCAGCGAAATGTTTGCCCCGGGGCCCGTGGTTTACGGGCCCGAGGCGAGTTCGCTGCTGGAGGCCAGCGGATCCGCGCAGTCCGCCTTTGCCGGCCTGACGGCAGCCCGGGCATGGCCGTCGGCTCCGCGTCCCGTAGCCGCCGACGACCTGCTCCCTGAGCGGGTCATCTCCGGCGACGACGCGGCCCGCCGGTCACTCGTCAAGAACATCTACCGTCCGCTCGTGGCTGCTTCCAACGGGCTCGTGGAGACGCTGGGAACGTACCTGGAGCTGGGCCATTCGCTGGAGGCGACCGCCCGGGAGCTCTTTGTCCATGCGAACACCGTCAGGTACCGGTTGAAGCGCGTGTGTGACGTCACGGGCTGGGATCCGCTGCTCCCCCGGGAGGCGTTTGTGCTGCAGGCTGCGCTGGTGGTGGGCCGCCTCGCGGCGCCCCCGAAAGCACCGGCCGAGCGTCATCCGGCGCGGAATCAGACCTGAGGCGTTGTAGACTTCCTACAACCTGACCCCGTGAGCTTGGTGCAGAGAAACACCGCTGGATCACACAGTAATTTGGAAAGCTGGATACGTGCTTGCAATAGTCTGCCCTGGACAGGGCTCACAGACCCCGGGTTTTCTGGCCCCCTGGCTGGAACTGCCTTCGGTAGCAGGCCAGCTGGCCTCCCTGAGTGAAATCGCAGGCATCGACCTGACAGCCCATGGGACCACCTCGGACGAGGAAACCATCAAGGACACCGCTGTGGCGCAGCCGCTCATTGTGGCGGCCGGCCTCGTGGCTGCGAAGTCCCTCTTCGACGTCGAACTCAGTTCCCTCCCGGTGATCCTCGCCGGCCACTCGGTCGGTGAAATCACCGCTTCTGCCCTGGCCGGAGTCCTCACCGAGCAGGAAGCCATGGCTTTTGTCCGGGAGCGCGCCAACAGCATGGCCGCAGCCGCGGCGGTCACCCCCACCGGCATGAGCGCCGTGGTGGGCGGCGACCCGGCCGAGGTCCTGGCCGCGATCGAAGCGTCAGGTGCCACCCCGGCCAACGTCAACGGCGCAGGCCAGACTGTGGCTGCAGGGACCTTTGACCAGCTCCAGGCGCTGGCTGAGAACCCGCCTGCCAAGGCCCGCGTTATTCCGCTGAAGGTGGCCGGGGCGTTCCACACCTCCCATATGGCGCCGGCGGTCACTGCCCTTGAAGCGCTCAAGCCGACGCTGAACCCGCAGAATCCGCGGGTGCCGCTGCTCTCCAACTTTGACGGCAAGGAAGTTACAGGCGGAACCGCCGGCGTTGAAAGCCTGATCGCCCAGGTCTCCCGTCCTGTCCGCTGGGACCTCTGCATGGATACCATGGTGCAGCGGGGCGTCACCGGCGTCATCGAACTGGCACCCGCCGGCACGCTTGCAGGGCTCGCAAAGCGCGGCATGCCCGGAGTCAAGACGGTTGCCGTCAAGACGCCGGACGACCTCTCGGCCGCACTGGCACTCTTCGCAGAATTGGAGGGCAACGCATGAGCGTTCCCACGCTGAAACAGGCCCCGGTCCAGGAGAACACCCGCATCCTGGGAATCGGCGCCTACCGCCCGGACATCATTGTCACCAATGACGACGTCTGCCAGTGGATTGATTCCTCGGACGAATGGATCCGGCAGCGTACCGGTATCGTGACCCGCCACCGCGCCCCGGCTGACGTCAGCGTCATCGACATGGCTGAACGGGCGGCGCAGGAGGCCCTCAGGCACGCCGGCATCGAAGCCTCCGAGCTCGGCGCGGTCATCGTCTCCACCGTCACCCACCCCTACGCCACGCCGTCAGCGGCGGCCAGCCTGGCCGACCGGCTGGGCGCAACCCCGGCCCCCGCCTTCGACATCTCGGCTGCCTGCGCCGGCTACTGCTATGGCATCGCCCAGGGTGACGCCCTGGTCCGCTCCGGCGCGGCCAAGTATGTCCTGGTCGTTGGGGCGGAAAAACTCTCCGACGTCATCGACAACCATGAGCGCACCATCTCGTTCCTGCTGGGCGACGGCGCCGGCGCCGTCATTATCGGCCCCTCGGACACGCCGGGCATCGGCCCGTCGGTATGGGGTTCAGACGGCAGCAAATGGGACGCCATTGGCATGACGCGGTCGATGCTCGACGTCCGGACCCTGAGCCAGGCGGCGCGCCAGTCGGACGAGTCCGGCGACTTCGCGCTGATGGAAGAAGCCCAGGACCTGTGGCCGACCCTGCGCCAGGACGGACAGACCGTCTTCCGCTGGGCCGTCTGGGAAATGGCGAAGGTGGCACAGCAGGCACTGGAGGCCGCCGGTGTGCAGGCCGAAGACCTGGTGGCGTTCATCCCGCACCAGGCAAACATGCGGATCATCGACGAAATGGTGAAGAAGCTCAAGCTTCCCGAGACCGTCACCGTGGCCCGGGACATTGCCGATGCCGGCAACACCTCGGCCGCCTCCATCCCCCTGGCCACGCACAGACTGCTCCAGGAGAATCCGGGCCTCAGCGGCGGTCTTGCGCTGCAGATCGGCTTCGGAGCCGGCCTGGTCTTCGGAGCCCAGGTAATCGTCCTTCCTTAGGAACACCCAACACGGACAGCATCCGCTGTCTGAACCATTTCCGGCAGCCCCTGCCGGCAATAACAGAAAAGGAGCCATCAATGGCTAGCAACGAAGAGATCCTGGCCGGCTTGGCTGAAATCGTCAACGAAGAGACCGGCCTCGCCCCCGAGGCTGTGGAGCTGGACAAGTCCTTCACCGAGGACCTGGACATCGACTCCATCTCCATGATGACCATCGTGGTCAACGCTGAAGAGAAGTTCGGCGTGCGCATCCCGGACGAAGAGGTCAAGAACCTCAAGACCGTCGGCGACGCAGTCAGCTTCATCGCCGGCGCACAGGCTTAGCCTAAGCTCCAGCCGCTTACGGCTTGGCTGGGCTGCCGGCCCGGATTCCCGGACCGGCAGCCCAGCCGCATTCACCCGGCAGCCACCTGCCTACACCCCACACGCGGGACCCCGCCGGAGAAAACCGGAGCCGGGCTGCCCACCGACAGAGAGTGATCCCATGACACGCAAAGTAGTCATTACCGGTCTGGGTGCCACCACGCCCATCGGCGGCGACGTACCCACTATGTGGAAGAACGCGCTTAAGGGGGTCTCCGGTGCCCGCACCCTGGAAGACGACTGGGTTGCCAAGTACGAACTTCCCGTCCATTTTGCTGCGCGCTGCAGCACCCCGGCCCTTGAGGTCCTGAGCCGCGTCGAAGCCAAGCGCATGGACCCCTCCACGCAGTTCGGCGTCATCGCCGCGCGGGAGGCCTGGGCCGACTCCGGCATTACCGAGATTGACCACGACCGCCTTGCAGTTGCCTTCGCAACCGGCATCGGCGGCGTCTGGACCCTGCTGGACGCGTGGGACACGTTGAAGGAAAAGGGGCCGCGCCGTGTTTTGCCGATGACGGTTCCCATGCTGATGCCCAATGGCGTCGCCGCAGCCGTCAGCCTCGACCTGGGCGCCCGTGCCGGCGCCCACACCCCGGTTTCCGCCTGCGCATCCGGCACCGAGGCCCTCCACCTTGGCTTGGACCTGATCCGCTCCGGTAAGGCCGACGTGGTGATGTGCGGCGGCGCTGAAGCTGCCATCCACCCGATGCCTCTCGCGGCGTTCGCATCCATGCAGGCACTCTCCCGCCGGAATGACGACCCGCAGGGCGCTTCCCGCCCCTACGACCTGGGCCGCGACGGCTTTGTGATGGGCGAAGGCGCCGGCGCGCTGGTCCTCGAAGCCGAAGAGCACGCACTGGCCCGAGGCGCGCGGATCTATGGCGAACTCGCCGGCACGTCCGTGACCGCCGACGCCTACCACATCACCGCACCTGACCCCGAAGGCCTGGGCGCCACCCGCGCCCTGAAGGCAGCCATGTTCGACGGCCGCATCCAGGCTGAGGACGTGGTGCACGTCAACGCGCACGCAACGTCGACGCCTGTTGGTGACAAGCCCGAGTACACGGCGCTTCGTGCCGCCCTGGGGAACCACCTCGACAGCGTGGCAGTGTCAGCCACCAAGTCGCAGATGGGCCACCTCCTGGGTGCGTCCGGTGCCGTGGAAGCCGTCCTCACGGTGCTCGCCGTCTACGAACGCAAAGCCCCGGTGACCATCAACCTGGAAAACCAGGACCCGGAAATCCCGCTCGACGTCGTCACCTCAGCGCGTGACCTCCCGGCCGGCAACATTGTGGCGCTGAGCAACTCCTTCGGCTTCGGCGGCCACAACGCCGTGATCGCGGTACGCAGCGTCTAGCACCACCGGAGTGAAACAGCAGGGGCCCCGCCGGTTGGCGGGGCCCCTGCTTTGCTATGGACACAACTGGGACTGCCCGGCCGCGGACAGTCCATGATGGCGGCGGTCAGCCCACCTGGTGGAGCCAGCGCACCGGGGCGCCTTCGGCTGCGTGCCGGAAGGGTTCGAGTTCCTCGTCCCACGCCTCACCAAGGGCAAGGGACAGCTCGTGATAGACCGCGGAGGGATCACCGGCACCGGATTCGTAGGCATACCGGATCCTGTCTTCTGACACCATGATGTTGCCGTGCACGTCGGTCGTTGCATGGAAGATCCCCAGTTCGGGGGTATGCGACCAACGGCCGCCGTCGACGCCCTGGCTTGGTTCCTCGGTGACCTCGTAGCGGAGGTGGGCCCAACCGCGCAGCGAAGAGGCCAATGACGCTCCGGTCCCGGGCGTGCCGGTCCAGGAGAGCTCCGCCCGAAACATTCCGGGCGCGGCAGGCTGAGGGGTCCACTCAAGATCCGTCCGCTTGTCCACGACGGATCCAATCGCCCACTCCACGTGCGGGCACAGTGCGGTAGGGGCCGAGTGTACGAACAACACACCGCGGGTCATTGCAACAGACATTCCATCCTCCATAGCTGTAGGTACGTCTTCCCCAACGACCTCTGCCCGGATGAAATGTGCTGTGCCGTGTTCCTGACGGCTGCGGTTATCCCTGCCTTTATATGTAACTGTGTCCGGACTTGCTGGTACGCGCGAAGCAGTGAGCTTCAAGCGAAACTTGAAAGTTGCCGGACTTGACTCTTATTGTGCCGCACGCCGCCTAATTACGCCACTGCAATTCCCTGATCCCGTCCCTCAGGCCGCTAGTTGTTCGAAAGTTACAGGCACCGCCGGCGGACGGCGGACTCAAGCCCTTGGATGTGCCTGCTTGTAGCTGTTCCGGAGCCTTTCCACGGAGACATGGGTGTAGATCTGCGTCGTGGCCAGGCTGCTGTGCCCCAGGATCTCCTGGACCGCCCGAAGGTCCGCACCGCCATCAAGCAGATGCGTAGCGGCCGAATGCCTGAGCGCATGAGGACCCGTGGCCGAAGTGTCCCCCAGGGCTTCGAAGAGGTCCTTCACCACGGCGCGTACCTGCCGCTGGTCCACCCGGCTCCCCCGTGATCCCAGGAACAGTGCAGGACCGCTCTGCTCCCGGACCAGCCGTGGCCGGCCCCTACGCAGCCAGTCATCGACCGCAACGGCTGCTGGGACGCCGTAGGGTACGGTTCGTTCCTTGTTGCCTTTGCCGATGACGCGGAGTGTGCGGCGGTCCGGGTTGAGGTCGTCGACGTCCATCCCGGCCAGTTCGCCCACACGAAGGCCGGTGGCATAGAGGAGTTCCACCATGGCCCGGTTGCGTATTGCCAGCGGCGCGCCGTCCGCGGCGGCTTCCTCAAGCGTGGCCAGCAGCCTTGTCAGTTGCTGGGCCTGCAGGACGCCCGGCAGGGACTTGTCCTTTTTCGGGGCCTTCAACCGCAGCGAGGGATCCGTTGTGAGGAGTTCTTCCCGGAGGGCCCAGGCAGTGAACGAACGCGCTGTTGCCGATCTCCGGGCGAGGGTTGACCGGGAGGACCCTGCCTCGCTTTGGGCACCCAGCCACCGCCGCAGCGTGCCGAGTTCAAGGCCGGGCAGGTCAGTGACTCCTTCAGATGAGCAGTATGCCAGCAGGCTCCGCACGTCCGAGAGGTAGGCACGCACCGTGTGCTCCGACCTTGCGCGCTCCCCTGCCAGATATTTGCCGAAGGCTGCGGCGGCCCGGTCAAGGGCCGGGGGCAATTCTTGGTTCTCCACATCCCTACTCTCCCAGCATTTGTTCGCAGACAGGGCCCGGACACAGCGGCCTACGCTGACGCTTTGGACCGCTTCCACCCGCCCCGTTCCGAAACGGCCAGGCCAAGGAGCCCCAGCCTGCCCAGACCCGCACGTACCGATTCCTGGCTGAGCCCGGCAACGGTACATAGTTTGTCGACAGAGCTTGTGGACCTGAGCGGGAGTGCGTCGAGCAGGATCAGGTCCTCGAGGGTCAGGCCGTCGTGCTCTGCTGCGCGTGCCGTCCGGGTTTCGGGAAGGGCTTCTCCGCTCGGTGAAGCCAGCTCAGCGATCTCGCCGGCATCCGTCACGCAGACTGCGCCGCCGTCCCGGAGCAGGCGGTGGCAGCCCGCCGAATTGGCACTGTGAACCGAACCGGGGACCGCTCCGACAGCCCGGCCCAAGGTTTCTGCGTGATGGGCTGTGTTCAGGGCACCTGACCGCCAGCGTGCTTCGACCACCACCGTCACGGCGGACAGCGCCGCGATGAGGCGGTTGCGTTGCAGGAACCTGTACCGGGTCGGCGCCGACCCGGGCGGGACCTCGGCCAGCACGGCTCCCTGGTTACACACCGCCCGGAGCAGGTCTTCGTTTCCGGATGGATAAAACCGGTCCACACCGCCGGCCATGACGGCGATGGTGGGCACGGCGCCCGATCCCCCTGCCAAGGCCGCGCGATGGGCGTGGGCATCTATGCCGTAGGCGCCGCCGGACACGACCGTAAAGCCGCGCTGGGCCAACGAGTAGGCAAGGTCACCGGTGACGGACGCCCCGTAGCTGGTGCTGTCCCGGGACCCCACCAGGGCCACACACCTCGAAACGTCCGGGAGTTGCTGCTCCAGGCCGCGCCACCACAGGCAGATCGGCTCCTGGAGTCCGAGGTCGGCAAGTTGCGCGGGCCAGAGGTCATCAGAGGGGACCAGCAGCCGGCCACCGAGGCGCGCCATGGTGGCGAGGTCCCGTTCGGGTGCGAGGTCCGGAATCCTCGGGGCCCAGCGTTTGAGCGCGGCCCCGATCCCTGCCCAGCTGGTTCCTGCTCCGTTGTCCGCCAGGAGCGCCGTGATCTCCTGCTCCAGTGCCGGTCCGGCGCTCAGTTGGCCGGTGGCGATCCGCAGCGCGTCGGTTGCTCCCGCAGCTTTGACCAGGGCGAGCCCTGCCGCGTCCTGCGGTTCCATCAGCCGCGACAATGAGGCGCGGGCTATCCGTTCGTTGTCCATGTGTGGTTCCTTATGCCGCGGCCGAGGCGGCCTGCCGGAGGGCGAGGGCCTGTCCAATGTCGTTGGGGTCCGGCCTGTCCCGGTGTGCAAGGTCGGCCAGGGTCCAGGCGAGCCGCAATACCCTGTCGTATCCCCTGGCCGTCAGGACGCCGCGCTCCAAGGAATGGTCGAGGATGCGCGTCGAAGAAGCGGGGAGGCGGAGTTCGCCACGCAGGATCCGCCCGGGAACCTGCGAATTGGTTTCAAGGCCTAAGGGGTGCAGCCGTTCGGACTGCCGGCGGCGGGCGGCACGCACACGCTGCGCCACAGCGGCGGTGTCCTCTTCCATCCCGGCCTGGCCGAAGTCCGCCAGGGACACGCGCTCCACCTGCAGCTGGATGTCCACGCGGTCCAGGAGGGGCCCGGACATCCTGGCGAGGTAACGGCGCCGCATCATGGGAGTGCAGGTGCAGTCCAGGCCCTTTCCGGATGCCTTGCCGCAAGGGCACGGGTTCGCGGCAAGGACCAGCTGGAACCGGGCCGGATACGCTGCCGTGCCGGCCGAGCGGTGGATCACCAGTTCGCCGCTCTCCAGCGGCTGGCGGAGGGCATCCAGAACCCGGCGTTCGTATTCGGGGGCCTCGTCCAGGAACAGCACACCTCGGTGGGCCCGCGAGGCGGCTCCCGGGCGGGGCAGCCCTGAGCCGCCTCCGATGATTGCGGCCGCGGTAGCGGAATGATGCGGGTTTTCAAAGGGCGGCCTGCGCAGGAGCTGGACTGCCGTGGAGGGAAGGCCGCAGAGCGAATGGATCGCGGTGACTTCCATGGCCTCATTGTCCGCAAGGTCCGGCAGCAGGCCGGGCAGCCGTTCAGCCAACATCGTTTTCCCGGCCCCCGGAGGTCCGGTGAGCAACAGATGGTGCGCGCCGGCTGCTGCCACTTCAAGGGCCTTCCGCGCGTCACCCTGGCCTGATACGTCGGCCATGTCGGGTACGGTTTCGTGGCCCGCCCCTGCCCCGTTCGCGTCAGACTCGTCCTCGGGTTCGAAGTCCAGGGCCAGTTCCTGCGGATCGGCGCCAAAGTCCAGGGCGAGCCTGGCAAGCGTCCGGTAGCCCCTGACGTTGGCGCCGGGCACCAGTGCCGCCTCGGCCAGGTTTGCCTGTGCCACAACGAGGTCCGGGTACCCTGCCTGCACGGCAGCCATTACTGCCGGGAGGATGCCCCGCACGGGCCGCAGCCGGCCATCCAGCCCCAACTCGGCGATGAAGACCGTGCGCTCGGTGGGTTTGATGTCATTCGCGGCCCGCAGGACCGCCATGGTGACGGCGAGGTCGAAGCCGGAACCGCGCTTGGGAAGCGACGCAGGAATCAGGTTTGCGGTGATCTTCCGCCGGCTCAGCGGAATTCCGGAGTTCTTGGCTGCCGAACGTATGCGCTCCTTCGCTTCGTTGAGGGCGGCATCGGGCAAGCCCAAGAGGACGAATGCCGGAAGGGTCTGGCCGATGTCCGCCTCAACCTCAACGATGTACCCGTTCAGCCCCACGAGGGCAACCGAGTAGGTCCGGCCCAGAGCCATCTACCCCACCCCCTTGAGGTGCTCCACCAGAGGGTCGCCGCCGCCGTCGTCCACCACCGCGATGACGTCGACACGCCGCAGCGGCATCCGCAGTTCACGGTCCCGGCACCAGGCCGAACCCAGGCGGTGCAGGCGCGCCAGTTTGGCGGTGCCGACGGCCTCAAAGGGGTGCCCGTAGTCGAGGGTGCGGCGGGTTTTCACCTCGGCGATCACAAGGGCGTCCCCGTCGAGGGCCACAATATCGATTTCGCCTTCGGTGCAGCGCCAGTTCCGCTCCACCACCAGCATGCCCAGCGATTCCAGATACAAGGCGGCGAGCTCCTCGCCGCGCCTCCCCAGCAGGTCTTTGGATTTCATTTCTACCTCCGCAACCAGCCTGCAGGGGCAGGACGGCGGAGGACAGCGAACGATTGGCCTATGTGGGCAACCCGGCCGGATTCCGGGGATGTTGGGGACTAGTGGCGCTCAGGGGGCCTCAGTTACCGAGGTCAACATCCTTGGGCAGCGCCAGTTCCTCGTTGCGTGGAAGCTCCTCGACGTTGACGTCTTTGAACGTGAGCACGCGGACGCTCTTGACGAAGCGGGCGGAGCGATAGACGTCCCATACCCAGGCGTCCTGCAGGGTCAGGTCAAAGTAGACTTCGCCGTCTGCGCTGCGTGCCTGGAGATCCACATGGTTTGCGAGGTAGAAACGCCGTTCGGTCTCGACAACGTAGCTGAACAGTCCGACGACATCGCGGTATTCACGGTAGAGCTGGAGCTCCATGTCGGTTTCATAGTTTTCAAGATCCTCGGCACTCATGCTTCCATCTTGCACCATTGAGTGCAGCACTGGCGCCACGGCGGACGGCAGTTGTCAGAGTTCGCCGCCCAGCAGCCGCCAGCTCACGCGGTGGTACGGGGTTGGGCCGGCCGCCCGGAGCACGTCACGGTGCATGGACGTGGCGTAACCCTTGTTGATGTCCCAGCCAAAATCAGGGAACTCGGCGTGCAGCTCGCGCATTTGCTGATCCCGTTCGACCTTGGCAATCACGCTGGCGGCCGCAACGCTCAGGCAATGCATGTCCGCCTTCACCCGGGTGTGGACGGGGGCGTCGCAGCCGGGGCCACTGGGCGCCTCATCAAACAGGGAAAGCTGCACCTCCGGCGAGAGCCAGTTGTGGCTGCCATCCAGGAGGACGATGTCAGGGGTGATCCCTCCGGCCAGGATGTCAGTCCACGCGCGGGTGCCGGCCAGCCGCAAGGCGGCGATGATACCAAGCGCGTCGATCTCCGCAGCCGAGGCATGCCCTACCGCCGAAGCGACGCTCCATTTGCGGACCAGCGGTTCCAGCCGCTCCCGTTCGGCGGGGCTGAGCAGCTTACTGTCGCGCACCCCCGTGAGCGGCTTTTGGTTCAACAGGTCCACGACGGCGATTCCCACGCTCACCGGGCCGGCCAGCGCACCGCGCCCCACTTCGTCGACGCCGGCAAGATACCGGGCGCCGAGCGCCTTGAAAGTGCGTTCGTGGCGCAGGGTGGGGGCTTTGGAACGCGGGCCCGTAGCAGGCCGCGCGGCAGCCTTGGCTGGCGCGACGGGCGAAGCTGCGGACATCGTCATTTTCCGGCGGGCACGTTCTTGAAAACGTCCGGGTAGTTGTCGAGGACTGTGAGCCGGTTCAGCGGCCACGCGATCACTGCTGCCTTGCCCTCGATGTCGGCCAGGTTGACGAAGCCTCCGTTGGCGTCCATGTGGGCGCGGGAATCAGCGGAATGGTTGCGGTTGTCACCCATGACCCAGACTTTTCCCTCCGGCACAACAACATCGAAGTTGCGGATCTGCGGGACTTCGGCGCCGTTGACGTAGCCTTCGTCGATCGGGGATCCGTTGATGGTCAGTTTACCGCCGGCGTCGCAGCAGATCACGTGGTCCCCGGGGAGGCCAATGACGCGCTTGACGAGATGCTGCTCCGAGTTGTCCGGCAGCAGGCCCACAAACGTCAGTCCGTCCTGGACCCACGTGAACGGTCCCTGGGTCTCTTCCGGTGCGGCCGACAGCCAGCCCTGGGTGTCACGGAAGACCACCACATCCCCATGTGACAGGGCGAACGGTTCGGGCACGAGCAAGTTGACGAAGATGCGGTCGTTGACGTCCAGGGTGCTGACCATGGATTCGGACGGAATATAGAACGCGCGGAACAGGAACGTCTTGATCAGGAATGACAGCACCACCGCGATGACCACCACGGTGGCGATTTCCTTCAGCCAGACAAATACGGGACTGGGAGCGGAAGGCTCAGTGCGGGGAGCGGCTGAATGCTTTCCGGCGCCAGGACTGGCGGGAGCCCTGTCCTGGCCTGCAGCCGGTGCGGATTCCGAAGCGGCACCGGCCTCGTCCGTGTCGGCAGCAGCGTGGGCGGTGGGTGCATCCGGGCCGCCCTCATGGCCGGAATCAGGGATCCTGGCGTGGTTCTCGGGCATCTACTGTCCGTCCTCTGTTGTTGGTCCTGCCTGCTGCGGCCGTGATACTGCAGCAAATCTATCAAGCGGCCAGACAATCTGGACCGGCCGGCCGATCACCCTGTCCAGCGGCACCATGCCGCCGCCGGGAGCGCCGAGCAGGCTGCGGGAATCAGCGGACAGTGACCGGTGGTCCCCGAGCAGCCACAGCCGCCCGTCCGGCACCACTGCGGTGAACGCCTGCCGGCTGGCGGCGTCCCCCGGGAAGACATACGGTTCGTCCAGCGGCGCACCGTTCACGGCGATCATTCCGTCCTTGTCACAGCAGACCACAGTGTCGCCGGGAAGGCCGATGACTCTCTTGACGTAGGTGGTGTCGCTCCCGGCCAGCCCAAGCCACTGGGCGGCGGCCACCGCAGCATCAGCCAGCGGACCCTTCCCGCTGTTCAGCGGCGCGAAGGTGCCCCGCCCGTCAAAGACCACAATGTCACCCCGGCGGACGGGTTCTGCCTGGAAGTCCGTCCTGGACACCAGGATGCGGTCCCCGCCCTGCAGGAGCGGCTCCATGGACTCCGAGGGAATGTAGTAGACGTCAAGCCACAGTGAGCGGACGAGTCCACTGATGGCTACGGCGAGCAGGAGCGCCAGGAACGCAAAACGCCAGCCCATTCTTCTGGGCTGGCGTTTTGTCTGGTCCATGAATCCGTATCCTGGGGCGCTGTTGCGAATGGCTCCGGCGCCGGCCTGGTACGGCTGTGGCCCTGCCTTGTAGGTCCGGGGACTTACTTCTTGGGCTGGAAGTCGCGCTTTTCCTTGATCTTCGCAGCCTTGCCGCGCAGGTCGCGCATGTAGTACAGCTTGGCGCGGCGTACGTCACCCTTGGAGACGACCTCGATCTTTTCGATGATCGGGGAGTGCACCGGGAAGGTACGCTCCACACCGACGCCGAAGGAGACCTTGCGGACGGTGAAGGTTTCGCGAAGACCGTCGCCGTGGCGGCCCAGGACGAAGCCCTGGAATACCTGGACACGGGAGTTCTTGCCTTCGATGATGTTCACGTGGACCTTGAGGGTGTCACCCGCGCGGAAGACAGGAACATCGGTGCGCAGCGAGGCTGCATCTACGGAATCGAGAATATGCATGATTGCACTCCTGGTGAACGCCACAGGTCATTCACTTTGGGTCACGGCGGGCAAGCCCGGAAGCACCGGAAATTACCGCCGAAAGTTAAGTGGATCCGGTTCCTTCACTGATTGAAGGTCCCGGGGTGTCCGGCTGTTGGTTGCGCTCCCCCTGTAGCAGGTGCGGACCCAGCAGACACAAGGACTAATTTTGCCACATCCGGGGGCTTACAGCCAATCCCGGCCGACGGCGTGCACCCGTCAGTTGGGCGCGTCGGGCCGGGGACGGAGATGGCCGTCGACGACGTCGTACCCCAGGTCCGCGAATGCCGTGCGGTCCGCGCGGGGCAGCTTCCCGGCGTCGAACGTCGCCAGCAGGTCGGGACGGCGCTCGGCCGTCCGGCGGAACTGCTCATGGCGGCGCCACTGAGCGATCTTCCCATGGTTGCCGCTCAGGAGTACGGCCGGCACTTCGCGGTCCCGCCAGACGGAGGGTTTAGTGTAGACGGGGTATTCGAGCAGCCCGTCCGAATGTGACTCCTCCACCAGGGAATCGGGGTTGCCGACAACACCGGGCAGCAACCGGCCAATGGCCTCGACCATGGCCAGTACGGCCACTTCGCCGCCGTTCAGGACGTAGTCGCCCAGGCTCATGGGCCGCACCGTAAAGTGTTCTTCCGCCCATTCGATGACGCGTTCATCGATGCCCTCGTAGCGTCCGCAGGCGAAGACGAGCTGGTCCTCCTCGGCCAGCTCGTACGCCAGGGCCTGGCTGAAGCGCTCCCCCGCAGGCGACGGGACGATCAGCACGGGCTTGGCTGCCTTGCCTCCGCTGGCCGCTGCCACGGACGCCAGGGCCTGCGCCCATGGTTCGGCCTTCATCACCATGCCGGCGCCGCCGCCGTAGGGGGTGTCGTCCACGGAGCGGTGCTTGTCCGTGGTGAAGTCGCGCAGGTCGTGGACCAGCAGGTCCAGCAGGCCGTCCTGGCGGGCCTTCCCGATGAGGGACAGCTCCAGGGGCGCCAGGTATTCCGGGAAGATGCTGACGACGTCGATTCTCATCTACGCGTGGTCCCCCGGTCCGGCGGCACCGGCGTCGTCGGTGTTGACGTCAAACAGGCCATCCGGCGGAGTCAGCAGGACAAACCCTTCGGCGACGTTGACCTCGGGGACGATCTGCTCCACGAACGGAATCAGGATTTCCTTGCCGTCCGGGGCTTCGACCACCAACAGGTCCTGGACGGGCATGGTGTGCAGGGCCGCGATCTTGCCCACCACCTGTGAGCCGACCCGGGCCTCGAGGCCCACCAGCTCGTGCTCGTACCAGCCTTCGTCGTCGTCTTCGTCCAGCTCTTCGGTTTCGATGAACAGTTTGGCGCCGCGGAGGGTCTCCGCTTCGTTCCGCGTCTCGATCCCGTCGAAGGCGAGGAGCAGGATGTCCTTGTTCCAGCGGGCACTGACCACAGTCAGGGGACCGACTGAGGCGGGTTCCACCACGAACTCGGTGCCCGGAACGAACCGGTCCGCCGGCGCGTCAGTCAGCACCTGGACCGTCACTTCCCCGCGGATTCCATGCGGTTTGCCGATTCGTGCCACCTGAAGCTGCATCTGTTCCTCTGTTCATGGTTGTGCCGGATTAGGCGTGATGGTGAAAGCACTCCGGCCCCTCCACCGTTGGTGGAAGGGCCGGAGCAAAAAACTGATGTTGCCGAGCGCTTTAGCGGCGGCGGTCGGTGTCGACGACGTCGACCCTTACCGGCTCGCCGTCAGCCAGTGCCGCCACAACCGTGCGCAATGCGCGTGCCGTGCGGCCCTGACGGCCGATCACCCGTCCGAGATCGTCCTGATGAACGCGCACCTCGAGGGTGTCCCCACGGCGGTTGTTCTTCGAGGTGACCTTGACGTCTTCCGGGGAATCAACGATTCCGCGGACCAGGTGTTCGAGCGCTTCAGCCAGCAATCTACTCAGCCTCGGTGGTCTCTGCTTCGGCCTCGGCCGGGGCGTCAGACTGCTTGGACTTCTTGGTGATCGCTTCCGGGATGATCACGGAACCCTTCTCCGGAGCAACGAAGGCGGCCTTCGGAGCTTTGGTCTTCAGGGTGCCTTCCTGGCCCGGGAGGCCCTTGAACTTCTGCCAGTCACCGGTGATCTTGAGGATCGCGGCAACCTGCTCGGACGGCTGTGCGCCGACGCCGAGCCAGTACTGGGCACGCTCGGAGTCAACCTCGATGTATGAGGGCTCTTCGGTGGGGTGGTACTTGCCGATTTCTTCGATTGCACGGCCATCACGCTTGGTGCGTGAGTCTGCAACGACGATGCGGTAATACGGTGCGCGCATCTTGCCAAAGCGCTTAAGGCGAATCTTTACGGCCACTTTTGTGGTCACTCCTGTTTCAGAAAAGGGGTGAACCCGACGTTCTGCACCCGTGGGGCGGGCCATACTTGAGGGTTCGAAGGACAGGATCCGGACGCGGAGAGAGGGGCCACGCAGATCGAGTACCTGTTTATTGTGCCAGATCAGGGCCCGGATTTCGACTTGGCTCGGATCTGCCGGACCTGCGGCAGGGCAGCGGGAGCCTCAGGACGACCAGACGTACAGCCCGGTACGGTCGGCGTCGTCAACTGCACTCGCCAGTTCCGCGAGCTGCTGCACGTATTTCCTGGCCTCTGTCGCATCAAACGGCATGTCGTCCTGGGCCGCCCATTGTTCGGCGACATCGTCCAGCACGTTGCCTTCGCCTTCGGTTTCGTAGCTGAGCAGTTCCGCGAGCGCCCGGACCATGGCGGGTGGAACCCCGAGCAGTGAATCACTGGCCACGTCAACCATGGCCAGCTCGTAGTCCGCTCCCCCGGCGTGCACGGCGGCGCCGGCGAGATCCCCGAGCTGTTCAATCTCGAAATCGCTGATCCCGGGAATCCGAAGACCGGCAGGGGCGGGGGAACCGCCGTCGTCCAGGATCCCGGCACGCTTCAGCGCGGCGTCGTGGGTTGAAACAAAGATTTCGGTGAAGCCCATGGGAATCGCCCTCATTCCGTCGACGGTGCGGCCCTGGCGGGCAGCTTCACGGGCTGCCCCGGCCGTTCGGAATCAGCCTAGTACACCGCCTGCCGCACATCCGGCCGCCGCACCTGGCTAGCGGACGGCGACGCGGAGGCGGTTGCGCCAGGGATCTTCGAACCGCAGCTCCGCTCCGGTATGGTGGCTGTCCACCCCGGCGACTTTGAGCCGGTCGGCAAGGGCTCCGACGTCGTCGCCCGACGGCACTTCGATGAGCACCTCACCCAGGCCGAGGGTATCTTTCCGGGGACCGGCGCCGCGGCTGTTCCAGACATTCATGGCCATGTGGTGGTGATAGCGGCCGGCTGAGACAAAAAGCGCCTGCCCGTGCCAGCCTGCGGTTTTTTCGAACCCCAGCGTGCCCACATAGAAGTCCTGGGCGGTATGGACGTCGCCGACCTGGAGGTGGACGTGCCCCACTCCGGCGGCCGTCCGCTGCTGGCCCTCGACCGACTCCTGGGTGAGGTGCTGCTCCAGGTAGCGCTGGGGAGGCAGGGCCAGGCTGTCCATGACCACCTCAGTCCCGTTCCACGACCAGTTTTTGCGCGGCCGGTCCCAGTAGAGCTCGATGCCGTTGCCTTCCGGATCGTTGAAGTAGAAGGCTTCACTGACCAGGTGGTCCGCGCTTCCGGTGAAGGAGCGCGGCTCGTATTGGGCCGCGGACGCGACGGTGGCCGCCAGGGCTGTCTGGTCCTCAAAGAGCAGGGCCGTGTGGAACAGGCCGGCTTCTCCCCTGCCGGGCAGGTTCAGCCCGGGAGCGGTGGCGAGATGGACCAGCGGTTTTCCCAGCCGGCCCAGATACAGGCCGCCGTCCTGTTCGGCCACAACATCGAGGCCCAGCGCGCGCTGGTAGTAGTCGGTCATGAGCTTCATGTCGCCCACCTTGAGCATCACGGTGCCCATGGTGAGCTCGGCAGGTAGAAGGTCCTGGCTGGTGGGTTCTGCGGTCATCGAAAACTCCCGGTCCGGTGGCCGCCGGGTTTCGGTGGCCTCTACTAATCTAAATTACTTGAAGCTTCAATTTATTCCCAGTGGCGCCGGTGTGATCTTCAACCGTCAGCGGATCAGTTCTCCGCGCAGCACAACGTTCCTGAGCGAGGCGACGGTTGTAAGCACCTCCCGCGGGTCGTACCGGCAGACCACCACGTCAGCGCTGGCGCCTTCGGAGATCCCGTCAGCGCCGAGCCAGCTCCGCGCGCCCCAGCAGGCTGAGTCCAGCGCCGCCGCCGGAGGCAGGCCTGCCCGGTGCAGCGCCAGGATTTCGTCGGCGATCCGTCCGTGCCGGATGACGCTGCCGGCGTCGGTCCCCGCATAGATCGTTACGCCGGCCTCAAACGCTTCCAGCACCCGTCCGGCCCTGCGCTCCCACAGCGCACGCATGTGGGCGGCGTACCGCGGGAATTTGGCTTCGGCCTGGCGGGCGATGTCGGGGAAAGTGTCGATGTTGATCAGGGTCGGCACAATGGGCACGCCCTGCCCGGCGAGCCGCGGAAGGTGGCGGGGAAGCAGTCCGGTGGCGTGCTCGATGCAGTCGATGCCGGCGTCAAGCATCTGGTCCAGGGTGTCTTCGGCGAAGCAGTGGGCGGTCACGCGGACGCCCTCGTCGTGCGCCGCCTGCACGGCATCACGAACGACGCCGTCGGGAAACGACGGAGCGAGGTCGCCGGCGCCGCGGTCGATCCAGTCCCCCACCAGCTTGACCCAGCCGTCGCCGGCCCGCGCCTGCTTGCGCACCGCCTCCACCAGGCCATCAGGCTCCACCTCGACGGCGAAGTCCCTCAGGTAGCGCCGGGAACGGGCAATGTGCCGCCCCGCGCGGATGAGCCGGGGCATGTCGTGGCGCTGCTGCAGCCAGCGCGTATCGCTCGCCGCACCGGCGTCGCGGACCAGGAGGGTGCCGGCGTCCCGGTCGGTGCGGGCCTGTTCTTCGGCCACCCCATCCGGCACGGCGCCGCCGGGTCCCAGGCCGATGTGGCAGTGGGCATCAACGAACCCGGGGAGGACCCAGCCGTCGAGCACAACATCCGGTGCGGCGGCGGGCCGGTGGAACGTGAGGCGGCCGTCGACGGACCACAGCCCCTGCCGTTCCTCGTTGGGTCCGGTGAGCACAGTTCCGCTGAATTCGATGATTCCGGCCATGGCACCAGCCTAATCCGCTGACGACGGTGCGGTCGCGGCAGGGACGCCCCGCCCGGACCTGTGGTAGCTTCATCTAGACCACACGGGAGCCCTTGCAGGGGCTGAGATCGGGCTGACGCAGCCTGCGACCGTTGAACCTGTCCGGGTAATGCCGGCGAAGGAAGTGAGTATTCATTGAGTACACAAGAAACACAGCTGATCCCTGCCCAAAATGCGGCGGCCGCCTCTGAAACCCAGTCGCTGAAGTCCCACTCGCTGGCTTTCATCAACGATGAAGCCACCGGGATCCGGGTGCCGGTCACCGAGATCGCGCTGGAGCCGTCGCCCAACGGCGAGGCGAACGGTCCTTTCCGGACCTACCGCACCGCCGGCCCGGGCAGCGATCCGGTGGTGGGCCTTAACCCGTTCCGCTCCGAGTGGATCGAGGCCCGCGGCGATACGGAGCCCTACAGCGGCCGGGAACGGAACCTGCTCGACGACGGCAAGTCGGCCGTGCGCCGAGGCGCTGCGTCGGCGGAGTGGAAGGGCGCACAGCCGGTGCCCCGCCGCGCCGTCGAAGGCCGGACCGTCACCCAGATGCACTACGCGAAGCACGGGGTCATCACCCCCGAAATGCAGTTCGTCGCCCTCCGCGAAAACTGCGACGTGGAGCTGGTCCGCAGCGAAGTGGCCGCGGGACGTGCGATCATCCCCAACAACATCAACCACCCGGAATCCGAGCCGATGATCATCGGCAAGGCCTTCCTGGTGAAGATCAACGCCAACATCGGCAACTCGGCCGTGACCAGCTCCATCGCCGAGGAAGTGGACAAACTCCAGTGGGCCACCCAGTGGGGCGCCGATACAGTGATGGACCTGTCCACGGGGGATGACATCCACACCACCCGTGAATGGATCATCCGCAACTCCCCCGTGCCCATCGGCACCGTGCCCATCTACCAGGCGCTGGAGAAGGTCAACGGCGAGGCCAACAAGCTGACGTGGGAAATCTTCCGCGACACCGTGATTGAGCAGTGCGAGCAGGGCGTGGACTACATGACCATCCACGCCGGCGTCCTGCTGCGTTATGTGCCGCTGACGGCCAACCGCGTGACCGGCATCGTCTCCCGGGGCGGCTCCATCATGGCCGGCTGGTGCCTGGCCCACCACCAGGAGAACTTCCTGTACACGCACTTCGACGAGCTGTGCGAAATCTTCGCCAAGTACGACGTCGCGTTCTCGCTCGGCGACGGACTGCGGCCGGGTGCCACGGCAGACGCGAACGACGCCGCCCAGTTCGCCGAACTGGACACTCTCGCTGAACTGACCCAGCGGGCCTGGGAATTCGATGTGCAGGTCATGGTGGAAGGCCCGGGCCACGTGCCGTTCCACCTGGTCCGCGAGAACGTGGAACGCCAGCAGGAGCTGTGCAAGGGAGCCCCCTTCTACACGCTCGGGCCGCTGGTGACGGACATAGCACCTGGCTACGACCACATCACCTCGGCCATCGGCGCCACGGAAATCGCGCGCTACGGCACCGCCATGCTCTGCTACGTCACGCCCAAGGAACACCTCGGCCTGCCGAACAAGGACGATGTGAAAACCGGTGTGATCACCTACAAGATCGCAGCCCACGCAGCCGACCTTGCCAAGGGCCACCCCGGCGCGCATGAACGCGACGACGCCCTCTCCAAGGCCCGGTTCGAGTTCCGCTGGCGGGACCAGTTCGCACTGTCCCTGGACCCGGTGACCGCGGAAGCGTTCCACGACGAGACACTGCCGGCCGAGCCGGCGAAGACGGCCCACTTCTGCTCCATGTGCGGCCCGAAATTCTGCTCCATGCGGATCAGCCAGGACATCCGGGATGAGTATGGATCAGCGGAATCACAGGCTGCCCTGGCGGAAATGGCGGCCGGGATGCGCGAAAAGAGCGAGGAGTTCCTCGCGGCAGGCGGAAAGGTCTACCTGCCTGACCTGGAGGTACCCGAAGCCGCCCGCCGCTAGCGGGCTTGAGGCTCTGTCCGGCCGGCATTTGGGGGCTGGCCGGACGGATGCACCTGAACAAAGCATTCGGGTCAGGACGCCCTGAGCTGCCGCCGCCGGCTGACGTCGGCTATGAACGAACGGATGTAGCGGTCGCCTTCGGGGGAATCCTGGGGGCGGTGGCCTCCCGCGGCGTGGCGGTGCAGGGCGCCTGTTTCCCTGAGGTACCCGGCGATCTCTTCGTAAAGGGGTTCCCAGCCGCCGGTCAGGACCAGGGTGGGGACACCGGGAACGATCTGCAGCGGCGCTTCCCAGGAGGGAGCCTGAAGCCGGAGCCGCCGCGCCGACCTTTTTTCCTCCTGTGTGGCCGGCTCCTCGAGGTCCGCCGCGTAGACGCGGCGGATAAACTCCCGCTGGAAGTCCTCATCACCCAGTTGGTGGCGGACATCAAAGAGCGGCTGCATGAGTTCCCGGTGCGCCGCCGTCGCCGGCAGCTCCGCCGTCAGGGACAGGCAGGCCGGCTCCACCAGCGTCAGCGAATACACCAGGTCCGGGCGCTCGACGGCGGCCATCATCGCCGAGATCGCGCCCTGGGAATGCGCCACAATGTGGCCACCGGCCGCTCCCCGGCCGTCATCGGCAAGGGACCTCAGGACGATCGCTGTGTCCTCGGCGAAGGACGATTCCACCGGTTCAGCCACAGGATCGAAGCCGTGGCGCCGCAGGAACAGGGCGTCGTAGGCCAGGGCCATGCCGTGCTGCCGGGGCCAGGCAGCCGAGCCGAAGCTTCCGGCGCCGTGCACGAACACTACCCTCTGCTTGAACATGACCCAACCCTATTCCACGGCCCCCGCATCCGAACCACGTAGCGCCAAGTGTCGTTTAGGCCGCCCGCGCCGACACTTCGCGCGACCCAGTTGGGGGACGTGGTTATTTGCCGAGGAACTTGTCGAAGCCCTTGGGCAGGTTGAGCTGCGAAGGATCGAAGTCGCCGGCCTGCTGGCCGAACGCCGCGCCCGTGGGGAGCGCCTTCGCTGCTCCGGCGCGCCGGGCCTCGGCGTCCCTGAGCTCCTGGGCTGCCTTGGCCGGGTTGCCGGAACGGGCCTTCTTCTTTGGGGCGTTCTTGGCGCCCTTGCGTGCGCCGCCGCCGGGGCCACCCATTCCCGGCATACCCGGCATACCGGGCATGCCGCCGCCCTGGGCCATCTTCTTCATCATCTTCTGGGCCTGGGCGAAGCGTTCCAGCAGCCCGTTGACTTCTGAGACGTGCACGCCGGAGCCGCGGGCAATGCGTGCCCGGCGGGAGCCGTTGATGATCTTGGGGGCAACGCGTTCGTGCGGCGTCATGGACCGGACGATTGCCTCGACGCGGTCGATCTCCCGCTCATCGAACTGCTCCAGCTGCTGGCGGATGTTCTGCGCTCCGGGCATCATCATCAGCATTTTCTTCATGGAGCCCATGTTGCGGATCTGCTGCATCTGCGCCAGGAAGTCATCCAGGGTGAAGTCTTCCTGGTCGGCGAATTTCTTCGCCATCCGGGCCGCTTCATCCTTGTCCCAGTTCTTTTCAGCCTGCTCGATCAGGGTGAGGACGTCGCCCATGTCCAGGATGCGGGACGCCATCCGGTCCGGGTGGAACAGCTCAAAGTCGTCCACGCCCTCGCCGGTGGAGGCGAACATGACCGGCTTGCCGGTGACCGACGCGACGGAGAGGGCGGCACCGCCGCGGGCGTCGCCGTCGAGCTTGGAGAGCACGATGCCGGTGAAGTTGACACCCTCATCGAACGCGACCGCCGTGTTCACGGCGTCCTGGCCGATCATGGAGTCGATCACGAACAGCACTTCGTTGGGAACGATGGCCCGGCGGATCTGCCGCGCCTGTTCCATCATGTCGGCGTCGACGCCCAGGCGGCCGGCGGTGTCAACGATCACCACATCGTGGAGCTTCTGGCGGGCTTCCTCGACACCGGCGCGGGCCACGGCCACGGGATCGCCGGCGGGGTGCTCAAGCTCGTGCGTGGCGCCGGGGTGGGGTGCGAAGACCGGGACGCCGGCACGCTTGCCCACCACCTGGAGCTGGGTGACGGCGTTGGGCCGCTGGAGGTCGCAGGCGACCAGGATGGGGCTGTGGCCCTGAGCCTTAAGCCATTTGGCGAGCTTGCCGGCAAGGGTGGTTTTACCTGCACCCTGGAGGCCGGCGAGCATGATGACGGTGGGGCCGGTCTTGGCCAGGCGGATCCGGCGGGTCTCGCCGCCGAGGATCTCAACCAGTTCGTCGTTGACGATCTTGACGATCTGCTGGCTGGGATTCAGCGCGCCGGAGACCTCTTCACCCAGGGCCCGCTCGCGGACACGGGCAGTGAATTCGCGCACCACCGGAACGGCAACGTCGGCATCCAGCAGGGCGCGGCGGATCTCCCGGACTGTGGCATCGACATCGGCCTCGGTGAGGCGGCCCTTGCCACGGAGATTCTTGAAGGTTGCTGTCAACCGGTCAGAGAGTGAATTGAACACGCGCCGTGCACTTCTTTCAGTGGATGGACGGATGGCGGCCCTGCGGCACACCAGCGCCTCGGCTGTTGTTTCCAACTGCTTCGGCGACGGGACTCGACTATCTAGGGTACCAAGACGGACCTTCAAGATGGCATGCTGGCTTAGGTGACGAGCCTAACGACTGTAAAAACCCTGCTCATTCTTGGTGCTTCCGGCGATCTCACGGGCCGGCTGCTGCTTCCCGGGCTCGCCCGGCTGGTGGCGAAGGGACGCGCGGAAGGCCTCAAACTGGTGGGGGCCGGCTCCGACGCGTGGACTCCGGAACAGTGGCAGGCCCGGGTCCACGACGCCTTCGCCGCCGCCTCCGAATCCGCTGACGCCGCCGGACGGAAGGCTTTGGCGGCCATGGAGGCCGGCACCTCCTACCATCAGCTGGACGTCACGGCGGACGGGCCGCTTGCCTCCTTGCTGGCTTCGCTGGACGCGCCGGCCGCCGTCTACTTCGCCCTTCCGCCGCAGGTCAGCCAGAGGGCCTGTGAAACCCTCAAGCCTGGCCAGGTACCGGCCGGGACGCGCCTGGTCATGGAGAAGCCGTTCGGCTCGGGAGAGGCATCCGCCCGCTCCCTCAACCGGACACTCACGGCATTGGTGCCCGAGGACCACATCCACCGGGTGGACCATTTCCTCGGCAAGGCCACCGTCCTGAACATCCTGGGCCTGCGCTTTGCCAACAACTTCCTGGAACCGGTCTGGAACCGGGAGCATGTGGAGAAAGTGGAGATCATCTTTGACGAGGACCTGGCGCTGGAGGGGCGGGCGCGCTACTACGACAACGCGGGAGCCCTGCGGGACATGATCCAGAGCCACCTGCTGCAGATCATGGCGCTGATGGCCATCGAACCGCCGGCCAGCGTCGGCGAACGGGACCTGCGCGACGCCGTCTCGACGGTGCTGCGTGCCAGCAGCGTCAAGCCACCGTACGCACGGTCCACCCGGCGGGCGAGGTACTCCGCCGGGGAACTGTCCGGCAAGCAGGTTCCGGACTACGTCAAGGAGGAAGGCGTCGACCCTTCCCGCGGTACCGAGACGCTCGCGGAAGTCACCGTGTCGATCGACAATTGGCGCTGGCGGGGCGTCCCATTCATCCTGCGCTCCGGCAAGGCCCTGGGCGTGAAACGAAAGGAGGCTGTGGTGACGTTCCGTCCCGTGCCCCATCTGCCCGTCGGTTTCACGGGCGTGGACGCCCCCAACCGGCTGCGGATCGGCTTTGGACCGGACACCCTGGACCTCGACGTCGATGTGAACGGCCCCGGCGACATTTTCAGCCTTGACCGGGCAACCCTTCATGCGGGGCTGAATGCCTCCGAGCTGCTCCCCTACGGCGAAGTGCTGGAGGGCGTGCTGAACGGCGACCCGCTGCTGTCCGTCCGCGGGGACACTGCCGAGGACTGCTGGCGGATTGTGGAACCGGTCCTCAAGGCATGGTCGCGGGGCACGGCGCCCCTGCAGGAGTACGACGCCGGGTCGTCGGGTCCTGCGGACTGGCCCGGGTCGGAGCCGGAAGAGTAAGGGGGCAGATGACAAGAGCGGGCAGGTAACCTTTCCAGGTTCCTGCCCGCTCTTTGCCTCTGGTTATCTGCCGGGTGGCTAGATTGCAGCTACCCCGCGCTCCCCGGTACGGACCCGGACTGCTTCGAAGACATCCATGGTCCAGACCTTGCCGTCACCTGCGCGTCCCGTGTTGGAACTTGCGATGATGACGTCGAGGATGTCGTCGGCCTGCTCGTCGGTAGCCAGCACCTCAACCCTGATCTTCGGCAGGAGGTCCACGTTGTATTCGGCTCCCCGGTACACCTCCGTGTATCCGCGTTGCCGGCCGTAGCCGCTTGCCGCGCTGACCGTCAGGCCCTGGACACCATAGGCTTCCAGGCCTTCCCGGATGGATTCGAGCTTCTCCGGCCTGACGATTGCTGTGATCAGTTTCATGCCCCCACGCTTTCCTTGCCTGTTGCTGATTCTGTCTTCTTGGAGCCGGCGGTTGCGCCCTCTTCCGGGGCTCCCTTGCCGGTGATCAGTTCGTGAAGGGGCTGGAAGCTGCCGCCGTGGCCGCCGACGCCGAACTCGTAAGCCGTTTCGGCGTGCAGGCTCAGGTCAACGCCCACCACTTCCTGCTCATCCGAGACCCGGAAGCCCATGGTCTTGTGGATGGCGAGGGCAATGATGGCGGTCAGGATGGCCGAGTAGGCGATGGCGATGCCGGCTGCTGCCAGCTGGGCCCACAACTGGGTGGCTCCGCCGCCGTAGAAGAGGCCGCCGCCCACGCCGTCGGCGGGGAGGGCGATGAAGCCCAGTGCGACGGTGCCGATGATGCCTGACACGAGGTGGACACCCACAACGTCGAGGGAGTCATCGAAGCCCCAGCGGAACTTGAGGCCGACGGCAAGGGCGGACGCGACACCGGCGACGACGCCGAGGCCGAGCGCGCCGACCGGGCTGACGTTGGCGCAGGCCGGGGTGATGGCAACCAGGCCGGCAACGACGCCGGAGGCGGCACCGAGGGAGGTGGGGTGGCCGTCGCGGATGCGTTCGGTGATGAGCCAGCCGAGCATTGCTGCTGCCGGGGCCGCGAGCGTGTTGACCCAGATCAGGCCGCCCTGCTCAGCGGTGGTGGCGGCGCCGCCGTTGAAGCCGAACCAGCCGAACCACAGGATGGCCGCGCCCAGCATCACGAACGGGATGTTGTGCGGGCGGTGGTTCGGGTCCTTGCCGAAGCCGCGGCGGTTGCCGATGATGAGCACCAGTACCAGGGCTGCCACGCCGGCGTTGATGTGCACCACGGTGCCGCCTGCGAAGTCAATGGCCGGGCCAAGCGCCTGGCCCACGGCGCCTTCGGGACCGAAGAGTCCGCCGCCCCACACCATGTAGGCAAGCGGGCAATAGACCAGCGTGACCCAGACGGGAACGAACACGGTCCAGGCGCCGAACTTGGCGCGGTCAGCGATCGCGCCGCTGATCAGGGCGACCGTGATGATGGCGAAGGTCGCGGCGTAACCGACCTTGATGAGGCCGTCAGGAGTGGTGATGCCCTCGAGCCCGAATGTTGCGAACGGGTTCCCGACAATCTGCAGGAATCCTTCGCCGGAGCTCATCGATGCACCCCAGAGAACCCAGACAACACCGACCATGCCGATGGAAATGAAGCTCATCATCATCATGTTCAGTGCGGCCTTGGCGCGCGTCATGCCGCCGTAGAAAAATGCCAGGCCCGGTGTCATAAACAGCACGAGTGCTGCCGCCACCATGAGCCATACGTGACCTGCGGTAAGTTCCATGGTGCACGTCCTCTCTCAGATCGATACTGCGGATCACTCCGCCTGCCAACGCCTTTTGCGTCCTATAAAGAGTCTGGTCGCGCTGTGTTTCGCCCACGGAGGATTTAGATTGCGCGTTTGTTACAACAACCTCTAGGAAGTAAATGGTGCATATCTGGCTTGTTACGGTTATGTTTCATCCCTCTCGCAAGCCACCCGTACCCGAAAGCGCAAGGACACCGGCCATATGACGTCTCCACCCCCTGTGAGCGGCGCCACGTCGCGGATCCCGGGCCCGAGTCGGCCTGGGCAGGACAAGCTTCCGCGCGACATCAAGGTGATGCTGGCCGCGGCGTTCCTTATTGCCCTCGGATTCGGGCTTGTTGCGCCTGTGTTGCCACAATTCGCCACAACCTTCGGGGTCGGCAATACCGAGGCAGCCGTGATCGTGGCCATCTTCGCGCTGATGCGCCTGGTCTTCGCCCCGGCCGGAGGGGCCCTGATCGCCCGGTGGGGTGAACGCCCGGTCTATGTTGCTGGACTCCTGATCGTGGCGGCGTCCACCGCAGCCTGCGCCTTCGCGCAGGGCTACTGGCAACTGCTGCTGTTCCGCGGCCTGGGCGGCATCGGTTCGGTCATGTTTACCGTGGCCTCCATGGCACTGGTGATCCGCCTGGCGCCGCCGGAGAGCCGGGGCCGGGTGTCCGGCGCCTACGCCTCGGCGTTCCTGGTCGGGAATGTCTGCGGCCCGATCGTCGGCGGCCTGCTCGCAGGCTTTGGCCTTCGGGTGCCTTTCCTCGCCTACGCCGCGGCGCTGGTGGTCGCCGCCGCCGTCGTCCAGACACAGCTCAGCCACGAGCGCAGGGAGGCCGGCCACGGGCAGGGGCGGAATCCCGACATGCGGCTGGCAGATGCCCTTGGCGTCGGAGCCTACCGGTCGGCGCTCGTCTCAAGCTTTGCGAACGGGTGGGCAACGTTTGGCGTCAGGATGGCGACGGTTCCGCTGTTTGCTGTGGCGGCCCTCGGCGCGGGGCCGGAGGCGGCGGGCCTTGCGCTGGCAGTGTTCGCCGCGGGCAACGCGGCGGCACTGACTGTCTCCGGCCGTCTCGCCGATTCACTGGGCCGCAAGCCCATGATGGTGACAGGCCTGCTCGTCACCGGCGTGGCCACTGCCGCCATTGGCTTCACGCACGAACTGGGCTGGTTCCTGCTGGCCTCCACTCTGGCCGGCATCGGTTCCGGTCTGCTGGGGCCGGCGCAGCAGGCCGCGGTCGCGGACGTGATCGGCTCCGGCCGCTCCGGCGGCAAGGTCCTGGCCGTCTACCAGATGACAGCCGACATTGGTGCCATTGCGGGGCCCATCCTGGCCGGTGTGCTCGCCGACCGGCTGGGCTACGGCTGGGCGTTCGGCGTCACGGGCGCCATCCTGGTCGTGGCAGCGGCCAGCTGGTCCGTCACGCGTGAACCGCTTAAACGCATCGAGGGTGGGATCCCGCCGCAATAGCCCGCGGCGGGATCCCACCCCTCGATGGACAACCCAGTGTCAGTTCAGCAGCGCGTCCACGAATCCCTCGGCCTCGAAGGGGGCGAGGTCGTCGGCGCCCTCGCCCAGGCCGATGAGCTTGACGGGCACACCGAGCGATTTCTGGATGGCGACGACGATCCCGCCCTTGGCAGTGCCGTCCAGCTTGGTCAGGACGATGCCGGTGATGTTGACCACCTCGGAGAAGACCCGTGCCTGGTTGAGTCCGTTCTGTCCGGTGGTGGCATCCAGGACCAGGAGCACTTCATCAACCTCGGCGAGCTTTTCGATGACGCGCTTGACCTTGCCTAGCTCGTCCATCAGGCCCACTTTGTTCTGCAGGCGCCCGGCGGTGTCAATCATCACAACGTCGACCTCCTGGTCGATGCCTGCCTTGACCGCCTCATAGGCGACGGACGCGGGGTCGGCGCCGTCGACGTCGGACTTCACGGTGGGGACTCCCACCCGCTGGCCCCAGGTGGCCAGCTGCTCCGCGGCCGCAGCGCGGAAGGTATCCGCCGCACCCAGCAGCACGTCTTTGTCTTCCGCAACGAGCACGCGGGCGAGCTTACCCACCGTGGTGGTTTTGCCGACGCCGTTGACCCCAACCACCATCACGACGGCCGGCTTGTCCGCATGGCGGGTGGTGTTCAGGCTGCGGTCCATGGTGGGATCCACCAGTTTGATGAGTTCTTCTCGCAGCAGGGCCTTGACCTGCTCCGGAGTCCGCGTGCCGAGGACCTTGACGCGTTCGCGCAATGCGTCCACCAGCTGCATGGTGGGTTCGGTTCCGAGGTCTGCCAGGAGGAGTGTTTCCTCGACTTCGTCCCAGACGTTCTCGTCGATCTTGTCGCTGGAGAGGAGGGCCAGCAGGCCCTTGCCAAGAATGTTGTTCGACCGGACCAGGCGTTCGCGCAGGCGGGTCAGCCGGCCGGCAACGGGAAGCGGGGTCTCCACCTGGATGGTTTCAAGGCCCGCCGCGTTATCGGGGACATCGGTTGTTTCCAGCCCGTCGACGTCGACGCCGGCAGGGCCGGTACGCTCCGCCGGCGCCACGGGGGCGTCCTCCAGCAGCGTTCCCCCGCCTTGCGGAGTTACCGGATCATTGGCGTCGCGGGTGCCCGGGTACTGGGTGATGTTCTTCCGCGCCTTCAGCAGGACCGGGATCAACCCACCAATAACCGCCAGGGCAGCAACTATGGACAGAATAATGGGGAGGATGTCATTCACTCCCCTAGCTTCTCACAACGTTTCACGCTGTTGTTCTGCGCATCCGGCTCCCACGTGCGGGAACGCTACACCTCGGCACCCAGTCGCTGGCTGATGACGGTGGAGACGCCGTCGCCGCGCATGGTGACGCCGTACAGCGCATCAGCCACTTCCATGGTCCGCTTTTGGTGCGTGATCACGATCAGCTGGCTGGACTCGCGGAGTTCCTCGAAGATGGTGATGAGCCTGCCCAGGTTGGTGTCGTCAAGGGCCGCCTCGACCTCGTCCATCACGTAGAACGGCGAGGGCCGTGCTTTGAAGATGGCCACCAGCAGGGCGACGGCGGTCAGGGACCGTTCGCCGCCGGAGAGCAGCGAGAGCCGCTTGATCTTCTTGCCGGCCGGACGCGCCTCCACCTCGATGCCGGTGGTGAGCATGTCTGAGGGGTCTGTCAGGACCAGGCGGCCCTCGCCGCCGGGAAAGAGGCGGGCGAAGACGCGGACGAACTGGGCCTGGGTGTCGTCAAAGGCTTCGGCGAAGACCCGCTGGACACGGTCGTCCACTTCCTTGATGATGTCCAGCAGGTCCTTGCGGCTGGACTTGAGGTCCTCCAGCTGGGTGCTGAGGAACTGGTGCCGTTCTTCCAGCGCGGCGAATTCCTCCAGTGCCAGCGGGTTGACCTTTCCCAGGGCGGACAAGTCCCTTTCGGCCTTTCGGAGGCGTTTCTCCTGCTCCTCCCGGACAAAGGGTTTGCCTTCCACGACCGGAGCGCCGGTGTCATCAACAGGTGCCCGGAGGGCTGCCCATTTGTCCTGGGTTTCATCTGCAGGGACAGGCACAGGAACGTCCGGTCCGAAGTCAGCCACCAGCAGGTCCGGGGTAATGCCGAGCTCCTCGATGGAGCGTGTTTCGAGGGCTTCGATCCGCGCCCGCTGCTGCGCACGCGCAAGCTCGTCCCGGTGGACCGAATCCGTCAGTTCTGCAAGCTCGCGGGCGAAGGCGTCGTTGGCGGTCCTGATCTCCAGCAGGGCGCCGTCGCGCTGTTCGCGGTTCTCTTCGGCGAGGTCGCGTTCATGCCTGGCCAGCTCCACGGACACATCGATGAAACGCAGGGCCAGCTCCACGCCTGCCTGCACCGCGGCGGCCCTCCTGGCCTGGATCCGGCGGCGGCGGGCCCGTTCGGCCGCTTCTTCCCGCGCCTTGCGTTCAGTGGCCGCGGCCCGTTCCAGCGACTGTGCCCGGTTCCGGGTGGCCGTCAGCTGTTCCTCCGTGCTGCGCAGCGACAGCCGAGCTTCCATCTCCGCCGAGCGTGCCTGCGACGCTGCCAGGGCCAGGGCATCCCGGTGTTCGGTGGAGGGTTCCTCTTCGGCCGGTGCCTGCTGCGCCGCGGCCAGCCGTTCCGTGATGGCTGCGAGCGCTTGTTCCTCGTTGGCCACGTTGGTTTCGGCCTTGGCGAGGGAGGCGGCAAGCCTGTCGCTCTCCCCCACGGCGCTGCGCAGGACGGAATTCAGGTGGCCCAGCCGCTCGGCGACCGCGGCGAGCCGGGCGTCGGATTCGTGCAGGCGGTCCAGGGCGGCCTCGGCCCTCGCCTGTGCTTCGGTGCGCCGGGCTTCGGCGCTGGCCAGTGCGAACCTGTTCCGTTCCAGGTCCGCGGTGACAGCGGCGAGCCGCGTCCCGGCGTCGTCGACGGCGGCCTGCACCTCCAGCAGGGACGGTGCCTTCGCCGAGCCGCCGGTGACCGTCAGCGCCGTGAAGACGTCCCCGGCCCGGGTCACCGCCGTCAGGTCCGGCCTGTCGGCAACCAGCTGTCCGGCGCTGTCCAGATCCTCAACCACGGCCACCCCCGCCAGGAGCGCCGCCACGGCGGGGCTAGTGCCCTCCACCGCGGAGGCAAGGTCGACGGCCCAGCGCGCACCCGCCGGCAACGTTTCGCCCAGCGGGACGCCCGGGTCCTGCACGGCAGCTGCTGACGCCAGCAGCAGGGACGCGCGCCCGCCGTCGTCGTCCTTCAGGAACTGCATGACCTCGGCAGCCACCGCCGGGTCCCGGACCACAATCGCTTCGGAGGCGTCGCCGAGGGCGGCGGCAATCGCCGTTTCGTACCCGGGGCTTATGGTGAGGTCCGATGCCAGGGTGCCAACGACGCCGTCCAGCCCGGCGTTGAGCGCATGCGCCGTGCCGTCCTTACGGTTGAGTCCGAGTTCGAGCGCATCCCGCCGGGCGGCCAGGGCGTCGCGTTCGCGGACCGCCTCTGCGCCGGCGGCAGTGAGGGCGGAGATCTCGTCACGGACGGCGTCGAGTTCGGCGCTGGCATCCTCATAGTCGGCGTCGAGGCTCTCCTCGCCTTCCTCGACCCCCGCCACCTGTGTCTCCAAAGCGGTGAACTCCGACTGGGCCTGCCGGCGGCGTTCCTGCCCCGCGGCGAGCGACTCACGGAGCCTGCCCAGCTCCGCCTGGGCGGATTCCACCCGCGACCGTGCGGCGCCAACCTGGCCGGCGAGCCGGGCCAGGCCTTCGCGCCGGTCCGCAGCGGCACGGAGGACGGCGGTCAGCCGCTTGTCCTCGATTGCCGCTTCGTGTTCAGCCCCGGTCTTGGCGGCAGTCGCTGACTCCAGGGCGCTGCGCCTGTCCAGGATGTGGCGGTCAAGTTCCGTCAGTTCGTCCCGGACCCGGGCAGCCTGCCGTTCGAGCTGTTCAGGATCCCGCCCGGAGTACGGCTCAGCGTCCACCGCTCCCAGCAGGCGGCCGCGTTCCTGGGCCAGCGAGCCCAGGGAACGGAGCCGTTCCCGCGCTGCGGACAGCCTGTACCAGGTGTCCTGCGCCGCGTTGAGGAGCGGGGTGGCCTCGGCTGCCAGCTGCTCCATGGCGGCCTGTTTCCTGCGCCCGGATTCCAGTTCCTTCCCGACGACGCTGCGGCGGGCCTTCAGCGCCTCCTCATCCGCCACGTCCTGGTCGAGGGCTGCCTGGTGCCGGACCAGGTCATCGGCGAGCAGCCGCGCACGTGCGTCGCGGACGTCGAACTGGACGCGCTGGGCGCGGCGGGCCACATCGGCCTGCTTGCCCAGCGGGGTGAGCTGCCGCCGGATCTCGCCGGTGAGGTCGCTCAGGCGCTGGAGGTTGGCCTGCATCGCTTCCAGCTTGCGGACGGTCTTTTCCTTGCGGCGGCGGTGTTTCAGGATCCCTGCCGCCTCTTCGATGAAGCCGCGGCGGTCTTCCGGGGTGGCGTGCAGGACCTTGTCCAGCTGGCCCTGGCCGACGATCACGTGCATCTCCCGGCCCAGGCCGGAATCGGAAAGCAGCTCCTGGATATCGAGCAGCCGGCAGCTGGCACCATTAATGGCGTATTCGGAACCCCCGGTGCGGAAGAGGGTCCGCGAGATGGTGATCTCGCTGTACTCGATCGGGAGTGCCCCGTCAGCGTTGTCGATGGTCAGGGACACGTGGGCCCGCCCCAGCGGGGGCCGCCCGGAGGTCCCGGCGAAAATGACGTCTTCCATTTTGCCGCCGCGCAGCGTTTTTGCTCCCTGCTCGCCCATGACCCAGGAGAGCGCGTCCACCACGTTGGACTTTCCGGAACCGTTCGGCCCCACCACTGCGGTGACTCCGGGTTCAAAGTCGAAGGTGGTGGCTGACGCGAACGACTTGAACCCCCGGACGGTAAGGCTTTTAAGGTGCAAGGTGTTTCTGGTCTCCTGAGTGGCTGAAGCGGCTGCTCTGCTGCCCCAAATCTACTGCGTCACTGCGGGTTTCCACGGATTTGCAGCAGTTCCCGGCCGTGACGGCTACTGCCGCACCACCGCCGGAGACCAGGCATGTTCGATGAAGAGCGAGGGCTGCGCCGCCGGATCGATGGCCAGGGACCAGATGTCGCTGTCCTGGCCGGACTCATCCCGCGGAACGCCGTAGACCACTGTACTGGCGTCGAGCCACTCCAACTGGTCGTCAATATTTCGTTGTTCGGCGAGGACCGTTTCCGTTCCGGAGGCGATGTCCAGCACCGCAATGTTGCGGTGGCCCACGAGCGTACCGGAAACGCTCTTCTTGTAGGCGATCCGGGTTCCGTCCGGAGAGACCGACGGACACTCGATCCCTGGAGCGGTCACCGTCAGAGTCTTGTCCTGCAGGCTTCCCCGCACGAGCCAGATCTTGCCTTGGGATGAGGCTGTGGCATAGAACGCGTCCGGCTGGCCCGGGACGAAGGTCACGCCCCAGATATTGCGGTCCGAGGCCTTGATCTGGGTTCCGCCGGAAAGAAGGGCGAACTCCTCGAGGTTCCCGTGCACGGTGCCGTCCCGGCCGCGGATGACGGTCTCCGTGGAAAACCCTGCGGCGGCGTACGAGTGCCCGGACACAAACACTGTGCTTGCCAGCAGGGACCCGTCGGCGCTGATCCGGGTACGGCTGGGAATGCCTCCCAGGGCCCACGATTCGACCGGGTCCAGTGAGCCGTCGTAAACAGTGGCCTCAAATTTGGTGGGGATCTCATTCCTGGTACTCAGGCAGCTCACCAGGTTCATCACCGCATACACGCGGTCACAGCTGTGGCCGCTGAGCGCCCGCTGGCCTGTTGGGTCGGCCAGCAGGACGGTTGCCGCCTGCCCGAAGCCCTGCCCGGGAGCCGTGTTCCGGAACATCACAAAGGGGGCAGCCGGCAGCCCTTCCGCCGCGACGGTGGCAACGGGCGAGCCCGCTTGCTGGCTGGTTTTGGCCGCCTGGAACGCTGAAACGGTGAACACGGACGCGCCCGCAGCCACCAGCACGACAATTGCCAGCAGGATGAGCCACCGCCGCCGCATGCCGGATTCCGGCAAGGCTGCGGCCGGCGGAGCATCAGCAGGAACCGCCTCGCGCGCGGGGAGCGTGGCCACGGATCCGTTGCCTGCAGGCTTCGGCGGCCCCTGAGCCGGCTGTGGCCCCTTTCCCCGGCTCACGGTGCGGCCACCCGTCGGCGGGCCCCGCCAAGCAGGACCGTACCCGCTGCGAGAGCTGCCGCCAGCAGGCCGGCCACGCACAGCACAGCAGTCACAGGCCCGACCAGGTACCACAAAACCCCGAACCCGGCGGCTGCCGCCATCCGGCTCAGGGCCACGACGGTCTGCGCGGTGCCAAGCGCCGTCGCCAGGTTCTCCGCCCGGCTCAACTGGCTGACCATGGCAGCGAGGACACCGTCGGTCGCTGCGTAGAAAACTCCGAGCAGGAGCAGGCAACCCATGGTGGCACCCAGGCCGCCGAAAGGCAGGGCCGCGAGGACGTAGCAGGCCAGCAGGGCCAGGTGGCCGCCCAGGAAAACGGGGATCCGTCCCCACCGGTCCGCCAGCTTTCCCAGCGGAATGGCGAACAGGAGGAAAACAACATTGGTTCCCACATAGAGCAGCGGGAACCACTGGACTGCAAAGGAACCCCGGTCATGGAGGATCAGGTAAATGAACCCGTCACCAATTGTCAGCAGGCCCAGGAGCCCGGCAGTCAGCACGAGCCGGGCCAGGCCCTGCTCCTTCAGCGTGCGCCAGCGCAAACGGGACCACTGGAAACGCGGACGGCCCGCTGCACTGGCTGGGCCGGCGGGACCGCGCCTGCGGCCGGGGACGAGCAGTACCAGCACGGCAACGCCGATGACTGAGAAGGCCAGAGAAACGATGAACACCGTGCTGAAGCCGTTGGGGATCAGCACCAGCACCAGGAACGCCAGCAGTGGCCCGGTAGCGGCACCCACACTGTCCAGCATGCGGTGGACCCCGAACGATCTTGCCAGGTGCTCCGGCTGCGCCGCTTCGGAGATCAGTGCATCGCGGGGAGCCGTACGGATGCCTTTTCCGATCCTGTCGCCGGTGACGATTCCGGCTATGGTCCAGAATCCGCCCGCGAACAGGAACCCGATCCTGGCCACCATGGAGAGGCCGTACCCGGCCACCGCTATGCGCTTGGGCTGCCCTGTGCGGTCCGATACCCATCCTGCGGCAATCCGCACGATGGCGCTGGCGCCCTGGTTAATGCCGTCGATGATTCCGAAAGCGATGGTGGACAGTCCCAGGAATCCGGTCACGTAAAGCGGCAGGATGGCTGCCACCGATTCTGACGAGATATCCGTCATCATGCTGACGATTCCCAGCCAGATGATGACCGGAGACAGCCGGAACGCCGTGGCGGCGGCAGCCGGCATCTCTGTTGGGGAGTCCTTCTGGCCGCCGGTGCGGTCCGACATCGAAAGGTACAAGGGCTGCCTGGTTCCTGCTGATGGGCTGGGGCGTGGCAGCCGCCTCAAGGCGGTCCGCCGCTTCTTATGGCCCCAGTCTGTCAATGGAACCCACATTGCGGAACCGCAGAATCCGCAGACTTTGGCTGCCCGCTACCAGCGCCCGTTCCGGGGTCGCGGCTGGCAGACAGGGCAGGTGTAGGAGGAGCGGTTCATGAACTGCTCCCTGCGGATCGGGGAATTGATTCCGACGGCGGCGCAGCGGCCGCAGGGCTGGCCTTCCCGCCCGTAGGCGTTAAGGGAGCGGTCGAAGTAGCCGGAGGCACCGTTGACATTGACGTACAGCGAATCGAAGCTGGTCCCGCCGGCCGCCAGCGCGTCCAGCATGACGTCACGGGCGCTGCTCACCAGCTGCGCCGCGTCGGCCCGCCGCAGCTTGTCGGTGGGCCGGGCGTAATGCAGTTTTGCCCGCCACAGGGCTTCGTCGGCGTAGATGTTGCCGATCCCCGAAACCAGCCCCTGGTCCAGCAGGGCGCGCTTGAGGCCCGTCTTGCGTTTCCGGAGCCGGCTGTAGAAATTGTCGAAGGAAAAGGCCGGATCGAGGGGGTCTCGGGCGATGTGGGATGCCTCTTCGGCGATCAGCGGAAGGGGGGACTCAGCGAGGCCGCCGGGGCCGCCGTCGTCCGTGGGAACCAGGGCGGTGACGAAGAGTCCGCCAAAGATCCGCTGGTCCACAAACCGGAGCTGTTCGGGCATGCCGTCGCGAGGACTCAGCCGGAGCCTGACTTTGAGGTGCTTTTCGTCCGCGGCCGTGGCGTCCTGCATCAGCAACTGGCCGCTCATGCCAAGGTGGGCCATGAGGGCGACGGCGGGAGCCGCGGGCGTGGGGGAAGTCTCCGTTCCGTCCCGAAGCGGCATCCAGAGAAACTTTCCGCGGCGGACGACATCCGCTACGGTGGCCCCTTCCAGGTTTCCGGCAAAGTCTTCCGTACCCAGGGCATGGCGGCGGATGGACCGGGGGTCCAGGACGTCAACCGCTGTGATCGTGCGTCCGCGGACCCAGCTCACCAGTCCACGGCGGACCACTTCCACTTCCGGGAGTTCCGGCACGGGTCAGCCTAGTAGGTCGCAGCGGAGTCCGCGGAGTCATCCGCGGCCGCTGCACGGGGAGCTCCCGAGAGCACGCGCCAGGCGTCCGCTGCGGCTTCCTGCTCCGCTTCCTTCTTGGAGTGGCCGGAGCCCTTGCCGTAGGCGCTGCCGCCGATCTCCAGGACGGCCGTAAACGTGCGGGCGTGGTCCGGCCCGGATCCTTCAACTGCGTAGTGGATGCTGCCGAGCTGCCTGCTGGCCGCCAGTTCCTGGATGCTGGTTTTCCAGTCTGTCCCGGCGCCGAGGGCGGCTGCGTCCTTCAGGAGCGGGCCAATCAGCCGCATGACCAGCTGGCGGGCCGTTTCGATGTCGTTGGAGACGTAGGTGGCACCGATCAGCGCTTCCATGGTGTCCGCGAGGATGGAGGCCTTGTTCTTGCCCTCCGTGAGCTTTTCGCCCTGGCCCAGGTAAATGTAGTCGCCGATGCCAAGGCTTCGGCCGATGCCTGCAAGGGCGCGGGTGCTGACGACGGCGGACCGCCGCTTGGCAAGGTCACCTTCGGGCAGGGAGGGATTGTCCCGGTACAGGGCATCCGTCACGGAGAAGCCCAGGATGGAGTCACCCAGGAATTCGAGCCGCTCGTTGGTGGGGATTCCGCCGTTTTCGTAGGCGTAGGAACGGTGTGTGAGAGCAAGACGAAGCGTCCCGGCGTCAATGGAGACACCGAGACGCTTCAGAAGCTCTTCAGTTGAAGACATCATCTCAGCCTGAATGGCCAATTAGACGTCTGCGACCTTGCGGCCCTTGTACTCAAGGAACAGCGCAGTGCCAGCCGAGTCGGTAACGACCTTTGCCTGGTGCGGCAGGCTGTAAGTAACCTGGCCGTTCTCTACGGTCTTCACCAGGTGGGGGGCAGTTGCCTTCCACTGGGAGCGGCGGGCGCGGGTATTCGAGCGAGACATTTTCCGCTTGGGAACAGCCACGGCTAACTCATTTCTCTCTAGACAAACACGTACAAATCAATTTTGCCGGTCAGGCTTAGCCATATCAGCTAGGGCAGCCCAGCGAGGATCCAAGACCTCGTGGTGGTGCCCCGGCTCGTCTTCCAGGCGAGTTCCGCATTCGGAACAAAGGCCCTGGCAGTCTTCCCGGCACACCGGCTGGAACGGCAGCATGGTGACAACTGCGTCCCGCAACACCGGTTCAAGATCGATCAGATCGTGCTCGACTCGACGTTGCTCTTCATCGTCTTCCTCATCCGAAAGCAGGACGCCTTCATAGAAGAAAAGTTCTTGCACATTGACCTCAAGGTCATACGCAAGGGGATCCAGGCATCGGCCGCACTCGCCCGTTACTGCAGCGATTGCGGTTCCTGATACCAGAATTCCTTCGTGTACGGCCTCAAGCCTCAGATCCAGCTCGATATCCGAGCCTTCCTGAACGCCAATGAGCGCCACACCAAGATCACCTGGTGCGGGTACATGTTCCGTCAGTGTCCGCATGCTTCCCGGGCTGCGCCCGAGGTCCTTGACGTCGAACGCCAAGGGCGAACTAGCATCTCGCTTAATGAGAACTCCTGTTGAACATATGACCGACGTACCATCTTAGCCTGAAGTCCGGTTTGGACTCAAACCAGGCCACCGAAGGCCGCCGAGTACCGGACTAGCCTACCCTCTCGGCAGCTATTCGGACGAAGACTCGCCAGCCAGGAGCCTTTTTTGCACCGAACGGGGCACGTAGTCCGACACACTGCCGCCCAAACCGGCAACTTCCTTAATGAGGGTGGAGGACAGGTGCAGGTAATGCGCCTCGGCGGGCAGGAAGACCGTTTCCACACCGCTGAGCTGGCGGTTCATGGTGGCCATGGGCAGTTCGTAGTCAAAATCGGATGAGGACCGGAGTCCTTTGACGATCGCGGAGACTCCCCGCTGGCGGCAATACTCTGCCAGCAGGCCCTCCCCGACAGGTTCCACCACGATCCCCTTCAGGGATGCGAGGGTCTCCCTGGCCATGTCGATCCGATCACCCAGGCTGAACCTGTACTTCTTCGCATAGTTGGTGGACACGGCCACTATCACCTCATCAAACAGGCCGGCCGCCCGCGCGATGACCTCGAGATGGCCGTTGTGGATGGGGTCAAAGGATCCGGGGCAGACAGCGCGTCTCATGCACCGAACCTACCGCATCCGGACGCCGGGATACCATGACTGAATGCATCCACCACGGGACCTTTTTACGCCCACCGCACCTGCTCCGTGGCAGCGCGCAGCCCTCGGAGCCAACCTGCTCGGGCAGGACGGCGCACTGGGGGTCACCATATTTGAAGAAATGACCACGCTGGCGCTGCAGACCGGCGCCATCAACCTCGGCCAGGGTTTCCCGGATGAGGACGGACCGGCGGAGATCAGGGCCGCCGCCCAGGCCGCCATTGCCGCCGGGGCCAACCAGTATGCCCCCGGCAAGGGCATCCTGGAACTCCGCGAGGCCGTCGCGGCCCACCAGGAACGGTTCTATGGGCTGGCCCCGGACCCGCAGACGGAGGTCATCGTCACGACGGGAGCCACGGAGGGCATCGCCGCTTCGCTGCTGGCGCTGACCGGTCCCGGCGACGAAGTCCTGACGTTCGAACCCTTCTATGACTCCTACGGCGCCATCATCGGGCTGTCAGGAGCCACCCACGTCACGGCCCCGCTGCTTGCCCCGGACTTCCTTCCCGACATGGAAGCGCTTGAATCCGCCTTCAGCGACCGCACCCGGGTGGTGCTGCTCAACAACCCGCACAATCCCACGGGTGCTGTCTTCCCGCGGGAAGTACTCGAGCGCGTCGTTGACCTTGCCCGGAAGCACGACTGCCTCATCGTCACCGATGAGGTGTACGAGCACCTGACCTTTGGTGTCAGCCACATTCCGGTGGCCACGCTGCCGGGGGCTGCGGAGCGGACCGTGACCATTTCGTCGGCAGGCAAGACCTTTTCCTTCACGGGGTGGAAAATCGGCTGGCTGACCGGACCAGAGCACCTGGTGTCGGCCATCCGCACCGTGAAGCAGTTCCTGACCTACAGTTCGGGGACGCCGTTCCAGTCCGCCATCGCCACGGCCCTCGCCCTCCCCGATGACTTCTACGCCGGCGTTGCCGCCACACTGCGGCACAAGCGCGACATCCTCAGTGAAGGGCTCCGCGCGGCCGGTTTCGACGTCTTCACGCCGCAGGGCACGTACTTCGTGAACGTGGACACCGCCCCGCTGGGGATCAGCGACTCGGTGGACCTGGCCCGCCGGCTTCCCGCACTCGTAGGGGTGGCCGCGATCCCCGTTCCCGTATTCTGCCATCCTCACGGCGCCGAGCGGACGCGCAGTTTGCTCCGGTTCGCGTTCTGCAAAAAGGTGGAAGTCCTGGAAGAGGCCGCCGGCCGCCTGGCCGGGCTCCGCGGGAAACTGTGATGCCGGCGGACGGCAAGCACGCGGCAAGCAGGTTCCTGCGGACCAGCGGCCAACATGCCGCCATTGAAGCCGACGACCTCATCGACGGCGCGTACATCCTCAGCATCGGCGGCGCCGAACAGTCCCACGTCAACGTGGCGCATCCCGAGGAAATCTTCTACGAGTACCTGCGCCGCATCGGCCACCTGGTGGACCTCGCGGCTCCGGAAGGGCAGCCGATCAGGGCGCTCCACCTCGGGGCCGGCGCCCTCACCCTGGCCCGCTACATCCAGGCGACGAGGCCAGGATCAGTCCAGTACGCCGTCGAGCTGGAGCGCGAACTGCTGGACTTCGTGCTTCAACAACTACCCTTGCCTGAGGGGACAGACCTGCATCCGGTGATCGGAGACGCCCGTGACGCCCTCGCCGGACTGGCTCCGGAACTGCGGTTCGACGTCGTGATCCTGGACATCTTCTCGGGTCCGGACGCTCCAGGCCACATCGCGTGCATGGAGTTCTACCAGGAGGCCCGCGCGCGGCTCACGGCCAACGGGATCCTGATCGTGAACGTCGGGGACGAGCCTGGCCTCACCCTGGTGCGCAGCCAGGCAGCTGCGTTGCGCCGGGCAATGGAGGACGTCGCCGCCTTCGCGGAAGCGGGGATGTTCGACGGGCGCTATCCGGGCAACATCATCCTCGCCGGAACCCAGGTCCCGTGGCCGGACAGCTGGTCAGTTGAACTGACCGCACGGGGACCGCATCCGGCCAGGGTGCTGGCAGGCGTTGACCTGGACGGACTGGCGGGCTGACGTCAGCTGATGGCGTTTAGTTGCTGCCCGACGCCCCAGCCTGTTCGTCAACGGCTTCGTCGGCCTGAACAGCGTCCGGAACGGACGGCTCGGCGAACCACAGCCGCGTCTCCCCATACTTCTTCTCGGCGAACCGTTCCATGGCCTGCGGCCAGGCCGGTTCCGGCGAACGCGACGACCGCTCAACCACCACGACGGCGGCCGGTGCCAGGTGTGCGTTGAGTTTGGCGAGCACGGCGGACAGGGCGGACTCATCCAGCGGGTAGGGGGGATCCAGGAAGACAAGGTCCCAGCTGGCATCCAGTGTGGCCCGTTCGAGGAACGACTCCACCTTGGAGCGGTGTACTGTGACGACTTTCCGCCCCACCACGCCGTTGACCAGGTCCGCGTTGCGCTGGCACACGCCGCTGGCCTTGGCGTCGAACTCGACGAGGTCAACAGTGCCCGCGCCCCTGCTGCCGCTCTCCACACCGAGCGACCCGGACCCGGCGTACAGGTCCAGGACCCGCGCGCCGGAAATGACGTCGAAGGCGTCCAACCGCGAAAACAGTGCTTCCTTGACCCGGTCCGTGGTGGGCCGCGTCAGCGATCCTGGCACACTGGTCAACGGGGTGCCGCCGGCGGCTCCCGCGATGATCCTGCTCATGCCGGGCACCTCCCGTACGGTGCCGCTGTGCCGGCTTGCGCCACGTTATCCGCGTTCAAGGAACGCCTCCTTTTCGGGGTTAAGGTATCCATCGATGGCTTGTGCCAGCTGCGGATGCTGCTGCAGGGAGGGGTCCGAACCCACGATCTTCTGGGCGTCCTCCCGTGCCCTGGCAATGATGTCCTCGTGCTCCAGCACCCTGAGGAGTTTCAGGGTGGAACGGCCACCTGACTGTGAGGCGCCCAGGATGTCCCCTTCACGCCTCAGCTTCAGGTCTTCCTGCGAGAGTTCAAACCCGTCGGTGGTGGAGGCCACGGCGTCCAGCCGGCGGCGGCTCGGATGGCCGGGCTCCAGGGTGGTCACCAGCAGGCACGTGCCGGGATGGCCGCCTCGGCCCACCCGCCCACGGAGCTGGTGGAGCTGGGAAATACCGAAACGGTCGGCGTCGAGGATGACCATGAGGGTTGCGTTGTGGACATCAACGCCCACCTCGATGACTGTGGTGGAAACCAGGAGTTTGGTCCGGTTGGCCGTGAAGTCCGCCATGGCCGCTGACTTGACCGCGGGGTCCTGGCGGCCGTGAAGCGGAGCCAACGGCACGCCGGCCAGGGCCGGCTCCTGCTGGAGCTGCTCGACGACGGCCGTCACCGACGCGAGTTCGCGGGCTGTTCCGTTCTCTTCCAGGTCCGCCGCGGTCGGTTCCGTTTCGCCCGGGCTGAAGTCGCCGTCGTCGTCGGTTCCGATCTTTGGGCAGACGACATAAACCTGGTGTCCGGCCTCGATCTCCTCCCGCGAACGGGACCAGATGCGGCCGGCCCAGCCAGGGTTCTCGGCCAGACCCACCACATGCGTGGAAATCGGGGCCCTGCCCGCGGGCAGCTCATCAAGCACCGACGTTTCAAGGTCTCCAAAAACCGTCATCGCGACGGTCCGGGGAATGGGTGTGGCTGTCATAACCAACAGGTGCGGGGGTTTGCTTGCCTTCGCCCGCAGGGCATCCCGCTGTTCAACGCCGAACCGGTGCTGCTCGTCCACCACGATCAGGCCGAGGTCGTAGAAGGACACGTTGCCACTGAGCAGGGCGTGCGTGCCGATCACGATCCCAGCTGTTCCCGAAGCAGCGTCCAGCAAGGCCTGCTTGCGGGCGGCTGTGGACATGGACCCGGTCAGAAGGGTCACCTGCACAGCTTCATTGCCGAATCCGCCCAGCAGCCCGTCGCGGGACAGGGGGCCCAGGGTGCGCCTGATGGATTCGAAGTGCTGGGCGGCGAGGACTTCCGTAGGCGCCAACAGGGCCGCCTGCCCCCCGGCGTCCACTACCTGCAGCATGGCCCGGAGCGCCACGACCGTCTTCCCCGAGCCCACCTCGCCCTGCAGCAGCCTGTTCATGGGGCCGTCCTGGGCGAGCTCGGTGGAGAGCGTTTTGCCAATGGCGGCCTGGCCGGCGGTCAGGGTGAACGGCAGCTGCCGGTCGAAGGCGGCCAGCAGGCCGTCCGCCACCGGGCGCCGTGCGGTGGCTTCCTCCGCGGCCAGCTGGGCACGGCGACGGGCGAGCGCCGCCTGCAGGACCAGGGCTTCCTGGTACCGGAAACGGTCCCGCGCACGCTGCCAGTCCGCTGTCGACTCCGGTGCGTGGATCAGCCGGTACGCCTCAGCGACCGGCAGGAACTTTTCACGTGCCGCTACAGCGGGCGGAACCGGGTCCGGCAGCTCGTCGAGGTCGGCCGTTTGCAGCAGCGCCTCGACGACCTTCTGGATGGCCCAGCTGGTGAGTTTGCCCGTGGCCGGGTACACCGGGATCGGCATCAGGGCCAGGGACTCCGGATCCTTGCCCTGGACGAAAGGGTCCTCGTCCAGCAACAGGAAATCCGGGTTGGTGAGTCCCAGCAGACCCCCATAGCGTGTGACCTTGCCGGAGAACAGCGCCCGCCGCCCCTGCAGGAGCTCAGCCTTGGCGCGGTAGCCGTTGAAGAAGCTGACCTTGAGCGTGCCCGGGACTTTGCCGCGGAAGTCGCTCCCCCCTACCATCCGGAGCCCCGGCGTCCCGTCGTCGTCGGAAATCACGACGTCGGTGATGGTGCCGCGGCGTGCCTTCATGGTCCGGGTGCTGATGGACACGACCCTGGCTATCAGGGTGACGTCCTCATCCAGCGGGACCTCGCTGATGGGCGTCAGTTCACCCCGGTCCAGGTATCGGCGCGGAAAGTAGTTCAGCAGTGCACCGACGGTGGTCAGGCCAAGGTGTTTCGCGATGACGCCGGCGGAGCGTTTGCCGACCATGCGTCCGAGGTCCAGGTCGAGTTCAGCGCTCATGCCCACTGGAGTTCACCGGGTCGGCCTGGGGGTCGCGGGGCAGGGCGAGCTCACTGACCGTGATCTGCATGGGTTCGCCCAGGGAACGGATGAGCCTGACGGCGGGTTCAGCGTCTGGAACGTGGACGTGGACACGCCAGCGGTAGTTGCCGTCCGCCTCAGCGGCGGTGCCGACCTGGCTCATGATGACGGACTCGCCGATCTCGTCCAGCCGCTGCCGGAGGGTGGCCGCGTTGAGCGGCGAGAGGCTGATGGTGCACATGACCTCAACGCCGTCGTCGTCAGGCATGCTGGTGTGGATGTGCGGGTCCTGGACGTCGTAGCCGTGCAGCCCGTCCAGGAGTTCGCTTTGGAGTTCCTCGCCCAGGATGGCGGAGCGGAGGCAGTCCAGGATGAGCAGCATCCCCACGCCGCCGGCGTCCACGACGTGCGCTGCCTGGAGCGCGTCCAGCTGCCCCTCGGTCCGGATGACTGCGGCCAGGGCACCCTCAACCGCGGCGTCCAGCGAAAGGCCCAGGGCATGGTTGCTGTCGTCACCGTTCTGCCCGGCATCAACCGCGGCGGCGGCACGGGCGGCGGCTTCCATGACAGAGAGCATGGTGCCCGGGACGGGGTCGCTCAACGCGGACCAGGCCCTGATCTGGGCCCGGTTGAGCGCCGCGGCGAGCAGGGTGGACGTCAGCCGGGTATGGCCTGCCAGTGGCTCCGCGGCGGCGCACAGGAAGACGGCGAAAAGTGTGCCGGAGTTGCCCCTGGCCTGTTCCATGGCCGCCTGGCCGGCTGCCGCCAAAACTGCACCGACGTCCGTTTGTGCGGCGTCAGGCTGGCGCGGGTCCCCGCTGTGGCCGGCGCCTGGTCCGTGGCCGTGGAGCGCCTGGGTTGCCGCGCGGACGGTTAGGTAAAGGTTGGTGCCGGTATCGCCGTCTGCCACGGGAAAGATGTTGATTGCGTTGAGGCGGTCGCTGTGGTTGCCGAGGGCCGTTTCAGCTTTGCCCAACCATCGCTTCATCGCTTGCGCGTTGGCGGCAACCTTAGTGTGCAAAGTGATCCCATCCCCCGGTGTCCGCGGCGTGGCCCGCAATTGTGATGCCCGGGCTTTCAGTTTCTCCCGGGGCCTGTACTGAGCCTATCGCAGTGAATCCGGGAGGCAGCTGAATGCCGGGAGGGAATGTGGCCAGGAGCCCGTGGTCCTCTCCCCCGGCAAGTACCCAGCCCAGGGGGTCGTTGTTGAGCAGGCGCGACGCCGGTTCCAGCCCTTCGGCGAGCTGCTTGAGCGTCAGCGGATCCAGGTCAAGGATGACGTTGCTGGAACGTGCGAGCCGGGTGCCGTCGCGGAGCAGTCCGTCCGAGACGTCCAGCATTGCTGTTGCACCGCCGGCCCGGGCCTGCGGACCAGCGGCAAGAGGCGGCCACGGCCTGCACTGCAGGGTTACAAGTTTCCGCTGTTCCGGGCTGAGTGAGTCATCCGCTGAGTCCGATTCCAGAAGGGCGAGCCCCGCTGCAGCCCGTCCCACGGTTCCCGCGAGCGCCAGCACGTCCCCCGGGCGGGCTCCGGACCTGAGCACGGGCGTTCCGCCGCTGAGTGTTCCCAGCACCGCGACGCTGACAGATATTTCCCGTCCCCGGCCAAGATCGCCGCCGGCCACGGAACAGTCCTTGGCGCCCAGGTCCCGGATGCCGGCCGTCAGGCCGTCGGCAAGGTCCTCCACCCAGCTGACCGGTGTGTCCGGCGGCAGCGTGAGGCTGACCACCATGGACGTGGCCGTGGCGCCCATGGCATTGATGTCACTGAGGTTCTGGGCAGCAGCCTTCCAGCCCACGTCAAAGCCGGTGGTGCGGTACCCGCTGGGCCACTGGAGCCGGAAGTCCTGGTCCTGCACCTGGGTGTCGATGCTGATGACCGTCCGTCCGTCCGGCGCGGCAATGATCGCGGCGTCGTCCCCCGGCCCCAGCAACGTGGCTGCGGAATGGCGGCTGTCCAGCTCCAGCCGCGGAAAGATGCGGTCCAGCAGATCGGATTCGGACAGACCGGCGACCGTCAGTGTTTTTTCTGGCAAGGGAATTTCAGGCACCCCACTACGCTACCGCCCGGATCTGACAATGCACGGCGCCCGGCAGTCGCATCGGGACGGTTCAATCTCCGCGTAAGTCCTGGCAGGGAATTTGAACCTGGGCAAACTTCCAGATCGCGGGTGCAACTACCGCTGCTGCGCTGGGCAGGGCCGGGTCGCTTTGGCATGCGAGCCTCGCCGAATCCACGCCTGGCGCCCAGGCGGGGCCTTCTTGGCGAAAGGTGGTCGCGGGGAAGTAACTGACCATGAGGAAGGCCAGGAAAAAACCAGTCACCAGTATCGAAGCGCTGCGCGATATCCGCCGTCGTTCAAGTGCGGCCGCCGCAGCGAGCGGGAGCAGCAGGAGAAGGAACATGGCCGGAGCGGCCGCATAGCGCATGTAGCCGAACCCGGCCCAATCGGCCTGCACGAACCTGGCATAGGTGAACATGATGTTGCCGCTCAGCACGACTGATGCGATCCAGCAGATCCAGGAGGCTGCGAAGGCGCCTGCGGCGGCGATCTTCAGGTCGCGTCGGCCTGCAACAACGGTGTAGGCGAGCAGCCCGAGGACCAGGAGCGCAGGGACGAGCAGGGACCATGCCCCGAACGTGACGATGTTTGAAGCCAGGGTCCGGCTGTCGGGGTGCCAGATTGAGCCGATCGGCAATAATCCAAAACCCAAAAAGACCGACCAGCCGTCCGCAACATCGGAGGGCGACGGTCCGGTGAACCGAGGGTTGTTCAGCGTTGTCAGAACCTGCAGGATGATGCCCAGAAACAGTCCTGCCGGTGCTGCAAAGTTGCGACGCCGGATCGCCGTCCAGATGGCCAGGGGCAGGAACATGCCGGTGATGATCTCACTGGAGGCAGTAACGAAGGCCACAACAAACATCGTCCCGCCCACAACGGGCGACTTGGGTTTATGCAGCAGCAACCAAGGCGCGAGCCATAGGAGGTACCAGTGGAGGTTTGCGGCATTGCCAAGTACTTCCTCCGGACCTATGGGCAGCAGTACAGGGATAGCCGCGATCATTAGCCGTACCGGCACGGACTCGGAGACGCAGCGGGAAAGATGGAAGACGCCGACGGAAATGAGCGCCACGACCAGACAGCTCATCAGCGACATTGCCACCGCGTATCCCTGAAGTGGCACCACTGCGTGCGCCATGCTGGCCAACGCACGCGGCAGTACGTGGAGGCAGCCATCGTAGGGCAAGGCAATGCTGCGCAGGTGGCCGTCGCTGAGCACGTCCCGGAGGAACACACCGCCGTCCTCGGCCCATACTGTCCTGCGTGTCATGGCAGGGAGGCGTGCCCAGGTGAACAGGGTAAGGACCACCACTGCACCAGCCCAAGCGAGGGATTTGAGCCCTTGGGCCGCCGAAGTCACACGAACGGAGTTCACCTCCTTCGTGACGGTTCGGCGTGCGACGTCAATGTCGATTATTTTCGTCATTTGGTCAGCATTTTATAGCCCTGCAGCCCCGCGGACAGACACCTGGGAAATCGAATACGCCGCCAGTCCCCATATTCTTGCGGCATTCAGGATGTTTTCGTAGCCGCCGTGCTAAATGCCGGCGGATTGGCGCCGGCATCACCAAATTAGAGATGATGGTTTGATGCGCCGCACCCCCTTGCCTGCAATAACCATGCCCGCCCAATCGGCGCTCACCAGGGCTTCCGGGGGAGTGGCGGTCCTGCTGGCGGTACTTGCCCTGACCGCGTGTTCGCCGGTGGTGGATGTCTCGGCCGCCCAGGATGCGGCCAACCCCGCCTGCGCGCCGATGATGGTGGCCCTGCCCGATGCGATCGGGGACGCGGGCCTGCGGAAAACCAACAGCCAGGCTACTGCTGCGTGGGGCGACCCGTCCCAGGTGATCCTGCGCTGCGGCGTCAACGTCCCGGGACCGACCACAGACCGCTGCGTCAGTGTGAACGGCATTGACTGGGTCATCAAGGAAGGCGACCCGGTCTACACCCTGACCACCTTCGGCCGGGAACCGGCCACCGAAATCCTGATGGACCCCGGGAACATCAGCTCAGCGACTGTCCTTGCCGACCTGTCGGCGGCTGCCGCGAAGATCCCCGCCACCGGGAACTGCGTCGGCCAGGAGGAGCTGCAGAACCTGCCGTCCACCCAGTAGGTCTCGACAGGGTGCCGGCGGGTGGGCCCTTAACGCAGCCCGGTCTTCCGGTTAAGTGCCAGGTAGATGAGTTCGTCAATGAGGTCTGCGTAGTCCAGCCCGGACGCCGCCCACATCTGGGGGTACATGCTCTTCGGGGTGAAGCCTGGCATGGTGTTGATCTCGTTGATGATCAGCTCACCCTCAGGGGTGTAGAAGAAGTCGACGCGGCTCAGTCCCTCGGCCCCCACAGCATCGAACGCTGCGGCGGCCAGCTCACGGACACGGGCGATTGCTTCCTCGGGGATGTCAGCGGGGCAGCTCAGCGCGGCGGCGTCGTCCTCAACATACTTGGCGTTGAAGTCGTAGAACTCGTGCCCTCCCCCGGCCACGGAAATCTCACCCGGCATGGAGGTCCGCGGCGCTGCCGTCCCGCGGCCTTCCAGGACGGCGCACTCGATTTCCCGTCCCACGATGCCGGCTTCGATGACCAGCTTGAGGTCATGGCGGCGGGCTTCCTCGACGGCGGCGTCCAGGCCCTCCAGCGAGTCCACCTTGGAGATTCCCATGGAAGATCCTGCGCGTGCGGGCTTCACGAACACGGGGAAACCGAGGCGGTCCACCTGTTTCCGGACCGCTTCAGCGTCTGTGAGCCATTGCCGGTCGGTGACCGCAATGTACGGTCCCACGTGGAGTCCCGCCGCCTCAAAGACCACTTTCATGAAGTGCTTGTCCATGCCCACCGCAGAGGCCAGGACCCCGGCGCCAACGTAGCGGGTGTCGGAAAGTTCCAACAGCCCCTGGATGGTGCCGTCCTCACCAAACGGTCCGTGCAGGAGCGGGAAAACGACGTCGACCGTTCCCAGTTCCTGGGGCACTTCGTTGGGTGCGGCAACGATGAGCTGGTGCTCGCCGCCGATCTCCGCCAGCGTCACAGTTTCGGACGACGGCGGGACCTCCGGAAGCGCCGACGCGGACAGTGACCACTGGGCTGTGTCCCCGGACGCAAGAACCCACTGGCCCGACTTGGCGATGCCGATGGGGATGACCTCGTATTTGTCCTTGTTGATGGCGCCGAGCACGCCGGCGGCGGTCACGCAGCTCACCGCATGTTCGCTGGACCGGCCGCCGAACAGCACGGCCACCCGCGGCTTTGGTGCGGTGGACGGGGCCGCTGCGGTCAGGTTGTCTTCGGACATCGTCAGTAATCGCCTTCAGGTTTCAGTTCCCGGGCCAGCAACAGCGGCCCGAGTTGGTCAACGGACAGTTTGCCGGCCAGGACGGCCACAACGGCTGCGGTAATGGGCATTTCGACGCCGAGCTTGCCTGCCAGTTCGTGTACGGCCTGGCCGGACTTGATCCCTTCGGCGGTCTGGGTCATTTTCTGGGCCACTTCGTCGAGTGTCAGGCCCTGCCCCAGCAGCCGGCCTGCGGTGTGGTTGCGGGACAGCGGCGAGGAGCATGTGGCCACGAGGTCGCCGAGACCGGCGAGGCCGGCCATCGTCTGGGCCTCGCCGCCGAGGGCCAGTGCCAGCCGCGAGGTTTCAGCCAGGCCCCTGGTGATCACGGAGGCCTTGGTGTTGTCCCCCATCTGCTTGCCCTCGCAGATACCCACGGCGAGGGCAATGACGTTCTTGACGATGCCGCCGATCTCCACGCCCACGACGTCGGCCGTGGTGTAGGGACGGAAATAGGGCGCAGTGCAGGTCCGCGCGATCCAGCCGGCAGCCTCCGCATCGGTACAGGCCACCACTGACGCCGTCGGCTCCTCGCGGGCGATTTCCATGGCCAGGTTGGGACCCGATACCACCGCGATGCGGTCAGCGGGGATCCCGAGCTCCTGGCTGATGACCTCGCTCATCCGGGCGTCGGTGTCGAGCTCCAGTCCCTTCATCAGGGACACGACCGTGGCCTGCGGGTCGATCAGCGGCTTCCACTCGCGGAGCTGGAGCCGCAGAGACTGGGCCGGTACGGCCAAAACCACGAGGTCAGCCCCTGCCAGCACCATTTCCACATCCGTGGACGCGGTGATGCTCGCCGGCAGGGCGATGTCCTTCAGGTACTGGATGTTGCGGTGGATGGTGTTGATTTGCTCCACCACTTCGGGGCGCCGGCCCCACACGCGGATCTGCCGTTCGTCGCCTGCGGCGATGGCGGCGTCGGCCAGGATCTTGGCGAAGGTAGTCCCCCAGGAGCCGGCCCCAAGGACAGCAACGGAGCGGGCCGAACCGGGGCGGAGTCCTGCAACCGTCACGTGGCGTCCGCCTCGTCGCCGGCCTGGCTGCCGGCCGCACCTGCGGTTCCTGCAGCCGTACCGGGAGCTGCGGCCTGCTGCCCCCGTTCAACAAAGCGGCCGTGCTTTGCCTGGTTGTGTTTGGCGGGATCCCAGCGCTCGGCGGGTGGCTCTTCGTTCCGGATGCCTGCCAGCAAGGCGGTGACGGCGTCCATGATCGCCTCAGTGGCCGCCGTCAGGGTTGCCTTGTCCAGCGGACGGCCCATGTAGGGGCTGAGGTCCACCGGATCGCCCACCACAACCCGGGACGTCTTGCGCGGAAAGATGTGGAACCGCTTGGCGTAGCGCGGGAAGACTTCGTGGGCGCCCCAGTGCGCAATCGGAACGACGGGAATGCCGCCCTCGAGCGCGAGCCTGGCTGCACCGGTGTGGCCTTTCATGGGCCACAGGTCCGGGTCCCTGGTCAGGGTGCCTTCAGGGTAGATGATGATGGCCCCGCCCTCGGCGACGATCTCCTGGGCGACCTGCAGCGAACGGTTGGCTCCCGCCGTCGACCGTTCCACGGGGACCTGCTTCGTGGCCCTCAGGACCCAGCCCAGCACGGGCACCTTAAAGAGTCCGGCCTTCGCCAGGAAGTGCGGCGCACGTTTGTTGTTATAGAGCAGGTGGCCCACAATGAGCGGGTCGATCTCGGTGCAGTGGTTGGGGGCTGCGATGAAGCCGCCAGCGGGAAGCCGGTCCGTGCCCTCCCACTTCTTGTTCATCAGCAGGTTCATCACCGGCCGCACAATACCGGCAACAACCACAAACGTGGCCTGGCTCTTGGCCGATTCCTTCACGTGCCCCCCGCTACTTTGCCGTGGTGATGTCGAAATCGGCGCCGAGGCCTGCCAGTTTTTCCGTGAACCGCTCGTAGCCGCGGTTAATGATGTCGATTCCGGTCACACGGGACGTGCCGGTGGCCGCCAGGGCGGCGATGAGGTGGCTGAAGCCGCCGCGCAGGTCGGGGACGTCGATGTCGGTGCCCTTGAGCTGGGTGGGTCCGGAGATGACAGCCGAATGGAGGAAGTTGCGCTGGCCGAAACGGCACGGCACGCTGCCCAGGCATTCGCGGTGCACCTGGATGCTGGCCCCCATCCGGATCAGCGCGTCGGTGAAGCCGAAGCGGTTCTCGTAGACGGTCTCGTGCACAATCGACACGCCTTCAGCCTGGGTCAGCGCCACCACGAGCGGCTGCTGCCAGTCGGTCATAAAGCCGGGGTGCACGTCGGTTTCCAGTACCAGCGGGTTGAGCTTGCCGCCTCGGTGGTAGAAGCGGATGCCGTCCTCGCCGATGTCCATGCCGCCGCCCACCTTCCGGTAGGTGTTGAGGAAGGTCATCATGTCCCGCTGCGAGGCGCCTTCAACAAAGATATCGCCGCGCGTTACAAGCGCCGCAGATGCCCACGACGCCGATTCGTTGCGGTCCGAGAGGGCGCGGTGGTTGTAGCCGCCGAGGTCACGGACGCCTTCGATGCGGATGGTGCGGTCCGTCTGGACGCTGATGATGGCGCCCATCTTCTGCAGCACGGCAATGAGGTCGATGATTTCCGGTTCCGTGGCGGCACCTGAGAGCTCGGTGATGCCTTCGGCGCGGGTAGCGCTCAGCAGGACCTGCTCGGTGGCCCCCACGGAAGGATAGGGCAGGGAGATCTTGGCTCCGTGCAGGCCCTTGGGCGCGGAGATGTGGATGCCGCCCGGGCGTTTTTCCACGACCGCTCCGAACTGGCGCAGCACATTGAGGTGGTAGTCGATGGGCCGGTCGCCGATTTTGCAGCCGCCCAGGTCAGGAATGAAGGCCTCACCGATGGCGTGGATCAGCGGTCCGCACAGCAGGATCGGAATCCTGGAGTCGCCGGCGTGGGCGTCGATGGCGGTGCTGGGGGCAGTCTTGGCCGCCTTGGGGTCGAGCGTCAGGTCACCGTTGACGGGATCCTTCGCCACGGTCACCCCGTGCAGCTGCAGGAGGGAGGTGACGACCTCCACGTCCTTGATCTCCGGAACGTTCCGCAACACCGAGGGTTCGTTGCCCAGCAACGCCGCCACCATGGCCTTGGGGACAAGATTCTTGGCCCCGCGGACGGTGACGCGGCCTGTAAGCGGGACTCCGCCGCGGATTGTCAGAACACTACTCATATACCGGTTTCCTTACGATTACTCGCCCCCAAGTCCTTGCAAAGGCTCCAGCTAAGCATAGGAGGTCGCGTTACCGAACCGAAATACGCGGGCCCCGCCGGTGTGGTGGGAGGGCCCGCGTGGCGCCCTCCGTGGCCCGGCGTATCAGCTTCCGTTCCGCTGGTTCAGGACAGGCGGGCCGGGAGCGTTTTCGGCTTGAAGGCGGGGCGTGTGGCCTCGTAGGCGGTGATGTCCTCTTCGTGCTGGAGCGTCAGGCCGATGTCGTCGAGGCCTTCGAGCAGGCGCCAGCGGGTGTAATCGTCGATCTCGAACGGTGCCACGATGTTGCCGCAGACAACTGTCTTGGACAGCAGGTCAACGGTGACTTCGGTGCCTGGGGCGTTCTCGAGCTCTTTCCAGATCAGCTCGATGTCGTCCTGGGCCAGTTCGGCTGCCAGCAGGCCCTGCTTGCCGGAGTTGCCGCGGAAGATGTCGGCGAACCGGGAGGACAGGACGGTCTTGAAGCCGTAGTCCTTCAGCGCCCAGACGGCGTGCTCGCGGGACGATCCGGTGCCGAAGTCCGGCCCGGCCACCAGGACGGAACCGGCGTTGAACGGCGCCTGGTTCAGGATGAAGGAGGGGTCCTTGCGCCAGGCGGAGAAGAGCGCGTCCTCAAAGCCGGTCCGGGTGATCCGCTTCAGGTAGACAGCCGGGATGATCTGGTCCGTGTCGACGTTGCTCTGGCGCAGCGGGACGCCGATGCCCGTGTGGGTGGTGAACTTTTCCATGGCGGTCTCCTAGGCTGCGTCGGTGCGGATGGCGGCGGATTCGGGGGCCGGATCAAGGTCCGACGGCGAGCTCAGGGTGCCGCGGATGGCCGTGGCTGCTGCCACCACCGGCGAGACGAGGTGCGTGCGTCCGCCCTTGCCCTGCCGGCCTTCGAAGTTCCGGTTCGAGGTTGAGGCGCAGCGCTCCCCGACCTCCAGCTGGTCCGGGTTCATGCCCAGGCACATGGAGCAGCCAGCGAAGCGCCACTCGGCACCGAAGTCCTTGAAGACCTTGTCCAGGCCCTCGGCCTCGGCTTCCAACCGGACGCGCGCCGAACCGGGAACCACCAGCATGCGGATGTTCGGGTCTTTCTGGCGGCCGCGGACGATGTCGGCGGCGGCGCGCAGATCCTCCATCCGCGAATTGGTGCACGAGCCCAGGAAGACGGTGTCCACCCGGATGTCCTTCATGGGCGTACCGGCGGTCAGGCCCATGTACTGCAGGGCGCGCTCTGCGGCAGCCTTGGCGTTCTCGTCGCCGAAGTCCTCCGGGGACGGAACCGAGGACGAAAGCGAGACGCCCTGGCCCGGGTTGGTCCCCCAGGTGACGAACGGCTCAAGCGTGTCGGCGTCCAGGTCCACCTCGACGTCAAAGGTTGCGTCGTCGTCGGTACGCAGGGTGTTCCAGTACTCGACGGCGGCGTCCCACTCTGCGCCCTGCGGGGCGTGCGGGCGCCCGTACATGTAGTCGTAGGTGGTCTGGTCCGGCGCGACGAGGCCGGCACGGGCCCCGGCTTCGATGGACATGTTGCAGATGGTCATCCGCGCATCCATGGACAGCGCCCGGATGGCTGAGCCGCGGTATTCCAGGACGTAGCCCTGGCCCCCGCCCGTGCCGATCTTGGCGATCACGGCGAGGATAATGTCCTTGGCCGTAACACCAGGACGCAGTGTGCCCTCGACGTTGATGGCCATGGTCTTGAACGGCTTCAGGGACAGGGTCTGGGTGGCCATGACATGCTCCACCTCGGACGTGCCGATGCCCATTGCGAGGGCGCCGAACGCGCCGTGAGTGGAGGTGTGCGAGTCGCCGCAGACCACGGTCATGCCGGGCTGGGTCAGGCCCAGCTGCGGTCCGACTACGTGGACGATGCCCTGCTCGGCGTCCCCGAGCGAATGCAGCCGGACGCCGAACTCGGCGCAGTTGTTCCGCAGCGTCTGGATCTGGGTACGGCTGGTGAGGTCGGCAATGGGCTTGTCAATGTCCAGCGTGGGAGTGTTGTGGTCCTCGGTGGCAATGGTGAGGTCCGGGCGCCGCAGCTTCCGGCCCGCCAGCCGCAGTCCCTCAAAAGCCTGCGGGGAGGTCACCTCATGGACGAGGTGCAGGTCGATGAAGAGAAGGTCGGGCTGGGCGTTGGCTCCTTCGCCGTCGCCTTTGCGCACCACGTGCGCGTCCCAGACTTTCTCGGCCAGTGTCTTTGCCACGGCCATCTCCCTTCACTGCTGTTTGGCTGTTAAGCTCCACTGAATCAGGGCGGCCGGGCAAATCGCCAGCCGAAACATTTGCATCTCAGATAATGAGACGGCAATATCATTACATGGACAATTCTAGTGGAGTCGGCGTCATTGATAAAGCGGCCCATGTGCTTGACGCACTTGAGGCAGGGCCCACCACCCTGGCGCAGCTTGTAGCTGCCACAGGCCTCGCCCGGCCCACTGTCCACAGGCTTGCCCTGGCCCTGGTCCACCACCGGCTCGTCAGCCGCGACATCCAGGGCAGGTTCGTACTCGGCAGCCGGCTCGTTGAGCTGGCATCCGCGGCCGGCGAGGACCGCCTGATCGCCTCCGCGGGACCCGTCCTGATGCAGCTTCGTGACGCCACCGGCGAGAGCGCCCAGATCTTCCGCCGCCAGGGTGACTGGCGTGTCTGCGTTGCCTCTGCTGAGCGCCCCATCGGTCTCCGGGACACCATCCCGGTGGGTACGCAGCTTTCCATGAAGGCCGGCTCCGCCGCCCAGGTCCTGCTCGCGTGGGAAGACCATGACCGTCTCCTCGAGGGCCTCCAGTCCGCACGCTTTACGCCCACCGTCCTGGCAGGAGTCCGACGGCGGGGCTGGGGCCAGAGCCTCGGCGAACGCGAGCCGGGGGTCGCGTCAGTGTCCGCACCGGTCCGTGGGCCGTCCGGCCGCGTCATTGCGGCAGTTTCGATCTCGGGCCCCATCGAGCGCCTCACCCGCCAGCCGGGCCGGCTTCACGCCGAAGTGGTCTGCAATGCAGGGCGGATCCTTACCGAAGCCCTGCGCAAGAACAACGACTAGCACCTCCCTCCGGTCCCCGGGGTCCCGCCACATATTAGGCTGTCGGCATGAACAGCTACGCAGTCTTCCTCCGCGGCATCAACGTGAACGGGATCAACATCAAAATGGCGGACCTTAAGGCGGCGCTGGAATCCACGGGCTTCGATGGCGTCAAGACCCTGCTGGCCAGCGGCAATGTGGTGCTGGCCAGCGGGCTGGCCCCCGCCGCAGTGAAGAAGACGTTCGAGGACTGCCTCCGGAAATCCTTCGGCTATGACGCCTGGGTGGTTGTCCTGACCGCACGGCGCGTGTCGGAGCTCGTGGGCGCCTGCCCGTATCCGGACGATGACAAGTCGGCCCACACCTACATCACGCTGGCGTCAGACACGGCCGCGCTTGATGAGCTGGACGCGGCCGGGGCGGCGCTCGAAGGATCGGAGCAGAAACGGCTCGGTCCCGAGGCGCTGGCCTGGCTTGCGCCCGCCGGCGGCACGCTGGACAGCCCCTTCAGCAAAATCTCGTCCAAGGCAAAATACAAGGCAACCACCACCACCCGGAACCTGCGGACGCTGATCAAAGTGCGCGACGCCGCGGCAGCCCTACCGTAGCCGGCCGGGTTGGCGGAGCGGCGGACCTGGGACCCCGGGGCTTCTACGGCAGGGTCCCTACTTTGCACTTGCCTTATCCAGCGCGGCATTAAATGACCTGAGCCGGGCCACCTCCACTTCAACCGGATCAACCACCAGCTCCGCGGCCACGTCCCCGACGGCGGACCTGAGGCGCCTCCTGGCGGTTGCGGCCCGTGCGCGGGCGGCAGCCGCCCCGATGAACTTCCCCGTCAGCGCCAGGAAAATTCCGAGACACACTCCCCCGGCGATCATCAGTGTGGGGACCGGCCAGCCTTCAACCCGCGGCACGTCCGGTACGGGCAACTGGAGATATCCCAGGCCGGCGAGCACGCCGAGCCAGGCGAGGCCACCGAGAACTGTCAGCAGCGCGAGCCATTGGACCAGGTTGAAGACCGGCCACCACCAGGACTTCCGCGCCGCCGACAGGTCTGTACCGGCTATCGCCTGGTCCAGGGCGTCAGGGAGGCGTTCCCTGCCTTCACGGGCGGCACCACGGATCGCAGCCCGCCATGGGCCCGGCGCACCGGCGCTGGCGTCGTCCGCGAACTGTCGGACGGCGGCATCCGTCCGGGCGCGTTCGGGAGCGCCGGCCGGGGGCAGTGACGTGCGGCTCAGTTCGGACGGCGCAGAGCTGCGAAGATTCAGCCGCCGGAGCGGATCCGGCCGGAACTTCAGGAGCCAGCGCGTCACCGGCCACCCGGTGCGGCGGGCTGACTCCAGCCGGTAGGAGCGGTCCACGGCCCCTACCACCAGGGGCACGTTGGCGGCCGTGGCCAGCTCGTCCGCGAGCCGCGCCTTTGAAGCGGCCCTGACGCCGGCGGCCTCCCCGTCCCCAGAGACCTCGCGCAGCTGCCGGGATGCGCGCGCCACATCGGCGGTGAGCCGTTGTGCCGAGGCCTGGCGTTGCAGGACCACGTGTCGGATGGCTGCCCTGACCCGGTCCACCCCCGCGCCCGTCACCGCCGAGGCGCCGATGACCTGGACTGAGCCCAGTCCGTCCCTGGCGAGAATCCCCTTCAGCGATTCCAGAACCGGCCGGACGTCCCGGTCGGGCAGCTTGTCGGTCTGGTTCAGCACCACCAGCGTGACGGCGCCGTGCGCGGCCAGCGGGGAAAGGAAGTCGTTGTGCACGGCGGCATCGGCGTATTTCTGCGGGTCGAGCACCCAGACCAGGACATCCACGAGGCCTACCATCCGCTGCACGATGTCACGGTTGGCTGCCCTGGTGGAGTCAAAGTCCGGCAGGTCGAGAAGTATCAGCCCGGTTTCCTCATCCGCGAGGCCGTCCACCGCCGTGGCATGGTGCCGGCTGCGCACGTCGAGCCAGTCCAGCAGCGGGTCGCTGCCGTCCGCTCCCCAGACCCCCGCAAGGGGTTCCGTGGTGGTCGGCCTGCGGACGGCCGCCGTCGCAATCTCAGCGCCGCTGACGGCATTGAAGAGGGACGATTTACCGCTGCCGGTGGCGCCGAAAAACCCGACCACGGTGTGGTCCGCTGACAGGGAACGCCGGGACGCCGCGCGTTCCAGAAGCTGGAGCACCTCCTCCAGCACCTCGTCGGGCAGGACGCCTTCGGCCAGTTCGCGGGCATCGTTGAGCGCTTCGAGCCTGCCGCCCAGTTGCGAGGACACCCGGGCGCTGCCGTGCCGGCTCATGCAGCGTCCGCAAGACGGGTCAGCGCGGCCGCCTGGCCTGCCAGCACGCCGGGGTCCGGGGGCCCAACAGGCAGCCGGTCAAGGAACGTGCGCTGCTCGGCCTGCAGCAGCCGCAGGCACCGCTGATGAAGGTCCTCCCGCGCCGTTTTGGCCAGCCGGCGGACCGCGTCCTCACCGAAGACCGCTTCCAGCAGTTTCTGGCCCACAACGGCGGTGCCGCCGGCCACGCCAACTTCCAGGCCGGTGAGCCCCGCTGTCATCGAAAACACCACAATCATCAGCGCCGCCCCCAGGCCATTGATCCCGAAGGACAGCCACCTGGCTTGGGTGCGCTTCCCTTGGCCTTCGGTGCGGATCAGTTCCATCAGGCCTGCCTGCCACGCCCGGATCTCCGCGGCAACCGTGGCGGCAAAATCCGGGGCTGTCCCGGAAAGGTCCGCGGTTCCCAGCAGCTGCCTGCCTGCGGGGTCCGCACGCCACCTCCGGTCGACTTCCTCAGCAGCATTGGCGGCTTCATCAAGGATGACTGCCTGCAGCCCGGTTTCGATGGCAGCCTCAACCCTTACGGCGGGCGGAGGTTCGCCGCGGAAGAACGCGCCCGCCCGGTCGCGGAACCGTCCGATGCCCTGTTCAAGGCTGCGGAAGAACTCGCCGGTGCCCACAAAGTCCTGCCAGCGGGCGAGCACTTCCCCGCGAAGCAGGGCACCGTCCCTGGTTGCATCGAGGATGCGGCCCGCCGCTTGTTCGTAGGCAGCAACGGCGCTGTCCTGGAGCGTTGCCCTGGCCTCCCGCTGCTCCCCCTGGGCCCGCGCCATGCTGCCGATCCGCCCCGCCAGCGCCTTGACGCTTCCGTTCAGGGTCCGGCGGGCAATTTGTGACCGTCCCGTGGCGTCCGCGGCCAGGTCGTTCAGCCACGTCCGCAGCGGCTCCACCGCGGCCGGCGGCAGCATGCCCATGGGGTCAAGCCCAGCCTCCGCCACGAGGAACAGGCGGGCCGAGCCCAGGCCCTCCCTGCGCAGCAGCGCCTGAAGGTCCGCGCTGACTTCCGCCTCCGCCCCCGCCGGTACGCGGTCCAGCACCACTGCCACCAGGATGTCCCGGGACGCGGCATCCAGGAGCAGCTTCCAGGGAACGGCGTCCGCGTAACGGTTCGCAGTGGTGACAAACACCCACAAATCCGCGGCGGCAAGCAACTGCCCGGCCAGCCTGCGGTTGTCATCGGCGATGGAGTCGACGTCGGGCGCATCAAGCAGTGCGATGCCCTGCGGAACGGCCCCGTCCGCGACCAGCACCAGGGACGAGATCGCGGCTGCGTCCGGCGTTGCGCCGGCACTGCCGGCCGGGAGGGCATCGGCGGACACGGCGCCCCTGATACGGCTGAGGCTGGGCAGGACGCGCTGCCCCTCGAACCAGCCGGCATCCGCCGGATGGTGCAGAAGGATGGGTTGCCGCGTGGTGGGCCTGATGGCGCCCGTCCGGGTGACGGGGTGCCCTGCAATGCCGTTCACGAGGGTCGACTTGCCTGCGCCGGTGGAACCCCCGACGACGGCAAGCAGGGGTGCGTCCAGGCTGCGGTACCGGGGCAGGATGTAGTCATCCAGCTGTGCGATGGCGTTCCGGACTTCGAGCCGGGTCTGTTCAACCCCCGGCGTGGACAACGGAAGGGTGACTCGGGACAGCTCCAGGCGCACGGCCTCCAGCAGGTCAATCGGAGCTGACGCGGCCGCTGGCGGGTCGTGCTGGCGGCGTGTTGGCTGCACGGGCTCGTTATCGGTGGTCACAGCATCATCATGCCAGTTCAAGGACGGGCAGGGCCGGGAAGTTCCGGAAACGAAAAACGGCCCCGGGCTGATGCCCGGGACCGTTTGATCTGTGACCCCAGCGGGATTCGAACCCGCGTTACCGCCGTGAGAGGGCAGCGTACTAGGCCGCTATACGATGGGGCCGCGTACTTCCGGAACCGCATTTCTGCCGTTCAGGCTAAGTGAGTATTTCATACACTCAGCCGGTGTTTCAAATCGGACGAACCGGCTTGAAACCCCTGATCTTCCGCGGAAATCCGTGGATTTATCAGAGCTGGGATACCAGGACTCGAACCTAGAATGACGGTACCAGAAACCGTAGTGTTGCCAATTACACCATATCCCAATGGAACTTTCGGGCCGGATCCGCAGGTCTAAACCAGCGCTCCCGGCGCCTCAGCACGAGTAATTACTTTACCCGAGACTTTTCCAGCGCACAAATCGATCGGCCGTTAGGTGGGTCACACGGCCTGTGGAGCCTTCCAATGCCTCCCCCGTCAGGCCAATATCGCCGCCAGGGAGCTGATCTCGTAGCCGGCAAAGCCCTCCCGCGGCTCCCCCACCCTGTTGAGCCAGACACCCAGCAGGCCGGCCGCCGTCGAACCTTCCGCATCCAGCATCCGGTTGTCGCCGACATACAGGGTGTCCGCGGGGCGGGTGCCAAGCAGGCGCACGCCCTCGAGGTAGATCGCCGGCTCCGGCTTGGCCACCCCTACGGTGTCGGTGCCGACCAGGCGCTTGATCCGGTCCAGCCCGGCGCCGTCAAGTTTGGCCCGCTGGTAATCATGGACGTTGTTGCTCACCGCGCCATAGGGAACGCCGGCAGCATCGAGGGCGTCAAGGAGCGGCGCAACGTCCTCGAAAGCCTTAACGTAGCCCGGCTGGATACGCCCGTAGTTGGAGAGCCACTGGTGGGCCTCCTCGCCGTCGGCAAGGTCCACGCCGAAGTGCCCCAGGGCTGCGCGGCCGCGCAGGAGCCGCTGGTCGTTGAAGGTGAGCTCACCGGCCAGGTACCGGTCGTAGTAGTGCGTGGTTTCGTGGGTGAAGATCCTGCCGAACCTCTCCCACCCGGTCTGGTCCAGGCCGGGCAGGAGGTGTTCGCTGACCTCGCGCAGGGCCGTGGTCATGGCGTATTCGAGATCCACCAGGGTGTCGTCTATGTCAAAGAGAATCCCCCTGATGGTCCCGAACGGCGTCTTCAGGAAACCGTCAGCCGGCATGCCGGAATCCTTCATCAGCCGCGGAACGTGCGGAGGCGGACAAGGGAGGAGTCCTTCCCGAGGATGACCATCGACTCGAAGAGCGGCGGCGAGATCCGGCGGCCGGAAATAGCCGTGCGGACAGGACCGAAGGCAAGCCGCGGCTTGATGCCGAGGTCCTCCACGAGGGCCTGCTTCAGGGCCGCCTGGATGTTCTCCGGGCTCCAGTCCTCAACGGGCTCCAGCGCCGCGATGGCGGCGTCGAGGACTTCGGTGAGGTTCGCTGGCAGCCCCTTGCGGGCATCGTCGGCGACGTCGATGGCGTCGTCGGATTTGAACAGGAAGCCCAGCATCTCGGGTGCCTCGCCCAGCAGCGTGATGCGCTCCTGGACCAGGGGCGCGGCCTCGGTGAGGATTTCCTCCTGGCGCGCACTGAGGTGCTCCCCCACGAACCCGGCGGACTGCAGGTACGGGACAAGCCGGTTCCGGAAGTCTTCCGGGTTGAGCAGGCGGATGTGCGTGCCGTTGATGGCCTCCGCCTTCTTGATGTCGAACCGCGCCGGGTTCGCCAGGACGTCCTTGACGTCGAAGAATTCAATCAGCTGGTCCACGGTGAAGATGTCCTCGTCGGCGGAGAGGCTCCAGCCCAGCAGTGAGAGGTAGTTCAGCAGGCCTTCGGGAATGAACCCGCGGTCGCGCAGCAGGAACAGGTTGGACTGCGGGTCGCGCTTGGACAGCTTCTTGTTGCCTTCGCCCATCACGTACGGGAGGTGGCCAAAGAGCGGCAGGTAGCTGGCGACGCCGATCTCCATGAGGTAGCGGATCAGCACAACCTGGCGGGGCGTGGAGGACAGGAGGTCCTCGCCGCGCAGCACGTGCGTGATCCCCATGAGCGCATCGTCCACGGGGTTCACCAGCGTGTACAGCGGCGAGCCGTCGGCACGGACGATGACGTAGTCCGGGATGCTGCCGGCTTTGAAGGTGATGTCGCCGCGGACCAGGTCCGTGAAGACGACGTCTTCGTCGGGCATGCGGACGCGCAGCACGGGCTTGCGCCCCTCGGCCTTGAACGCGGCGAGCTGCTCGTCGGTGAGTTCGCGGTCAAAGTTGTCGTAGCCAAGCTTCGGGTCGCGGCCGGCAGCACGGTGGCGGGCCTCGACTTCTTCCGGCGACGAGTAGCATTCGTAGGCGAAACCGGCCTCGAGGAGCTTGGCGACAACGTCCTTGTAAAGGTCCAGCCGCTGCGACTGCCGGTACGGCTCGTGCGGGCCGCCGACCTCCACGCCCTCTTCCCAGGTGATCCCCAGCCACTTCAGGGCCTCCAGCAGCTGCTGGTAGCTCTCTTCCGAGTCGCGTGCCGCGTCCGTGTCCTCGATGCGGAACACAAACGTGCCCTTGGTGTGCTTGGCATGGGCCCAGTTGAACAGGGCGGTCCGGATCAGGCCCACGTGCGGTGTCCCGGTGGGTGACGGGCAGAACCGGACGCGTACCGGAGTATCGGCAGTGACGGTCGGGATGGAGGCAGCAGAGGACGCAGAAGCAGTAGTCATAGTGGCTCCAACTTTACCGCTTGCCGGAGGGTGCACCCGCCCGGATCGCGCGGGCCGTCAGCGGCGCACGATGGGGTTGGACAGGCGCCCGATCCCTTCGATCTCCACTTCAAAGCGGTCGCCGGCCTGCACCAGGCCCACGCCGGCCGGCGTTCCGGTCATGATGACGTCGCCGGGCAGCAGCGTAAATGCCTGCGACACGATGGACACGAGTTCGCGGACGCCGCGGATCATCTGGCTGGTGCTGCCGTCCTGGCGGAGCTCGCCGTTGAGCCGGCCCTGGATCTGGAGGTCCTCGGTGTCCAGTTCCGTCTCGATCCACGGGCCCAGGGGCGCTGAGGTGTCGAAGCCCTTGGCCCGGGCCCACTGCAGGTCCGTTTTCTGGACGTCGCGGGCGGTGAGGTCGTTGCCGCAGGTGTAGCCGAAGATGACGTCGTCGACGCGTTCTTCCGGGACGTCCTTGCAGATCCGGCCGATGACCACGCACAGCTCGGCCTCGAAGGAGACTTCCTCGGAGAATTCGGGCAGCACGATGGGGTCGTTCGGGCCCACCACCGAGGTGTTGGGCTTCAGGAACAGCAGCGGCTGGGCGGGTACCTCGTTGCCCAGTTCGTGGGCGTGCTCGACAAAGTTGCGGCCGACGCCGATCACCTTGCTGCGGGGAATGATCGGCGCCAGCAGGCGGACGTCTTCGAGCTTGTGGTGGACCGCCGTGCGTTCCACGCCGTTGAAGAACGGGTCACCGTGGATGACAGTGATTTCCTCACTGCCCGGCTGGCCCTCCACAATGCCGTAGAGGGGATCAGAATCGACTACAAACCTGGCAATACGCATGGTTCCCAGCCTACCGTCTCCGGCCGCCGTGGCTGGCCCGCTCAACCGTCCCGGGCGGCTCCACGGAGGTAGTCCAGCTGGGCTGCCACCGACATTTCGGCAGCGCGCCTGACGGAAGGCCCGACGTCGGAATACACGGCGTCGGTCACGTCACCGACGGCGGCGTCCGGGCCCAGCCGGCCCAGGGCGGCGCGGATCTGCGCCAGCCGTTCGAGCCGGTGGTCGCGGTAGGCGCGGACGATCAGTTCAAGGGACGGCAGCACCGGGCCGTGGGCGGGAAGGACCGTGGCTGCCCCCAGCGCCTCGAGCCTGTCCAGGGTTGAGAGATAGTCCCCGAGCGTCCCGTCCGGGTAGTCCAGCATGGTGGTGCCGCGTCCCAGGATGGTGTCGCCGGTCAGCACGGAACCCTGCGGGCCGTCGCCTGGGAGGTTGAAGCAGACCGAATCGGAGGTGTGGCCCGGCGTCGCCAGGACCCGGATTTCCAGTCCGGCTGCCCGGATTACCTCGCCATCCCGCAAGGTTGCACCGCCGCCGTGGCAATGGGCGGGGTCGGCGGCCCGGACCGGCGCGCCGGTCAGCTGATGCAGCCGGGCCGAGCCGGCGGTGTGGTCCGCATGGCGGTGCGTGACAAGGATGAGCTCCACGGCGCCGGCCCCGGCAAGCGCCTGGAGGTGGGTGTCGTCCAGCGGGCCGGGGTCCACCACCACCGCGGCCGGACTGCCGGCCGTCTGCAATACGTAGGAGTTGGTGCCCTCCAGGCTCATGGGTCCCGGGTTGGGGGCCAGGATGAACCGGGTCAGGGCTGAGCTGCGCTGCAGGAGGGGGCCGGGAGGTGACGTCACCATCCCATCTTTGCATCCTCCCCTGCACGGCTGCCCTGACGCCGGAATAGAACGCCACACGGGCGGGGTTGACCACCAGTGAAGACCATACCCCTCCATCAGGAAGCCTGAACCAGACATCATGAGCACCACAACCACACTTGCCGATCTCCTCGTCGAAGCTGATACTGCCGGCCACGACCACGCTGCAACGGAGAAAAACAGCGGACTCCTGCACATCCACAACCACGCAACGGGCGGGATTGTCTGGTTCCCAACGTGGAAGAAGTTCCGCGAGACCTCGGATTGGCGCGAAGCGGTGGATGGCGTCGCGGAGGATTTCCGGTCAGGTTCAGCACCCGTCGAAGAACAGGCGGCCACGTTCCTGGCCGACGACCTGGGCATACTCCTGAAACGCGCGGCTGCCTCCAGCGATGCAACCATTTTCGTCCAGGAAAACCTGACCAGGCACCTGACCCGGACCTGGGCTGTTGCCGACGCCATCGCCGAGATAACAGGGAAGGACCTGCCCACCGGAAGCACCACGCCGGCAGTCTTTGCCGACTACCCTTATGACGTCTACGCGCAGGACGGCGGCGTTTTTGCGACGACGCTGTGGAACGACATCATTGATGCCCGCCGCAACCAGGCCATTGCTGACGAAGCCGCGCGCAAGGCGCTGAAGCCGGTCTCCCGCAAGGCGCTCAAGAACGCTGCCCGGAAGGCCGCCCGGCGCTGATGCCCACCGCCCGGCTCCCGTCCCCCGGGATTAAGGAACGACGGCGGCCGCCCGGCACACTGCCCAAGCTTGGAGCAGGTGCCGGCCAGCCGCCGTCGTCATTCTTTGTGGGTGTGCGGCCTGCTTAAGCCAGGCGGGTCAGCCAGCCGTGGGTGTCCGGGACGGTGCCGGTCTGGATGCCCAGCAGCTGCTCGCGGATGGCCATGGTGGTCTCCCCCGCTTTGGCGTCCTCGGAGCCGATGAACTCCGTGGCGTCCTTGAGCACGCCGATGGGAGTGATCACGGCCGCGGTTCCGCAGGCGAACACCTCGGTGATGTCGCCGGAGGCAACGCCGTCGCGCCATTCGTCCAGGGTGATCTTGCGTTCGGTGACTTCGCGGCCCATGTCCTTGGCCACCTGGATGACGGACATCCGGGTGATGCCCTCCAGGATGGTGCCGGTCAGCGCGGGCGTGACCAGCGAACCGTCCTTCATCACGAAGAAGACGTTCATGCCGCCGAGCTCTTCAATGGCGTTGTCGTTGAACTGGTCCAGGAAGAGGACCTGCTTGCAGCCGTTGGCTTCGGCCTCCTGCTGGGCGATCAGCGAGGCTGCGTAGTTGCCGCCGCACTTGGCTGCACCGGTGCCGCCGCGGCCGGCGCGGGCATATTCACGGGAGATCCAGATGGAAACCGGCTTCAGCTCGCCGCCGAAGTAGTTGCCAGCCGGTGACGCGATGACACGGAACGAAACTTCACGTGCTGCGCGGACACCCAGGAATGCCTCGGTGGCGATCATGAAGGGGCGCAGGTAAAGCGCTTCGCCGTCGCCGCCGGGAACCCATTCCTTGTCCGCCGCCACCAGTTCGCGGATGGCGCCGAGGAAGTACTCCGCCGGAAGCTCCGGCAGGGCCAGCCGGCGGGCCGAACTGTTCAGCCTGGCAGCGTTGGCTTCCGGACGGAAGGTCCAGACGGAGCCGTCCGCGTGGCGGTAGGCCTTGAGGCCTTCGAAGATCTCCTGGCCGTAGTGCAGCACGGCTGCCGACGGGTCGAGGCTGATGGGTCCGTAGGCTTCAACGCGTGCGTTGTGCCAGCCGCCGTTGCCGCTCTCGTCGACGCTGTAGTCGACGACGGCGGTGTGGTCGGTGAAGTAGTTGCCAAAACCTGGGTTCGCCAGGATGGCTGCACGCTCTTCAGCTGACTTCGGGGTGGCCGAGGGCTGCTGGTTGAATTCGACGCCATGGGCAGTCTGAGTCATGGTTCCTCCACGATCGGCTGCCCGTGGACGTGGTTCATCCTTGAACCTCAGGGCAGCATTTGGTGATTCGAAACTAGCTTACGCCGGTTAACCGAGTCGCAAGAGCACGGCCTAGAGCGCTGCAGCGATGGCATCCCCGATGGCGCTGGTGGTACGGGAGCCGCCGGCGCGGTTTTCGACGTCGGTGATGACCGCCGCTTCGATCTTCCGGGCCGCTTCGGTGTAGCCGAGGTGGTCCAGCAGGAGTACCGCCGACAGGATGGCGGCAGTGGGATCCGCCTTCTGCTGGCCTGCAATGTCCGGGGCGGAGCCATGCACAGGTTCGAACATGGACGGAGCGGTGCGGTCCATGTTGATGTTGCCCGAGGCGGCCAGCCCGATGCCGCCGGTGATGGCCGCGGCGAGGTCGGTCAGGATGTCTCCGAACAGGTTGTCCGTGACGATGACGTCAAAGCGTGACGGGTCGGTGACCATGAAAATCGTGGCGGCGTCAACGTGGAGGTAGTCGTGGGTGACCTCCGGGAACTCCTGGGCCACGGCCTCGACGGTCCGCTTCCACAGGTGGCCGGCGAAGACCAGGACGTTGTGCTTGTGGACCAGGGTGACATGCTTGCGTTCCCGTGCGCTGGCGCGGCGGAAAGCATCCCGGACCACACGCTCCACGCCGTGCGCGGTGTTCAGTGAGACCTCGGTGGCCACTTCGTGCGGCGTGCCGCCCCGCAGCGTGCCGCCGTTGCCGACGTAGGGTCCCTCGGTCCCTTCACGGACGACGATGAAATCGATGGTTCCCGGGTTGGCCAGCGGGCTGCCCACGGTGCCAAAGAGGCGGGACGGACGCAGGTTGACGTAGTGGTCCAGGCTGAAGCGGAGCTTGAGCAGCATCTCGCGTTCGATGATGCCGGACGGGATCCTGGTGTCGCCCGGGGCAGCACCCACAGCCCCGAAGAGGATCGCGTCGCGCGTCCGCAGGTCCTCGAGGACCTCGTCCGGAAGGGTCTCGCCGGTGGCCAGCCAGTGCTCGGCGCCGAGCTTGTAGTGGTGCTGCTCGAGGTTGACGCCTTCGGCGGCGACGGCCTTTTCGAGGACCTTCAGTGCCTCGGCAATGACCTCGGGGCCAATGCCGTCACCGGGAATGACAGCGAGATTGATGGTGGATGCGCTCATGGTCCAAGAATATTTAGGGGATCCGCATGCCGGACAATCAGTCTCAGCTATTGAGACGCGGCTTCGGGTGAGGCCACCACCACCACGTTGGTTCCCCAGAAGTCATCGGTGTAGCAGGAAATCAGGACCAGCCTGTTAGGTACCACCTGCCAGATGGGGCTGTCCTTCAGGCCCGACTTGACGTAAGTAGTGACCGAATCCACGCGGTAGGCGACATCCCCTGCGGAGGTTGTGACGGTCAGCCGGTCGCCGGGCGCCGCATGGGTGCTCAGCCGGTTGAACGGCGCCTCCTGGTCCTGCCAGCTGTGGCCGGCCACGTACGTGGTGTTGACCGAGCCTGCTCCCGGCACCCCGTAGGGTGTCAGCCAGTAGCCGTCCATGGTGGGCGGCGGCACGATCGTCTGGGAGGCGCGGTCGGCGCCGGTTGGTTCGAGCGGATGGACCACAACGTCGATCCCCGCTGCGGGGTAAACCAGCCGTTGTGGCGGCGCGGCCGGCGGTCCGGCCGGAACCGGGACAGCCGCCGGCGGGGTGGGTGTTGATGGGGCCGGTGGCGGCGCCTGCACTGCGACTCCGGTTTCCGGGGCCGGGGAGCGGTTCGGTCCGGCCAGTAATGGAAAAAGGGCGAATGCCAAGTAGCCAAGGACGCCGCAAAGAACCACGAAAACGAGGCTCCTGGCGTTGTAGATCCTGCCCTGCCGGGCCGGCGGCTCGGGGTTCGGCCCTTCCGGTGACGCGGTTGATTCCGGGGAGTAGTCAGTGTCCATGGCGCCCCCGCCCGTTGGTGTCAGAACTTACCTGGCTGCCGGCAGGCGCCGTGTCCTTGCGGCCACGGCGCCTGCCGGAGTGTCACGCAGCGCCCTCGCGGGCGTCAGTCACCGACGTCAATCTTTCCGGCGCCGGGACGCCAGTCCGCTTGCGGGCAACGTCTTGCGGGCGGCTACTCCCGTTGCTGCGAGCAGCATCAGCGCCAGGCCACCGGCCCAGGGGGCAACAGCAACGCCAGGCGAACCCGTCACAGCGGTCTGCACATTGAACCCTGGATTGGTGGCAACCACGGCACCCGCCCCGGCGGGCTTTCCGACCACGGCCCCGCTGGGATTACCGGCACCCGGCACGACTGCCGGCGGCACTACGGGCGGAACCACAGGTGGAACGACTGGCGGCACGGTCGTGGGGACACACTTGTTGTTGAACGTGGCCTGCCCTTCGGCGGTCCAGTTCTGGCCTTCCGGCACGATGCTGCCATCGTTCGGCGGGATGATGTCCTCGCTGAGCTGGTGGTTGGCATTGGCGTGGCCGTTGAGCCCGTGCAGGTCAATGGTGATGACCCTAAAGGGGTTGGTGTTTGAGCCCGTGGCGTGACAAATAGTGATCTTGTCGCCGCCGCCCGGTGATTCCGTTGGCGATGCGATTGCCGTCGCCGAGGCACCCAGGATTGCGAGGCCCGAAACACCTAATGCGGCAAGGATCCGTTTCATTTCCGTCTCCGTCCATAGTCTGGTCGAAACTGATCAGACGCGAGGGAAAACGGCGACCGCCCCTAAATGACGGGTACAACAGCAAACAGACAGCATCGGGGGCGACGGTTCTCCCAGATGTGAATCATCAGTTCGCTTACAGAGCTAGGCTACGTATCCGGCTACTTGCCCGTCTCCAGTACTCAGTACCCGCATTCGAGGACGGGCACTACTTGTTTCGGCCGTGCCGGTACATATTCCGGGCCGGAGCACGTGGTCCGGCCCGGAATGTACCCTAAGCCTCGGCCGGTTCCTCGTACTTGGGGAAGACGGGCGCCGGCGCCGGCAGCGGCGTTCCCGCGGCGATCGGTGTGGTGAGCGCAGAGAACTGCCGGGACGCGCCGTCGGGCTGGCCTAGCGTCTCAAGCAGCGCAGCCGTGGCGGTGGGCATGACCGGCTGCGCGAGGATGGCCACGATCCGCAGCACTTCCAGCGTTACGTAGAGCACCGTGTTCATGCGTTCGACGTCGGTCTTCCGCAGGACCCAGGGCGCCTGGTCTGCGAAGTAGGCGTTGGTGTCCCCCAGCACCGACCAGATGGCTTCGAGGGCGCGGCTGAACTCCTGCTTTTCAAAGGCAGCCCTGGCGGCCCCAAGCAGCCCGTTGGCCTGCTCAAGGATGGCGGTGTCCGCGGCAGTGAAGGCTCCGGGTACCGGCACTTTGCCTTCGCAGTTCTTGGCCACCATGGAAAGTGACCGCTGCGCCAGGTTTCCGAAGTTGTTGGCCAGGTCCGAGTTCATGCGGCCCACGATGGCTTCGTGGTTGTAGCTTCCGTCGGCGCCGAACGGGACCTCGCGGAGGAAGAAGAACCGTACCTGGTCCAGGCCGTACTGCGCCACGAAGTCCGCAGGTGCCACCACGTTGCCGAGGGACTTGGACATCTTCACGCCGTTGTTGTGCAGGAAGCCGTGGATCATCACGCGCTTGGGCAGTTCCAGTCCGGCGCTCATCAGGAAGGCCGGCCAGTAGATCGCGTGGAACCGGGAGATGTCCTTGCCGATGACGTGGACGTCAGCGGGCCAGAACTTCCTGAACGATTCCGAGTCGACGTCCGGGTAGCCGACGCCCGTCAGGTAGTTGGTCAGCGCATCAACCCACACGTACATCACATGCTTGTCGTTGCCGGGAACGGGGACGCCCCAGTCAAACGTCGTGCGGCTGATGGACAGGTCTTCGAGGCCGCGCCTGACGAAGCTGATGACCTCGTTGAAACGGGACTGCGGTGCGCCGAATTCGGGCTGTGCCTCGTACAGCGCCAGGAGCCGGTCCTGGTAGGCCGACAGCCGGAAGAAGTAGCTCTCTTCCGCCGTCCACGTCACCTCGGTGTCCGTCTCTTTCGAGTAGCGCACGCCGTCGTCCTTGACCACGGTGTCGTCCTCGACGTAGAAGGCTTCGTCGCGGACGGAGTACCAGCCCTCGTATTTGGACAGGTAGATGTCGCCGTTGGCTTCCATCTTCTTCCAGATGGCCTGCGATGCGGCGTAGTGGTCCTCATCCGTCGTGCGGATGAACCGGTCGTAGCTGATCCCCAGCGCGGCGTGCGCCGCCTTGTAGACTTCCGCGTTCCGGTCCACCAGCTCCTTGGGCGTGATGCCTTCCTTTTCGGCCGTCTGGGCGATCTTCATGCCGTGCTCGTCCGTGCCGGTCAGGAACATCACGTCATGGCCGTCCAGCCGCTTGAAGCGCGCCATGGCATCGGTGGCGATGTACTCGTAGGCGTGGCCGATGTGGGGCACCCCGTTGGGGTACGTGATGGCCGTGGTGATGTAGAACGGGTTTTTCTCTGGAGCAGTCACGTTCGGACGGTACCTTTGGTGCGGAGGGACGGGCTAGATAAGTTCAGTCAGCGTATCGCTCAGGCGGACCAGTTCGTGGTCGTGTGAAGCGACCAGCACCGCGATTCCGTCGTTGGTGGTGTCTTTGAGGATGCTGATGATGCGGTTGGCGGATGCCCTGTCGAGGCTGGCCGTCGGCTCGTCAACCACCAGGACACGGGTGCCCAGGATCAGTGCCCGGGCAATGGCCACCCGCTGGCGTTCGCCGCCGGAGAGCTGAGCGGGGCGGTGCCGCATGCGGCGCCCCAGCCCCACGAGGTCCAGGAGGTCCTTGGCCATGTCGCGGCGCTGCTCCACCTCGCCGTCGGGCACGGCGGGCAGCAGGACGTTCTCCAGTGCGCTCATGCCGTCGATGAGCGCACCGCCTTGGTCCACGTAGCCGATGAGGGCACGGCGGCGGTCGGCGATTTCGTCGTCCCCCATGCTTTCAAGGGAGTCGCCTTCCCAGAAGACACGGCCCGACGTCGGCAGCGTCAGTCCCGCGCCCACGGTCAGGATGCTGGTCTTGCCGGAGCCGCTTCGGCCGGCGACGCAGTGCATCTCGCCGGCGTGCAGCGTCAGGTCAAAGCCCTCAACGACGCTGACCGCCTCGGCACCGCCCTTGCCGCCGCCGTAGCGGATGGTGATGTCGCTCAGTTCCAGCGGGGTGCCGTGGTCCGAGGCCTTGACGATGGTGTTGGCACGGGTCTGCAGGGGCGCCTCAACCGAGCCGGACCTCCGGCTCCGGTGAACATTCGTCTCGTTTGTCATTGGACCACTTTCGTTGCAATCGGTATCCAGCAAATTACAGCCACGAGGCCGGCGACTCCGGCCCACAGGGCGGCATACGGGGCAAGGAGGAGCCCGATGCCCAGCGCGCCCAGAACGCCCAGCGGCAGGGCCACCGTGCCCACCAGCGCGTTTTCGAACAAGCGGACCTGGCGGAGCATGTCCGGGTTCCAGCCCATGGCCTCAAGGATGCCAAGGTACTGGCGTTTCGCATTGAGCTCAAAACGTCCGGTCACCAGCGTCAGCACGAGCCCCACGATCACGCCTGAAAGCGCCAGGAGGATGCTCGGGAAAGCGACGCTGGCAGCGGCGAGCCCACTGAGTGCGCTGGCGCCGGCGGCCCGCGGGATGTCGATCAGCAGTGCGATCAGCCCGCCGACAGCGGCCCCGAAGACGCCCACTGCAACAGCCAGCGACAGGGTGTTGAACTTGTTTGTGCTGAGCTGCCGGTTGGCGAACGTCAGCGGGGAATCCACCGGGATCAGGCGCTCGTCATGCTGCGGTTCCTGGTCCACCTCGTCGCGGTGGCGCAGTTGCTGCGCCGCGAAGAAGGCCGCTGCCGCATACAGGACGAGGACCGACGCCGACACGATGACCGTCGTCAGGCTCCAACTCACAACGCTCAGGGCGATTCCAGCGACGGCGAGCAGCGCGGCGCCGACCGCGAATTCCTCCAGCACCCAGCTTCGGATCCTTCGTTGGGTCCAGCCCATGGCGCGCAGGGTGCCGGCCTCGGTCTTGCGTTTTCGGATATAGCTCACGGTCGAGGCGCCGGTCAGCAGCGCGGCGCCGCAGAGCGTCAGGAAGAGCAGGGTGACGTTGGTGCCGGTGAGGGACCCGGAGACAGCGTCGGCGGCGTTCTGCCTGACCCAGGACTGCTGGACGGTGCCCAGCGCGGATTCCTTGCCTGCGCCGTCCTTGGAGTAGCCGGGAACAAAGATGCTGGCGTCCTCGCGGGCCGACCCGGCCACGACTGTGGCTTCCAGGCCCATCTCGCGGATTTCGCTGGCCAGCTTCTCGACGTCGGGCTGTGCCTGTTTCCAGCTTCCGGGCGCTTTGGCGCGGACGCGGACGGCGTCGATGACGGAGGCGTTGTCCTTGTAGCCGCGGGCTGCAGCGAGGCCGTAGTAGTCGGTAATGGCACCGGCGGACTGGCTCGCCAGTCCGGTGGCGCTGAGGGACGGCTCAAGCTGGGTGGCTGTGACGTCCTTGCCCTCGGCGTCCTTGGTCAACGTGAAGGGGGTGGGATCGTAGCCGCCCAGCGGGAGGCGGTTCACGTCGCCTGCGGCCTCTGCGACAGCAGCCGGGTCAAAGGTTCCGTAGACCATGGCGAGCGGTGCGGCCAGCTTCTCACCGGTGTCGAGGTCTTCGCGGTACGAGCGCTCGTCCACGGGTTCGCGCTGCGTCTGGTCTACCGGCCCGCCGGAAGGAGTCTTCTCGGGCAGCCGGTTGACGGTCACCCATTCCCCGGGGACAGCAGATTTTTCAACAGCGCCGTTGGCCGCGGTGTCGCCGTCGGTGTATTTCGGGGCGGCGGCAAAGTCCGTGCTCCAGGTGGCCGGGGTGTAGAGCCCCTGGTTGAAGTTGCCCTGGCTGCCAAGGAGCGATGAGTGGTCGGTTGAACCGGGCCAGGACAGCGCGAACGGATCCTTCGAAACGAAGGGGAGGTAGTCCTTGTCCAGCGACCGCGATGCGGTGCCGACTTCCTTGACCACCTTGCCGGAAGCGTCGATCTCTTCGATCTTGACGTTGTACTTCAGGTCCAGTGAGGTGCCGGAGCGGACAATCAGCGGGATGGCCTGGGAGTCCGCGGTGAGCTGGCCGTTGCGCTTTGCCTGCTGGTACTGCGTCATCAGGGGCGCCCAGTACTTGAGCTTGACGCCCAGGAAGTCTGGGCCTTCTGACAGCTCTTTCATGCTGATGCCGTTGGTAAAGAGGCTTTCGAAGTGCCGGCCGATTGCACCGGCGTTCCGGGCGTCGGCGGGCGGCGCCTTCTCCAACGGGGCCAGGAAGTCACCTGCCGAGCCCAGCAGCGCGCGTTCCGCCACGGGGTCGACGGCGACGACGGACTCGGTCACTTCGGGCGACAACGGCAGCGAGACGGAAAGGTTAAACAGGTTGTGTTCGGAGCCACCGGCCGGGTCCGGGAACTTGATGCCGGTTTCGCCGGCCGGCGCGGCAATTCGGATGCTGCTTCCTCCGGCGGCTTTTTCCTCCACGAGCTTGGCCTTGCCGAGGCTGCCTTCTGCAGTCGATTTGAAGAGGGTCTGTTCGGAGAGGCCGTCGGAGCTGACCGCGCTGGCCGTGAGCCGGTACTTCTTGGCGGTGTCGCTGAGGACCGACTCGGCGGCCGGCCACTGGGCGGGCGCCGTGGCGCCTGCGGCCTGGTCCGCCGTGGCGGTGCCCGCGAGGCCGGCGTTGTAGCCGAGGTAGTCCATGGCATCGAGCCGGGGGGCTTCCAGGTTCTGGGTCACGCGCGAGACCAGGCTGATGGGAGCCGCCACCGAGGTCCCTGTCAGGTCCCGGATGGATTCCAGCTGCTCAAAGCTGATACCGCCGCTGCCGCTTGCGATTTCCGGCTGCATCAGCGCGCCGGAACCTGCCTTGGCCTGGACCAGGACATCATAGAGTCCGCGTGAATTTTCATCCACCGTCCGGTTGAGTGCTGCCTGCGACTGACCTTGGACGAGGACCGACAAGCACATGGCTGCGATCAAGATGGCCGCGGTCAGCAGCAGCACTTTGCTTCTGATGAACCTCTGGACGGCGTTCATTGGGCTCCCTGAAACCTGGATTGCGTGCGCACACCATCATCCGCGTTTGACGGACGTGAGGGTTGGTTTCCTGCCTGGTGTGCAAAAAGTATTGGCCGGCCTGCCGGCCCGGTCCTGAAACAGGACCTAGCCATTGTAAGCAGACCGGCCAATCATACGTGGCCGACGTTAAGTCGCGGTCACGCGTGGTTCACGATGCTGGGGATGCTAGTCCTCAAGGTCCACTTCGCGGACCATTTCCGCGCCGATGCCTGCCTTGATTGCATCCAGGACCTGCTGCGGCACGGAACTGTCGATCGTCAGCAGGGCCAGGACCTGGCCACCCTCAGCCTGCCGGGCAACCTGCATGCCGGCGATGTTGATGTTGTTCATGCCCAGGATGTGTCCGATGGTGCCGATCACGCCGGGCCGGTCCGCGTAGGCCACCACCACGAGGTGCTCGCTGATGGGGATCTCGACGTCGTAGCCGTTGACGCCCACGAGCTTCTGGATCTGCTTCGGGCCCGTGAGCGTACCTGCCACGGAGATCTGGCTGCCGTCACTCAAAGCACCCCGGATGGTCAGGACGTTGCGGTAGTCCTCCGCCTCCGCCGTCGTGATGAGGCGGACGTTGATGCCGCGCTGTTCAGCGATGACCGGGGCGTTGACGTAGGAGACCTGCTCGGTCACGACGTCGGCGAAGATGCCCTTCAGTGCGGCGAGCTCGAGGACCTTGACGTCCAGGGCGGCGATTTCGCCGGCAACCTCGACGTCGATCTGGGTCAGCGAGGCGTGGGTCAGGGCGGTGAAGATCCGGCCAAGCTTTTCGATCAGCGGGATGCCCGGACGGACGTCAGGGGCAATCACACCGCCGGCGACGTTGACGGCGTCCGGAACAAGTTCGCCGGCCAGCGCGAGGCGCACTGACTTTGCAACCGAAACGCCGGCCTTCTCCTGGGCTTCATCGGTGGAGGCGCCCAGGTGCGGGGTCACGATCACATTGTCGAGGCTGAAGAAGGGCAGGTCGGTGCTGGGTTCCTTGACGAAAACATCCACGGCTGCGCCGGCGATCTGGCGGTCCTGCAGTGCCGCGAACAGGGCCTCTTCATCGACCAGGCCGCCGCGGGCAACGTTAATGACGTAGGCGGTGGACTTCATCTTGGTGAAGGCGTCTGCGCCGAGCATGCCGACGGTCTCCGGCGTCTTGGGCATGTGGATGGTGACAAAGTCGGACTGGCTCAGCAGTTCGTCCAGGCTGACCAGCCTGACGCCCAGCTGCGCGGCACGGGCCGAGGTGATGTAGGGGTCGTAGGCGAGGATCTCGGTGTCGAAGCCCTGCAGGCGGGCAGCGACCAGTGCGCCGATGCGGCCAAGGCCGATGATGCCGACCTTCTTTTCGAAGAGTTCAATGCCCGTGTACTTGGAGCGCTTCCATTCGCCGTTTTTCAGGGCGGAGCTTGCCTGCGGGATGTGACGCGCCAGGCTCAGGATGTGGCCCACCGTGAGTTCTGCGGCCGAGACGATGTTCGAGGTGGGCGCGTTGACCACCATCACGCCTGCCTGCGTAGCGGCCTTGATGTCCACGTTGTCCAGGCCCACGCCGGCGCGGGCGATGACCTTGAGGTTCTTCGCGGCGGCGATGGCCTCGGCGTCCACCTGTGTGGCGGAGCGGACCAGGATGGCGTCCACGTCCGCGATGGCCGACAGCAGCTGGGACCGGTCGGCGCCATCCGTCTGGCGGATCTCGAAGTCCGGGCCCAGGGCCTCGATCGTGGCGGGCGAAAGTTCTTCGGCGAGCAGTACTACGGGTTTTGACACGGCTGATCCTCTGCGTTGCAGTCCTGGGGATAAATCAAGTCTAGGCTGACGGAAAGGCCGGGCTCACATTGTTAAGTGTGAACCCGGCCTCACTGGCGCACGGTAAAGGGCGCCTGGGGAGCAGCCTTAGCGGGCTGCGGAGCCCTCTACGTAGTCCTCGTCCTGCTGCTGCCAGGAGAACAAACCGCGCAGTTCACGGCCGACAGCTTCGATCGGGTGCTGTTCTGCCTTGGCACGCAGCGCCTTGAACTCAACGCCGCCGTTGTCCTGGTCTTCGATGAAGCGCTTAGCGAAGGCACCGCTCTGGATGTCCGCGAGGACAGCCTGCATGTTTTCCTTGACCTCGGGGGTGATGACGCGCGGGCCGGAGACGTAGTCGCCGTACTCGGCGGTGTCGGAAACGCTCCAGCGCTGCTTGGCGATGCCGCCTTCCCACATGAGGTCAACGATGAGCTTGAGCTCGTGCAGGACCTCGAAGTAGGCGATCTGCGGCTGGTAGCCGGCTTCGGTCAGGGTCTCGAAACCGTACTGGACCAGCTGGGAGACGCCGCCGCAGAGGACAGACTGCTCGCCGAACAGGTCGGTTTCGGTCTCTTCGGTGAAGGTGGTCTTGATGACGCCCGCACGGGTGCCGCCAATGGCCTTCGCGTAGGACTTCGCCAGGTCCCAGGCAGCGCCGGAAGCGTCCTGCTCGACTGCGATGATGTCCGGGATGCCACGGCCGGCTTCGAATTCGCGGCGAACCGTGTGGCCGGGAGCCTTCGGAGCGATCAGGATGACGTCGACGCCCTCCGGAGCCTCGATGTAGCCGAAGCGGATGTTGAAGCCGTGTGCGAAGGCCAGTGCCTTGCCCGGGGTCAGCTTGTCCTTGATGGAGTCGTTGAAGATCGAGCGCTGGTGCTGGTCCGGCGCCAGGATCATGATGACGTCGGCCCATTCGGCGGCGTCGGCCACGTTCTTGACGGTGAAGCCGGCGTCCTCGGCCTTGGCGATCGAGGAAGAGCCTTCCTTCAGGGCGATCGTAACTTCGACGCCGGAGTCGCGCAGGTTCAGCGCGTGGGCGTGGCCCTGGGAGCCATAGCCGACGATCGCAACCTTGCGACCCTGGATGATCGACAGGTCGGCGTCGTCGTCGTAGAACATTTCAGTCACTTTTGTAACTCCTCTTGAGTGGATTCTCGGGGTAATTAGTCTGGGTGTTGCGGTACTGCACGGGCATTGCGCTGCTGGTGGGGCTGTGCCCCGCCGTCCTAAGCGCTGCGCAAGGCCCTGTCACTCATGGAGCGGGATCCCCGTCCAACGGCCAGGGTGCCGGACTGCACAATTTCGCGGATGCCGAAGGGCTCCAGCACTGAGAGCAGCGCCGTGAGCTTTTCGGGGTGGCCGGTTGCTTCAATGACTACGGAGTCTGTGGAGACGTCAACCACTGAAGCTCGGAACAGGTCTGCAGCCTGGGTCACCTGCAGACGAGTCGCGGCATCCGCACGTACCTTGACCAGGATGTGGTCTCGCTGTACGGAAGATTCGGAGGTCAGCTCAACGATCTTGATCACGTTGACCAGTTTGTTGAGCTGCTTGGTGACCTGCTCAATGAGGTCACCGTCGGCGTCGACGACGACGGTCATCCGGGACATGCCCGGGACTTCCGTCGGGCCGACGGCCAGGGAGTTGATGTTAAAGGCGCGGCGTGCGAACAGGCTCGCAACGCGGGTCAGTACACCGGGCTTGTCTTCAACCAGAACGGACAGTGTGTGACGGCTCATGATCAGTCCTCCTCTTCCCATTCCGGGGTCATGTTGCGGGCAACCTGGATCTGGTCGTTGCTTACGCCGGCGGGCACCATCGGCCACACCATGGAGTCGGGGCTCACCACGAAATCGATGACCACGGGGCGGTCGTTGATCTCGAGGGCCTTCTGGATGGTGGCATCAATGTCTTCGTCACGTTCGCAGCGGAACGACGCACAGCCGTACGCCTCCCCCAGCTTGACGAAGTCCGGGATGCGGACGGTCTCGTGGCCGGTGTTCAGGTCGGTGTTGGAGTAGCGGCCCTCGTAGAAGAGGGTCTGCCACTGGCGCACCATGCCCAGCGAGGAGTTGTTGATGACGGCAACCTTGATGGGAATCTTGTTGATGGCGCAGGTGGCCAGTTCCTGGTTGGTCATCTGGAAGCAGCCGTCGCCGTCGATGGCCCAGACCACGCGGTCCGGTTCGCCGACTTTGGCGCCCATGGCAGCCGGAACCGCATAGCCCATGGTTCCGGCACCGCCGGAATTGAGCCAGGCGTGCGGACGCTCGTACTTGATGAACTGCGCTGCCCACATCTGGTGCTGGCCCACGCCGGCCACGTAGATGCCTTCGGGACCGGTGAGCGCGCCAATGCGTTCGATGACGCGCTGCGGGGCCGAAAGCCCGTCCTCCGGCTCGGTCCAGCCCAGCGGGTAGGTTTCCTTGAGGTTGTTAAGGAAAGCCCACCACGTGGTCAGGTCCGGGGTGCCGGCGGCTTCGAACTGTGAACGTACCGCCTCGGTGAGCTCGGGGATGATTTCCTTGACGGATCCCACGATTGGCACATCGGCCGTGCGGTTCTTGGAGATTTCGGCGGGATCAATGTCCGCGTGGATCACCTTGGCGTGCGGCGCGAAGGACTTCAGGATGCCAGTGACGCGGTCATCGAAGCGTGCTCCGAGGGTGATGAGCAGATCGGACTGCTGGAGCGCCGTGACCGCGGACACCGTGCCGTGCATGCCGGGCATGCCCACGTGCTGCGGGTGGGAATCCGGGAACACACCGCGCGCCATCAGGGTGGTGACGACGGGCGCGCCGGTCAGTTCAGCCAGCTCACGGAGTTCCGCGGAAGCGTGCGCCTTGACCACGCCGCCACCCACGTAGAGCACCGGCTTGGTGGCCGCAGCGATCAGCTTGGCCGCTTCGCGGACCTGCTTGTTGTGGCCGCGCGTCACCGGGCGGTAACCGGGGAGGTCGATCTTGGGCGGCCAGGAGAAGGTCATCTGCCCCTGCTGGGCGTCCTTGGCAACATCCACCAGGACCGGGCCGGGGCGTCCGGACGAGGCCAGGTGGAACGCCTCCGCCATCACGTGCGGGATGTCGTTGGGGTCGGTCACCAGGAACGAGTGCTTGGTGATCGGCATGGTGATGCCAACAATGTCGGCTTCCTGGAATGCGTCGGTGCCGATCACACCGCTGGACACCTGGCCGGTGATGGCCACCAGCGGCACGGAGTCCATGTGGGCATCCATGATGGCGGTAACGAGGTTGGTGGCACCCGGGCCGGAGGTGGCGATACAAACGCCCACCCGGCCGGTGACCATGGCGTAGCCTTGCGCGGCGTGGCCGGCTCCCTGTTCGTGACGGACCAGTACGTGATTCATCCTGGAGGCCATCAAGGGGTCATAGGTAGGCAGGATCGCGCCACCGGGCAAACCAAAAATATCGTCCACGCCGAGTTCTTCGAGCGAGCGGACAATAGCTTGCGAGCCGGTCATCACCGTTGGGGGTACAACGTTGTTCGGCCCAAGGACAGGAGAGACAGCAGCAAGATCAGCGACGACACCGGCGTGGTCAGCCGTTCGGTCGGCGCGTTCCGGAGCCTTGGGGGCTCCAGCGGACTTAGTAGCCATCAGCGAGGGGCTGATCGGCGATCCTTTGCTCATCGGACTCTTCCTTGTGGATCATCTGTATTTTTGGAAACTGCGGGAAATAAAAAAACCCCTCAGCCTGGTGGCTCTTTGAGGGGTTTGCGCGTGACGGTTCGTTACCAGTCGGGCTATTGAGCCACGCGCCTGGTAAGGACGACGACGGCGCCGGCGGTAACGAATGAGATCATGCGTTCAGTTTTCCCTCTGCGTGAGATGCATGTCAACGACGACGGCGCGCATCTCACAGTGTGGACTCCCTTGTCCACTAATTGGTAGCGCTCCATCAACATAGCGGAGACGCATGCCTACCACCTTAGGCGGCAGGGCTTAATAAGAGTGATACCGAGGGGCCCCTTTGGTGAGGCGCTCAGCGCCTCACCAAAGGGGAAGGTATCACCCGCAGTATGCGCCGGTGGAGGCGCTGTGCACCAGCTTGGCGTACTTGGCGAGCACACCCTTGGTGTACCTGGCCGGGAGCGGCTCCCAGCCGACCTTGCGGGACTCGAGCTCTGCTTCCTCGACCAGGAGGTCGAAGGAGCGGGCGGCGATGTCCACGCGGATCCGGTCGCCGTCCTTGACGAAGGCGATGGGGCCGCCGTCGACAGCTTCCGGCGCAACGTGGCCGATGCACAGGCCGGTGGTTCCGCCGGAGAAGCGGCCGTCGGTCAGCAGGAGCACGTCCTTGCCGAGGCCGGCACCCTTGATGGCGCCGGTGATGGCGAGCATCTCGCGCATGCCCGGGCCGCCCTTGGGTCCTTCGTAACGGATGACCACCACGTCCCCGGCCTTGATCAGGCCCTTGTCCAGCGCATCCAGGGCGCCCTGTTCACGCTCGAACACCCGTGCGGTGCCTTCGAAGACGTCGGCGTCGAAGCCGGCGCTCTTGACGACGGCGCCTTCCGGCGCCATGGAACCGTGCAGGATGGTGATGCCGCCGGTCTTGTGGATCGGGTTGTCCAGGGCGCGCAGGATCTTGCCGTCGAGGTCCGGCGGGTTAATGGACGCGAGGTTCTCGGCAAGGGTCTTGCCGGTGACGGTGAGGCAGTCGCCGTGCAGCAGGCCGGCGTCGAGCAGGGCCTTCATGATGACCGGCACGCCGCCGATCTTGTCGACGTCGGTCATGACGTAGCGGCCGAAGGGCTTCAGGTCACCGAGGTGCGGGATCTTGTCGCCGATGCGGTTGAAGTCGTCCAGGGTCAGCTCTACCTCGGCTTCGCGGGCGATGGCCAGCAGGTGCAGCACGGCGTTGGTGGAGCCGCCGAAGGCCATGGTCACGGCGATGGCGTTCTCGAAGGCCTTCTTGGTCATGATGTCCCGGGCAGTGATGCCGAGGCGGAGCAGGTTGACCACTGCTTCGCCGGACTTGCGGGCGAACTCATCCCGTCGGCGGTCTGCCGAGGGCGGAGCGGCGGAGCCCGGCAGGGACATGCCCAGGGCCTCGCCGATGCAGGCCATGGTGTTGGCCGTGTACATGCCGCCGCAGGCGCCTTCGCCGGGGCAGATGGCCTTTTCGATGCGTTCGAGGTCGCCGAGGCTCATTTTGCCTGCGGCGCAGGCGCCGACGGCTTCGAAGGCGTCAATGAGGGTGACTTCCTTTTCGGAGCCGTCCTCGAGCTTGACCCAGCCGGGCATGATGGAGCCGGCGTAGAGGAAGACGCTGGCAAGGTCCAGGCGGGCGGCAGCCATGAGCATTCCCGGGAGGGACTTGTCACAGCCGGCCAGGAGCACAGAGCCGTCGATCCGCTCGGCCTGCATGACGGTTTCCACGGAGTCGGCGATGACTTCGCGGGACACCAGGGAGAAGTGCATGCCTTCGTGGCCCATGGAGATGCCGTCCGAGACGGAGATGGTGCCGAACTGCATGGGGAATCCGCCGCCTGCATGGACGCCTTCCTTGGCGCCCTGGGCCAGCCGGTTCAGGGAAAGGTTGCAGGGAGTGATTTCGTTCCAGGAGCTGGCGACGCCGATCTGCGGCTTGGCGAAGTCGTCGTCCCCCATGCCGACTGCGCGGAACATGCCGCGCGCGGGGGCGGCGTGGATTCCGTCGGTGACCACCCGGCTGCGGGGCTTGATGTCAGGCTTGTTTTCGGTTGCGATCTGGGTGTCCTCACTCATGCGTCAAAGTCTATGACTCAGATGAGGGGGCCAACGACACTGACGGGGTGCGTGAAGCCCAAATCCGTGAATATTTCGATCAAATAGTGGACTCTCGTCTCATATATTGAGATCACCGCTCCCCGTAACGGCGAAAACGTGTCAGAAATCACCAGGCCCGCGCCCGGCCGCAACCGACTCGGCCTCCTGCCGAAGCATCTCCAGCACCTTCCGGATGGTGGTCCGGGCCGCAACGTCGGGCCGGGCCAGGGCCACGATGCTGCGGCGGGCGGTCACGCCCACCAGGGGCCTCAGCACAAACCCGCGGCCCTGGTTGGCCGCCGCGGTGTACCGGGGCAGCAGGGCGAGGCCATGTCCGGCGCTGACCAGTGCCTCAAGCACCCTCAGGTCCGGGAACAGCTGCGCCCTGACCGCCGTGGAGCCGGCCTGTTTCTCGATTTGCCGCAACACGGCGTCGAACGGAAATCCCTCCGGAACCCCCATCCAGGGGTAGCCCACCACGTCCCGGGCGGTCAGCCGGGATTTCGACGCCAATGCGTGGCCTGCCTGCATCGCAACGTCCAGGGGCTCGTTGAGCAGGGGGACCACGATCAGTCCGTGGGAGGCGAACACCTCCGGGCCATCCACGCTGTGGGCCAGGACAATGTCGTAGTCCGCCGCGAGGCCGGCGAACCCGGCCACACCCGGGTCCTCGAAGTGGGCTTCAAGGTGCAGGCCGTCGATGGCCCCGACCCGGTGAAGGAGTCCCGGCAGGAACATCTCCGCCGCACTGGGGAAGAAGGCTGCCCGCACATGAGCCTGCCAGCCGTGCCGGTACGTGTCGATGGTCGCCTCCGCACGGGCCATTGCCGTTGACACATCCGCAGCTGCAGAAGCCATCGCCAGGCCGGCTTCGGTGAGGCGGACGCCACGGCCGGCCTTCTCGATGAGGACAACGCCAAGCTCGTCCTGCAGCGTTTTGAGCTGCTGGGACACAGCCGACGGCGTGACGTGCATGGCTTCGGCGGTGGCACCCACCGTGCCCCGGTCGGCAAGTTCACGCAGAATCCGCAGCCGCTTGAAGTCCATGTAGAGAGGCTACTGGACGGCCCCAGCGTTGTTCGGGCCTCCTTCAGGGTCCGACGGGCACTCGGACCAATCCCTGTGACCTAGACAGCCCCGTTTGCCCCGACGTACCGTCAGGGAACGGCAACCCTGCCATCTGGACTGAAAGGCCCTGATATGGATTTTGTCTTCTGGATCATTCTCATCGTGCTGATTGTCGGTGTTGTGTGGTGGCTGCTGAACCGCAGCAATTCCAGCAAGGCCACCGGCGACGACGGCCGGACCGGAGCTACTCCGGCGGAAGGAATCCGGGCGGACGGCGCCTTGTCAGGCGGGAGTGCCGCCGCTTCCGCCGCAGCAGCGGGCACCGCGGGGATCGCCACGGCCGCAGGCTTCGGACGGCCGTCGGAACCGGTTCCCCCCACGACAGCGGACGACGACATTTCCGAGCCGGCCGGTCCATCGGATGCCGGACGGGTTGCCGAACACGATTCGGCAGTGCCGCAGCGGACGGAAGCAGTACCTGCACTTTCACCGGCCCCGGCCCCGGCCCCGGCGGAAGCACCGGCACCACCCGTCCCGGCGGAGCCAGCGGAAGCACCGGCACCACCCGCCCCGGCGGAGCCAACGGCAGCTCAGGAATTGCCGCCTGCCGGAAACGACGACACAGCAGCGCCCGCTGCCGGCCCGGCTCCGGACAACGAGGCAGAGTGGGAGACCCAGTGGTCGGAGGCCGGCGGATCGCCTGCTCCCCATACAGCCGCCGCAACCACGGCTTCAGTAGACGCGGCAGGCACAGGTACAGCGGGTACTGCGGACGCAGAGGCCACCACGGCCGCTCCGGTCCATCATCCCGAGTACACCGGGCCACACTCCCCCACCCTGCCTGGGGCTGAATCAGCCGCGGCCGAGTCGGGAAGTGACGGAACCACCACCGATGAGCCCGTCGAGCCCACCCCGGTCGACTCCCAGACAATTCCCGAACCTGCAGGCCATCTGGCGGCGGACCGCCCGTACGGCGACGGGTCGGCATCGCCGTCTGCGGACGGGAGCGGTCCTGCCGACTACACGGTGAAGGGTGACGCCGGCTCAATGGTCTACTACGAAGAGGGGCATCCGGAGTATGAGCAGACCCGCGCGGGAGTCTGGTTTGAATCACCGGCCCATGCCGAAGCAGCAGGTTTCCGCGCCCCGCGGCGGACCCGGCTCCAATAGGCTCCGGCTCCGGCACACCGCCGCGGCCTGGACTGCCGCCTTTTCCCTGATCCTTACAGGATGCACAGGCGACGGCGCCGGGCCCCCCACCGGTGGCAGCACAAGCGTGGGAACGGGCACTCCCGGAACGCCTGCCGTGGTGGAACGGCTGGACCTCGGACTACAGATTCCGTGGGCCGCCGTGTTCCTGCCGGACGGAACAGCAGTCATTTCCGAGCGTGACTCCAGGCTGCTCAAGGCAGTCCGCGGTGGCCGGTCTGCCACCATCGGAGAGCTCCCCGGAGTGGTTCCCGCCGGGGAGGGCGGGCTGCTCGGACTCGCGCTCTCCCCTGCTTTCGCTTCGGACAACTTGCTCTATTTCTATTTCACGGCAGAGCGGGACAACCGGATCGCCCGGGCGGTCCTCACGGACGACGGTGACGGGACCTACACCATCGGCCCCCCGGAGGTCATCTTCACGGGCATCCCGAAGGCATCCACGCATAACGGCGGCCGGATCCGCTTTGGACCCGACGGCCTGCTCTATGTGGGGACCGGCGATTCACAGCGCCGGGAGCAGCCTCAGGACCCGAATGCCCTGGGCGGGAAGATCCTGAGACTGACACCGGAGGGCCGCCCGGCGGCCGGCAACCCCTTCGGCAATGCTGTCTACAGCCTTGGCCACCGCAACGTCCAGGGACTGGCTTGGGACAGTACGGGCCGGCTGTGGGCGAGCGAGTTCGGGCCCGACGTCAATGACGAGCTCAACCTCATTCTTCCGGGCGCCAACTATGGCTGGCCCTCGGTCACCGGGGCGCCGCACCGGGAAGGATTCCGGGACGCGAAGGTGGTCTGGCCGTCAACCGCTGAATCCTCACCCAGCGGGCTGGAAATTGATGGCTCCACCGCGTACCTGGGTGCGCTCCGTGGCCAGAGATTGTGGACGGTTCCCCTGGACGGCGAGGAAGCCGGAAATCCTGTGGCCTATTTCACACAAGAGTATGGCCGGATCCGCGACGTTATCCGGGCTCCGGACGGCCGGTTTTGGCTGCTGACGAACAACCAAAACCCTGATTTTGTGCTGATTTTGGCCCCTCAGGGTTGATGCGGCCACCCGCCTGCTCGGCCGATTTCACATGGGCCAAAAGTTCGTGTAGAGTTTCATGTCGTTGCGGAGATCAACCGGGAAATAAAAAGCCCCGGGAGATCAAAACACAAGATGCACCTCTAGCTCAATTGGCAGAGCAATTGACTCTTAATCAATGGGTTCCGGGTTCAAGTCCCGGGGGGTGCACCAACCGAAACCCCGTCTTCATGGCCACAAGCCAGAAGGCGGGGTTTTGCTTTGCCCTTCGATCATGCTGGGGATATTGACGCGCTATTTCTAGGTTTGCTGCGGAAGCTGACTTGCCTGTTCGCGGAGAAAGTCCGTGGCTGCCTTGGGGTTGATGCCCCGCTGGCGCAGAGGCATATCGTCCCACGTGGCCTCGTAAAGGTCCTGGTGTAGCCCGGCGCCGAAGGCGGAGGCCAGCGCGTCGTTACGGCGGTTGAGCAAGCGCACCGCAAGACGGGCTACGGGGCGGGGCATGCGCTGAACGTCCATCCCCCGGCGAGTAAGGTCCTGGGCGATCGCGACGGCCTCGTTCTTCGTCAGGAGCTCCGGGCCTCCGACCTCTATCAGCGCCGGCGGCGCAGACTCGAGTGCTACCGCGCAAAGAAGGATGGCTACATCCTCCGTGGCCACCCACCGCCTCTTGGTGTTGCCTTTGCCGATGATGGCTGCCTTTCCGCGGGCAATATCAAAGCGTGCCATCGGGGCGAGGTGGACTTCCTGGAAGGCGTCCGCGCGGACGATAACAGTCTGCATAGAGGAGTTGCCCAGGCGTTTCTCGACCGCAAGCTTGGCGTGTTCCAGCGGCGTGCCGATGGGGGCGTCAACCCCCGCGAACGAAAGGTAGACGAAGCGGTGCACTCCGGCGGTCTCGGCGGCATCGACCAGTGAGACCATGCCCTTCTCATCTACATCCCCGATTGTTGACGAGCTGGCCCCCGTCAGGCGGCGACCGATTGCCGTTGCGGTCGCGATCACTGTATCGATGCCCTCGCATGCAGCCCCCAGACTGGCGGGTACCGTAAGATCGCCACGCACGATCTCCGCGCCGATCACGCGCAAGCCAGCGTCGTCTGTGCCAGTCCTTAGAAGGCAGCGGACCGGCTGTCCCTCCGAGCGCAGCCGACTGGTAACACGGCTGCCGAGATCACCGGTGGCGCCAACAACGAGAATCATGACCGTTCCACTCCTAAGGCGATGGGCAGGTGGTGGAGGTGACGTATTGATGGGAGCTTAAGACTGGCCGCCGCGGGCGTCAACGCCTCCTTGCACCTGGGGGCACCTGCAGATCTGGACGAGCTCTGCAGGTGGCGGCACGGACTATTTACATGCAGGAATCCAGGATTCCTGCGATCGCATCATGCTCGGCCGGGGTGACCCACAGCTGGTACTTGGCCTTCACGGCCGTCTGGCGGGCCACGTATTCGCAGCGGAACGTCCTGTTCGGCGGGAGCCACGTGGCTGCGTCCTTATCCCCCTTGGCACTGTTCGTGCGGCCATCTGCGGCCATAAGGTTCAGCGGGTCGTTGGCCAGCTGTCTGCGCTGGTCTGCGCTGAGCTGCCGGGCGCCTTTCTGCCACGCGTCCGACAGGGCAACGATGTGGTCGATCTGGACGGCAGCACTGGTGGTGTTGCCACGGACGAAGTTGATGGTCGTGCCCGTGTACCTGTCCGCCAGGGTGCCGGTCAGGACAACACAGTCCTGCGTCCCGGGCTTGAACGTTTCGCCTTCGAGGTCCCTGGCAAGGATGTCGTTGCGCGTATCACAGCCGTTGCGGTCGACGTCGGCCCAGGCGGGGCCGAACTCATCGCGGCTATAGCCGGTCTTCGGGGCCCGGCCCTTCACCGGGACGTTGTCCAGCTGGGCGAGGGCAGCTGCGGCTTCGGTTTCGAACGTCCTTGGTTCGGCATGGGCTGCTGTGTCGCAGCCGGCGAGGGAACCTGCAAGGAGCAGTCCTGTGAGGAGGGCAAGGGTCCTGGTGCTGGCGGCGCGGTTGATCAACAAATTCCTTCATGGGCACGGACCGGGGCTTCACCGCCGCGCGACGGGACACGGTCGCAAGCGACCTGTTGGCGATTAAAGAAAAGCGCGCAACCACTGTGGAGCCAGTGATTGCGCCTGCTGGGCGGTGGTGCAGTCAGCCTACCGGGGAACCGTCCGGCAAGGCCTTGGAGTCAGGGGAAGCGAATTGGCTTGCCAGTTCCCGGACCACGGCCTGGAGCTCCTGGCGAAGGACATCAGGATCAATCGAAGCGGCCGCCAGGACCGAACGTTCCATCTCGACTGCGGCCGTCACCGCCTCGCGTCCACGATCCGTCAGTGAGACGACGTGGCTCCGGCGGTCCGATGTGCTGCGGACACGGGCGATGTGTCCGTGTGTTTCCAGCCTGCTCAGCGTCTTGCCCATGGTCTGCGCCTGGACGCGGACGTACTGGGCCAGCTGCGCTTGCGTCATGGGGCCCTGGGCCGCCAGGACTTCGATCGCGATGACACCGGCATGGGTCAACCCAATGGCGCCGAGTTTTTCGTTCCACGAGTGTTCTACGAGACGGGCCGCGGTGGACAGTAGGCGCCCAGTGGGCCAGTGATCCATATCAGGCATACCAGCAGTATAGCCAAGTGCCGATTCGCCCCGGTCCAGCACGCTTACTAAGCTGGAATGTCCCGCCTTCAACAAGGAGATTAACTGTGGCTGACAGACTCACGACCGGTACGGAAGCACCAGGCTTCACTTTGACGGACTCGAACGGAAAGGACGTCAGCCTGGCTTCCATGCGCGGGCGCAACACCGTTGTGTACTTCTATCCCGCCGCGTCCACCCCTGGCTGCACCAAGCAGGCCTGCGATTTCCGTGACAACCTGGCCTCCCTGCAGGCGGCCGGTTACGAAGTCCTGGGCATCTCCCCCGACCCCGTGGAGAAGCTGGCAAAGTTCGCCGCCGCCGAAGCCCTCAGCTTTCCGCTTCTCTCGGACGAAGACCACGCCGTGGCCGAGGCCTACGGCGCATGGGGCGAAAAGAAGAACTACGGAAAGACCTACCAGGGCCTGATCCGCTCAACCATCGTGGTGGACCCCGATGGCAAGGTGTCCATGGCGCAGTACAACGTCCGTGCGACAGGCCATGTGGCAAAGCTGCGCCGTGACCTCAAGCTTGATTCCTGACGGTTCCGCCGGCTGACGGAACCCGTCGCCGGCCGGCGCTACAATGGAACCTGGCATCCGCCGTCGCAGGTTTTTGCGGCGGCAGCCAAGCGCGAGTGGTGAAATTGGCAGACACGCAGGATTTAGGTTCCTGTGCCTTCGGGCGTGGGGGTTCAAGTCCCCCCTTGCGCACAGCCGGATAAATGAAAATACAAAATCCCGGGTCCCAGAGGCCCGGGATTTTGTTGTTTAAGCCCCCGAGAAGCCCGGCATTCCGCGGATTCTGAGTCGACGGGGCACCAACCGAAAAAAACTCCTTGAGATTCACCCATCCGCTTCACGGCAGCGCCCGAATACACAGTGAGACACCAGCCAAGGGCAGGTGCCCACCAAGTCGGAAAAGGCCACATGCGGCAGGCAGATTGCCCGCGGCAGGCAATGATCGGCACTAACAAGGAGAATCGAAATGCAGTCAATCAAGCGCACAACTTTCACCGTTGCAGGTGTTGCAGCTGCAGCTCTGCTCAGCCTGACCGCTTGCGGCGGCTCGGCCACCACGGCGAACTCTTCCTCAGCACCGGCATCCACGCCTTCTGCCTCCAGCATGGCGCCGTCACCGTCGGCCAGCTCCGCTGCCCCCATGGACCCGGCAGCCAACCTGGTTGGTGCCGGCTGTGCAGGCTACGCCGAGAAGGTTCCCACCGGCGCAGGCTCCGTTGCCGGCATGGCACTGGATCCCGTAGCAGTTGCAGCTTCGAACAACCCCATCCTCACCACCCTGACGGCGGCGGTCTCCGGCAAGCTGAACCCCAAAGTTGACCTCGTGGACACCCTGAACGGCGGCGAGTTCACGGTCTTCGCGCCGGTCGATGACGCCTTCGCCAAGATCGACGCCGCCACCATCGAGACGCTCAAGACCGACGACGCCCTGCTGAGCAAGATCCTGACCTACCACGTGGTCCCCGGCCAGATCACCCCGGACAAGATCGCCGGCACCCACGCCACGGTCCAGGGCGGATCAGTCACCGTCACCGGCAGCAAGGACGCCCTCATGGTTGATGGCGCCAGCGTGATCTGCGGCGGCGTCCAGACCAAGAACGCCACCGTTTACCTGATCGACTCGGTGCTGATGCCCAAGTAACCCTGGGCATCAGCTCCGGGCTCCCCTGGAGCCGCCCGGCCTGACTCCCCCGGCGGCTCCGCGCACAAAGTTGGACCCGGCCCTCACAGGCCGGGTCCAACTGCGTCCCCGGGACCTTCCGGGTCCGTCAACTAGACTGGGCTCGCGCCCGCAGACAGCGGAGCCGGCCAGCAGCCCAGAGGTGATCAACGAGTGCCCAGCAGTACATCGCGACGAACGGTGATCAAGACAGGCGCCGTTTTCCTGGCTCTGGGCATGACATCCTGCACCGGCGTCCCGGCCCCCTCACCGTCTTCCCCCACCACGTCGACGACATCAGCGGGCGAGGGTCCCTCCGCCACTTTCACGTTCGGCACGGCGTCCCAGCCGCTTGGGCTCGACCCGGCACTGTCCAGCGACGTTGAGTCCTACCGGATCACGCGGCAGATCCTCGAAGGCCTGGTGGGAGTGGACCAGACAACGGGCAAACCCACGCCGCTGCTGGCCACCGAGTGGACCGAATCAGATGAAGGCCGCTCCTACACGTTCAAGCTGCGCAGCGGAGTCACCTTCCACGACGGAACCCCCTTCAACGCGGACGCCGTCTGCGCCAACTTCAACCGCTGGTTCGCGTTCCCCGCGGCGCTCCGCCAACAGGCCCCGGGAAGCTCCTTCAAGGGCGTCTTCAAGGCGCACTCCGACGAGGCATCGCTTTCCATCTTCAAAAGCTGCACCGCCGTTTCTGCCGACACAGTCCGGATCGACCTCACGCAGCGCTTCACCGCTTTCCTCCAGGCCCTGACGTTGCCGGCTTTCGCCATGGCGTCACCGGCCGCACTGGCCGCCGGGACTGCGGATGTGCTGGACCAGGTACGGGGCGGGCAGCCCCTGTCAGCCTTCGCCACCAACCCGGTGGGGACCGGCCCCTTCAGCCTTGGCACGTGGGACGACGCCAGCCTCACCCTGGTCAGCAACAAGGACTACTGGGGCGATCGGGGGCAAATCGCCACCATCAACTTCCTGACCTACGACCATCCGCAGACCCGCCTGCAGGCACTCCTCGACGGAAAGATTGACGGCTTCGACGCCGTCACGGTGGGAAACTTTGACCAGCTGGTCAAACGCGGCATGCAGATCGTGCAGCGGGACCCTTTCTCCGTGATGTACGTGGGCATCAACCAGGAAGTCCCGGTCCTGCAGGACGTGAAAGTGCGGCAGGCGATCGAGATGGCGATCGACAAGGACACCCTGATCCGGAAATTCTTCATCGACAACACCGCCCAGGCCTCCCAGTTCGTGCCACCGAAGATCAGCGGCTTCAACAACGAAGCCCCGTCGCTGGGCCATGACCCGGCCAAGGCAAAGACCTACCTGGAAGAGTCCGGCTATAACGGCGAAGAACTCAGGTTCTACTATCCGCTGAACGCCACCCGGCCCTACCTCCCCACGCCTGAGAAGGTCTATGCCGAGATCAGCCGCCAGCTGACCGCTGTCGGACTGAACATCAAACCCGTCCCGGTGGACTGGTCTGACGGGTACCTGCAGAAGGTCCAGTCCCCCGGCGACCACGCCCTCCACCTGCTCGGCTGGAACGGCGCTTACGCCGACGCCGACAACTTTGTCGGGCCGCTGTTCGGCGAGAAGAACGGCGAGTTCGGCTACCAGGACCCCCAGGTCTTCTCCAAGATCAACCGGGCCCGCAGCATGCCGCAGGGACAGGAACGTGATGAGCAATATCACACCATCAATGTCCAGATCGCCGCGTCGGTTCCGGCCGTTCCCATTGCGTTCCCCATCTCGGCACTGGCACTCTCGGACCGGGTGGCCAGCTACCCGGCCTCCCCGGTCTTAAACGAAGTTTTCACCAAGGTCCAGCTAAAGCCTTGACGGGCCCGTCCAATTTCAGTAAGAGGGTCACGCGGGGATATTCTGTGACAGCCAGAGCCGCTGCTATCGGAGACTCACTGTGACTTTTATTTCCAAGACCAAACATGCCGACGTCGTCCTGATCGGCGGCGGCATCATGAGCGCCACACTGGGGGCGTTCATCAAGCAGCTCGAACCCACCTGGACCATCTCCCTCTTCGAGCGCCTCGACGAGCCCGGACTGGAAAGCTCCGGCCCCTGGAACAACGCCGGAACCGGGCACGCCGCACTCTGCGAGCTCAACTACTCCCCTGCAGCCAAAGACGGCTCGGTGGACCCCACCAAGGCGCTGCTCATCAACGAACAGTTCCAGCTGTCCCGGCAGTTCTGGTCCCACCTTGTGGAGCAGTCCCTGATCGGTTCGCCGAAGGGCTTTATCAATACCGTCCCGCACATGAGCTTTGTCATCGGCGAGGACAACACCAAGTTCCTGCGGACCCGGTACGAGGCACTGAAGCCCCACCCGCTGTTCCGCAGCATGGAATACTCCGAGGACCACGGCCAGATCGCCAAATGGGCCCCGCTGATCGTCAAGGGCCGCGACCCGAAGCAGCGCATCGCCGCCACGCGGGCGGCCGAAGGCACCGACGTCGACTTCGGGGCACTGACCCGGGAGCTGACCACCTACCTCGGGAACAACGGCGTCGAGATCAACTACGGCCATGATGTGACCGGCATTTCCAAGGCGTCCGACGGCGGCTGGGACCTTTCGCTCAAATACCCGGCCTCCGGGGAACACGGCAGGATCCACGCAAAGTTCGTGTTTGTCGGAGCCGGCGGCGGCGCACTGCACCTGCTGCAGGCCTCGGGCATTCCGGAAAGCAAGGGCTTTGGCGGCTTCCCCGTCTCCGGCCAGTTCTTCCGCTGCACCGATGAGACCCTCGCCGCCCAGCACAGCGCCAAGGTCTACGGCCAGGCCTCCGTGGGCGCACCGCCCATGTCCGTGCCGCACCTGGACACGCGCTACGTCGACGGCAAACGCTCCCTGCTGTTCGGCCCGTACGCCGGTTTCTCCACGAACTTCCTGAAGAACGGCTCGTACCTGGACCTGCCCCTGTCCATCCGGCCCAGCAACATCATCCCGATGCTCGCCGTGGCCAAGGACAACATGGACCTCACGGCCTACCTCGTCAAAGAAGTGGCCAAGCGCCACGGCGACAAGGTGGAAGCCCTGCGCGAGTACTACCCCGAAGCCAAGGACGGCGACTGGGAACTCATCACCGCCGGCCAGCGTGTACAGATCATCAAGAAGGATCCGAAGAAGGGCGGCGTGCTGCAGTTCGGCACGGAAGTCATTGCCGGCCGCGACGGCTCCATCGGCGCGCTCCTGGGCGCCTCCCCCGGGGCCTCCACCGCGGTGCCGATCATGATCGAACTGCTGCAGAAGTCCTTCCCCAAGAACTTCAAGGGCTGGCAGGGCAAGCTCAAGGACATGATGCCCGGCTACGGCACCAAGCTGGACAGCAACCCGGAACTCGCCGCGGAACTTGAGAAGGCAACCGCCACGGCCCTCCAGCTGGAGAGCGTCTCCGCGACCCGCTGACCCTGCCGGGGTCGGCGGGCAGCAGTTCATCTCCACACCAGTCCGCCAACCCCGTCAGGAGACCAAGCGATGTTCCGGCTGGCACAACTTTCACTGGCAAACAGGGCACTGATCGCCCTCATCACGGTATTCGCGTCGGTGTTCGGGGTGATCACCATGTCCTCGCTGAAGCAGGAACTGATCCCCTCCATCGAGTTCCCGCAGATCACCGTGCTGTCGGCGATGCCCGGCGCGTCGCCGGAGGTGGTGGACAAACAGGTCAGCGAACCGCTGGAGAAGGCGCTGAACGGCGTCGAAGGCCTGGAATCGACGTCGTCAACATCCCGCACGGGCGTCTCACAGATCTCGATGACGTTCACGTACGGCTCCAACCTGGACCGGGCGCGGAACCAGATTGACCGGGCCATCTCCAACGCCAAACGCCAGCTGCCGGATGACGTCCAGCCGCAGGCCATCGCCGGCAGCATCAGCGATTTCCCCATCCTGTTCCTGGCGGTCTCCTCGGACAGATCCCTGAGCGAGCTGAATGCCGACCTGCAGCGGCTCAGCATCCCCCGGCTGCAGAAAATCGACGGCGTCCGCAGCGCCGATGTGACCGGCGGCGCCACCCAGCACATCCAGATCCTGCCGCGGACGGACGCCCTTGCGTCCACCGGGGCAACGATCACGGCGATCCGCGATGCACTGGCCAACAACGGGGCGTTGATTCCTGCCGGAACCATCGAAGAGGACGGCAAGACCCTCTCCCTCCAGATCGGCAGTCCGGTGGACTCCCTCGACGCCGTCCGGGCCCTTCCGCTTGCCGGCACCAAGCAGCCTGCCACCATCGGCGCCGTGGCGGACGTCTCGCTCAAGGATGACGAACGCACCTCCATCTCCCGCACCGACGGCAAGGAAACACTGGCGGTTTCCGTCACCAAAAAGCCCGAGGGCGACACTGTGGCCATCTCCCACGCCGTTGCCGGCGTCATCGGCGACCTTCAAGCCGAGCTGGGCTCCAACGCCAAATTCACGCCGGTCTTCGACCAGGCGCCCTTCATTGAGAAATCCATCAAGGACCTGACCACCGAGGGCCTGCTGGGCCTGGGGTTCGCCGTGGCGGTGATCCTGGTGTTCCTGATGTCGTCCCGCTCCACGCTGGTGACGGCGGTGTCCATCCCCCTGTCGCTCCTCATCACGTTCATCGGACTGTCCGCGACCGGGTACTCCCTGAACATCCTGACGCTGGGGGCACTGACCATAGCCATCGGCCGCGTGGTTGATGACTCCATCGTGGTCATCGAGAACATCAAGCGGCACCTCGCCTACGGGGAGGACAAGGTCACCGCCATCCTGACGGCCATCCGGGAAGTAGCCGGGGCGATTACCGCCTCCACCCTGACCACGGTGGCCGTCTTCCTGCCCATCGCGTTCGTTGGCGAACTCGCCGGCGAGCTTTTCCGCCCGTTCGCGCTCACCGTCACCATGGCTCTGCTGGCATCCCTGTTGGTGTCGCTGACCATTGTTCCCGTGCTGGTGTACTGGTTCCTGAAGTCCCCGTCGGCCGCTGCCGTCGGGTCCGCCGCAGCCCGCGAGGCCGCCGCGGCCGTGCGTGCCAGGGCGCTGGAAGCCGAGCAGAAGAGCCTGCTGCAGCGGGGCTACCTCCCCATCCTGACCAAGACCCAGAAGCATCCGGTGGTGACGCTGATTGCCGCCGGGCTGGTGCTGGCCGCCACCGGCGCCATGACCCCGTTACTGGCCACAGACCTGCTGGGCCAGTCCGGGCAGAACAGCCTCACTGTGCGCCAGGTCCTGCCGGGCGGCACCAGCCTGGCCGAGACCAGCGCCGCCGCCGTCCGGGTGGAGGGGGTGCTGCGCGGCATCGACGGCATCAAGACCGTCCAGGTCACCTCCGGCAATGCCCAGGCGGGCTTCGCCGCGCTCATATCCTCCGGGGCCTCCAATTCGACCTTCACCGTGGTGACGGACGAAAAAGCTGACCAGGCAGAGCTCCAGGAAAAAGTCCGCACAGAGCTTTCCGGCATCCCCGACGCCGGAAAGATCTCCGTGGGCACGCAGCAGGGCGGCTTCGGCACATCGTCCACGGTGGACATCACCCTGCGGGCCGCCACCTCCGCCGATCTCCGCACCGCCAGCGATGCGATGGTGGACGCAATGGGCGGCGTGCCCGGCACCAGCGAGGTGGCCACCAACCTGGCCGCCAGCCAGAACGTTGTCCAGGTCAAGGTTGACCGTGCCAAGGCCGTGGCCGCCGGACTGAACGAGCAGCAGGTGGCGGGTGTGCTCGCCGCAACGATCAGTCCGGTCCCCGCCGGGACGGTCCGGATCGAAACCGACGACTTCCCGGTCCAGATCGGCGAGGGAACCCGGTTCACCAGTGTTGAGGCCGTACGCAACATCCCGCTGCCGGGGGGACGGGCCACGCTGGGCACCATTGCCGACGTCGAGCAGGTGGAGGTCCCGATCTCCATCACCGCCAGCAACGGGCAGCGGACCGCGAAGGTCTCCCTCACGCCGTCGGGCTCCAACCTTGGCGCCGTGAGCGCCGAAGTCCAGTCCCGCCTCGACGATGTCCAGCTGCCTGCCGGGGTCACGGCCACCCTGGGCGGGGCCACCACGCAGCAGGCAGAGTCCTTCCGGCAGCTGGGGCTGGCCCTCCTGGCCGCCATCGCCATTGTGTACGTGATCATGGTGGCCACCTTCAAATCCCTCGTCCAGCCGCTGATCCTGCTGGTGTCCGTCCCCTTCGCGGCCACCGGCGCCGTGGCGCTGCTCCTGCTGACCGGCGTGCCGCTGGGCCTGCCGTCGCTGATCGGCATGCTGATGCTTGTGGGAATTGTGGTGACCAACGCCATTGTGCTCATCGACCTGATCAACCAGTACCGGAAGCCAGGCGACGGCAGGGCGGGAATGCCGGTGGCGGACGCCATCACCCACGGCGCCCGCCAGCGCCTGCGGCCCATCCTCATGACAGCTCTTGCCACCGTGTTCGCGCTGACGCCCATGGCGCTGGGGCTGACCGGCGGCGGCGGGTTCATCTCCCAGCCACTCGCCGTCGTGGTGATCGGCGGCCTGGTCTCCTCCACGGCCCTCACACTGGTCCTGGTCCCCGTTCTCTACCGCCTGGTGGAGGGGCGCCGCGAGAGGAAGGCGCTGCTCCGGGCGCTGCACGAGCGCCCGGAACTGGGTCCCGCGGACGACGTCGACGACGAGTTCCGCGACTGGACCACGGGCATGGTTCCCAAGGTCAGCGGCCGCCGCGCCGCGCCGGGCGAGCCGGGCTAAACGAACGGGAATATTCCGGCCCGGGAGGTGTTGTATCCGTCGATAGATGCATATGCATCTAAATCGGGTATAGTGGTGGTAAGCCCACCACGGACAGCCAGAACGGAAGGCACATCATGCAGATCGGCGTATTCAGCGTCAGCGACATCACCACTGACCCCACCACGGGACAGACCCCCACGGAGCACGAGCGCATCAAGGCCTCCGTGGCGATCGCCAAAAAGGTCGAGGAAATCGGCATGGACGTCTATGCCATCGGCGAGCACCACAACCGCCCGTTCTTCTCGTCCTCCCCCACCACCACCCTCGCGTACATCGCGGCGCAGACTGAGCGGATCACGCTGTCCACCGCCACGACGCTGATCACCACGAATGATCCGGTGAAGATCGCCGAGGACTTCGCGATGCTCCAGCACCTGTCCGATGGTCGCGTGGACCTGGTTCTGGGCCGGGGCAACACGGCCCCCGTCTACCCCTGGTTCGGCAAGAACATCCAGGACGGCGTGGAGCTGGCCATCGAGAACTACAGCCTGCTGCGCCGGCTGTGGGACGAGGACACCGTGAACTGGTCCGGCAAGTTCCGGACCCCGCTGCAGAACTTCACCTCCACGCCCCGCCCGCTCGACGGCGTCGCCCCCTTTGTGTGGCACGGTTCCATCCGAACGCCGCAGATCGCCGAAGTTGCCGCCTACTACGGCGACGGCTTCTTTGCGAACAACATCTTCTGGCCCAAGGAGCATTACCAGCAGCTGATCAGCCTCTACCGCGAACGCTACGAGCACTACGGCCACGGCAAGGCGGACCAGGCGATCGTGGGCCTCGGCGGCCAGTTCTTCATGCGCAAGAACTCCCAGGATGCGGTCAAGGAATTCCGCCCCTACTTCGACAACGCCCCGGTCTATGGCCACGGCCCGTCGCTGGAGGACTTCACCTCGCAGACCCCACTCACAGTCGGCAGCCCGCAGGAGGTCATCGAAAAGACCCTGACGTTCCGCGAGTACTTCGGCGACTACCAGCGCCAGCTGTTCCTGATCGACCACGCCGGCTTGCCGCTGAAGACCGTGCTGGAACAGCTCGACCTGTTCGGCGAAGAGGTCCTGCCGGTCCTGCGCAAGGAGTACGCGGCCCTCAAGCCCGCGCACGTTCCGGACCCGCCCACCCATGCCGGCCGGGTCGCGACGCTGCTGGCCGCGCAGAGCGCCGAAACAACCCCATCGGAGGCGTGATGGCCACCGACGGCGAATCACCGGTCCGGCTTGCCGCGGAGACTTGGGAGTCCCTGTTCCGGGCCCAGGTGGCGGTGATGCGGAAGCTCCAGGCCGGGCCCGCCTTCAGGAAGGTGGCGCTGAACGAGTACGACGTCCTGTTCACGCTCTCCCGCTGCCCGTCGGGCTGGCTGCGGCTGAACGAGCTCAACGACCACGTCCTGCTGAGCCAGTCCAGCCTCAGCAGGCTCGTGGAGCGGCTCGAAAAGCGGGGACTGGTGGCGCGGATGGCGGCCCCTGAGGACGGCCGCGGGGTGCTGCTGAAGCTGACCGACGCCGGCGCCGAGCTGCAAAAGGACATCGGCCGCGAGCACGTCCGGGATATCTCCGGGCTGCTGGGTCCGGCGCTGACGGCAGCCGAGCAGAAGGAACTGAGGCGTCTGACCGAGAAACTGCGCCATTCAGTGGGAGCGCGCCACTAAACGGCGCTTCGGCGGGGCCCGGCGCCGGGAGTCGCCCGGCCTAGCGCAGCACGACGAGCTTGGCCGGGTCCTCCACAGGCAGGTTGCCGTTCACGACGGCGGTGACGCTCATCTGGTGGAGGGTGAGACTTCCGCCGACGGTGGAGAGGAAAGCGGTATCGGCAGAGTCCCGGCCGGCCGTGATCCTGAGCATCGACTCCCGCGGGGCGAGCCCCGTGGGGTCGATGACGTGCCAGGCCCCGTTGACGTGGGCTTCGGCCACGGCGTGGAAGTCCATCGGGCTTAGTCCAGGCGCGTAGACAGCAGTCAGCCGGGCGGGGATGTCCTTGGACCGGAGCAGCGCGATGGCAAGGTGGGCGAAGTCGCGGCAGACGCCGCGGCGGTGCAGGAGGGTATCCACTGCTCCGTCGGTGCCCCGTGATGATCCGCTGATGTACCTCAGCTCGCCGTAAACCCAGTTCCGCACGGCATGCAGCAGCTCCTCGCCGTGGAGCCCGCCGAATTCCGCATAGGCCGTGGGCAGGAGCCGGTCCGACTCGGCGTACCGGCTGGGGCGGACGTAGCGGATGAGGTCCGCCAGCGGTGCCTCTTCGGGGACGGCCTGTCCGGCAACGGACGCCGAATAGTCGACCGTCACCTCGGCAGGGTCCGGGAACTCCATGTAGTGGATCCGGCCCCCATGGTGGTCCGACAATTCAGTCAGCGGAACCTGCGCGCCTTCCACCGTTACCGACAACGATTCCTCGAACGAGGTGTAACCGGGATTCCTGGCCACGGAAATGGCCAGCGCAACCTTGGTGTCGGCGACGGTCCTGAAAACCAGGCGGGCGGAAACAGAGCGGTCCATTGATCTCCGGGGTGTGAGGAAGTGGTTTGCCAGTCTCCGCTCTGGCCCGGCGGGGGTGGGCCGGCAGCAGGACTAGTTCTTGATCTCCAGAGACATTAGCATCCGTTGGACGTTGGCGAATTCGGCGCCCTCGTCCACATACTTCGCAGCCTGGTCCAGGGTGTCAAAGGCCTTGGCGGGAGCCACCTTTTCATCCGGCGCAAACGCCTTGAGGGCCGGAAGGTCCCCGAAGGAATAGTCACCCTTGCCGGCCGGGCCGCGGACCACGTTTCGCAGTTCGCACGCCTGTCCGTCGGCGCCGCCCACGATGTTCGTGATGCCGAAGGACCCGAAGTACCGGTAGCCCTGGATCACCCTGAACACCACATGCGGGGCGATGGTTCCCTCTCCTGCCAGGGCCGGCAGGTCCACGGGCACGCTGCTGATCACGGTGTAGGGGCGGCGCGCCGCCTCCGCGCATTCCTGAGCCGACGGCGGCAGTCCCGTCCGCAGCGAGGCAAGGACGGTTCCGTCCGGCTTCTTTACCTCAACCTTCAGCGCACCTGCCATCGTCCCTTCCTCGGGCGTTACGGACTGGGCGATCCATTCCTCCGGCAGGTCAAAGCTCACCGTCTTGCCGGGATCCGAAAAGGTCTTCCACGCAGCCGAGGTGGCCCCCGCACCTGGCGTCGGCGAACCCTGGCCGCCGGACGTCGTCGGACCCGCCGAGGCCGTGGCCGTCCCTGTCGGGGCCGCGGTTGACGCAGTTGCGTCCGGCTGCGCGGTCCAGGACGGTTCGGCCTGACCTTGGGCGCTGCAGCCGGAGGCCATGCCTCCGCACACGAGCACGGCCATGATCCGGAACCCCAGCACTGCTGTCTTGCGCGTCATGCAGCCAGCGTAGCGCCGGGCGCCGCCGCCGCAAGGTAAGCGCGCTCCGAGGGGCTAGGCTGGTGGCTATGGCGGAAGAGCAGTATGGCGTGGCGGACGACAGTCTGGCGGACATCTCCGCCATCGACATTGCGGATTGGCGCCTGCGGACGTTCTCCCTCTACGAGACGGTCCGGAAAATTTCGGTGGAGAGCCCCGCGGAGGCCCATTCCTATTGGCGGCACGAGCGCGACCGGATGTTCGCCACCCATCCCGCGTCGGCTCTGACCAGACAGGACAAGGCGCGCTTTTCCGGACTCAGGACCGCTGACTACGATCCCATCTACCGCTTCCATGTGCCGCTGACCGGGGAAGGCGCGGGACGGGAAATGTCGGTGGAAACCGCCACCGACGGCGTGGTCAACTTCGTCCGCCTCGGCACCTTCGACCTTCCGGAGATGGGGCAGCTCGCCGTCTGGAAGCTTCAGGGGTATGGCGGCGGCATCTTTGTTCCGTTCAGGGACGCAACAGCCGGGCAGCCCGGCGGCAGCTACGGTGCCGGCCGCTACCTGATCGACACGATCAAGGGCGCCTTCCATGGTGTCCACGGCAGCGGTCCCGGCGCCGAATTCGTGCTTGACTTCAACTTCGCGTACAACCCCTCCTGCGCCTACAACGAGGCCTGGGCATGCCCGCTGGCCGGCCCCTCCAACCGTCTCGCCGTCGAGATCCCTGCCGGCGAACTGTACTGACCGCCCGGCAACCCGGCCCCTGCCGCCGTCGCACGTCCTTGAAGGAATGCTTATGACCACCCCGCTCCGCCTTGCCCGCGTCCGTCCCGTCTCCCCCGCGGCGCCCGGGGAACAGTTCTTTGTGGCCAACAGTGCCGCTGACTTCGCCAGTGACGCCGGCACCACCTGGACCGTGGTGGACACGCCCTTCCCCGGATCCCCGGCCAACGCCGCGAGCCCTGCCCGCGCCGGCTGGACGCCGGGCGACGATGTGCACCAGAGAAGCTTCGAGTTCCTCGCCCCCAGTGTCCCGGCCAACGTCCTGGGCATGGCCCACAACACGGGCGGGGCCGGCCGTGCCCTCCCGCGCCAGGCATTCCACAAGGCCGCCACCAGCGTGATCGGGCCGGGCGACGCCATTGAGCTGGCGTCAGACGCCGGCCATGTTGACCCCGAAGCGGAACTGGCCATCGTGATCGGCCGGAAGGCGCGGGGCCTGACTCCGGACAACGCCCGCAGCGCGGTGCTGGGATTCACCATCGGAAACGATGTGACCTCCCGGGACCTGCAGAAGTCGGACGAGCTCTGGATCAGCGCGAAGAGCCAGGACACTTTCACGCCTGCCGGGCCGTGGATCGTCACGACGCTCGATGTTGCAGACCTGGCCATCGGCATCGTCCACAACGGCACTGCGCTGGCGCCTGCCAGCAGCGCGGACCTGGGCTGGAACGTGGACGAAATCCTGGTGTACCTGACGTCCTTCATGACCCTGCACCCCGGGGACCTGGTCCTGACCGGATTCCCGGCCGAGTGTGCCCCCATCGGCCCCGGCGATACGGTCACCTGCCGCGTGGAGGGCATCGGCGAACTCACCAACCCGGTGAAGGCAGCGTCCTGGGAGGGATCCGCCGCCTGATGTGTCAGGCTTGACCCATGGATTCCCCTGCTGCGCCCGCCGCCCAGCTGACGCAGCAGCCAGGCGTCCAACAAGGCCGCCGGGCACCATCCACACGGCACCACCACGGGATCCTGAAGTTCCCGGTGGTCCGCCAGCTCATCCGCTTCACCGGCGTGGGCATCGTCTGCACGGCCGCATCGCTGGGGCTCTACGCGCTGCTGCGCCCCTGGCTGGGTCCGCAGCTGGCCAATGCGGCGGCCCTGGTCGTGACGTCATTTCTGAACACCGCCCTGAACCGCAGGCTCACGTTCAAGATCTCGGGACAGCGCAGGATGGCCCGCGACCACCTGCACGGGCTGCTGGTGATCGCCGTTGCCCTGGTCATCACGGGAAGCAGCCTCGGCATCCTGCACTGGCTGAAGCCCGAAGCCACTGTTGCTGACGAGCTCTGGACCACCACGCTGTCCGGTTTCCTGGCCACCGCTGTCCGTTTCACCATGCTCCGGCACTGGATCTTCCGCCGCGCCCGGCACATCTAGGATAACGGGGCCCGTTATGCCCGGCCGAGGGTCCGGACGCTCGCGACGGCGGCCAGCACGGCCTGGGCAGCGGCTTCCAGGTCCGCGGCACTGACGGATGAGTCAAAGCTGAACCGCACCGCCGTCTGCGCCACCTCGGAAGGGACGCCGAGTGCCGTCAGGACCGGTGACGGCGCGTCCGAGCCCGCCGCGCAGGCCGAACCGCTGGAGCACACCACTCCTTGCCGTTCAAGTTCGAGAAGGACAGATTCCCCGCTGGTGCCGGGAAAGCAGAAAGACGCCACGGATGGCAGCCGCTTCGTGGGATGGCCGGTCAGGACAGCCCCGGGCACGCCGCCGAGCACCGCCGCCGTGAAGCTGTCACGCAGCGCCGCCACCCGGGCGCCCGGGCCAGTCTGGTCCCGCTGGGCCAGGGTGAGGGCGGTGGCCAGGCCTACGGCTCCGGCGACGTTTTCAGTGCCCGAGCGGCGGCCGCGTTCCTGTCCGCCGCCGTGGACCAGGGGTTCGATCCGGGTCCGTCCGCGGACGTAGAGCACGCCGCAGCCCTTGGGCGCCCCGAGCTTGTGGCCGGAGATACTCAGTGCGTCCACGCCGAGCGCCTTGACGTCCAGGGGCAGCCAGCCTGCGGCCTGGACGGCGTCCGTGTGGAACGGGATGCCCTGCGCCCTGGCCAGCGCCGCCAGTTCGGCGATGGGCTGGACGGTGCCCACTTCATTGTTGGCGTACATCACGCTGACCAGGGCGGTCTCCGGGCGGAGCACGGCGGCGAGCGCCTCCGGCGTCACAAGCCCCGTCCCGTCAACGGGAACCACGTCCACCGCGAACCCGTGGAACCGTTCAAGGTAGCGTGCCGATTCCTCCACGGCAGGGTGTTCGATGGCGCTGACCACTACGCGGTTGAGCCGCGGATCGGCGGCCTGCCGGGCCAGTGCAATGCCTTTCACGGCAAGGTTGTCGGCCTCGGTGCCGCCCGAGGTGAAGGTCACCTCGCCTGCCCTGCAGCCCAGCACGTTTGCGACGGCGGCACGTGCGTCCGCGAGCGCGGCGGCGGCGGCTTCGCCCAGGGAATGATGGCTCGACGGGTTGCCGAACTCTCCGGTCAGGTAGGGCCACATCGCATCCAGCACCTCCCGGCGGACGGGGGTGGTGGCGGCGGCGTCGAGGAAAATCACGGGGCGCTCATCCGACGCTCAGCTCAACGTCCAGGCCCAGGTCCAGTGCCGCAACGCTGTGGGTCAGCCCGCCGATGGAAATGACGTCCACACCGGTGGCGGCGATTCCGGCCACGGTCTGCAGGTTGACGTTGCCGCTGGCCTCCACGCGGGCGCGTCCGCCCACCAGTGCCACGCCGGTCCGGAGCTCCTCCACCGTGAAGTTGTCCAGCATGATGGTGTCCACCCCCGCGGCAAGCACGGGTTCGATTTGGTCAATGCTGTCCACTTCCACCTCAAAGTGCGTGGTGTGGCCCAGCTGTGCCTTGGCTGCCGCCAGGAGGCCGGTGAGTTTGGCGGGGTCGCCGCCGGTCATCACTGCCAGGTGGTTGTCCTTGGCCAGCACGGCGTCGGACAGGCTGTACCGGTGGTTCGCCCCTCCCCCGCAGCGGACGGCAAAGCGTTCCAGGACGCGCAGCCCGGGAGTGGTCTTCCGTGTGTCGGTGATCCGTGCGGCGGTGCCCTCGGTGAGCTTCACGAATTCTGCCGTCTTGGTGGCAATCGCGGACATGCGCTGCACCAGGTTGAGGGCGACGCGTTCGGCAAGCAGGACAGAGCGTGCCCGGCCACTGACCCGTGCGAGGTGCTTGCCGGCGTCGAACGCCTCACCGTCGGCGACCAGCAGCTCCACGTCGGTATCCGGGTCAATGAGCAGCATGGCGTCCCGGAAGACCGTGGCGCCGCTGAAGACGCCGGGGACCCGTGCGTTCAGGACCGCCGTCGCCCTGGCCTCCGCCGGGATGAGCAGCTGCGAGGTGATGTCACCGGCGGGGGCGTCCTCGGCGAACGCCCGCTCCAGGATCTCCCGCACAGGCGCCGTGGGGAGTGCCAGGTCAAACACGGTGGATTCAGTCATGGACAAGGCTCGCTTTCGGGCGGGTTAGGCAGGTGTCTTCAAATTCTTCATGGAGGCCGGCGGTCTCGGCCGGGCTGTCGCTCCGGTAGTGGGCGCCCAGGGACTCGGTACGCCCCCGGGCCGCATCCACCAGCAGACGCGCGGCCAGCAACAGATTGGCATCCTCATGCCCCCGCGCGTCACCATCAAGGGGCACCAGCTCAGGACGGACGACGCCGGCCCATCCCTCAAGCGCGGCCCCCGCCTCCCCCAAAAGCACCCCGTTCCGAAGCACCCCGGCCTTGGCAGTCATCACCCGCCGCAAAGCGTCACGCGAGAAGGGCGCTGGCTCCGTGCCATCGAACCCATGTGGCAGCTCCGGAGGTCCCGACAGCGCAGTTGTTGCGTGAGCGCCCGCACCGGCCGCCGAGCTTGCGAGGCGGTTGCCGGTGCGAGGCGGGAGCGCAGGCGCCGAGGGACCTGCGGAGCTGCTACCCAAAAACGCCTCAACAGCGCGACGCCCAAAGACAAGCCCTTCGAGCAGTGAGTTGCTGGCGAGCCTGTTCGCACCCTGGACGCCGGTGCAGGCGACTTCGCCGGCGGCGTAGAGCCCGGGGACGCTGGTTCTGGCGTGGAGGTCGGTGGCGACGCCGCCCATCCAGTAGTGGGCGGCCGGGGCGACGGGCACAAGCTCGCGGGTCCAGTCGAGGCCCGCGGCGCGGGTCCTGGCACTGAGGGTCGGGAACCGGCGCGCCAGGAAGCCTGCGCCCTTGGCAGCCTCGATGACGGTCGCGTCGAGGTAGACGTGGCCGTTGGGGTCGCCAAGCTTGGCCAGGTGGAGGGCGATGCTTCGGGACACCACGTCGCGGGGGGCCAGTTCGGCGTCCGGATGGTATTCGGGCATAAAGCGCCGGCCCCGGGAGTCCAGCAGGATGGCGCCCTCGCCGCGGACGGCCTCCGAGATCAGCAGCGGGTCGGCGTCCGAAGCGGCCTGCGTCCGGGCGGGTACCAGGCAGGTGGGGTGGAACTGGAAGAATTCAAGGTCGGCGACGGCGGCACCGGCACGCCACGCGAGGGCGAGTCCGTCGGCGGTCGCCACCGCCGGGTTGGTGGTCTGGGCGAACAGCTGGCCTGCGCCGCCGGTGGCCAGCAGCACGGCATCCCCCCGGATGGCAAGGCTCCGGCCACCATGGCTGTACCTGACACCGGTCACCCTGTCACCGGATTTCACCAGTTCGGTGGCCAGGGCATGCCCGATCAGCCGGATCTTTCCTGCTGCCTGCCGCGACAGCACGGCGGTGACCAGGGCGTGGACTACGCCCGCCCCGGTGGCATCGCCGCCGGCATGGAGGATGCGCGGCGCGGAATGGGCGGCCTCCAGGCCAAGGGCGGGCCCGCCGTCGTGGTCCTGGTCAAAATGAACACCAAACCGCACCAGGCCGGCAATGTCGTGGCGCGCCTCGGTGCAGAGCACGCGGACGGCCTCGTGGTTGCAGTGCCCGGCACCCGCGGCAAGGGTGTCTGCGATGTGCGCAGCCACGGTGTCGCCTGGCGCGGGTTCGTCCAGCACGGCCGAGATCCCGCCCTGCGCGTAGAACGTGTTGCTGTCCGCGAGCGCGCCCTTGGTCAGCACCACGACGTCGGCGCCCGCCTCCGCCGCCAGCAGGGCGGCATACAGGCCGGCTATGCCGCTTCCGACGACGATCAACCGCTGCGGGGACGGGCTGCGGTCAGCAGCGGCACGGGTCTGTCCGACGGCTGGGATCGCGGTCATTACGGCCTGGCGGCGAGCATGCGCTCGAGCGCTGTCCTGGCGTTCGCCTGCACGGCGTCCGCGACGGTGATGCGGTTGACCACGCGGCCTGCCACCAGCTCCTCCAACACCCAGGCGAGGTAGCCGGGGTGGATCCGATACATCGTGGAGCAGGGGCAGATCACCGGATCCAGGCAAAAGATGGTGTGCTGGGGGTATTCGGCGGCGAGCCGGTTGACCATGTTGACTTCAGTGCCGATGGCGAACGTTGTGGGTTCGGTGGCGGCGGCGATGGCCTTTTTGATGAAGTCGGTGGACCCTGCGGAGTCCGCGGCGTCCACCACTTCCATGGGGCATTCGGGGTGCACGATCACGTTGACGCCGGGGAAGTCGGCGCGGGCCTTCTCGATCTGGGCCACGTTGAAGCGTTTGTGGACCGAGCAGAAGCCATGCCAGAGGATGACGCGGGAATCCAGCAGGGCCTGTTCGTCGTTGCCGCCGAGTTCCTTGCGGGGGTTCCACATGGGCATCTGCTCCAGCGGCACGCCCATGGCCTTGGCGGTGTTGCGGCCCAGGTGCTGGTCCGGGAAGAACAGGACGCGCTGGCCCCGTTCGAAGGCCCATTCCAGGACGGTCTTGGCGTTGGAGGAGGTGCAGACGATACCGCCATGCTCACCGCAGAAAGCCTTCAGGGCTGCGGAGGAATTCATGTAGGTGACGGGGATGACAGGAACCCGGCCGTCGGCGTCGGGCTCGGTGCCGTAGATCTCCTCCAGCTGTTCCCAGCACTCTTCAACGGAGTCCGTGTCCGCCATGTCCGCCATGGAGCAGCCCGCGGCCAGGTTCGGCAGGATCACGGCCTGCTCCGGCCGTGACAGGATGTCCGCCGTCTCGGCCATGAAGTGGACACCGCAGAAGATGATGGCCTCTGCATCGGGCTTCGTCAGTGCGGCGTTGGCCAGCTGGAACGAGTCACCCACGAAGTCGGCGTACTGGATGACCTCGTCACGCTGGTAGAAGTGGCCCAGGATCACGGCACGCTCCCCCAGGACGTCCTTCGCCGCACGGATCCGCCGGTCCAGTTCGGCGTCGCTGGCCAGTTTGTACTCCTCGGGCAGCTGCCCCTGGCGGGGCGTGGCCGCCGGGGCAACATCGGCGCTGGACGCACCCGGGCCGTAGGCGGGAATGCCGGCAAGGGCTTCGGCGAGGTCGTAGTCCCAGGGGCCCTTGGCCAGCGCCGGGCTGCACGTGGTTCCGGCTTTGCTGCCGGCCGTTTCGGCCTGTTCGCGCGTGATCAGCTGGATTGCTGTGTTGACGCTGCTCATGGTGTGCTCCTGTTATCTGGGTCGAGGCCGGGGCGGCCGGTGAAGCGGTAGAGGCGGGGCGGGCGGTGCTTCCCGCCCTGGAGGTATTCGCCGGTTTCTTCAATCTCCGGTGTGGAGGTGATCTGGCGGCGGAAGTTGGCGGGGTCCAGCTGGCGGTCCAGGACGGCTTCGTAGACTTCCCTGACCTGGGCCAGGGTGAAGTACTCACCCAGGAAGTGGTAGGCGATGGAGCCGTACGCCAACTTGTTCCGCAGCCGCCACAGGGCGTAGTCAACGATCGCGTTGTGGTCGAAGGCCAGGTCACCGACGCGGTCGGCCCGGAACCACCTGACGTTCTCTGATTCGTCGGCGAGGGCGGCTTCGGTGGGCTGCACCAACGCCCAGTAGACGATGGAGACAACGCGCTGGCTGGGCGAACGGTGCAGGCCGCCGAACGCGTACAGCTGCTCAAGGTAGCTTGGCGCCAGGCCGGTGGTTTCCTGCAGGTTGCGTGACGCCGCGTCCTGCAGGGATTCCGAATGGGTCAGGGGTCCACCGGGGAGCGCCCACAGATCCTTGTACGGTTCACGGATGCGGCGGACCAGCGGGATCCACAGCGTGGGGCGGCCTGACTTTTCACTGGGGCGCAGGGCGAAAATGACCGTGGAGATCGCGAGCGACGGGGGCGCGCTCCGGCGCTCCGCCACATTGGCTGCACTGGTGTACACGATTCCCACCCCGCTCTCCCTGATTAGTTAAAGTCACATTGACCAGAACTAATTCTAAGCCCCGCCTGTCCCGAATCAAAATGTTTCTGCCAACACGACGTCATCGGGGCGGGAAGTGGCGGCCGCGGACGTGCCAACCGCGTGTTCCATCACCGAGGAGGCCCGCAGGACCGTCCCAGCTTGGGCGCCGGTTGCCGAGGCGGTAAATTCGAGTGGTCCCACGAGGACCACCAACTACACCCCAAGAAGGTTTAAAGGCATGACAATGAAGTCCACGCAGGTGCGGCCGGAAACCCACCTCGGCCACAGCATGAAACCGCGCCAGCTCACCATGATGGGGCTGGGGAGCGCGATTGGCGCCGGCCTCTTCCTGGGCTCCGGCGCAGGAGTGCAGGCCGCCGGGCCGGCCGTGCTGGTTTCGTACCTGGTGGCGGGCACGCTCATCATCCTGGTGATGTGGGCGCTGGGCGAAATGGCCGCAGCCAACCCCACCAGCGGCGCGTTCTCGGTGTACGCCGAACGCGCCCTGGGGAAGACCGCCGGCGCCACGGTCGGGTGGCTGTGGTGGCTGCAGCTCGTCGTGGTGATCGCCGCCGAAGCCCTGGGCGCGGCGGGACTGCTGTTCTCCGTCTGGCCGGTCATCCCCGTCTGGGCCCTCGCCCTCATCTTCATGGTGGTCTTCACCGCCATCAACCTGGCGGGGGTGAAGAACTTCGGGGAGTTCGAGTTCTGGTTCGCCATCCTCAAGGTCGCGGCCATCGTTCTCTTCCTGGCGGTCGGCGCCGCCCTGCTCCTGGGGATCCTTCCCGAGGTCGCGTCGCCGGGACTTTCCAACATCACCGAAAACTTCGCCCCCGCAGGCCTCGGCGGGGTGGCCACCGCCCTGTTTGTGGTGATCTTCGCCTTTGGCGGCACCGAGATCGTTTCCGTGGCCGCGGCGGAGACCGAGGACCCTGAACACAGCGTCGGCAGGGCGATCAAAACCGTCGTGTGGCGGATCCTGGTCTTCTACATCGGCTCCGTCTTTGTTATTGCGGCGGTACTGCCGGCCACCTCGGAAGGCCTCGCGTCGCCGTTCGCAGGAGTCCTCGACGCCGCGCGGATCCCGGGTGCCGGTACGGCAATCACCCTGGTCGCCGTCATCGCGCTTCTCTCCGCCCTGAATGCAAACCTCTACGGCGCCTCGCGGATGGTGTACTCGCTGTCAGAGCGCGGAGAGGCGCCGCGGTTCCTGTCCCGGCTGAGCGGGGCGAGCGTGCCCGTGCTGGCCGTCGGTGTTTCGGTGGCCTTTGGTTTTGCTGCGACTGTCCTGGAACTGCTGTTCCCGGAGCGGATCCTGCCGGCCCTCTTCCAGCTGGTGGGTTCCACCTGCCTGGTGGTGTGGGGCACTGCCCTCGTCTCGCAGCTGATCCTGCGCCGCCGGGCCGACCGGGCCGGGACTCCCCTGCCGCTGCGGATGAAAGGCTTCCCGGGGCTGACGATCCTTGGCCTGGTCCTGCTGGGCCTGATCTTCGCCGTCGGCTTCAGCGCGGAAAGCAGCCGCATCCAGCTGCTCAGCACCTTCGCCCTGGTTGCCTGCCTCGCTGCGGCGTGCTGGATCGGCGCGCGGCTCACCTCCCGCGGGCGCTAAGGTCGAGCGGAACCAGTAAAGTGGTGCCTACCTTCGGTGGGGCAGGCGACAGGATCAATGTCGGCGATCCACCGATCGTGTTCGAGGTGCCGGACAATACCGCCGGAATCGTGGGCACGGTCCCGAAGGACGAGGCACCGAAGCGCCGGGTCCGCCTGAGCGCCGTACTTGATGAGGACTGACACCATGAGCGGCAGGCACACCGGCGAGATCCATTCCCACACCGTTGAGGGCACCGACCCCCAGCTCTACGTGCAGGTGCACGAGCCCCAGACCGACGCCGGACTCAGGCCCGTCCTGCTGCTCCACGGTTTTTCCTCCTCCAGCAAACTCAACTGGGAGGACACCGGCTGGGTGCCTGCCCTGCTGGAGGCCGGACGGCGCGTCATCACCGTGGACCTGCCGGGCCACGGCCGCAGCGGCGCCCCGGAGGACCGGGACTCCTACTCCCCCAGCCGCATCCGCGCGGACCTGCTCCAGATCGTGTTCGACGCCGGCGTCCGGCCACTTCGCGACGGCGACCCGGCCAGCGGCCTGGACGTGGTGGGCTACTCGCTGGGCTCCCGGCTCGCCTGGGAATTCGGCGCCACCCAGCCGGAGATTGTCCACCGGCTGGTCCTGGGCGGCCCGAACGTCGCCGACCCGCTGGCCGCCTTCGACCTGGTGGCCGCCCAGCGGTACCTCGCCGACGGAACTCCAATTGCCGACGAGTCCACGGCCGGGCTGCTGAAGATGGCCATGCTGCTGCCCAGCAACAATATTTTCGCCCTGCTTTCCCTGGTTGAGGCAATCAAGGACGAACCATACGATCCTGCCGAAGCCGTCCCGCACATGCCCATGCTCCTCGTGGCAGGCGACAAGGACGAGCGGGCCGCCACCATGCCGCAACTGGCGGAGCTGGGCACAAAGGCCGGCTCGATGCCCGAGCAGCTGCTGCTTCCGGGCCGCAACCACACCAATGCGATCACCAGCAGGGCATTCAAGCAGGGCGCCATCAATTTCCTGGCGGTCTGATCCCGGAGTGCCGTGGCCTGACAGGGGTTTCATAGCTCCCGCATAGGTTCCGTTGGTTGGATCGGCAGATGCCCGATCCTCTCCAGCCGCGCGCCCGCCGCCTTACGCCGCCGTTCGGTCCTGGTGGCCGCCGCGGCGTTCCTCGCCGTTGTCCTCATCGCCGCCGCCTACAACCTGGCGCATGCCCTGCCCTGGCCGGGATCGGCGTCGCGCGCTGCAACGGGCGCCGACTCCCGTGCCGGCACTGCCCGGATTGATGCGGGCCTGGATACAGCCATCAATGGCATCATCGGCGCCAACGGCGAGTACCAGGTGGGGGTTGCGCTGCTGGATACCGACGGCGGGGACCTGCACCAATATGGTGTGGAGGAACCGTTCGAGGCAGCCAGCACGGCGAAGATTCTGACCGCTGCGGCCTACTACAGCCTGGTGGAGGACGGTTCGGCGTCGCTCGATGATCCGCTGGGCGCCTACACCTCGGGGTTCCAGATCCAGGCGATGGTCCAGGACAGCAACAATGATTCGTGGAGCCTGCTGATGGACGCCGTCGGCCTGTCCCGGCTCTCGGACTACGCGGCTTCCCTCGACATCAGCTACGACGCCGAGGTGAACACTCTCTCCACCGCCGACATGGCCCACCTCCTCGCGGAACTTTCCGAAGGCAGGCTCCTCAACCAGGAGCACACGGCGCAGCTGCTGTCCTACATGCAGGACACCAACTACGAAGACCTTGTTCCGGCCGCGGTCCCGGCTGGCGTGACGGTGTTCCACAAATATGGACTCCTCGACGACGAACTCCACGATGCCGCCATCCTCTCCGCGTCCGAAGGGACCTACGTCCTGGTGGTCTACACAAAAGGCGCCGACTTGAGCGATGTCCCGCAGCGGACGGCCGTGATCCATGAGATCACCGAGGCCGTCACCGCCGTCCTTTTCTGACCCCGCAGCCCCGTCCCGGACAGGCGCCGGCTTCCCGTCACGGCAGTGGCAGAAGGTAGGCTGGAAGCGGGGCGGATTCAGCCGGAGAGGGAACAATGAGCACGCGTTTTGAAGACCGCACGGATGCCGGTGAGCGTCTGGCCGCGGTGCTGACGCAGTTCCGGGAACGTCCCGACGCCATTGTCCTGGGGCTGGCGCGCGGCGGGATCCCGGTGGCCGCAGCCGTTTCGAAGGCCCTGTACCTGCCGCTCGGTGCGGTGCTGGTCCGGAAGCTGGGCATCCCCGGCCACGACGAGACCGCTTATGGCGCCCTGGCCTGGTCCAACGGGCGCGTTGTCCGGCTGCTCAACAGGCCGCTGATGTCCCGGGTCCTGGAACACGGTGTCCGCCAGGAATGGCTGGATGAGGTGGAGCACAGGGAACGCGCCGAGCTCCTCCGCCGGGTTGAAACGTACCCAGCCATCAGGCATGACCTCACGGGGAAAACGGTGCTGCTCGTCGACGACGGCCTGGCAACCGGAGCCACCATGCGGGCCGCCGTCGAAGCTGTCCGGTCCGGCGGCGCAGCCCGCGTTGTGGCGGCGGCGCCTGTTGGTTCAGTGGAGGCTGAAGCCGCCGTCGCCGCCGTCTGCGATGCTGTCCTCTGCCTGCACCTGCCGGGCAAGTTCCGCGCCGTCGGCAGCTTCTACCGCCGTTTTGAGCAACTGACGGACGAGGACGCCATCAGCCAGTTGGACCAGTAGTCGCCGGCTCACCCGCCCGTTAACGGACACCAGGCACGGACCACGTGGTCCGTGCCTGCTGTCGAAACGTCCGCGCTGTTGCCCGGCCGGTCCCTAGTGGTGGCTGATTCCCAGCGGGCGGCCCTTGGTTTCCTTGGCCAGCAGGACGCCGGCGGCCGAGATCACGCACAGGATCATGATGTAGATGCCGATCGACCCGGTCCACTTGGTGCTCTGCAGCAGCGACTCCGCGATGGTGGCCGCAAAGGCTCCGCCGAGGATGGCGCCAAAGGCGTAGCCGATGGAGATGCCGGAGTACCGCACGTTGGCCGGGAACATCTCGGCGTACATCGCGGACATGGGTCCGTAGGACAGGCCGAGGCCCACGGTCAGGACAAACAGTGCCACGCCGTAAAGCACGATGTCCTTGGTGTCGATCAGGGCGAACATCGGGATCATCCACGCAAACACGATGCCGTAGCCGATCAGGAAGGTTTTAACCCGGCCGATCCTGTCGGACAGCCAGCCGCCGACCAGGGTGAAGATGAGCCACCCGAAGGATGCCAAGGTGGTGGCCAGCAGGATCTGCGGGGTGGGCATCTTCAGTGTCCGGGTGGCGTAGGAGATGAAGAACGCGATCAGCAGGTAGCCGGCGGCGTTGTTGCCGATGAAGATCATGGTGGAGTAGAGGACAGCCTTCTTGTGCTTCCGGATGAGCTCGCCGAGGGGCGCCTTGCTGGCTTCCTTGCGGGCTGCCATCTCCTTGAACACCGGGCTCTCGGCCACGGCGCGGCGGATCAGGTATCCGACCGCGATCAGCACGATGGACAGCAGGAACGGAACCCGCCAGCCCCACGTGCCGAAGTCCTCCTTGGACATGCTGCTGTTGAGGAAGAACAGCAGCCCGGTGGCCAGGATCATGCCTACGGGAACACCAATCTGCGGGTAGGCACCGAACAGGCCGCGCTTGTTCAGCGGTGCGTGTTCGACCGCCATCAGCGCGGCACCGCCCCATTCGCCGCCGGCGGAGAAGCCCTGGACGATTCGGAGGGTGATCAGCAGGATCGGTGCCCAGACGCCGATGTCGTTGTAGGTGGGCAGCATGCCGATCAGCGCCGTCGCGGCACCCATCATGAGCAGGGTGAACACGAGCATGGCCTTGCGCCCGAGGCGGTCACCGAGGTGGCCGGCGACGACGGCGCCCAGCGGGCGGAACAGGAAGCTGATGCCGATCAGGGCGAAGGACAGGATCTGCGCCAGGCCGGGGTTCGAGGCCTGCAGCGGGGTGAGGAAAAGCGGCGACAGCAGCGTCCCCGTCAGCTGGGCAAAGATGAAGAAGTCGTACCACTCGATGGTGGTGCCTACGAGGGTCCCGGCCAGGACCTTGCGTTCTTCCCTCCGGGTGCTGGGCCCGGCAAGTGAATCCACCAAAGAAGGTGTGGTCATTGAAACTCCATTGTTTAAGGCAGGGGTGCTGCCAGGTGAAACGCCTTCATGATTACCGACAGAACGGTCAGTTAGTTAGTAGGGTACTACGAAAATGTGAGAGAGAACACGCCCGCGGGGATTTTTCGGCCCGCCGCGGCAGCCGGAGGCCTCAGTCGTCCCGGGACAGGAACTCCCTGACCCTGGCACGGACGGGCCCGCGGTCGTAGGAACTGACGAGGGCGCCGGCCATCCGGACGGGGTCGCCAAAGAAGAAGTACTCGTAGAGCGCCTGCCGTCCCGAGAACGAGGAGACACTGGCATCAAACGCCAGCTTGAACAGCCTCACGCGTTCCGGGCCCGTGAGCGTCTTGGCCTGCAGGTACAGCTCGATGTCTTCCAGTGCCTCGCCGGCGACGTCGGCTTCGCCGGGAAGCGCCATCAGGCCGGAGGCGGAAAACTTCCGGATGATCTGGGGGAAGCGCTGGGCAACCTTGGGATACCAGTTCCGGGCAGCATTCAGGGTGGACCACTTGGGCAGCATCACGCCGTCGTCGTTCAACGCAGCCTCCGCTTCCGACGCGGCCATCAGCGCCTTGCCGATCTCAACCGTCTGGATCAGCTCGGCGAGATCCTCCTGGATGTGCTGGAAACCGTCGATGCCGATCGCATCCGCAATTTCGGACGCAAGGCCCAGGTAGAACTCGCTCTTGGCGATGGTGCGCGTGACCACCTGGTGCGTCATGAGTGCTGCGGCACCGGTTTCGGAGTAGAAGACGTTACAGAGTTCCGGATGCCCGAGCATGAAGATCCGCTCATTGGGGACGAAGGTATTGTCAAAAACGACGACGGCGTCCATCTCCTCGTAGCGGCTGGCCAGCGGTTCGTCGTGCCTGCCTCCGCCGTGGTGCAGCGAGGTGCGGCACAGGTACCGGACGCCTTCGGCGTCGTTCGGGACCGCGAAGGCATACGAATAAGGGGCGTCCTCGGGCGTCCCGCGCAGGATGGTGGACGGGAACACCAGGAGCTCGTCCGCTATCGGGGCGATAGTGGCCAGCATCCGGGCGCCGCGGACCACGATGCCGTCCTCGCGCTCCTCGACGACGCGGGCAGACAGCTGGCCGCCCAGCTGCTCGGATCCCGACACGGAGCGGTTGGCCTGCGGCGGAATCAGGGTGTGGGTGGCAAGGAGATCGTTTTCGCGGCAGTGCTCGTAGTACCTGCGGATGTTTTCACCGAACATCGGGTCCACCTGCCCGAACCACTTTTCCGAGGCGGCAAGCGCGGTCAGCGCACTGTTCATGTAGTCCCCGGTCCGGCCAAGGAAGCCGTTGGAGTACTCCGCCCAGGTCCTGGTGGCAGCTCGTCGGTGGGCCAGATCCTCCTTGGTCCGCGGGACCAGGAAGGAAGCGCTGACCTTGTCACCGGTAGTGGGCGAATCGTAGGTCAGCGCCGCAGCATGCCGGGGCTCGTGCTGCATGTCAAAGAGCCGGGCGTACGTGCGTGCCACGTTGGCGAAGGACGGGTGGTCGGCAACGTTCGAGGTGACCGCCTCGCCGTCGATCATGACGTGCGGGGTCATGGAATTGAGCTTGTCCAGGTACTGCTGGCCGGTGCGGATGCCCATCGTGTTTCCTCCAGTCGTCGTTGAACTGCCACATGCTTTCCTGCGGCGGGCAGGGTCAGAGGAGGTTCTCCATCCCCAGCTGGCTCTCCGGAATGATGGTGAAGCTGCTGTTTGCGAAGGCCAGCGCGTCACCGCTGCGGTAATTGAAGTCGGCCACCTCGCCCACGTAGAGGGTGTGGTCTCCCCCGGGGTAGGCGGCCCAGGGCGTGCACTCGAACCAGGCCAGGACCCCTGACAGCCGCGGCGCCGTGCCGCCTTCAACCCACAACGGTTCCGGTCCCGGACGGCCGGCGAAATGCAGGGCCAGCTGCCGCTGTTCAGCCCCCAGGATGTTGACGGTGAACGGCCGCCCCGCCAACTCATCGTGGGCCCTCGCGCTGCGGGCAATGCTGACCAGGACCAGGGGAGGATCCATGGATACGGCGGTGAAGGAGTTGACCGTGATGCCGTGACGCCTGGTGGCGCCGTCGAAAGTCACAATGGCCACTCCGGTGGCGAACCTGCCCAGGCTGCCGCGGAAATGGTGCGACCGCGGGGCCGACGTCCTGCGGGCGGCTGACGGATCGGCCGTGTTCCGTGAATCGGAAATCATCTTGATCCTCAACATAGAACCTGTGATCGCCCCGGCGCTGGACCCTGGTCGGATCGAGTTCTATATTTGAACTAGTAATTCTTATATAGGACGCTACTCGGATGAGGACGGCAGCACAAGAGCCGGCCGGCCACGCGGCCGCAGCCACTTAGGATGGACACCATGAACCCCACAGCCGCCGCCCCCGCGGGAGCAGCTCCCGCGCAGGCGTCGCCGTCGCAGACCCTCTCGCGGGGCATCAGGGCGCTCGAAATCCTGGCCGCAGCCCAGAACCCGCTGACCATAGCCGAGCTTGCTGATGCCATGGGCGTGCACCGGTCTGTCGCGTACCGGATCCTGCGGACGCTGGAGGACCATTCACTGCTGGTACGGGACGACGCCGGCCGCGTGCAGCCTGGTCCCGGCCTGGCGGTCCTCGCCCGGGGCGTCTCGCGCAACCTCCAGACCGCGGCCCTGCCTGAACTCACCCACCTGGCCAACACCCTGGACATGACGGCCTTTGTGGCCGTGTGGGACCACCTCGACTGCATCACGCTGGTGACCGTGGAACCGCGGCACTCCAGCGCGACGGTGGCCCAGCACCCGGGCACCCGGCATCCCGTCAGTGCCGGAGCACCCGGCATCGCCATCCAGTCAGCGCTGACCGAGGCGGAGTGGGCACAGCTTGCGCCGGGGATCCCCTACCGGCCCGAGGCAGCCGACGCCCGCCGCACAGGCTACTCCGCCAGCCATGACGAGGTCATCGCGGGCGTGTCATCGCTGGCCGCACCGGTGCGCGTTCCTGGCGGACGCCCGGCCGCGCTCGCCGTCGTCTACATCCGGTCGTCGCACGATCCGGCTACTGTGGGCGCTGCCATCGCCGCAAGCGCGGCCCGGATTGAACGCCAGCTGGCCTGACCGCCGCTGCGGCGAAGCGGCTTAGGCCCGCTTCCTGCGGAGCACGACGGCGGACGCGGCACCCAGCAGGACAAGGGCAGCCGCCGCGGCAACCGGCACCAGGAACGCCACCGAATAGCCGTGCGCCTGCGCCAACTGGCCGGCCACCGCGGAACCGGCGGCGGTGCCTGCCACAATGCCGCTGGCCAGTGCCGTCATGACGGTTCCCTGCCGGCCGGCGGGGGCGATGAGGCCGCCGATCGCGAAGACCGTCACCATGACCGGGCCAACCGGGATGCCCAGGACCAGAAGCACCAGCACCATGCCCGTCGCCGTCGTGGGGACAAAGAGCAAAAAGGCCAGTGCCGCCATCAGCACAGCCCCCAGCAGCCACCGCGCTGAGACGCTTAAGCGCTGCGGCCAGTAGGCCACGGACAATGCTGCGACGGCGGAGCTCACGCCCATCACGGCATACAGCAGGCCGGCAATTTCCGAGGTGGCAAAGCCTGCCGAAAATGAGCTGAGCGCTGTCTGCGTCGAGCCAAAGAAGGTGCCCATGCAGACCATGGCCAGGACCGGCAGCGCCACCGCCAGCGGAATCCTGGCTGGGATGACCTTCGACCCGCCGTCTTGCCTGGCCGGAGCGCGGCGGTGGATGGGCACGGCCCGGTGAGTCCGGTGGACGGCGAACGCGGGAACAAGGGTGATCGTCAGGGCAGCGGCAAGGGCAAGGGGAAGCCACGGTGCCACGAGGCTGGCCAGGATTCCCACCAGGGCAGGCCCCAGGACAAAGGTGAGTTCGTCCGCGGTGCTCTCGTAGGACAGGGCGGTGTCGAGGTCCTTTTTGTTCGCAGCTTTGCTTTTGGCGGCCGCACTGCTTTGCGGGCTGTGGGACGTCAGTGCCATCCACCGGACCCGTGCCAGCGGGCCGACCTGCGGGCAACTGGCCCCCGAAACAAACGCGGCGGCGAGCAGGGCCGCGGGGAAGGCCCCGGCCGGGGTCATGGCGTAGGCTGCGGCGACCAGTACGAGCACAGCAAGGGTGTTGAAGAAGGCTGCGACCAGCAGGACCGGGCGCTGGCCCCGCCGGTCGGCCAGGGCCCCGAGCACGGGTGCGCCAATGGCAGAGCCGATTCCGACCGCACCTGCTGCCGTGCCGCCCACGGCGTACGAGCCGCTGACCGAGGTCACCAGGGTCAGGGTACCGACGGTGAGCATGGCCAAAGGCAGGCGGGCGAAGAGTCCCAGGGGAACAAAGCTGCGGCCGGCCAGCTGCGGAAGCCGGGCAAAGCGGCCTTTTGCGGACGGCTGGGGAGCGTCGTCTCCAGGGCCTTCAGGCCGGAGGCCGTGCTGCAGGGAAGGTGTTGTAGGGAGGGTTGAAGGATTCAAGGTTCCGGGTTCGTTCGTTCATGCGCATCGTCCCTCCTCCCGATGCGCGCAACCCGGTAACTGTTCGATTATAGCCCTGCGGGCCGGGCCAGGGACTGGCGTCCGCTTCTCAGGAGAGCGGCGGTGCCGTGTCGGAGATGTGGAGTGTGGACCCGTTGCGGCCCTTGACCACCTGGAGCTGCACTCCGATGCGCTGCTTCATTTCGCCAACATGGCTGACCAGCCCCACCACCCGGCCGCCGTCCCGCAGGCCTTCGAGTGCATCCATCACCTGTTCAAGCGACTGCTCGTCCAGGCTGCCGAAGCCTTCGTCCACAAACAGCGTCTCAATCTGGATTCCCCCGGATTCGTGCTGGACCACATCGGCCAGCCCGAGCGCCAGCGACAGGGATGCCATAAATGATTCACCGCCGGAAAGTGTTGACGTGTCGCGGCGGTGCCCCGTCCATTGGTCCACCACTTCCAGTCCCAGCCCGGATTTGGCTCCGCGCGCGGCTTTGGCGTCGGTGTGCTGGAGCAGGTAGCGGCCGTCGCTCATGGCGACAAGGCGCTCAGATGCCGCAAGGGCCACCTGTTCCAGCCGGGCGGCGAGGACGTAGCTGTTCAGGCTCATGCGGTAGGTGTTGTCGCCGCGTCCGCCCGCGGCTTCCGCCAGGGCGGTCAGCATCCGTGCACGCTCCCGCGGAGCGCTGCCGGACCCGGCAAGGTCCTGGTACTCGGCCACGATGGCATCCAGGGATTCCACGCAACGCTTCGCCATGCCCGCGGCCAGGCCCGCAGTGCGCGCCTCAGCTTCGGCCTGCGCAGCAGCTGACCGCAGCGCCGCGAGCTGGGCCTCGTCCGGGACCAGGTCCGACGCCAGTTCCTCAAGAGCCAGGACCACCTCCTCAGAGGCAAAGAGCTCGGCCACCCTGGCTTGTTCGTCGTGCCCGGCGCGGACGGTGGCCTGCAGCGAGGCAGCCTCGGCACTGCCCAGCAGCTCGGCCCGGGCCTCTTCGGCCGTCCCGAAGCCCGCTTCCGGCAGGGCCAGGTCCAGCTGCTGCCCGGCGTCGGCCGCACGGAGCCCGGCCTGGTCCAGCTGGGTCTGCGCCTGCACGGTCTTTTCAAGCGTTCCGGCTGCATCCTTCAGTGCACGCAGCCGGTGCGTGAGATCGCGGTGGCCGGACCTGAGGCCCGACAGCGATTCGCTGAGGGCCGTTGCCTGGTCCAGGACCTCGGCCAGGGTGGACTCCACCTGGGCAAGTTCCGCACCGGCGGCTGACCTGCCCGTCTCCGCTTCGGCGATGCGGGTTTCGATTCCGGTGAGCCGCAACCGGATCCCGGCCAGCTCGTCAGCCGCCTGCGCGGAGCGTTCGGCAGCGTGCCGTGCCTCATCGGCTGCCTCCTGGGCAGCGTCTTCGGGGGTATCCCCGCCCTGGCCTGCCAGCACGGCCACCATCTGCTTCGCCGCTGCCAGCTCTGTGCCCAGCACTGAGAGCCGGGCCTCCGCCGCTTCGAACTCCTCGCGGGCTTCCTCTTCGGCCTCGCCGAGCAGGAAGGCTGACTGTGCCGCCTTTGCCGGGGACGGGTGGTCCGGGCTGCCGCACACAGGGCAGGGCACGTCGTCGGCGAGCTGCGCCGCGAGTTCAGCTGCCGCATTCGCCAGGCGCTCTTCGCGAAGATCGAGCCAGCGGTGCTTTTTCTGAAGGTGGTCCTCGCGGCACGCCTCGTAGTGCTCTGACGCCAGGTGCTGTGCCGCCACGGCAGTCCGGTAGCGGCGGACGACGTCCAGCAGTTCGTCGGCCGCGGCTGCTTCCTTGGTGTGCATGACGGCGGCTGCAGCCAGTTCGGCGAGTGGCTCCAGGCCCGCGGACAGGTCCGTGTACTCCGCCCGCAGGGCCTCGAGCCTGCCGCCAAGTTCAACCTCAGTAACCTGCAGCTCTTCCTTCTTCCGGCCCAGGTCCGCCCGCCTGGCAGTAAGGGCCAGGAGCCGCTCTTCGTCCGGCAGCCGCGCTTCCACCACGGCGAGCATCGATCGCAGCCGGCTCAGTTCCGAGGCGGCATCGGGTGCGTCCGGATCTAGCCACTCCAGCTCCGGGTCCTCGTCCACTGCCACGCGCAGGAGCGTGAGGGCTGACTCGCGGGCTGCAGCCGCACTGCGGAGCTGGGCTTCTGCTTTCTCCACAGCCTGCAGCTGGCCGGTCAGTACTTCCGCCTGGCGGTGCCGGGCAAGCCGCGCGGCGTGCGCGTCCAGGACCGGGGCTGCCTCGTCGGCCGCCGCTTTTCGGGCTGCCGCGGCTTCCAGCCGGCGCTGCCGCTCCGTCCTGGCAACTCCAGTCTCCAGCAACTGCCGGTGCTCCCGGCTCAGCGAACTGGCTGCTTCCGCCTCCCCGGCCAGGCCGGCGGCGCGGACGGCGAGGGCTGCTTGCAGCCACTCAATCCGGGCCCCAGCGTCCCCCTCCGGCGGCGTTCCGGTTTCGTCGAGGCCGACGGCGGATACCTCGGCTTCAGCCCTCGCTGCCAGCAGCTCAAGTTGCCCGTTCAGGCGGGAAACGTCGTTCCGTGCGGCCTGGGCCAGGAGCGAGAGCTCCTGTTCCACTGCTTCGAAACGCTGGGTGCCGAAGAGTTTCTGCAGCAGGTCGAGGCGGTCTGATGCCTTGGACCGCAGGAACGCCGCGAAGTCGCCCTGCGGGAGCATCACCACGCGGGTGAACTGTTCGCGGTCCATCCCCAGCAGGCCGGTGATTTCGGCGCCCGCTTCATCGTTGCGGCCGGATTTTTCGATCCAGTCCCCGTTCACCCGTTCGCGCAGGAGGGTCTTGGCCTGCTGGGTGGTGAATCCGTTTTTCCCGCGCGCGCTGGGCTTGTCCCATGCCGGCGAACGGGTGACTTCGAAGTGCCGGCCCTGTGCCGAGAACTCGCAGCTGACGGCCGGTTCCTCGGCCGGGTCCGCATGGTCGCTGCGCAGGCGCTTGCCGTCCTGGCGCGCGCCTGGGACGGAGCCGTAAAGCGCGAAGCAGATGGCGTCCAGGACGCTGGTCTTGCCGGCGCCGGTGGGACCGTTGAGGAGGAACAGCCCGTGGGCACTGAGCCGATCGAAGTCGACTTCCTCGGTGCCGGCGAAGGGCCCGAACGCGGAGATCCGCAACCGGTGGATCCTCACAGCGATGCCTCCTGGAGCCGCACGTTGTCCAGGGCCGCTGCGAGGGCGGCCCGTTCGGCGTCGTCGGGTTGCCGGCCGCGGACATGGTCGAGGAATCCGCAGCAGACGGAGAGGTCGTCCTCGGCCTCCGCCAGCCTGCTGCTGTAGCTGGCTGCCGGCTTCACGGCTCCGCCCTGGGGATCAAAGCCAAGCACCAGGGTGTCCGGGAAACGTGACCGAAGTCGTTCCATGGCCTGGGCGGGCCGCTGGACATCCGTCACGGTGATCTGGCAGTAGGCGTCTTCTGCCCAGGTGTGGTCGCTGGATTCCAGCAGTTCCGTGATTTCGCCGCGGAGCACTGCGAGTGTCCGGGGAGCCTTCCAGGCCAGTTCCGTGACGCCGGCAACGCCGGCAGGGCCGACGTCGATCAGCCAGCCGCCTTTTTGGTGTTTGGCTTCCGAGAAGGAATAGGCCAGCGGGGACCCGGAGTACCTGACCTGGGGAGAGAGCGACTGGCGGCCGTGCAGGTGGCCCAGCGCGGTATAGCTGAAGCCGTCGAACAGGTCCAGAGGGACAGCTCCCACTCCCCCGATGCTGAGGTCCCGTTCGCTGTCCGAGCTGATGCCGCCGCTGGCAAAGGTGTGTGCCAGGACTACGGAATGGACGGTGCCCAAGGCGCTGCGGCGCTGAAGATCCGCCCGGATGAGGTCCGTGGCGGCCCGCGTGACCTCGAAGTGGCTGGCCGTCTCCACGCCCAGGGGTTCGGCCACCAGGCGCGGTTCCAGCCACGGAATGCCGTAAATGGCCAGCATGGCGCCCTCAGCCCCGGTGTCCGCCGCGGCTGTCCCGTCCAGGGGCAGCAGCAGCGGCTGGTCCAGTTCGGCCAGCCTGGTGCGAAGGTGCACTCCGCCGCGTTCCAGCAAACGTGAGGCAAAGCCCAGCCTGATGGCGGAGTCATGGTTGCCGCTGGTCAGGACCACTTTGGCGCCGGCTCCGGTCAGCCTGACCAGGGCGTCGTCCAGCAGGCCCACGACGTCCACGCCCGGCAGGGCGCGGTCGTACACGTCGCCGGCGATCAGGACCACGTCAACAGCGTTTTCCGTGACGGCGCTGACGAGCTGGTCGACGAAGGACCGCTGGGCGTCCAGCATCCCGACGCCATGGAACGACCGGCCCAGATGCCAGTCCGATGTGTGCAATAACCGCATATTCCTACGCTATCGGCTGGCACTGACAGTTTGAGCCAGCCCCGCTGCGGGGCCCTGGCGCTCGTGCACGGCCGCGCCCCTGGCGGGCAGCTTAACCGCGCTTTCCGTCGAAGAACTCCTGCGCTTCGTCGCCCTTGGCTGCCGGTACAGCTACGGGGGCGGACGCAACTGCATTCCCGGCCCCGTCAACGTCGTCCGACTCGTCAACGTCGCCGGCCTCATCCAGGTCCTCGGACGCGTCAATTTCGTCGGTCTCATCCAGGTCGCCATCCGCAGCGTCTGCAGCAACAGCAGCCGTGGCCGCGCCTGCAGCGTCCGCGGAGACAGCGAAGCCGCGGAAGACCAGTCCGGCGATGGCTGCGCCGACCAGCGGCGCCACCCAGAAGACCCACAGCTGCTCCAGCGACCACGAAGAGGAGAAGATGGCAGAGGCTGTGGCGCGGGCCGGGTTGAACGGCGCATTTCCTACGGACTGGCCCAACTGCAGCAGCACTGCGAAGGCCAGGCCCACAGCCACGGGCGCAGCGGCTTTGTTGACGCCGCTGCGGGCGGTAGCACCGAGGAAGATGGAAACCAGGATCGCGGCGCCCAGCACCTCCAGCAGCAGGACCGCGGCCATCGGGGCCTGGATGATGGAGTGCTCACCAAAGCCCGCCGTGACGGTGTCGAACGCCGTCCGGCTGTCCTGGATGCTGGGAAGGGTGCGGAGGATCGCGAAGAGTGCCAGGGCACCGAGCAGGGCGCCCACCAGCTGCGCGCCGATGTAGGCGGCGGCGTTGCCCAGCCGGATCCGCCCGGCCACGGCATGGCCGACGGTCACGGCCGGGTTGAAATGTCCGCCCGACACGTAGCCGAATGCGAGCATCACGGCGGTGACCGCGAGGCCGGCGGCGAGCGCAGCCGGCAGCGGGCTGGACTGCGGAATCGTGAAGAGCGGCACGCCCAGGCCGGCGACCACCAGGAACAGGCTGCCGAACGCCTCGGCGGACAGCCTGGCCACCAGCCCGTAGCTGGCCGGGACAGCGCCGGCCCCGGAAGGCTGGGCGTTGTGTGCGTGGTGTACGGGCACAGGCGTGGTCATGTTGGGGCGGTCCTTTGCTTAGGGTGGGGGCTCAGCGGCTGGGGTCTGCCTCGGGCTTTATGCATCAGGCAGCCCCTGCATTCTGCCAGCGGAGTCTGGACGTTGGCTGGATCCGAGCTTAGCGCCCCGTGCAGGCAACCCCTCACGCCACGGTAAATTTACTGTCATGAGCATTGATCCGGGCGCCCCTGCCGTGCCCTCGCTGGAGTCGCGTATCCATGGTTGCCTGCTGGGCGGAGCGCTGGGCGACTCGCTGGGCTACGCCGTCGAATTCGATTCCATCACGGAGATCCGCCGCCGCTTCGGTCCGGAGGGACTGACAGATTTTTCAGCGGTCGACGGCGGAAGCCACTTCTCGGACGATACCCAGATGACGCTGTACACCGTTGACGGGCTCGTCGAGGCGCTCGAATGGGCCAACTCAGGAGTGGGCGCCGACGCCAACGCCTGCCTGTGGCTGGCGTACCTCCGCTGGCTGGCCAGCCAGGGTGAGGCGGCACCGTCCTCCGCACCGGTGCCCCAGCCGCGCTGGATCGACACGCAGGAGGTGCTTCGGCACCGCCGCGCCCCGGGCGCAGCCTGCATCAGCGGACTCGCCACCGGCGAGATGGGAACCTCGTTCCGTCCCGTGAATCCGGACTCCAAGGGCTGCGGGACGGTGATGAGGTCCGCGCCGTTCGGGCTGATACCCCACATCACGCCCGACGCCGTCTACAAACTGAGTGCCGACGCGGCGGCCCTGACGCACGGCCATCCGTCCGCGCGCCAGAGTGCGGGAGCCTTCAGCCTGCTGATTAACAGGCTGGTGTCCGGCGACACCCTGCAGGCAGCAGCGGCGGCGGTCCTGGATGATGTGCGGGCACTCGCCGACGGCGCTCCGGAACTGCCGCTGCGGCTCGAGGCGGCGGTCCGCCTCGCCGAAACCGGCATCGTGGGCCCGGAGGAACTGGTGCAGCAACTCGGCGAGGGCTGGGTCGCTGAGGAGGCGTTCGCCGTCGGGCTTTACGCAGTCCTGGCGACGGCCCCGGACAGCACAGGATCCGGTGCCCCGGAAGATCACTTCCGCGCCGCCGTCGGCCTGGCCGTCAACCACAGCGGCGACAGCGATTCCACCGGTTCGATCGCGGGCAACATCCTTGGCGCCTACTACGGCGAGGCGTGCCTTCCGGCGGCCTGGCTGGAACAGTTGGAGGCACCGCACGTCATCCGCGGCATGGCGGACATGCTGGTGGGCGTCACAACCGCCTGAGGGAGACGTTGTTGCACGCCTCGCAGACTTCCTCCGGGATGAGTCCGCGGCGCTGCAGCAGCCCGAAAATGACACAGCCCAGGCAGAAGCCCGCAAACGCTTCCAAGGACGCGGCAAGGATGAGAACTGCCAGCACGATCCAGGCTGCGGGAGCGGCGCCCGCCGCGAAAAGGATCAGGGCCGTAGTGGAGACCACGGTACCCATGCCCTGGGCGAACCGCTTGGGAGGCCCCGGGACGAGCTTCGGCCGCCCCAGCCGCGGTGCCAGGACTTTCACCGAGAGCAGGGCCAGCGGTGAAATCCGGGGGCCGAACAGCACTCGGAGCCAAAAACCGGCAGCAATGACCAGCAGCCCCCAGCCGGAACCGGTCAAAAGCGTGGCGCCGGCCAGCAGCACCACCAGCCCGGCAGTGATCCGGGCAGCGTATTCGTTGACCGGGTTGGGGAAGGCAAACACCGCACGCCAGTCGATCCCCGTCCGGGTGGCCGCGGGGGTGGTCTTAACGCCGGTGGATTTGCTCATGCTGCAAGGCTAGGAGCACGCCGGGCGGCGCGGAAGGTTTGTTGCGCCAGATGAATCAGCCGGTGTGGGCTGCCGCAGGAACGCCGGCCGTGGCGTAGCCGCCCACCATCTGGAGGAATTCGCCTTCGGAGAGCACCTCGATCAGCTGGCCGCGTTCATGCAGTTCCAGGACGCGCCGGGCCTTGCCCGTCAGCCTCCCGGAGCGCAGGTCCGAGGCCACAAATCCGTCGCCGACAACCAGCACGGTGGTCCGAGCCGTCACCCTGCTTTCGGGCCGGGCGCCGAACTCCGCGGAGCGGACCTTGGCTTCGGGCCGTGCCATGGTGAGCTCCCCGGTGAAGACCACTGTCTGGCCGTACAGCGGATGGCTGGGTTCGGCGTCGGCGTTGGGCAGCGGGTTGGCACCTTCCTCCGGCCAGCCCGACCGGAACGGCAGGACCCGGGCCGGGCCACCGCCATCGGCGACGGCCACCGCGGCGAGGCTTTGCTTGGACAGCGCATCCCGCGACGGGTCAAAGGCCGGCTGGTGGGCAAGTGCGAGGCCCAGTGACAGGTACAGTTCGGCGATGCTGTTGGCACCGTTGCGCGCGGCGATATCGATCAGGATTCCGGCGCAGGCGCGGGCATCCTCGCCGGCGTCGTGGTGGTTGACCAGAGGAACGCCGGCCTCTTCAGCGGCAAAGGGCAGGGAGTTCGAGACGAGCGAATAGCAGCGGCGGGACAGCACGACGGTGCAGACGTAATCGTAGGCGGGCCCGGGAAGGCCTGACACCTCCAGGCCGGACCTGATGACGCCGAGGTCGAAGGCCGCATTGTGGGCCACCAGGATGTCGTCGCCGATGAACGCGCCAATCTCGGGAAAGAGTTCACCGAACCGTGGACGTCCGGCAACGTCCTCGGCGCGGATGCCGTGGATCCGGACGTTGTGGTAATCGAAGTGGTCGTGGTCCGCCGGGGGGCGCATCAGCCAGGACGCCTCGGCGACCACTTTGCCGCCCCGGACCTTCGTTAGGCCCACCGCGCACGGTGAACCCCGGAAGCCGTTGGCTGTTTCGAAGTCGATCGCCGTAAAGTCCAAACCCACGGCCCATACTTTACCGGCGTCCAGGGCCGTTCCTGTGTCACCACGGCGGCCCTGTCGCGGATATCACCATGACAGTCGGCCTGGCGCCGGGTCAAGTACCCTGAGTAGGTGAACTTTCTTGCGATCAGCGACCTTGCCGCGCCCATGCTGGGAGGTGCCGGACCGGTCCAGCCGCAGCTGGCATCGTTCCTGCCCGACTGGCTGAACCCCCAGGTTTTCCTGGCCGACCCCGCACTCGCCCCCTGGGTGGTGTTGCTGGTCTGCGGAATCGTCTTTGCCGAGACCGGCCTGTTGGTGGGTTTTTTCCTGCCCGGCGATTCAATGCTGTTTACGGCCGGCCTGCTGGTGGCCACGGACACCATCAAGTTCAATGTCTGGCTCCTGGCGCTCCTGATCACGGTCTCCGCGATCATCGGCAACCAGACCGGCTACCTGATCGGTTCCAAGGCCGGTCCTGCCATCTTCAACAAGCCCAATTCCCGCCTGTTCAAGCGTGAAAACGTGGAGAATGCCCATGCGTTCTTCGAGAAGCACGGCGGCAAGGCCCTGATCCTGGCCCGCTTTGTTCCGATCATCAGGACCTTCGTTCCCGTCATTGTGGGCGTAGCCCAGATGGACAAGAAGAAATTCTTCCTCTTCAACGTGATCGGCGCGGTCCTCTGGGGCAGCGGCGTGACCCTCCTCGGCTACCTGCTGGGCGACAAGGTCCCGTGGGTCAGGGAAAACCTGGACATCATCTTCATCGCCATCGTGCTGGTCTCCGTCATTCCGATCGGCATCGAAGTGCTCCGCGGCATCTCAGCCAAGCGCCAGGCCGCCAAGTACGGCACGGATCCGGTGGACGAGTTCATCGAAGAGCACGAACCCGCCGCCGAGCGGAAGACCCACCCGGAGCACTGAGCCCCACGGCAGCACCGCCGGCCCAACGCCGGAAACTGGAAGGGAGCCCTGCAGGTGCAGGGCTCCCTTCCTTGTCTTAAGGCCAGTGTCTCAAGGCCAGTTTCTTCAGGCCATCGCCTCCGGACCAGGCGCTACGTCCGGGCGAGTGCCTCGACAATGGCAGGCAGCAGGGCCCGGAAAGCCTGGCCCCGGTGGCTGATGGCGTTCTTCTCCTCCGCGGACAGCTCGGCACAGCTGCGCTCCTCGCCGACGGGCTGCAGGACGGGATCGTAGCCGAAGCCGCCCTCGCCCCGCGGCTCGCGCAGCAGGGTTCCCTCAAGCTGCCCGTATTCCACCGTTTCGTAGGCCGTGCCCGCCGCCGCCGGGACGGCCAGCGCGGCGGCGCAGACGAACGCCGCCCCGCGGTGCCCGTCCGGGACATCCGACAGCTGGTCCAGCAGGAGCTGCAGGTTGGCGGCATCGTCCCCGTGCCGGCCGGCCCACCGTGCGGAAAAGATGCCGGGCGCCCCGCCCAGGACGTCGACAGCCAGTCCTGAGTCGTCGGCGATGGCCACCAGGCCGGTTGCCTCGGCTACCGCGCGGGCCTTGAGCAGTGAGTTCTCGGCAAACGTCACACCCGTTTCGACGACGTCCGGCGCACCGGCCGCCGCGGCGTCCACCACCTGGGTGTCGACGTCGAGCCCCGGAACCTGGCCGCGCAGGAGCTCCCGCAGTTCGCGGAGCTTTCCCTTATTGTGCGTGGCGAGGACGAGCCGGGGCGCTGCGCCGTCGGGACCTGTGCCGGCCTGGCTCACAGGGCGTCCGCGAGGGTTTCGCGCTGGATCGCCGCCAGCTGGGTGGTGCCCAGGAGTGCAAGATCGAGCAGCTGGTTGAGCTCGTCGCGGTCGAAGGGAGCGCCCTCCGCGGTGCCCTGGACCTCTACAAACTTCCCGGAACCGGTGACCACAACGTTCATGTCGGTCTCGGCCCGGACATCCTCGACGTAGGGCAGGTCCAGCATGGGGACGCCGTCAATGATGCCCACGGAAACAGCCGCGATGGTGTCGATCAGGGGCTGGGCGTTCTTGGCGATCAGCTTGTTCTCGCGGGCGAAGCGGATGGCGTCGGCCAGGGCCACGTACGCGCCCGTGATGGCGGCCGTGCGGGTTCCGCCGTCTGCCTGCAGGACGTCGCAGTCCAGCACGATCGTGTTCTCGCCCAGGGCCTTGGTGTCGATGATGGAGCGCAGCGAACGGCCGATCAGCCGGGAGATCTCGTGCGTCCGTCCGCCGATCTTGCCCTTGACCGATTCGCGGTCCGAACGGGTGTTGGTGGCACGCGGCAGCATGGCGTACTCGGCGGTGACCCAGCCCCGGCCTTCACCCTTGAGCCAGCGCGGCACCCCGGCGGTCAGCGAAGCCGTGCACAGGACCCGTGTGTTGCCGAACTCGATCAGGGCCGAACCCTCTGCCTGCTTGGACCAGCCGCGCGTGATGCTGATGGGGCGGAGCTGGTCGGGGGTACGGCCGTCGGCGCGCACTACGGGCACTGCGGTTGCTTCTGAAGTCATGGCTTTAGCTTATCGACTCGCCGCCGCCCGCCCGGCCACCGCCGGATCCGCCGGTGCTTATGCGGGCTGATAGGAGAGCAGATCGCCGACGCTGCAGTCCAGGACGGCGCACAGTGCCGTCAGGGTGGAGAACCTGATGGCCTTCGCCCGGTTGTTCTTGAGCACTGACAGGTTCACCAGGCTGACGCCCACCCGCCGGCTCAGTTCCGTCAGGCTCATGCCGCGCTCCGCCAGCAGTTCATCAAGCCGGCAATGGATGGCCGAATAATCCTCGGCCGGCATCAGACGAGCCCCTCGGTATCCTTCTGCAGCCGGCGGCCGAACCGGAAAACGCCGGCGATCAGTACCAGGACGACGCCGGCAACCAGTGGTGTGAAATTGAAGCCGGCCGCGAAGCCGTCGCTTTGCCCGTTGGCGGCGATCAGGCGGGCCACGCGCGTGCGGGCGACCGCATCGAGAACCTGTCCGGCGCTGCCGGCGAGGGCAAGGACTACGCCGCAGGCCCCCACAATCCATGCCGAAGCCGGAGTGAAGAGGTTCTCCCCGCGGAGCCGGAGGGCGAGCAGGAACAGCAGGGCCGCCACGGCCAGGACGCCGACCTGGCCCAGGACGCCGGCCCACGCCAGGAGCGCCGCCTCACCCGAAGGAAGGCCAGGAATGGTTGCTTCCATGGCAGTGAAGCGCGCCGTGGCGCCCAGTTCCAGCCCGGTGGGGTCCTGCGGCGACGAGTGCAGGGGCAGGGTCAACGTCACCGGTCCTGCGAAGTTTGCAATGATTCCGGCGATGGTCAGAAAAGTCGTGGCGGTCGCTGCAAGGGCAGCGACGGTCATGATCGCCACAGCATCCGCGCGAGACACCACTTTCCCCTGCCCGGACGGCCTGCGGTTCTCGGTCTGCACCAATGTGTCCCCCAAAGTATTATCGATGATCGTTATTAACGAATATCGATAAGCTATCGGAAAAACCTGTCCAGCACCAGTGCGGGAGTCTTGAAGGTCCGAGAGGGCCGGCGGCCCAGGCGGTCCTAGATCGTGTAGTGCACTCCGGCCACGGCAACCGCCACGTCGCCCCCGAAGACCGGACGGGCCTCCGCCATGACCGTGGTGGGTGAGGTCCAGACGGGGATGTGTGTGAGGAGGAGCCGGCGCGCCCCGGCAGCCGCTGCGGCCTCGCCAGCGCGCTTGCCGGTCAGGTGCACGTCCTTGATGCCGTCGTCGCGGCCTTCCTCGAAGGCCGCCTCGCAGAGGAACAGGTCGGAGTCCTTGGCCGCCTCCTCCAGGCCGGCGCAGGAATCGGTGTCCCCCGAATAGGTCAGCACCCGGCTGACCTGGTTGCCTTCCTTGTCCGGCTCCGTGACCTCCACGCGGAGGGCGTAGGCCTCCTCCACCGGATGGTTCACGGCGAACGGGGTGATGGTGAACGGCCCCAGGGTCACGGGTTCGCGTTCGGTCCAGTTGGTGAAGTCGAACTCCTCGTGCATGCCGGGGTCCAGGTCCAGGCCGTACGCGGTGGCCATGCGGTCGGCGGTGGCCGCCGGGCCCCAGACGGGAATCCGGCCGCGTCCCCAGCCGCCCGGCTTCCAGCGGACCGCCACGTGCAGGCCGCACAGGTCCATGCAGTGGTCCGGGTGCAGGTGGGTCAGGAAGATCGCGTCGATGTCCTCGAGGTCGGTGTACCGCTGGATGGCGCCGAGCGCGCCGCTGCCCAGGTCCATCACGATCTTCCACGTCCGTTCGCCGTCGTTGGCGGTCAGGAGGTAGCACGACGCCGGCGAGCCCGGGCCCGGGAAGGATCCGGTGCAGCCAACGATGGTGAGCTTCACTGGGCAGGACCTCCGGCCCGGCCGCTTTCCACGAAGTTCGACAGCCGCCGAGGCGGCCTGATGCTCCCGGTGGCGCTCTGTGCAGCGGCAATCATCTCCGGGGTGATCCGGGCGAGGCTGCCGGTGGGGTACTGGGCGGAGACGTGGTCCACGTGCCGGACGGACAGGACTTCGGGTCCGAGGAAGCGGCGGGCGAGGGCTTCGAACTGGCCGGCATCGCCGGTGGCGATGAAGTGGTGTTCCGGCGGCGTCGCGGTGGTGCGCTGCAGGTCATGGGTGGCCAGCGCCCGGTAAACGTCCTTGGCTGTCTCCTCAGCGCTTGAAACCAGCGTTACGGACTCGCCCATCACATAGGAAATGACGCCGGTGAGCAGCGGGTAGTGCGTGCAGCCGAGAACCACAGTGTCCACCCCGGCAGCCTTCAGCGGAGCGAGGTATTCCTCGGCGACAGCCAGCAGCGCGGGCCCGGTGGTAATGCCCGCTTCGACGTAGCTGACGAACTCGGGGCATGCCACGGACGTGATCTCCAGGTCCGGCGCCGCTGCGAACGTGTCCTCGTAGGCGCGGGAGCCAACAGTGGCGGACGTTCCGATCACGCCCACGCGTCCGCTCCGGGTGGCAGCCACGGCCCGCCGCACGGCCGGCTGGATCACCTCAATGACGGGAATCCCGTACTTGGCGGTGTACCGCTCCCGGGCGTCGCGCAGGACCGCGGCCGACGCCGAGTTGCAGGCGATGGTGAGCAGCTTGACGCCGGAGTCCACCAGTTCGTCCATCACGCCCAGGGCGTTGGCCCGGACTTCGGCGATGGGCAGGGGGCCGTACGGCCCGTGGGCCGTGTCCCCGACGTAAAGGATCGATTCGTTGGGCAGCTGGTCGATGATGGACCGCGCCACCGTCAGCCCGCCGACGCCGGAATCAAAGATGCCGATTGGCCGGGATCCGAGGTGGCCGCCGGTGATGCTGCTGGCTGGGGACGCCGCAGCAGCTGCTGACGGGTCCGTGCTCGAGGCTGTTGTCATGATTATTCGAGGATAGGTCTTCCCTGTGGTCGCGGCCATCACATTGTGGCGTCCGACTCATGTCTAATTTGTCACAGTGCCGCGTATGTCCCCGCCCACCGCGCAGTTCCGCAGGGCTGCCGGCGGGTCTGGGGTCAGGCCCGGGTGTCCAGGGACTGGAGCATCGCCTGGACCAGGGATTCCTGCAGCCACGTGGCGAAGTTGTACACCAGGGCAAGGTAGCTTTCCACGTCCTCCGCCTGCGACCAGTCCTGCATCAGGTGGACGTGCTCGGCGTCCTCCTCGTCCCGGATATCAAGCCGCTCGGCCAGCACCAGGCGCACATCGTTCAGCGCCATCGACCAGTGCCTGGCGCCTTCGGCCGTCAGGACGATGTCGTCCTTGTCCAGGTCCAGGGCGGCGGCCCGGAGGGCACCGATCTTGGTTTCCCGCAGCGAGCGCTCGGTGAGCTGGCGGAACTCCAGGGATGCGCCGTCGTCGTTTTTCATGACGTTGGGCAGGAGCCTCCTGACCGCACGGTCCGTGGGTTCCTGGACGTCCATGTCCAGCCCGATCATCGCGGCCAGCGGATCCTGGTTGGCACGTTCCTCCGGCTGGAGCATGGAGATGACGTCATCGATCAGGCTGCGGAGCAGTTCCCGTTCGGCTGGTTCCAGGAATCCGGTGATGCCCTTGAGCCCGTATTTGAATGCCTTAGCCACGCTTACCCTTGCCCTGCCCTGATCCGCCCTGTTTGCCGGAGTTGCCGCCCGGCCCGCCGGTTGCCTTCTCCACGGTGGCCCACAGACCGAATCCGTGCATGGCCACGGCATGGCGTTCAACCTGTTCCTTGCTGCCGTGCGCGACGATGGACCGGCCCTTTTTGTGAACCTCCATCATGAGCTTGTTCGCCTTGGACTCGGAGTAGCCGAAGTAGCTCTGGAAAACATAGCTGACGTAGCTCATGAGGTTGACGGGATCGTTCCAGATCACCAGGTTCCAGGGGATGTCCGGGGCGGTCAGGGAGTCGGTGGACGCCTCTGTCCCGGTCCGGGTGCCCTCCTGTGTATCAGGGCCGAGCGCAACGCTTAAGGTCATCTGTCCATTCTATGGGGAGGATGGGCCCCCGCCGCGAAGCGAAGCGAGACGAGGGAGCCGGTGGGGACTAGAGTGAATTTCGTGAGTACCTCTGCCGGCTGGGACCATCCCCGCACGTCCTTTTACACAGACCACTACGAACTGACCATGCTGCAGGCGTCGCTCCATTCGGGCGCCGCGCACCGCCGGTCGGTCTTTGAGGCCTTCGCACGGCGGCTGCCGGACGGCCGGAGGTACGGGATTGTGGCGGGCACGGGCAGGCTGCTGGAAGGCATCGCCGACTTCCGTTTCGGCGAGGCGGAGCTGGATTTCCTGGGCCGGACCGGCGTGGTCAACCAGGACACCCTCGATTACCTGGCGAACTACCGTTTCTCCGGAGACATCTGGGGCTACGCGGAGGGTGAGGCCTACTTCCCCAACTCCCCCATCCTGATCGTCGAGTCCACGTTCGCCGAAGCCTGCATGCTGGAGACCTACCTCCTCTCGGTCCTGAACCACGACAGCGCCATCGCGTCCGCAGCATCGCGGATGATCACGGCAGCCGGGAACCGGCCGTGCATCGAGATGGGCTCGCGGCGCACGCATGAGGAATCGGCAGCCGCCGCCGCCCGCGCCGCCGTCATCGCCGGGTTCGACAGCACCTCGAACCTGGAGGCCGGCATCCGCTACGGCATCAAGACAGTAGGCACGGCGGCGCATTCCTTCACACTCCTGCATGACACCGAGCGGGAAGCCTTCGAGGCGCAGATCGCCGCGCTGGGCCCGGGCACGTCGCTGCTGGTGGACACGTACGACGTCGAAGCGGCCGTCCGTGCCGCCGTCGAGCTGGCAGGGCCCCGGCTGGGTGCGGTGCGGCTTGATTCCGGCGACCTCGTCGCCCAGGCCCAGTGGGTCAGGCAACTGCTCGACGAACTCGGCAACGAGGACACCAAGATTGTGGTCACCTCGGACCTGGACGAATTCGCCATTGCCGCGCTGCAGTCCGCCCCCGTGGATTCGTACGGCGTAGGCACCTCCTTGGTCACCGGCTCAGGTGCACCTACCGCGAGCATGGTCTACAAGCTCGTCAGCCGGACCGATGACGACGGCAACTTCGTCTCCGTTGCGAAGGCCGCCAAGAACAAGACCAGCATGGGCGGGCGGAAGTACGCACTGCGGAAACTGAACGAACGCGGCGTCGCCACGCAGGAGATTGTGGGAATCGGCCACCGTCCCGAGGACGACGGCAACGACCGGCCGCTGCTGCAGCAGTTCATCAAGAACGGCGAACTCCTTCCCGGCTGGACCGGGCACGAAGGCGTGGTCCGCGCCCGCCAGCGGCACGCTGACTCCATGGCCGAACTCCCGCCGGTGGTCAACCGGCTCCAACGCGGCGAAGCCGCGATCCCCACGATCTACGAGGAGAACTGATGTCACGCGCCCTGATCATCGTCGACGTCCAGAACGATTTCTGCGAAGGCGGTACGCTCGCCGTGGCCGGCGGCGCGGACGTGGCAGCGGCCATCAGCGAATACGTTGATGCCCACCACCTCGAGTTCGACCACATCGTTGCCACCCAGGACTGGCACATTGATCCCGGCGCCCATTTCTCCGAAGAGCCCGACCACAAGGACAGCTGGCCGCCGCACTGCGTCGCGGGCAGCAAAGGCGCCGAACTGCATCCTGACCTGGACACCGAATACATCCAGGCCTACTTCCAGAAGGGCCAGTTCGCGGCCGCGTACTCGGGGTTCGAAGGCCTCCTGGCTCCCGAGGACGCCGTTCCCACCGGAGACCGCCAGCCCGGGACCCTCCCGGCCGGTGACCCCGAAGCGTACGCCGCGGCCGACGACGCCATCGGCCTTGATGACTGGCTGCAGAGCCATGACGTGGAGGACGTTGTGGTGGTGGGAATCGCCACGGACTACTGCGTGATGGCAACATCACTCGATGCTGTCCAGGCCGGCTATTCCGTCACCGTGATCCGCTCCCTCACCGCCGGCATCGCGGATGACCTTGACGATGCGGTGGCCGAAATGGAGCTCGGCGGCGTCGACGTCGCCTGATTGCAGGGCGCAAGACACCAGTGGCCCGGTGCTGAGCACCGGGCCACTGCCATTTTTCGTCACTGCCGTTTCCTGGCCGCCGCTATTTCCGGCCGATAAACCAGTCCTGGAGCTTCCGCAGCCTGGACTGCAGCTGCTCCTCGTTCGCCTGGGCCACCGGCGGGCCGCCGCAGACCGTCCGCAGCTTGGTGTGCACCACACCATGCGGGGTTCCGGTCCGCGCAGACCAGGCCGCCACGTTTTTGGCCAGTTCGTTGCGGAGGTCCATCAGCATCCGGTGATCCGGGATGGCCGGACCCGCAGGGGCCTGTTCAGCCGCCGGCGCGCGCCGGTTCTTCCGGTTGAGCTGGTCGTGCTGGCGCTGCCGGAGCAGGGTGCCCACCTGCTCCGCATCAAGGAGCCCGGGGATGCCCAGGAAGTCCAGCTCGTCCTCCGAGCCAACCTCTCCCCCGGTGCCGAACTCGCCGCCGTCGAACAGGACCCGGTCGAAGGAGGCCTGCGAATCGAGGGCCTCGAACTTGCCCTTCGTCAGGCTGTCCGACGCCTTGTCCTCCCGGTTGGCCTCGGCCATCAGGGAATCCTCGGGATTGAACAGGCCGTCGGCGTCCTCCTTCTCGGGGCGGTCCAGGGCGTGGTCGCGCTCGGCCTCCATCGAGTTGGCCAGCGCCATCAGCTGCGGCACGGACGGCAGGAACACCGAGGCGGTCTCGCCCCGCTTCCGGGCACGCACGAAGCGGCCCACCGCCTGGGCGAAGAACAGCGGCGTGGAGGTGGACGTCGCATACACGCCTACGGACAGCCGGGGCACGTCAACGCCTTCGGACACCATCCGGACGGCAACCATCCAGCGCTTCTCGCTCGCGGTGAATTCCTCGATCTTGCTGGAAGCCTTCGCGTCGTCGGACAGAATGACGGTGGGCGACTCGCCGGTGATCCGCTTCAGCTGCCCGGCATAGGCCCTGGCATCCTCGTGGTCGGTGGCGATGACCAGCCCGCCGGCGTCCGGAACCGTGCGGCGCACCTCGCTGAGGCGCTTGTCCGCGCCGGCAAGGACGGCCGGAATCCATTCACCGGCAGGGTTCAGCGCCGTCCGCCACGCGTGGGACGTGATGTCCTTCGTGACTGCGGCCTCGCCGAGCGAGGCCGCCATTTCCTCGCCGGCACTGGTGCGCCAGCGCATCTGGCCGGAGTACGCCATGAACATCACAGGACGCACCACATGGTCCCGCAGGGCGTTGCCGTAGCCATACGTGTAATCCGCCTTGGAACGCCGGATGCCGTCCTTGTCCTGGGCGTACTCCACAAACGGGATGGGCGACGTGTCCGAACGGAACGGCGTACCCGTCAGCGACAGCCGACGGGCCGCGGGATCAAACGCCTCGCGCAGGCCGTCGCCCCAGGACAGGGCCTCGCCGCCGTGGTGGATCTCGTCAAGGATCACCAGGGTGCGGGCGGCCTCCGTCTTGGCCCGGTGCAGCATGGGCTTGCTGGCAACCTGGGCGTACGTGACGGCCACGCCAACAAAACCGCGGCCGTGCTGGCCGTCGGAGTTCTTGAAGTTGGGGTCGATGGCGATGCCAACCTTGGCGGCCGCGTCTGCCCACTGCCGTTTCAGGTGGTCGGTGGGCGCCACGATCGTGACCCGGTTGACGGCCCCGGCCTCGATGAGCATCGACGCGACGCGCAGGGCGAAGGTGGTCTTACCGGCACCGGGGGTTGCTACTGCCAGGAAATCCCGGGGACCGGTGGTGAAGTAAAGGTCAAGGGCTTCCTGTTGCCAGGCACGGAGTTTCGGGGCGGTTCCCCAGGCTGCACGTTCCGGGTAAGCCGGAGGCAGGGTGGGGCCGCCAAAGAGCGTCTCCGTCACTACTTGTTGTTGCCCGAGTCCCCTCCGGGACCCTTGCCGCCGTCGTTGCCCGGGCGGAGGCCGTCATAAACCTCTTTGCACATGGGGCATACCGGGAACTTCTGCGGATCCCGGCCCGGCGTCCACACCTTGCCGCAGAGGGCAATGACGGGATCACCCGTCAGCGCGGATTCCATGATCTTTTCTTTGCGCACGTAGTGCGAGAAGCGCTCCCGGTCACCGGGCTCCACTTCCTGGCGCAGCTCTTCGCGCTCAATGGTGGCCGTGGACGTTCCAGCCCCGGAAAGCTCGCGCATCGGGTCGTTTTCGAGAGGGTCCGTCATGCTAGTCATGGCATCCATCTTAGCCTTTCCCGGACAGTGGCGTCCGACGGCGGGTGGACCGTTTCGCTTCTCACAGCCCCTTCGCCTACAGCCCCTGCCAGTCTGGTTTGTTGTCGTAGGTGTGCCGGTAGAAGTCGGCCAGTTTCAGCGACGACGCCGCCGCCTCATCCAGGAGGACGGTGGCGTGCGGGTGGAACTGCAGGACCGAGGCCGCGCAGATGGCAGAGACAGGCCCCTCCACAAAGTCGCGGACGGTCTGGGCTTTCTGGGCCCCGGTGGCGATCAGGATGACGTGCCGTGCTTCAAGGATGGTGCCCAGCCCCTGGGTGACCACGTGGTGCGGCACCTCCGCCAGGCTGTGGAAGAACCTCGCGTTGTCCCGGCGGGTCTGCTCGATGAGGCTCTTGATCCGGGTCCGGGACGCGAAGGACGAGCCGGGTTCGTTGAAGCCAATGTGGCCGTCCGTGCCGACGCCCAGGAGCTGCAGGTCCACTCCGCCGAGGGACCGCATCTGGTCCTCGTAGGCCTTGCATGCTGCCGGGATGTCCTCAGCGGCGCCGTCAGGGGTGTGCACGTTCTCCGGGAGGATGTTGACCCTGTTGGTGAACTCGCGCCTGATGACCTCACGGTAGGATTCCGGGTGCCCGGGCTCCAGCCCCACGTATTCGTCAAGCGCAAAAGCGTGCGCAGCGCTGAAGTCCAGCCCGCGCTCATGCCGTGCGGCGAGCTCGTCGTAGACGGGAAGCGGTGAGGATCCGGTGGCCAGCCCCAGCACCGCATGGGGTTTGCGGCGGAGCAGCGCTTCGACCGCATCGGCCGCGAGCGCTCCGATCTGCCTGTTGCCTGGGAGGATGACAACTTCCACTACCGGCCACCTTTCTGGCGTACTGCGGATCTAGCGGTTAACAGTCAGCTGGGCCAGCAGTTCCGGCCCGCGGGCGTCAAGCCATTTGCCGCCCAGCCTGACTCCGGCGCCAAACAGCGCGAGTCCCAGCATCAGGCCCACAGCCAGGTTGGTCCACCCGAATACAGGGTTTCCCGTGACAAGCTGCGCGATGAACAGTCCCACCTCGGGCAGGACCAGCAGGCTCAGGATCCCCATGCCGGCGAACTGCACCGCGAGTGTCTGGCCAACGTTGCCCGGGGGTTTCTTGAACGGGCTGTCGCCCGGCAGCGGCACGGCAACGGTGTAGCGCGCCGACACCACGGACGACAGTCCCAGGCCGGTGAACAGGATTCCCAGGCTGAGGCCCAGCTGGCCCGGCAGGGCGTCCCAGCTGCCCGTGAAGAAGCACTGGCCCACGGCGAAGATCAATACCACCGGCAGGGCGAAGGCGAGGCAGGCGAGAGCCCGTCCCAGGCGGTCGTCGGTGCCCTTCACCCCGGTTGCCAGGTGCAGGGCAAAAGCTGTGTTGTCGTAGGAGACATCCGCCGAGATCGACCAGGCCAGCAGGAACGCCGCCAGCGGCGCAGCGAAGGCCAGGGTCCCGTAGTCTCCGCTTTGGCTGCCCTGGAACACCAGCAGGATGGGCAGCAGCGGGACCACCACCAGGGAACCTGCATACCGTGGATCGCGGAGCCAGTAGATCAGTGCCCGCGCCGTCACGGCACCGGCGGGTGTGGCCGGCAGCAGGCCAAGCAGCCCCAGTTTTCCGCCCTTGCGGCTCCCGCTTCCGGCGTAGGGCGGATTAACCAGGGCCCGCTCCAGGAGCAGCTTCCAGCACCACCCAAGGCCGGCGAGGGTGGCCAGGGCGATGAGGAGTTTGACCGCGGCCTCGGCCGGCCGTCCGGCGGCGGCATCGCCGCCGAGGGACCACGCGGCCCCCAGGGGCGTCCAGGACAATGTGCCCGCCAGCTCCGGCAGGAAGCCCGTAGAGGCGGAAACACCCCGGCCCACACCGGCGACGATCGGACCCATCAGGACCAGCGGAACCATAAAGACGATGGCGCTGGCATCTTTGAACCGGCGCGACGCCGCGAGGCTGGCGGTTGCCGTGGTCACCACCCGGGAGAGCACGATGCAGCTCAGGACGCCGACGGCGGCACCCACCAGGGCGGCAACGGCCGGAAGGGGACCGCGGGCCCAGGTCCACACGGTGGCGAGTGCCACGAGCGCCGTGGCGATGCCGGGAATGCCAATCAGCCCGCCAAGGGCCAGCCCGGCCAGGAGCTGCCGCATGGGAATGGCGGAGGTGGTGAAACGCGCAGGGTCCAGGGTCATGTCCACAGCGGATGCGGCCACGGGGACGATGCCCCAGCCCAGGAGGGCCGCCGAACCGCCGAGCACTACTGCCGTCTGCGCCAGTTCAGGGTCAGCGCGGCGCAAGAGGACCAGGCCCACGACCAGTGCCCCCACGACGCCGAGCGCGTACAGCCCGCCGAAGGCCATGCCCACCAGCTGCCAGGGACTGCGCCGGAGTCCGTTGCGGAGCAGGGTCAGCTTCAGCCTCAGAAGGTGCGCAACCATTCCAGGCCTTCCGTGTGGTTGCGTCCGCCCACCAACTGGACAAACCTCTCCTCAAGCGAGGCCCCGGCCCGGACCTCATCCACGGTGCCGGCAGCGAGCAGCCGGCCTGCCGCAACGACGGCGACGTGGTCGCACATGCGCTGGACCAGGTCCATCACGTGGCTGGAGACGATGACCGTGCCGCCGGAGGCTACATAGCTGTCCAGGATGGCCCGGATGTTCGACGCCGAGACGGGATCCACGGATTCGAAGGGCTCGTCCAGCACCAGCAGCCGCGGCGCATGGATCAGGGCGGACGCGAGGGCGATTTTTTTGGTCATGCCTGCCGAATAGTCCACCACCAGCGTCCCTGCGTCCTGGCTGAGGTCCAGGGCCGACAGCAGCTCACCCACCCGGGCGGCCACCACGTCCCTGTCCATGCCCCGCAGCAGCCCGGCGTAGGTGACCAGCTGCTCGCCGGTGAGCCGGTCAAAGAGGCGGACACCGTCGGGGAGGATGCCCATCAGTTTCTTGGCCTCCAGCGGCCGGGCCCAGACGTCCACGCCATGGACCACTGCCGTGCCGAAGTCAGGCCTCAACAGTCCGGTGGCCATCGACAGGGTGGTGGTTTTGCCGGCGCCGTTGGGACCGACAATGCCAAAAAATGAGCCTGCCGGGACGTCGAGGCTGATGCCGTCCACGGCGATTTTTCCGCCGAAACGCTTGGCAAGCCCGCGGATGGACAGGGCAGGAACCGGGCCGGCGTGCGCCACCGGATCAGGATGCGGAGCAGTCATAAGGCCAGAGTAGACCCACGGCCCTGCCGGAGGGGTCCTCCCGCAGGAGTAGGGACAAAGGAGTACGGACGGCCTAGAACGAATGCCGCGGCACGGCACGTTCGTACTGCGGCGCCCAGGCCAGGTCATGGCCCAGTTCGAACGCCGCGCGCAGCCACCAGTGCGGATCGCGCAGCGCCGCGCGGGCGATGAACACTCCGTCGGCCTGGCCGGTGGCAACGGCGTGCTCTGCCTGCCCGGGGGAGGTCAGGAGGCCCACCGTTCCGGTGGGTATGCGGGCTTCGCGCCGGATCCGTGCCGAGAAGCCGGTCTGGTAGCCGGGGCCGGGCTGGATCTGCTGGTGCGCCACCGCTCCCCCGCTGGAGACGTCAATGAGGTCCACACCGTGTTCGTGGGCCTGCGCGGCCAGGCGTACGGAGGCCTCGATGTCGATCCCGCCCTCGGCCCAGTCAGTGGCGGAGATCCTCAGCAACAGCGGCATGGACTCGGGCATCACGTCACGGACGGCGTCAATCACGGCGAGCATCAGCCGGTTCCGTCCTGCCTCATCCCCGCCCCAGGCGTCGGTCCGGGTGTTGGTCAGCGGGCTTTGGAACTGGTGCAGCAGGTAACCGTGGGCGCCGTGCAGCTCGAGCGTGTCAAAGCCGGCCTCGACGGCCCGCACGGCCGCAGCGGCGAAGTCACTGATCACGTCCTGGATCTGTTCCCCGGTCATCGCGGCGGGCTCGGCGAAGCCGTCGAAGGCCGACGGCGACGGGCCCACCGTGGCCCAGCCGCCGTCGGACTGCGGCACACTGCCGTGCCGGCCCGAAAACGGCCAGTACGCGGATGCCTTCCGCCCTGCGTGGGCCAGCTGGGCGCCGATCTTCGGCGCCGCGGCACCATGGCGGTGCACAAAGGACGTGATCCGTTGCCAGGCCTCAGCCTGTTCGTCGTTGTACATCCCGGCATCCCGCGGGCTGATACGCCCCTCGGCGTTGACTGCCGCGGCTTCGGTGAGGATGAGTGCGGCGCCGCCGGCGGCGAACGAGCCCAGATGCATCAAGTGCCAGTCGTTCGGCACACCCGGGGCGCCGTCGGGTCCGCAGCTGTACTGGCACATGGGTGATACCCAGCCGCGGTGCGTCAGCTCCAGGGAGCGCAGCTTCAGCGGCCGGAACAGTGCCGGCACTAAAACAGCACCCGTGCCAGGTTCTGCCGGGCCTTCGCGACGCGGCCGTCGGAGGTGCCCACCACGTCGAAAAGTTCCAGCAGGCGGACACGGGCTGTTTCCCGCTCCGGGCCGAAGTTCCTGCCGATAAAGGTGACCACGCGGTTAAGGCCGTCTTCCACGTGGCCGCCGGCGACGTCCAGGTCCGCAACGGCGAGCTGCGCCTCAAGGTTGTCCGGCTCATCGGCAGCCCGGGTCCGCAGTGCCTCGGTCTCCTGGGCGGACAGCGGCTGGAGCCTGGCCATCAGCTCCACCTGGGCCAGGCCGGCCTTGGCTTCGGCATCGGCGGGCATCTCCAGCAAGGCCTGGCGGTAGGCGGCTGCCGCGGCCTGGTAATCGCCTTCCTCGATGGCGTCGAAGGCCGCCTGGTGCAGCGGCGGCAGCGGCGCCGGTTCGGTGTCAGCGGGTGCCCCGCCGCCGAGGCTTCCGGTGACGCCGTTGGCTGCCGCGACCTTCAGCAGTTCATCGAGCAGGGCCCGCACCTGTGCCTCGTCCGCCCCGCCCTGGAAGAGCGGGACCGGCTGGCCCTTGACCACGGCAACGGCGGTGGGAACTGCCTGCACCTGGAAGGCCTGCGCGAGCTGCGGGAAGGCGTCGATGTCCGCGGCGCCCAGCACCAGGCGTCCGCCGTAGCTGTTGACCACGCGTTCGAGTGTGTCCAGCATTCCGGCGGATTCCGGTGAATAGGCGGCCCACAAGGCGAAGACCACCGGCACCTGGGCGGAGAGCTCCACCAGTTCCTGGAAGTTGCCTTCCGTGACGTTGACCCGCAGCGGAGCGTGGCCGGCGTCGGCGGTTCCGGCAGGGGCCCCCTCGCCGGGAACCGGGGGGCTGGCGGGCGCGTTGGGCGCACTTCCGGGCGCGTTGCCGGGAACGGGGGCCGGCGCCTGGCGCTGTTTCAGGGCTGACAGGTCGACGGCGCCTCGCAGGTTAAGCAGGCTGGCAGCGGCTGGAGGGACTGGGCGGGAAGCTGGCGAACTCATGCTTTCCACTCTAGCCACTCCGGCCGCTGCCGGGGGTAATGCACAGGCGGGCCGGTAGCCCGGCCGCCTGCCTACTTGAAGCTTGCTCCGACCAGTCCGCGGGTTGCGGCGACGAGCTTGATGGGGTCCGTTGAGCCGGCCGGCGGGATGTAGACGGCCATCGACTCGGCAAAGTTCAGCACCATGCCGGTGGTGGTTTCCTTGCCGCCGGCGAGCGCAGCTGCGTCGTCACCGATGGTGAGCTTGTCGCCGGACGCCTTGGGCGTACCGTCGAACCCGAAGTTCAGGCGGCCCAGGACCAGCGCACCGCCGTCCGCCGTGCGGAACACCACGGTGCTTTCCGGAACAACCTTGTGCGTGAACGAGAAGTTGCCGTTCTCGCCGGACTTGACCACTTCAGCCTGGTAGGAGAGTGTGTCGGCGATGTACGGCGAGGACTCCCCCTCCACCAGCTTGTCCTTGAAGCTCGAGTCCGCGGAGGTGAGGCGGTCCGCCAGGCCGGCGAGGGCCTCCTCGCCGCTGTAGAGCAGGCCCGTCTTGTCGTTGGCGGCCAGGGTTTCCGTTCCGCCCCTTTCGATGGACGGGAAGGTAGTGCCCGGCTGCAGCGGGGTGGTCTCCACGAGTTTGTAGTTATCACGTGGTGTCAGCTGTACCAGGGTCAGGAGCTGGGGCACGACGTTGCCGTCGCCCTGGGTGACGGCCAGAACGTGGCGCGGCCACTCCCGCTGGCTGGTGACCACGGTGGTGAGCAGCTTGGTGGAGCGGACGGGCATCCGGGCCTCGTAGGCACCGACCTGGGAGCGGATCTTGTAGTTCTGGGTCCGCACTTCAAGTTCGGTTCCTGCCAGACGCTCGGTCAGCTTGGCGGCGTCCTTGGCCGCATCGCCGGCGTCGGCGGCGCTGGAGACCTGCTCCAGGATCCGGCGGAACTGCGCGTCCAGGAGGACGGGAGAGGACGGAGCGGCGCCTTCGGAGGCGGACGCGCTGGGTTCCGTCGTCGGAGCGGGGGTAGTGGTTGCGTTGGCGGCAACGCCGGTACCGGCCACGACGGCTGCCGTGACGGCGGCGGTAACCATGCCGGCGCTCACCATGCCCAGGCGGGTGGAGGAACGGCTCTCCGCACGGGCGCGGGCGCGCTTGGCGAAGAGGCTGCCCTCTCCGGTGCCGTCGCCGTTCCGGGTGCGGGCTGAAAGGACCGCCAGCGCAATGCCGGCAAGAATCAGCAGGCCGCCGATGACCATCAGCGGGATGGCCCAGGGCGTGGCCGTGTCATTCGGGAACGTCATGGACACCTCGCCCGGAGCAGCCTTGGTGCCGTCGGAGGCCAGCAGCAGCGACCATTCACCGTCCGCTGGCGGGGTCCAGGAGTAGTCCAGCTCGCCGCTGGCGTTCTCGGTGGACACCCAAAGGTCAGAACCCGCAGGGCTGGGGGCCGTCGCTTCACCGTCGGCATGTTCCACCTGGAGGGACTTGTTGTCTTCGGAGACCCCCGTGACGGTGTTGTGGGCAGTCTGGCCCACCCACGCGTCCACGTCGTCCGGACGGCCGGCAGCAAGGATGAAGTTGCCCTCACCCTTGATGTTGATCTTTACCGTGCCGCCGTGGAGCGTGCGAAGGTTCTGGTCAATGACGGTCAGCGGCGCCTCGGCGGCATCTGTGGGTACCGAAGCCGTAAAGGTCTCGGAGGGAGCCCAGATGGTCTTCTGGCCGATACCGGCCAGAAGGGTCAGGAGGCCGAGCAGCACGAGTGCGACTGCAGTCTTGAAACGCAAAGAATCACCTATCATCAGCGGGGGTTTACTTTCAATAGTAACCGTTTTGTTACCAATAGCTCAGTCGGGGGCCTTCCGCCGGCGGTTCCGGCTCCCCGTCGCGGGCAGCCCTCCCGGCTGTTGACAAGGCTGCTGATAGTGTTTGCGATGATCATCACACCGGCCCGCAGCCGCGGCGCCACGCACGGAACAGGCCCCAAGAAGCAGTGACTGACAAGACGGACGAATCCCCCGCGGGACATGAAACTCCACCGGCCATACCCGCCCAGCAGAGCGGAGCTTTGGAGCCCGTTCCGGCCCGGCGTTCGGGGGCCGCAGCTGCGCTGGGGTCCGTGATACGCCGGCTCCGCCAGCCGCTGCCCGGCGCCCAGCCGCGGCTCCGTTTTGAAATGCCGCCCGAGTACTCCCAGCAGGACGAGGCGCCCGACGCCGATTCCACGCTGACGCCGCCCCAGTTTGGCCAGCCCGGGCCGCGGATCTCGCCGCAGCACCCCCTCTACCTGGGCTTTATGGGCACGGTCGGCGTAGGCCTGGCGCTGCTGGTCTACTGGATCGGTTCCAACACCACGCAGCTTCTGCTCTGGATCGTTGCGGCGCTGTTCATCGCCCTTGGCCTGGACCCCGTGGTGGGCTGGCTGGAGGGACGGAAGATTCCCCGCCCGGCGGGCATCCTCGTTTCGGTGAGCGTACTGGTCACCGCCGTGGTGGGATTCTTCGCCACCCTGATCCCCACGATCGTTGAGCAGGTGACTCAGATCGTTGAGCAGGCACCGGTGTGGGTGCGTGACTTTATCGATTCGGACTTCTTCCGCAGCGTGGATGACCAGTTCGGCGTCCGCGACCGCATTGAGGATGAACTGAATAAGTTCGTCAACAACCCCGAGGCCATGAGCGGCATCTTCGGCGGAGTGGTGGGCTTCGGCTCCACCGTGGCCAACGGGCTGTTCGGCACGCTGATTGTCCTGGTTCTCAGCCTGTACTTCCTCGCGGCCCTGCCGGCGATGAAGAAATGGGGCTACCGGCTGGCGCCCCGGTCGCGCCGTCCCCGGGTGGAGGCCCTGTCCGAGGAAATCACCCGGTCCGTGGGCAACTACGTCATCGGCCAGGCGTGCGTCGCACTGCTGAACGCCACCTTCGCGTTTGTGGTGATGTCCATCCTGGGCATCCCCTTTGCCGTCCTGCTCGCGTTTGTGGTGGCGCTGCTGGCATTCATCCCGCTGGTGGGCGGGATGATCGCTGCAATCGTGGTGCTTCTCGTGTCGCTGACGGAGGGCTGGCAGACGGCCGCCATCTACGCGATCTGCTACTTCGCCTACCTGCAGTTCGAGGCGTACTTCATCTCGCCGCGCATCATGCAGAAGGCCGTGGCTGTTCCCGGGGCGGTGGCCGTTATTTCCGTGATTGCCGGTGGCAGCCTGCTCGGCATCCTGGGCGCACTGATTGCCATTCCCACGGCCGCCGCCATCCTGCTGCTGCTCAAGGAGATCTATATCGTCCGCCAGGACAAGCACTAGGCAACAGCCTCAGGCGGCCGCAGTGGCCAGCGGGCCGTCCCATTCCTGGGGCAGTCCCTCCGGACCTGAACCTGCCTCCGTTACCTCATCCACGATTTCGTTGAGCACCCGTGCGGCGTACTTCTCGCCCACCCAAAGGTGCTTGGCGCCGTCGACCCCTACGACACGTGCCTGCGGAACAATCCGGAACCGGTCCGCGGCAGCCTCTGGCCGCAGATAATCGTCGTGTTCGGGAACCAGCACCGCCAGCGGTTTGCCGCTCTCCGCCCATACGCCGAGGTGGGCATCCGTGGCCCGGTGCAGCGGCGGGGACAGCAGCACGGCACCTTCCACGCTCGAAGCCACCGGCTCCACGGCACCGTACATGAGCGCGAGCTCGGTGCCGAAGGACCAGCCCACCAGCCAGCGGTTGGGCAATTGGCGCTCGACGGCGAAGCGGACCGCGGCCTCCACGTCGTACCGCTCGCCGATTCCCTCCTCGAAGGCCCCGTCGCTGGTCCCCCGGGGAGAGGAGGTCCCGCGGGTATTGAACCGCAGCACGGCCACGCCCGCCAGCGCCGGAAGCCGGTAGGACGCCTTCCGGTACACGTGCGAATCCATGAATCCGCCGTGCGTGGGCAGCGGGTGCAGGGTGATCAGGGTCGCCGTGATCTTTCCCGATTCGGGGAGCGCCAGCTCGCCCACCAGGGTGTGGCCGTCCGCGGTGCGCAGTTCCACGTTCTCCCGCCTCGCGGGGAGGACGGTGGAGGCACGGATCGCTGCGGGTCCATCAGGCTGGGTGAATTCGTACGACGCCGGATCAAAAGTCATGCCTGCCAGCTTAGCGACTTTGCGCGGCCGGGATTTGTCCGCTGCCGGCCTGCCGCCGCAAGGCCCCTCAGCGGTAGCGGTAGCTGCGCGACATCCAGCAGTTCGTGTGCCAGTGCCGGCGTTCTGCCAGGCCGGCGGCCGCCCCGAACAGGTGGTCGTCCTTCCACACCACGAGGTGCGCAATGCCGGGCAGGACGGCCGTAGAGCAGCCGGGGCAGATGTACGTCTTTTCCGCGTTTTCGCCGTCATGGTCCGGACCATCCAGTCACCGTCGGGCGCGGTTTCGCGGCGGGCAATGCCCGCCCGGGCCCGCTCCAGGTCGAGCTCAGGGACGTCGCCGTTTCCCTTCCTGCCTGCAGCTGTGCCCGGTTTTCCGGAAGCAGGGCGGCGGGGGCGGTTGGAACGCGGCATGCCTCCATTCTGCCCCAGCCCCGGTAGTGTGTACGGCGTGCGACTTGTGATAGCCCGATGCTCCGTTGATTATGTTGGCCGGCTCAAAGCCCATCTCCCCCTTGCCACCAGGCTCCTGCTGGTCAAGGCTGACGGGTCTGTGCTGGTCCACTCCGACGGCGGCTCCTACAAGCCGCTGAACTGGATGAGCCCGCCGGCCACTCTCCGGGTATCCTCCCCGGACGATGTCGACCTCGAACTCGGGGTCACAGAACAGTGGACTGTCCAGTCCGCCAAGACCGATGACCGGCTCATCATCAACATCCACGAGCACCTCCACGAGTCCTCCCACGACCTCGGCGTGGACCCGGGCCTGATCAAGGACGGCGTCGAGGCGGACCTCCAGCGCCTGCTCGCCGACCAGATCGAAACCCTCGGCTCGGGCTTTTCGCTGATCCGGCGGGAGTATTTCACCGCCATCGGCCCGGTGGACATCCTGGCCCGCGACGCCAGCGGCGCCACGGTTGCCATCGAGCTGAAGCGCCGCGGCGACATCGACGGCGTGGAGCAGCTCACCCGGTACCTCGAACTCCTGAACCGGGACCCCCTGCTGGCCCCGGTCCGGGGCATCTTCGCCGCGCAGCAGATCAAGCCGCAGGCCAAGGTCCTGGCCAATGACCGCGGCATCGACTGCGTCACCCTGGACTACGACGCCATGCGCGGTGTGGACGACAGCGAATCCCGGCTTTTCTAGGCCCTCCACGACGGGAATTTGCCGCGCCGCGGTGCCGGCAAGGGCGTTAACGCTTCTTTTACCCAAAATTTATCGGATTGGCTGTCTGGACCGTTGACCTGAGGGTAGGCGCATGAAATTCTTATATGAGTCTTTGTGTAGGTGTTTTTCATGCTCGCAAGACATGTTGCGAGCGCGAAGCTCCTGCAGGGCCGGTTCCCAGGAACGGGCAATCCAGGATTCTTCTCGCGGAGTGACCAAGGCCAGCACGAGGTGTGCTGGACTTAAAAGTTCCATTATGAGGAGAAATAAATGGCACAGGGAACCGTCAAGTGGTTCAACGCTGAAAAGGGCTTCGGCTTCATCACCCCGGATGACTCCGATGGCGATGTCTTCGTTCACTACTCCGAGATCCAGACCGGTGGCTTCAAGACCCTCGACGAGAACCAGCGCGTTCAGTTCGAAATCGGTCAGGGCGCCAAGGGTCCCCAGGCTACCGGCGTCACGCTGGTCTAGTCCCTCGCCAGCCGGCCGCACCTGTGCGGCCCCTGCGAATTAATGATCCCCGGCATTATTGCCGGGGATCATTTTTTGTTGTGCCGGAAATGCGAATTAGCAGGAACAGCCCTTAGCGCATTCATTCAGGAATTATCTGTCACTAACGTTTTCGCTGCCGGAATGGCGGCTTGTCAGTTCACCAGTTCCCGCAGAAGCCGGGCACCCTGCCGCAGGGACAGCCCCGGGAGGTAGGCCCGGGTGAGCGCCCGGCCGATGGCGGGCAGTTGCAGGGGGTCCTGGTAGTAGAGGTACAGGGTGCGGTACTCCGGCTTGAACCGTGATTTGAAGGCGGCCAGTGAGCGGAAGCCGTAGACGGGCTCCAGAGCGTGGCCCACAACGTCCAGGATGCGCACCAGGTTTTCCGCCGGAACCGGTCCTTCCTGTCCGTCGTCAACGCCGTCCTCCTGTTCGTCCTCCGGGTGCCGTGCCAGCGGCGATCCGGACAGCGAGATAACCTCCACCGACTTCCTCAGTTCCAGCACCGCGGAGGCGATCAGGAATTCCATGACCCCGGGGAAACCTCCGGCACCCCGGCGCATGACGTCCAGTGTGCGGCTGACCAGCTTCCCGCCGTCGTATACGGGAAGCCAGCTGGTCACACCGTGCACCGTGCCCTCCCCGTCGACGGCGAGGCAGCACAGCACCCCGTCGTCCATCAGCTCATCCAGCCCGCCGAGGGTGAAGCCCATTTCGGGGACGGATTTTCCGGCCGCCCACTCCTCCGACACTTCGCTGAGCTGGCCACGCAATGCTTGCGGCAGGCCGTGATAGGTTCCCCAGACAGCAGTGACTCCCATTTTGGCTGCTCGGTTGAGCGCCGTCCGCACGTTCTGCCATTCCTTGCCGCGGAACTCCAGTTCCCGCACCGCCAGCCGCGTTTCCTGGGCGACCGCCACACGGTGGAAGCCCCGGTCCTGCAGGAGCGGCCAGAGGCTGGAATCGCAGGAATAGAATGCCGGAATCAGGGCGTGCCGGCTGCAGTGGGCCAGGAACCCCTCGGCCACTCCCCCACGCGACACCGACGCCCCGAAGGGGCCTGCCAGGGTGAGTGCCACGCTGCCGTGCTGCTGGTACGCCACGGCTCCCCGGAGGTCAGGACTGAACCAGTACATGTTCGGTTCCCACAGCGCCATCCAGGACAGGGAATCTCCGCCCTCATGCAGCAGGCGTCGCACAGCAGTCCTGTCAGCCGTGCCCGCGTCGCTGTGGTGGTGGCGTCCCAGGAGGACAAACCAGACGCCCGCCAGTGCGATGACCCAAAATACAGGGCCGGAGTAGGCGAAGATGAAGGATTCGATGCTATTGCGGTCGGCGAAAACCCTGCGGTAGAGGTTGGGGATCGGGATGGGCAGGTACTGCCGGGACAGTTCCGCCAGCAGTCCCAGCGGACCGCCGTCGCGCGTCAGTCCGCCCGCGCCAAGCCACGCCAGGCTGTAGGCGCCGGCCAGCAGCACCCAGGCACCGCCCAGGACGAGGAACAGTGTCCGGCGCGCGGCGGGCACGGTCTCCACCCTGAACTGCCTCCGGTTGAACCACAACAGGGCGGTCAGCAGCAGCGGAACCGCCACCAAGGGCAGGATGTGCGCGAATCCGGACCCCATCGCCGCGGTGTGCGGCCGCGACGGATAGTGCGGGATCAGCGCGAACAGCGCCAAGTAGACCGCGGCCAGTGCCGTGACAGCCAGCTGGATTGCCAGCGTGATGCGCAGGGCGGCCTGCCGTCCGCGGCGCATGCCGTCGGCACAGATGAGCAGCAGGATCACAGGCACAATCGCCACTGCCAGTCCCAGCGGCCCGGCGAAACCCTGCCGGCCGGCCTCGAGGCAGGACGCCTCCACCGTGGCACCGCAGTTGAATTCCAGCTGGCCCAGCGTGGGCAACGGATTCAGCACCACGTCGCGCAGCAACGCAAGCGGACCTGTCGGCGTCCTGGCAACGGCGGTGACGATGGGTCCGACCGCGAAAATAGCCACCATCAGGGCCAGGAGGTTACGCGTTTCCCGGCCCGTGGACCGGTGCCGGTGGAGATTGCCGTGCTCACCCTGGATCCACCAGCCGGCCAGGAGGCCAAGCAGCGCGCCCAGCAGGCCGATGACAGTCTCCGGATGGCCCACGTACAGGACCAGCATCAGCGACACCGACAGCAGGGCGGTGCGCAGCCTTCGCTGCCACAGGACGGGCAGCCGGCCGCTGCCCGCGAGCCCGACAGCCAGCACAGCGGCATACGGGCCGATCAGGCCGTAGTCCACCATCAGGCCCAGCCAGCCGTCGCCTGCGTATCCGGCCACCTGCGTGATCAGGAGGAACAGGGTCACTGCACCGAACTGGCCGGCGGCAAAGAAGGCGGCAGTCTGCAGCGCACCGAGTTTCCGCTCCGCCAGTCCCAGCAGCACGAGGATCATCAGTGACGCGGTCAGGTAGGCCAGCGGGTTGGTGGCAAAAAACATCGACGTAAACAGCGACCACCACATGCCTGATCTCAGCCCCGGACCGCTGACACTGGCGATGTCCAGCATGCTTTCAGGCGGACCGGCAAGGTAGCTTCCGGTGACGGCGCCGGTCAGGAGGAAGACCCCAAGGACCGCCAGCGTGAAGGGAATGGAGATGAGCCGCGCTTTGGTACGCCGCCACGCCGGCCTGACAACGGTGGCCCAGGCGAGCGTGGCTGTGCGCACATCCTGTCCGGTCTTCACTGCTGGATTCCCCAGCGTGCAGCAAGGAAAGCCAGCCCCTCCTCCATTCCGCGGGACGGTGTGTCCCACGAGTGGCCGGCATGCTGGACCTGTGTGGCTTCAACAGTGAAGCCCGCTTTCCTGGCTGCGTCGGCGAGGGTCGCCATGTATCCAACAAATTCGGGGTCCCGCTCCCCTGCCGCAAAGTACACGGCGCTGGAATCGAACCGCTGCTGGTTCATCCTGGACAGCGGGGTTTCGAGTTCAAACGCAGCCGTATCGCCCGCGTACGCCGCGTCGATGGTTTTTTGCCGCTCCTTGGCAAGGGCCGGTTCAAGTTCGCTGGAGAAGGCCAGCACCGAACTGTAGATGTCCGGGTGGCGGGTTCCCATTTGCAGGGCGCACGTTGCTCCGAAGGAGAATCCGCCGGCCGCCCACTGCGTGTGGCTGGGGTCCACATCGAGGGTTGCGTTGATCCACGCCGGCACGTCCACGGCCAGATATGTATCCGCCTGCGCTATCCGGCTGTCCAGGCACAGCGTGTTTGCTGACTGGGTTCCGTTGGGATCCGCCACCACAACAACCGGTGCAACACCGCCATGGCTGGACGCGAACTCATCCATGCGTGTCCGCAGCGCGCCGCCAGTGAGCCAGTCGGAGGGGCCGCCGGGCTGTCCCGAGAAAAGGACCAGGACCGGCAGTGCGGGACGGTTTGCGGCGAAATAGGCCGGCGGCAGGTAGATGTATGCCTCACGCGTTGACAGTTCGGAGGCCGGACCGGGGATGGTCGCCTTCCGCAGGGCCCCTTCGCCGGGCAGCTGCCCCTGCGGGGTCCAGCCTTGCAGGGAAACCGGAGCGGGGCCGCCGGCCTGGCGCATCAGTCCGGGCTCCAGCGGCTGGATTCTGGCCAGCGCAGTGCCCATGAGCTCGCTGACAGTCCGGTTGAGGCCAAAGTAGGCGTTGATCTGGACTGCCGAGAGCAGCAGCACCAGCAGGAAGGCCGTGGTTCCGGCGCTCCGCTGGCCAACAGTGGACCGCGGCAGGCGGAGCAGTAACAGGATGAGGGCGGCGACGGCCGGAACTGACCACAGCAGAACGTCGTCCGGAAGATCCTCCGGAAAGGTCGAAAAGACATCAATTAAGGCCCAGTGCACCAGGCCGATCACAGCAATGCCCCCTGCAACGGACACCAGGACTGACAGCCACCATGGCCGCGGACCGGCGGTGGCGGGCCGCCACAGCAGGTAAAGGGCCGCTGCCGCCCCCAATACGCAGGCGGTCCAGAATACCGGTCCGTCCGTCAGCCGGACATCAGCTAGGAAGTCCACGTCGGCTAGCGCCAGGTCCCCACACCGATGACCGGTCCGGCTTCAAGCCACGAGGAGAGTCCGGTGTAGGCGTCGAACTTCATAGCCAGCCTGAGGTCCTGGCCCTCGTAGCGCAGCTCCACAATAACGACGTCGGGCTGGACCTTAACGGCTTCTGCTTCCGTCGGCTTGCGGCGGCCCAGCAGTTCCAGGGAACTCCGCTTGAACTTATGCTTGGGACGGACGCTCAGGGAGAGCAGCCGGAACCACTCGAGGTCGTTGTCCTGGTAACGACAAACCCCCATCTGCCAGCTGTTTCCAGCTACGCAAATGGAGGCGTCCACCGTGCCCAGGGCGCGCCGCAGGTTGAAGCGGCGCACCCCGGAAAGACACAGTGCAAATATCAGCAATCCAAAAGCGATTGCCATGGCGATGAACGGAAGACTCGGTGCGTCCATCAAGGTCGTGCTAGCGGATCCCAGCAGTAGCCGCGTCACCCAGCTGGGCGTTGTCAGCAACAATAACCACGCGGTTGTTGTCGACGGAGAAGAATCCGCCGTCAACAACTACGGCAATGCGGTCACCGGAAACCGGCTGGATCGCCAGTTCACCTTCGGCCAGGATCGCCAGCAGGGGCGAGTGGCCGGGCAGGATTCCGATCTCACCATCGCTGGTGCGGGCCTTGACCATCGTGGCCGCTCCGGACCAGATGAACCGGTCCGCTGCGACAATCTCAACCTCAAGCTCAGCCATATTACTTGGTCTGTTCCTGGATCTTGGCCCACTGGCGCTCAACGTCATCGAGGCCGCCGACGTTGAAGAACGCCTGCTCTGCGATGTGGTCGAGCTCGCCGTCGCAGATCGCGGTGAAGCCTTCAACGGTGTCCTTGATGGAAACCGTGGAGCCCTCGACGCCGGTGAACTGCTTGGCGGTGTAGGTGTTCTGGGACAGGAACTGCTGGATGCGGCGTGCACGCGACACGACGATCTTGTCCTCTTCCGAGAGTTCGTCAACGCCGAGGATGGCGATGATGTCCTGGAGTTCCTTGTTCTTCTGCAGGATCTGCTTCACACGGACAGCCGTGTTGTAGTGATCCTTGCCGATGTACTGGGGGTCCAGGATTCGGGAGGTCGACGTCAGCGGGTCAACGGCCGGGTACAGACCACGGGAGGCGATTTCACGGGAAAGTTCCGTGGTCGCGTCGAGGTGTGCGAAGGTCGTGGCCGGAGCCGGGTCGGTGTAGTCATCGGCGGGAACGTAGATGGCCTGCATCGAGGTGATGGAGTGGCCCTTGGTGGACGTAATGCGCTCCTGGAGGAGGCCCATTTCATCTGCCAGGTTGGGCTGGTAGCCCACGGCCGAAGGCATGCGGCCGAGGAGGGTGGAAACCTCGGAACCTGCCTGCGTGAAGCGGAAGATGTTGTCGATGAAGAGCAGCACGTCCTGGTTCTGCACATCGCGGAAATACTCCGCCATGGTCAGTGCGGACAGTGCCACGCGCAGACGCGTTCCAGGCGGCTCATCCATCTGGCCGAATACAAGGGCGGTGTCCTTGAGGACGCCTGCCTCTTCCATTTCAACCCAGAGGTCGTTGCCTTCACGGGTACGCTCGCCGACACCGGCGAATACCGAAGTACCACCGAAGTTGCGGGCAACACGGGTGATCATTTCCTGGATCAGAACGGTCTTGCCCACGCCGGCGCCGCCGAAGAGGCCGATCTTTCCACCCTTGATGTACGGGGTGAGAAGGTCGATCACCTTGATGCCGGTCTCCAGCATCTCGGTGGAGCCTTCCAGCGTTGCGAAGGCCGGAGCCTTGCGGTGGATCGGCCAGCGTTCGCTGATGTTCAGTTCCGACTCTTCGACGTCCAGCGGCTGGCCGAGGACGTTGAAGATGTGGCCCTTGACGCCGTCGCCAACGGGCACGGAGATGGGGGCGCCGCTGTCCACCACTGACGTGCCGCGGACGAGTCCGTCGGTAGCCTGCAGGGAGATGGCGCGGACGAGGTTGTCACCCAGGTGCTGGGAAGTCTCGAACGTGATGGTCTTGGTGACACCGTTGAGGGTGATCACCGTAGACAGGGCGTTGTAAATCGACGGGATTGCGTCAGCCGGGAATTCGACGTCGACAACCGGGCCAATAACACGTGCAATACGGCCGGTGGCACCGGACGTTGCGGCTACGTGTTCGGTAGCAGTGGCAGTCATCTCTCTCACTTCACTCAGTAGATGGCGTGGGGTTAAGTTTATCTGTTGTGGTGCAGGTCCCGCGGGAACCGAAAATGCCGAAGGCTAGGACGCGAGGGCGTCGGCGCCGGCAACGATTTCGGAAAGCTCCTGCGTGATCTCGGCCTGGCGGGCCGTGTTGCGCAGACGCGTGTACTTCTTGATCAGGTCCGTCGCGTTGTCGCCGGCGGACTTCATCGCCCGCTGGCGTGCAGCAAGCTCGGAAGCTGCTGCCTGCAACATGGCTGCGAAGATACGGGATTCGATGTAGCGCGGCAGCAGGGCATCGAGGACCTGCTCCGTTTCCGGTTCGAACTCGTACAGCGGCAGGAGCTCCGATTCCGAAGCGGCCTGCTCTTCCACGACCTCGAGCGGGAGCAGGCGGATGACCGTCGGCTCCTGGGTGACCATGGACTTGAAGCGGGTGTAAACAACGTGGATTTCGTCCACGCCGCCCTCTTCGTAGGCCGTTGCGAAGTCCGTCAGCAGCGCTTCTCCGACTTCGCGCGCGGTGGCGAATTCAGGGGCGTCCGTGCCGCCGGTCCAGACCCGCGCGTACTCGCGGTTCCGGAAATCGTAGTACGCCTGGCCCTTACGGCCGACGAGGTAGGTCTTGACTTCCTTGCCTTCAGCGTGGAGCAGCTCGTTGAGACCTTCCGCCTGCTTGAGCACACTCGCCGAGTAGGAACCTGCCAGGCCACGGTCCGAGGTAATTACCAGGACTGCGGCACGGCGGATCTGCTCCGGCTCAGTGGTCAGCGGGTGGTCGATTTCGCTTTGGCTGGCGACAGCAGAAACGGCGCGCGTGATGGCGTTCGCGTAAGGCAGTGAAGCTGCTACGCGCGCACGGGCCTTGCCGATGCGCGAGGTAGCGATCAGTTCCATCGCCTTGAAGATCTTGCGCATCGACGTCGTCGAGCTGATCTTCTGGCGGTAGACCCGGATCTGGGCTCCCATACTTATCCTTTCCTAAGATTCCGAAGACCGGGTGCGCCGGACCCAGGGGGTCCGGCGCACCCGTCCAGCGGAACTAGCGCTTCTGCTTGACGATTTTTTCCTGGTCGACTTCGGCACCGGAGATAGCATCGTGCTCCTCGTGGCCGGCACCTACCAGGTGGTTGTCACCCTCGCCGAAGAAGCCCTTTTTGAAGTCCACGATCGCGGTCTTCAGTGCTTCTGCGGTGTCGTCGTCCAGCACGTTGGTCTGAGCCAGCGTGGTGAGGATCGAGGACTTGTGCTTGAGGTGCTCCAGGAACTCGGACTCGAAGCGGCTGATGTCTTCAACCGGAACGTCGTCGAGGTAGCCCTTGGTACCTGCCCAGATGGACACAACCTGGTCCTCGACCGGGAACGGCGAGTACTGGCCCTGCTTGAGCAGTTCCATCAGGCGGGCACCACGGGTCAGCTGCTGGCGTGAAGCCGCATCCAGGTCCGAGGCGAACATGGCGAATGCCTGCATGTCGCGGTACTGGGCCAGGTCCAGCTTCAACGTACCGGAGACCTTCTTCATGGACTTGACCTGGGCGGCGCCACCAACGCGGGACACCGACACACCAACGTCAACAGCGGGACGCTGGTTGGCGTTGAAGAGGTCCGACTGGAGGAAGATCTGACCGTCGGTGATCGAGATCACGTTGGTCGGGATGTACGCGGAAACGTCGTTTGCCTTGGTCTCAACGATCGGCAGACCGGTCATCGAGCCGGCCCCGAGTTCGTCGGAGAGCTTTGCACAACGCTCCAGCAGGCGGGAGTGCAAGTAGAAGACGTCGCCCGGGTAGGCTTCTCGTCCCGGCGGGCGGCGCAGCAGCAGCGACACTGCACGGTAGGCTTCGGCCTGCTTGGACAGGTCATCGAAGATCACCAGAACGTGCTTGCCGCCGTACATCCAGTGCTGGCCGATGGCCGAACCGGCGTAGGGAGCCAAGTACTTGAAGCCGGCGGGGTCGGACGCCGGAGACGCCACGATGGTGGTGTACTCCAGTGCGCCGTGGTCCTCAAGGGTCTGCCGGACGGCTGCGATGGTGGAAGCCTTCTGGCCAACACCGACGTAGACGCAGCGGACCTGCTTGGTGACATCCCCGGAAGCCCAGTTGGCCTTCTGGTTGATGATCGTGTCAACGGCGATGGCCGTCTTGCCGGTCTGGCGGTCACCAATGATGAGCTGACGCTGGCCGCGGCCGATCGGGATCATGGCGTCGATGGCCTTGAGTCCGGTCTGCATCGGTTCGTGGACCGACTTGCGCTGGGTCACGCCGGGTGCCTGAAGTTCAAGCGCACGGGTGGTCTCAGCCTTGATCTCGCCGAGGTCATCGATCGGCTGGCCCAGCGGGTCAACAACGCGTCCGAGGAACGCGTCGCCCACCGGCACGGACAGGATCTCACCAGTGCGGTGAACTTCCTGGCCTTCTTCGATGCCAGTGAAGTCACCGAGGATGATGACACCGATTTCGCGGACGTCAAGGTTCTGGGCGAGGCCCAGGGTGCCGTCCTCGAAGCGAAGCAGCTCGTTCGCCATGACCGAGGGAAGGCCCTCAACACGGGCGATGCCGTCACTTGCGGCGGTTACGCGGCCAACCTCTACGCGTTCTGCGTTTCCGGGTTCGTAGGACGCCGCGAACTCGTTCAACGCATTACGGACGTCGTCGGCGTTGATGGTCAATTCGGCCATCTGCAGTCCCTGCTCTCCTGTTTTCGTGATCATCGTTGCTCACGATGACCGGGGTTTCTATCAGTTAAGTTGTGCTTGTCCGGCTAGCCGGCCAGTTGGCGGTGAAGCTGGCCCAGACGGGAGGCAACGGAAGCGTCCAGCACTTCGTCGCCCACCTGGACACGGATTCCACCGATCAGTGCAGGGTCAACGCTGAGGTTGACCTTGAGCTCGCGACCATACAGGGAGTTGAGCCCTGCCTGGAGGCGGCTGAACTGCGTCTCCGTCAAAGGACGGGTGACGCTGACCGTTGCAATCCAGCGCTGCTGCCGCTTGGCCGCCAGCTCGGCGAACCGGGCCACAAGCCTGGTCGGCTTGAGGCCGCGGGGCTGGGAGACTGCCTGGCCGATGAGGACTTTGGCTGCCTCGCTTGCGCCAGGAACCAGCCTCTCCGTGAGGGTGGTCTTTGCAGCACCGCTTGCCTGTGGTTCGGACAGAGCACGTTGTACCTCGTGGCTGGAGGCAACGGCCTGGTTGAAGGAGAACAGATCGTTCTCCAGCTCTTCCAGCCCAGAGATTCCGGAGGCAGAAACGGCCGACTTGTTTTCAGCGACGGCGATGACCACCGTTGCGGCAAGAGTCTCGAGTGCATCGCCGATATCTCGTGCCGATGCCCAGCGCAAACTGGCCAGTCCGCCCGCGATATCCGCAGCATCAGCGGAGACTTTCCCGCCAACCAGCTGCTTGACCAGCGCCGACTTTTCGTCACCGCTGCGGGACGGGTCAGTCAGGGCGCGGCGCAAGCCAGCCGAGCTGTCCACCGTTCCCAGGATTCCGAAGAGTTCCTTAGCCAGCTGCAGCGAGGCGGTGGGAAGCTTGGCTTCCAACGCGGTCAGTGCTGTGGCCAGCGATTCGCTCGATATACCTGCCATTACTGAGCTGCACCTGCGTTCTGGTTCTCCAGATCTGCCAGGAAGCGGTCAACAACGCGGGCCGAACGCTCGTCATCGGTGAGTGCTTCACCAACAATGCGTCCTGCCAGGGTGGTGGCCAGCGTGCCCACCTCGGAGCGCAGGGACACAACAGCGGCCTGGCGCTCCGATTCGATCTGCACGTGCGCCTGCGCGGTGATGCGGGCGGACTCTGCAGCCGCCTTTTCCTTCAGATCAGCGAGGATCTGAGCGCCTTCGGCACGGGCTTCCTCGCGGATGCGGTTGGCTTCGGCGCGGGCGTCGTTCAGCTGCTGCTTGTATTCCTCGAGTGCAGCGGAGGCCTCAGCCTGGGCCTTTTCAGCTTTGGCGATGCCACCTTCGATGGCCTCGGCACGCTCTGCGAAAGTCTTCTCGAACATCGGGACAATGAACTTGACCACGATGTACATGAGGACAGCAAAGCCGACGAGGACGACGCCCATTTCCCAGACATTGGGCATCAGAGGGCTGGTTGCGCCCTCTGTGGCGGCTGAGATGATCAGCTGATTCATAATTCACCCGTCCTTATCTACTCGGTTCTGGATGTTCGCTTGGTTCGTCAGACTTAGAGAACGAAAGCGAAGACCAGGCCGAGGATGGCGAGGGCTTCAGTCAGCGCGAGGCCGAGGAATGCGATCGGCTGCAGGACGCGCTGTGCTTCCGGCTGGCGTGCGACGCCGTTGATGTAGGCAGCGAACACGAGACCAACACCGATACCACCGCCGATTGCGGACAGACCGTAACCTACGAGGTTGAGATTGCCTTCCATTTTATTCCTTTCAAGATGCCATCTGTGTGGCAGGTTGTTTGGTTTGCTTCATCCCCGCAAGGGGAAGATTTTGGGAGCCTAGTGGCTGTCCGCGTGCAGAGCGCCTTCGATGTAGATGGCGGTCAGCAGGGTAAAGACGTACGCCTGGAGCGCCATGATCAGTGCTTCCAGCATGTACATGGCGATGGCGCCAACCAGGACCAGGACCGAGGTGCCCTTCAGCAGCAGGTTTTCCTGCATAACGAGGTACTCGATGCCGGAGCCGGCAAGCATCACGATGAGGTGGCCGGCCAGCATGGTGGCGAACAGACGGAGGCTGTGCGTGACCGGGCGGACCAGGAAGTTGGAGATGATCTCGATCGGGACCACGATGGGCAGGATGTAGAACGGGACTCCGGACGGCACGGTGGCCAGCTTGAAGTACTTGATGCCGTTCTTCTTGATGCCGATGCCAATCCAGGTGAAGTAGACGATGCCCGCAAGGACATAGGCTCCGCCGACGTGCGAGAAGCTCGGAAGCTGGATCACGGGGATTGCGCCGTAAATGTTGTTCACGAGGATAAAGAAGAAGAGGCTGAACAACAGCGGGACGTACTTCATAAAGTCTTTGCCGCCGATTATGTCCTTGGCGATGCTGTTACGCACAAAGCCGTAGGCCATTTCACCAGCGAACTGGAGCTTGCCGGGGACAAGCTGCTGCTTCCGTGCAGCTAGCAGAAAGAATGTGGCGATAATGACGACCGACAGGATTACCAGCAGCATCTGCTTGGAGAATCCGTCTGCCGCCCCCCACGGCAGGATTGCCGGCAGGTGCATTTCTTCAATTCCAGGAGGAGTGAACTCTCCTGAATCTTGGGCCGGGAGCGCAAGCGCGATCAACGCGTTTCCTCTCTGCAGTGTCCATCATTGGGCGTTGGTCGGGGATCCGCGGATTTGCGCTCCGCTGTTCCCCGTGTGAAATTATTTGGCATTAGTGTTTCCGTCCGCGGACGGACCGCTGTCTGCGCCGCTCTTACCGGCTGTGTTTCTGTGACTGGTAAGGCCATGCATGTGGGAAAGATAAAATCCTCCGACAGCTCCAAGCAGAGCGCCTGCGAGCACGATCCAGCGGGTTCCCCACAGATTATCCAGACCCCACCCTATCAAACTCCAGACGATGATTCCGCCAATTATGTAGCTGAAGACGGCCATTCCGGCGTTGTATCCGCCGTCGTTGTTTTCAGTGGACACACCTGGTGCGGAACCGGTTACCCGAGGTTTGGAAGAGCCGCCGTTTGCTGCTCGCTTCCGATCAGACATCGCGCGGTTCCTTGGTCTCGGGGTCGTTGTAGATTTGCAGCCGGGCCTTACTGAAGCCGTAGATCTCCGCCGCCTGCCAAAGCACGACGGCGACGACGGCACCGATCAGGAACCAACGGCCATCCAGCCATTCCGGAGCCCCGATAAGGAACAGGACGACGGCGAACCCCACGACTTTGATGAAGTACGTCGCGACGAACATCCCAATGGCTCCCGAGGGATTGCTGCGTCCTACGAAGTGGCCCACCAGCAGGCTGATTCCGAAGAACAGCATCACCAGCAGTCCGCCAAAGGCGGCAGACAGCGCGCCGTTCACGCCAACCGTCAAAGCGGCGATGACGGTGCACAGGACCAGCCCGGCCGCGGCAGCCGCCGAACTGAGTGCGAGGAGACGAAGCCACAGGGAACGGGTGGGACCGGAAACACCAACGGGTCCGTTGCCGGACACGGGTCCGGAGTCGGCGTTGGAGGTCACATGATCCCAATCGTCGGTACCCGGCAAGCAGCCAGGAGTGAGGGTGGAGGCAGCTTTGAGCTGCCCCTAAATTCTACACGAGATAGAAATATTTCCGAACGGCGTTACGCCGCCGTTTCCGAGCTTCGCCGGCTCAGGTACGGCCACGCCGTCACCAGGCCCATCACCAGGGTTGCGAAGATGTCGGCGGACAGCACGATCTGCCAGGGGAACACAGCAAAAGCAAGGCCACCGAAGGACAGGACGCAGGTCCATAAGTACATGAGGATCACCACGGTCCGGTGGGAGTAGCCGATGTCCAGCAGTTTGTGGTGGAGATGCCCGCGGTCCGCGGACCAGGGTGAGCGCCCACGTGCCGTGCGCCGGATGACGGCAAGGCCCAGGTCAAGCAGCGGCAGGAAGAGCACGGCGAAGGGAAGCAGGATCGGTATAACCGTGGAGATACCGTTGGCCCGGTCGTAGAGACCGGAGGAGATCTGGCCGGTGGAGACGATACCGGCCGATGCCATCAGCAGTCCTATCAGCATGGCACCGGAGTCACCCATGAAGATTTTGGAGGGGAACCAGTTGTGCGGCAGGAAGCCGATGCAGCTGCCCACCAGGACCGCCGTCAGCAGCGTGGCCAGGTCCGAGTAATCCAGGAGGACGGCGTTCCGGTGCACCCAGTACGCGGTGAAGAAGAACGCGGTGCCGCCGATGATGGCCACGCCCGCGGCCAACCCGTCGAGCCCGTCGATGAAATTGAAGGCATTCATGGTGGTCACGATGAGTCCGGCCGTCAGGACTACCCGGACCATTTCGTTCTCCAGGTAGATCGGCTCCGGAACCCACGGAACGATCGTCATCCGGACCCCCCAGATGGCCACCACCAGCGCCGCAGCGCTTTGCCCGATGAGCTTCACCCACCAGCGGATGTCCAGCAGGTCGTCCGCCACGCCCACCAGCACGATCACCACCGCACCCGCCAGGACGCCCCAGGGCGAGAAGTTGTTGCGGTAGATGTCCTTGACGAAGAAGGACTGGCTGGCGACGATCAGCGCCACCAGGACCCCAAGGAAGATGGCCACGCCGCCAAGCCGCGATACCGGCGTCGAATGCATGTCGCGGCTGCGGATTGGCATGTGGAGCTCAAGCCGGTTGCCGATCACCCGGGCACCCCAGGTGGCCGCGTAGGACACGACGGCAGCCGTCAGGCCCATGAGCAGGTACATGATCATGCGTTGGCAGCCGTTTCGTCGGTGCCCGGCGCTATCCGGGGTGTCACCACAGTGCAGGGTAGCCGCCGGGGCTGCCGGGCCTTGATTGTTGGGGTCACTTGCCGGGGATCTGACTTTCGATAAATGAAACTTCTCCGTCGCCGGGCGCGCAGCAGGCAGTGCTTAGTGCCTTACAGGGCTGTATTACAGTGGACTCTAGTCAAGATACTAGCGCCAACGGCTCCATGGCTTCGCGCCACACTGGCGCATCGCGAGCGGGGAATCCCCTGAAGGCCATGCTGAAAGGAATTCCATGCCCCTCCGGGTTGCAGTCGCCGCCGTGACATTTGACCGTCACAAAGAGCTGTCCGTCCTGCTGGACGCCATCAACGCCCAGTCCGCGTCCGTGGACACCATCTGCCTGATTGACAGCGGCACCGTTCCCGCCCGTGAGGTGGCCGCGAAGCATTCCAACGTGGACTACGTGCGTTCGGAAGCGAACCTCGGCGGCGCCGGAGGCTTCGCCCTCGCAGCGCTCAAGGCCGTCGCCAGCGGTGCCGAATGGATCTGGATGATGGACGACGACGCCGAGCCGGCGGACCCGGAATGCCTGGCCACCCTGCTGCGCGAGGCTGAGGCCCGCGACCTCGAGGCCGTGGTCCCCCTCGTGGTGGCACCGGGCCAGCCGGACCGGCTCTCCTTCTTCTTCCGGCTCGACGGAAAAGTCACGCATGACCGTGCGGAACTGGAAAAGGTCGGGTTCCTGCCCGACGACGGACACTTCTTTAACGGTGCGCTGATCCGGTCTGACGTCTTTTTCAAGGTGGGCCTGCCGGACATGCGCCTCTTCATCCGCGGCGACGAAGTGGACTTCACCATCCGGCTCCGCAAGGCGGGCATCAGGTTCGGCACTGTCACGACCACCGCCATCACGCACCCGCATGCCTTCTCCGAGACCAAGCACGTCTATGGCGCCGGCTGGCATGTCATTGTCCCGGAGTCGGCCTTCAAGCGGTACTACTACTACCGCAACCGCGGCTACCTGATCCGTCGGTACTTCCGGGTCAAGTCGTTTGTGGCCGACGTCGGCGGTTACGTCGGCTATTTTGCGCAGCGCCGTGACCTCAAGGGGTTCCTGGACTGGGCCAGGTCCTTCAGCACCGGGCTGCGGGCCAAGGGCTTCGCTCCCCTGGAGGACCAGAAGTTCTAGGGGCTCCGCCTAAGGCGGCGCCGGGCGAGGAGCCACAGCAGGACCCACGGCTCGCCAAAGACACGGTAGGCCACCCGGCGCGGATGCAGTAAAAGGCGCCAGGCCCATTCGAGCCCTAACCGGCCCAGCCAGCGCGGCGCCAGCTTCTGGATTCCGGCGAGCTGCTCAATCGCTCCGCCCACGGCGCAGTAGATGGCCGGCGGAAGGGAATCGAGCCTGCGCTGCAGCACTGACTCCTGCAGGGGCATGCCCAGTCCGAGCAGTACCAACTGGGGACGCTGCTCGGTGAGCCACTCCGCAGCGACCGCTTCGACGTCGTCGTTCCAGCCTTCGCCGGGAAAGCCTGTGACGGTGGCGGACGGGACAATGTCCTCCAGCCTCGCTACGGCCTTGGCGTTGGCCTCGGCACCAGCCCCGACCACGGCAATCCGTTCCAGGCCGGCCAGCTGCCCCAGGGCAGGAATCCAGTCGGTTGAGCCGAGCCGGTACTCCATGACGGGCCCGGCCGCCTGGCCGGTCCGGCTCCAGAGCCACAGCACGGGCGCCCCGTCCAGGAGCACCACGTCGCTGTCCTCATAGAGCCGGCGGAATCCGGGATCGGAATGCGTCAGTGTGACGCTGTGCAGGTTATGGCCGACGACGGTCCGTGTGCCGCCGTCGTCAACGAACCGTTCAAGGACAGCGATCAGTTCGTCGACTTTCAGGGGTGTGGCGTCGACCCCCAGGACGGGGATGCGCTGGCGGAGCAGGGTCATCAAGGGCGCGGCTCCTGTGTGGGCGGTTCATCCGTCGAAGCGGCAGCCTCAGGTGTTTCAGCCGGCGTAGCTTCAGCAACGGGCGCTTCAGTCACCGGAGTTTCCTCCGGCGCGGCGTCAGTCACCGAGGCCTCACTCACGGGCGCTTCGTCCGCAGGCTCTTCAGCCGGTTCCTCGGCCATCGGGATTTCCCCGAGCCCCAGCACTCCGGGAACGTGCTCCCGCAACTGCTGGAGCGAGACGGCGCCGTTCCGGACCACGCGGAGCAGTGGCCCGGTGGCATCAACAATCGTCGAGGGGACACCCTCGGTGCCCTCCAGCGGCCGGAACCCGCCTTCAAGGTAGACCTCGACCGACTCGGCGAGCTGCTCGCGTGCCTCGGCAGCGGTCTGCGCGGCGGCGTGGCCGGTGCGGTTGGCCGACGAAACTGCCAGCGGGCCGGTCAGCGTGAGCAGTTCCTGGGCCACTTCGTCCGCCGGCATCCGCAGGGCAACGGTTCCCTTCGTGTCACCCAGATCCCAGTCCAGGGATGGCTGGGCGTGCAGGATCAGGGTCAGTCCGCCGGGCCAGAATGCCTCGGCGAGTTTGCGGGCGTCCGCCGAAACATCGGTGGCGAGCCCGTCGAGGGCGTTGATCCGCGGGATGAGCACCGGCGGCGGCATGCTGCGGCCGCGCCCCTTGGAGACCAGCAGCATGGTGACGGCCTGCGGCGAGAAGGCGTCCGCGGCGATCCCGTAGACCGTGTCCGTGGGGAACACCACGCATTTCTGTTCGCTGATGGCGCGCTGGGCATGTTCCAGCCCCAGGGCGCGCTGGTCCTCTGACGTGCAGTTGTAGGTTGTGGTCACTGGCTTATTCTTTCATCACTCGTGGTCAGGGCCGGAAAGCAGTGCACTGGTGGCGCGTTCCTTGCCGTTGAGGTCCAGGTGGGTGGTGATTGCCTTCCACACACCGGACCGGGACAGCATGGCCTTGATCCAGCCGGCCTGTACTTCGGCGTGTTCCATCACGAAGTAGCCGCCGGGAACCAGCAGCCGCGCTGCCGAGGCTGCCGCCGCCGTCGGGAGTTCCATGCCGTCCGCTCCCCCGCCGTACAACGCTTCCGGCGGGTCGTGGAGCGCAACCTCCGGCTCGTTGGGGATGGCTTCGGCCGGGATGTACGGCGGATTCGAAATCACGACGTCGAAGGTTCCGTTGAGCTCGGGCAGCGCGTCCCGAAGGTCCCCAAGGACGAGGGTCACGCCCAGGGGCGCCAGATTCTTTTCCGCCCACGCGTGGGCGAAGGTGCTGTATTCCACGGCGTGCACTTCCGCGCCGGGAACCTCGTGCGCAATGGAGCCGGCAATTGCACCGGAACCAGTGCCCAAATCCACGATCCGGGGGTGCGCCATGCCTTTGACGTGGTCGATGACCAGCTGGACGACGGACTCCGTTTCAGGCCGCGGGATAAAAACACCGGGTCCGACGGCGAGCTCCAGGTAGCGGAAATACGCCACTCCGGTGATGTGCTGCAGCGGGGTCCGCTGGGCCCGTTCGGCGACGAGGTCGGCGTAGCCTTCCGGCGCCGGGGAATCCCCCAGCATCATCGCCCGGAGCCGGCCAAGGCCAACCCCGAGCAAATGGTCGGCGAGCAGTTCCGCGTCAACGCGCGGGCTGGGCACACCGGCTTGCGCCAGGATGGCGGTCGCCTCTGTGACGGCCGCCGCGAGAGTCTGCCCCGAACCTGTCATCTGTTCAGGCGGCTATTCGCCGATGGCGTCCAGGCGTGCCTGTTCGTCCATCTCGATGGCGGACTGGATTACGGGCTCCAGGTCGCCGTTCATGACCTGGTCCAGGTTGTACGCCTTGTAGCCGGTGCGGTGGTCCGCGATCCGGTTTTCCGGGTAGTTGTACGTGCGGATACGCTCCGAGCGGTCCATCGTGCGGATCTGCGACTTGCGCTGGGCCGAGTTCTCGGCATCGATCTGCTCCTGCATGTGCGCCAGGATGCGTGCCCGCAGGACGCGCATGCCGGCTTCGCGGTTCTGCAGCTGTGACTTTTCGTTCTGCATGGCCACCACGATTCCCGTGGGGAGGTGGGTGATGCGGACGGCGGAGTCGGTGGTGTTCACGGACTGCCCGCCGGGACCGGAGGACCGGTAGACGTCGATCTTGAGGTCGTTCTGGTTGATTTCGAGCTCTTCGGGCTCGTCAACCTCCGGCAGGACGAGGACGCCGGCGGCAGAGGTGTGGATCCGGCCCTGCGATTCAGTGACGGGCACGCGCTGGACGCGGTGCACACCGCCCTCGAACTTCAGCCGGGCGTAGACGCCCTCGGCAGGATCGTTCGAGCTGCCCTTGACAGCCATCTGGACGTCCTTGTAACCGCCCAGGTCAGACTCCGTTGCGGAAATAAGTTCAGTCTTCCAGCCGCGGGACTCCGCGTACCGCGTGTACATGCGCAGCAGGTCGCCGGCGAACAGCGCAGCCTCGTCGCCGCCTTCGCCGCCCTTGACCTCAAGGATGACGTTGCGGGCATCGTCAGGGTCGCGGGGAATGAGCAGCCGGCGAAGTTTCGCGGAGGCAGTCTCCAAGGCAGCCTCAAGTTCAGGCACTTCGGCAGCGAATTCAGGGTCCTCCCCCGCCATCTCCTTGGCGGCAGCCAGGTCATCCTGGATGGCTTCCCATTTGTGATACGCCTCAACAATGCCGTTCAGCTGGGCAGACCGCCGCCCCAGCTTCCGGGCCAGCCGCTGGTCAGCATAAACAGCAGGATCACCAAGCCGCGCCTGGATAGCATCATGCTCATCAAGCAGGCCCTGTACGGACTCAAACATTTTCAAAACCTCTTTCGTTCTGCACCTAGTTTAAAACAGGCACAAGAATCGGCGCGCCACGGTGAGCGAGCCCCGTAACTGCCGCGCGGATGTTCCGCCCCGGGAGTGGCATCGGGCCTGCCGGAGCGTTGCGGCCGACGTACGCAGTACGTCAGCCGCAACGCGAAGGGGCGGGGGCGGAACATCCGCGCGGCACCCACCGCACGAACGCACCAGCGCCCGCCCCTTACTTCAGCTACTTGTCGTTATCCGACTTCGCACCAAGCGTGGTCTTCTGGACCTGCATGAGGAACTCGACGTTGCTCTGGGTCTCCCGGATCTTGTTGGTCAGCAGTTCAAGGCTCTGCTGCGTTTCGAGTCCGGAGAGGACGCGGCGCAGCTTCCACATGATCTTGACTTCCTCGGGGGAAAGCAGGTTCTCTTCACGACGGGTACCGGACGCGTTGACGTCCACAGCCGGGAAGATGCGCTTGTCCGCCAGCTGGCGGGACAGGCGGAGCTCCATGTTGCCGGTGCCCTTGAACTCTTCGAAGATGACCTCGTCCATCTTGGAACCGGTCTCGACGAGCGCGGTGGCCAGGATGGTCAGCGAGCCGCCGTTTTCGATGTTGCGTGCTGCACCGAAGAAGCGCTTCGGCGGGTACAGCGCTGCGGAGTCGACACCACCGGACAGGATACGGCCGGAGGCCGGCGCTGCCAGGTTGTAGGCGCGGCCCAGGCGGGTCATGGAGTCCAGGAGGACCACCACGTCCATGCCCATTTCCACGAGGCGCTTGGCGCGTTCGATGGAGAGTTCGGCCACGGTGGTGTGGTCGTCAGCGGGACGGTCGAAGGTGGAGGCAATAACCTCGCCCTTGACGGTGCGCTGCATGTCCGTCACTTCTTCGGGGCGTTCGTCAACGAGCACCATCATGAGGTGGACCTCAGGATTGTTGGTGGTGATGGCGTTCGCGATGGACTGCAGGATGAGCGTCTTGCCGGCCTTCGGCGGGGAGACGATCAGGCCACGCTGGCCCTTGCCGATCGGGGCAACCAGGTCGATGACGCGGGGGCCGATCTTCTTGGGGTCGGTCTCGAGGCGCAGGCGCTCGGACGGGTAGAGCGGCACCAGCTTGGCGAATTCGACGCGGTCCTTGAGCTCTTCCGGCGTCTTTCCGTTGACGGAGGTGACGCGGACAAGGGCGTTGAACTTCTGGCGGGCAGTCTGCTGGCTGCGGTCTTCGCCTTCACGGGGTGCGCGGATGGCACCCACAACGGCGTCGCCCTTGCGCAGGTTGTACTTCTTGACCTGGGCGAGGGAGACGTAGACGTCGTTCGGGCCCGGCAGGTAGCCGGAGGTGCGGATGAACGCGTAGTTTTCCAGCACGTCCAGGATGCCTGCAACGGGCAGCAGGACGTCGTCCTCGGTGACCTCGACGTCGTCGACGTCCGGTCCCTGTGCACGGCCCCGACGGCGGTCGTTGCGGTCGCGGAAGCGGTCGTTGCGGGAGTTGTCCCGGCTGTCGCGGGTGTCCCGGCTGTCCTGGCCGCCTGAGCGGTCATTGCGGTCGTTCCGGTCCCGGCGGTTGCGGCGGTTCCGGCGGCTTCCGCCGTCTGCATCGTCGCTGTCGCGCGTGTTGTCGCGGGAGTCGTCCCGGCGGGTGCCTTCACGCTGGCCGGCATCGCGGCTTCCTGCGTTGTCGCGGCCACCGTCTGTGGTTTCGCGGGGCGTGGTTTCGCGGACGGCGGTGTCGCGGGGCGCGGTTTCGCGGGCGCCCCGGGTACGGCCGCCTTCACGGCGGTCGGCACGCTGGCCTTCAGCAGAGTCCGCACCCTGGACGTCTGTGCGCTGGGTTTCGCTGCGCTGGGTTTCGGCGCGGTCTGCCTGGCGCTGTTCGGCGACGGGCAGGTCGGCCGGTGCTTCAGCGGTTTCGGCTGCCTGGGGCGCCGAAGCTGCTGCTTCACCGCGGCGGCGGTTGCGGGTCCGCGGCTGGCGGCGCTCGGTGCCTTCGGCTGCTTCGCCGGAGTCGGCGGGGACGGAAACAGGAGCTTCCACCGGCGCGGCTGCGGGGGTTTCGACGGCAGTTTCCGCGGGAGCGGCCACTACGCCGTCGCTGACGGCCCGGCGGCTGCGGCCACGGCCACGTGCCCGGGTACCCTCGGCGGCCGGAGCCTCCGCGGTTTCGCTGGCGGCAGCCACCGGAGCGGCAGTAGCAGGAGCGGTGTGGTTTTCAGTCGCCTTCTCAGCAGCCTTGGCCGGGGCCTTGGTGGCTGGAGTGCCTGCGCGATGGGCGGAGATGGCCGTGACCAGGTCCCCCTTGCGCATGCGGGATCCGCCGGAAATACCCAGCTGGCTGGCAAGCGCCTGCAACTGGGCGAGCTTCAGGCCGGCGAGGCCGCTGCTCTTGGCGGGTGCGGCCGTTGATGATCCGGCAGCAGAAGATGATATTTCCACAGCTGGAGACAGCTCAGTGGTTTCGGTCACGAAGGATCCTTCCCCCTCGACGGCGTCCAGACTGGGAGCTGGACGCGATGATTTGATCTGGGCTGCAGTTCAGATCTGCAGCCGTAAATTCGGCCTTGCCGGTTGGATTTCGGCCAGCAGGGCCGGATACTGATTCACCCACGCTCCGATTAATGGCGGAACGCTGGACTGACGGTTCAGGGGCAGACACTTCATGCTGCAGATTCCTGCGACAGACCAAGCAGGCGGCACCGGGAGATGTTGCGCAGTAGGAGATCAAAGAGCAACTGAGAGCAGTTGCAGATCAGATAGGCGGAATCACCGCCGGTGCAAGTCCACCTTAGCACCTTCAACGTCCACTGCCAGCTTCAGCACGCGCCAGCTGATGTCCGGCGTGTTTGACGCTGTAAACGCGTCGATGAAGTCCAGGACCACGGCAGCGTCAGCCTCGCCGTGGGCCAGCACCAGGACAGTGGGTCCGGCGCCTGAAACCACCGCCGCGTGTCCGGCTTTTCGCAGGGCACTGATCAGGGCTGCGCTGGGCCGCATGGCCTCTGCGCGGTAACTCTGGTGGAGGAAATCCTCGGTGCCGGCGAGCAGGAATTCAGGCTTCTGCGTCAGCGCGTGGATCAGCAGCGCAGCGCGGCCGGAATTCATGGCTGCGGCGTGGTGGCCCACTGAGGCCGGGAGGAGCGCACGGGCGGCTTCCGTGGAAAGCTCGTAATCGGGCACCGCGACAATCGGGATCACTGACCCGTCCACGGTGGCACACGTGCTGCTGTACTGGTCACTGTCCTGCCAGGACAGCGCCAGTCCGCCGAAAATGGCCGGTGCGACGTTGTCCGGGTGGCCTTCAAGTTCACTCGTGAGCTGCAGGATCCAGTCCCGCCCCCGCTGCCCTGCCTCCGGAACCATGGCATTGGCCGCGGAGACTGCAGCCACCACAGCCGAGGCCGACGAACCCAGGCCCCGGCCGTGCGGGTTGATGTTCTCCGCGGTGACCTTCAGGCCGCCATGGCGGTAGCCCAGGCGTTCGAAAGCGGCTTCCATGGCCCGGATGACCAGGTGGCTGGCATCGCGCGGCAGCGTTTCGGCACCCTCGCCGCTGAGCTCGAACTGCAGTTCGTCGGTTTCGAGGCTCTCCACTGTCAGGGTGTCGTGCAGCGCCAGGGCCAGGCCAAGGCTGTCATATCCCGGACCGAGGTTCGCGCTGGTGGCCGGGACCCGGACGGTGACGCGTTGTCCAGCCTCGATGAGCGGCAGTCCAACAGTGGTGGGCGAGGTGGTTTCCACGGTTACTTTTCTTCCAGTCCCAATTCGGCCGCGACGGTCACCACGTCGTTGGAGACCTTGACCGGCTGCACTTCACTGCCGTCTTCCGTGCGCAGGGCCCACTGGGGGTCCTTGAGGCCGTGCCCCGTGACGGTGATGACGATCGTCTTGCCTGACGGAACTTCACCGGCGGCGTGCTTCTTGAGCAGGCCTGCGACGCCGGCCGCGGAGCCGGGCTCCACAAACACGCCTTCGCGGGCGGACAGCCAGCGGTGCGCGTCCAGGATCTGCTCGTCGGTCACGGCGTCAATGAGTCCGCCGGATTCGTCGCGGGCGGCGATGGCGCCGTCCCAGGAGGCGGGGTTGCCGATCCTGATGGCGGTGGCGATGGTGTCCGGCTCGGTGATGGGGTGCCCTGCCACGAACGGTGCAGCACCGGCGGCCTGGAAGCCCCACATCACGGGGGTTTTGGTGGAAACGGCAGGAAGGGTGCCGGCTGTCGCGGACTCGAACGGCGCCGAGTATTCCTTGTAGCCCTTCCAGTACGCGGTGATGTTGCCGGCGTTGCCGACGGGCAGGACGTGGATGTCCGGGGCGTCGCCCAGGGAGTCCACGACCTCGAAAGCGCCGGTCTTCTGGCCCTGGATGCGGGCGGGGTTGACGGAGTTGACCAGGAAGACCGGGTAGGACTCCCCCAGCTTCCGCGCAATGTCCAGGCAATTGTCGAAGTTCCCGTCAACCTGCAGCAGCGTGGCGCCGTGCGCGATGGCCTGGCTCAGCTTGCCCATGGAGATCTTGCCCTCGGGGACCAGCACCGCGCACTTCAGGCCGGCGGCCGTGGCGTACGCTGCGGCCGAGGCGGAGGTGTTGCCGGTGGACGCGCAGACTACGGCCTTGGCGCCGGACTCGACGGCGGCGGTCATGGCCATGGTCATGCCGCGGTCCTTGAAGGACCCGGTGGGGTTCATTCCCTCCACCTTCAGGTACACGGTGGAACCTGTCAGTTCGGACAGCTTCTGCGCGTGGACCAGCGGGGTCCCGCCCTCGCCCAGGGTGATGACCCTGGTGGATTCCGTCACGGGCAGACGGTCAGCGTATTCGCGGATAACGCCGCGCCATTGGTGAGCCACTTAGACTCCTTCTACCCGCAGAACGGATGTAACTGAATTGATGACGTCCAGGCCCTTCACGGCCTCGACGGTGGCCGCAAGGGCAGCCTCTGATGCGCGGTGGGTGACGATCCGCAGTTCGGCCGACTCCACGTTGGACTCCGCGTCCCGGTGGATGGTCTGCCGCATGATTTCAATGGATACACCGTGCTCCGCGAAGAGCTGGGCGATCCGGGCAAGGACACCGGGCTGGTCGGCGACGTCCAGCCCGATGTAGTAGCTGGTGGTGGCCGAGTCGATCGGCAGCGCCGGAACGTGGCCGGTGGTGGTCTCGGTACGGCCGGGGCCGCCCAGCACCAGGCGGCGGGCCGCCGAGACGAGGTCACCCAGGACGGCGGACGCCGTCGGGGTGCCGCCTGCGCCCTGTCCGTAGAACATCAGCTCGCCGGCGTTTTCCGCCTCGATGAACACTGCGTTGAACGCGCCTCGGACGGCAGCCAGCGGGTGCTCGCGGGGCAGCAGCGTGGGATGCACGCGCACCGAGACGCCTTCGCCGCCGTCGGAATCGGTGAGCTTTTCGGCGATGGCCAGCAGCTTGATAACAAAACCGGCGTCCTTGGCGGCCGCGATGTCTGCGGCGCTGACGGACGTGATGCCTTCACAGTGGACGTTCTCCAGGGCGAACCGGGTGTGGAACGACAGCGAGGCGAGGATGGCTGCCTTGGCGGCGGCGTCATGGCCTTCGACGTCGGCGGTGGGGTCGGCTTCCGCGTAGCCGAGGCGCTGGGCTTCGGCGAGGGCGTCCGCGAACTGGGCGCCGGTGGAATCCATCTGGTCCAGGATGAAATTGGTGGTGCCGTTGACGATGCCCAGCACCCGGGTGATCCGGTCGCCGGCGAGGCTGTCGCGGATGGGGCGCAGGATGGGGATGGCACCGGCCACGGCTGCTTCGTAGGACAGCTGCACGCCGGCCTTGTCCGCCTCTTCATAGAGGGTGGGGCCGTCCTGGGCGAGCAGGGCCTTGTTGCCGGTGACCACGCAGGCACCGTTGCGGAGCGCCGAGAGGATCAGGGTGCGGGCAGGCTCAATGCCGCCCATCAGCTCGATCACGAGGTCGGCGTCCTTGACCAGGGTCTCGGCGTCGGTGGTAAACAGTTCCTGCGGAAGCTCCACGTCCCGCTTCGCATTGACGTTGCGTACGGCGATGCCACTGAGCTGCAGGCGCGCACCGGTCCGGGCGGCAAGGGCGTCGGCGTCCTCAATGAGAATCCGCGCAACCTGGGCCCCAACGTTGCCACAGCCCAGCAGGGCTACTTTCAGGGTTCGCAATTCAGTCATTCGGCACTCCCATGTCGCGGTTAAGCAGATCTTCTTCGGTTTCCCCGCGGACAATCAGCCGGGCAGATCCGTCGCGCACCGCGACAACGCCCGGCCGGGCCAGATAGTTGTAGTTGCTTGACAGGGCCCAGCAGTAGGCGCCGGTACCCGGTACAGCAAGCAGATCACCGGCTGCCACGTCCTCGGGCAGATATACATCTCTAACAACTATGTCGCCGCTCTCGCAATGTTTGCCCACTACGCGGGACAGCTGCGGGGACGCCGCCGACGTGCGGGAGGCGACAATCGCCGAATAATCAGCGTCATAGAGCACCGGGCGGGCGTTATCGCTCATCCCGCCGTCCACTGACACATAGCGGCGAGGATACGTAACGTTCTCCTCACCGTCCGCCGCGGCCGGGGCGTCGACGCGGACGGTTTTCAGGGTGCCCACCTCGTAGAGCGTGAAGGTGGTGCTGCCCACGATGGCGCGGCCCGGCTCGATGGAGATCCGGGGTGCCGTGATGCCCAGTTCGGCGCAGGTGGAACGCACGACGGCGGCCATCGCCGTCGCGATGTCGGCTGCGGGGCGGGGGGTGTCAACGGGGGTGTAGGCAATGCCGTAGCCGCCGCCAAGGTCCAGCTCGGGCAGTTCGATGGAGTATTTCTCCTGCATCGCCGCGAGGAACCGCAGGAGCTTCTCGGCGGCCAGCGCGAAACCGTCGGGCTCGAAGATCTGCGAGCCGATGTGGCAGTGCAGGCCCAGCAGGTCGATGCCGGGGTGGGCGGAGGCAGCCGCCACCGCCTCCTCAGCCGCGGAGAGGCCCGCCTTGTCGGTGGAGTCTCCTGCCATGGACAGGCCGAATTTCTGGTCTTCGTGGGCCGTGGCAATGAACTCGTGCGTGTGGGCGTGGACGCCGGGGGTGAGCCGGAGCATGACCTTTGCCTGCTCGCCTCGGCCGTGCGCGATAGCGCCGACGCGGACGAGTTCGTCGAGGCTGTCCACCACGATGCGTCCCAGGCCCATGTCCAGCGCCCGGTTGATTTCGGCGTCGGACTTGTTGTTACCGTGCAGGGCCACCCGCTCACCGGCGATCCCTGCGCGCGCGGCCACTGCCAGTTCGCCGCCGGAGGCGGTGTCCAGGCGCAGGCCTTCTTCCTCCACCCACTTAACGACGGTGGTGCAGAGGAAGGACTTGCCGGCGTAGTAGACGTCCACTCCGCCGCAGATGTCCTGGAAGGCGGCGTCGAAGGAGTCCTTGAACGCGCGTGCCCGGGCACGGAAGTCGGCTTCGTCCATCACAAAAAGCGGCGTTCCGAACTGTTCCTTCAGGGCGGTGACGTCGAGGCCGCCCACCGTGAGGACGCCGTCGTTGTTCCGCTGTACGCTGCCGGCCCACATGGGTTCGTGCAGGGCGTTAAGGTCCGCCGGCACCGTCAGCCAGTCTGGAGCAAGCGGGGACGCTGCATTTCCGGTCTGCACTGGCATGGGAATCACATCCGTTCCGGCGCGGAAACGCCAAGGAGGTCAAGGCCGTTGGCCAGCACCTGGCTGGTGGCGTCGTTGAGCCACAGCCGGGTGCGGTTGACGTCGGTAACCGGCTCGTCGCCCATGGGGGCGATGCGGCAGGCGTCGTACCAGCGGTGGTAGGCGCCGGCAATGACTTCGAGGTGGCGGGCCACACGGTGCGGCTCACGCAGCTCCGCGGCCTTGGCCACGATGGAGGGGTAGCTGCCCAGATAGGAAAGCAGCTCATTTTCCGTGGCGTGGTCCAGCAGGGAGGCATCGAACGCGGTCCGGTCCACACCGGCAGCGACGGCGTTGCGGGCCGCGCCGCGGGTACGGGCGTGGGCGTACTGGACGTAGAAGACCGGGTTCTCGTTGCTGTGCTTCTTCAGCAGGTCCGGATCCAGGGTGAGCGGGGAATCTGCAGGGAAGCGGGCCAGGGAGTAGCGGACGGCGTCCTTGCCCAGCCAGGAGATCAGGTCCTTGAGCTCGATGATGTTGCCGGCACGCTTGGACAGCTTGGCGCCGTTGACGGAAACGAGCTGGCCGATCAGCACTTCGATGTTCACCTCGGGGTCATCGCCCGCGCAGGCCGCGATGGCCTTGAGACGGTTGATGTAGCCGTGGTGGTCCGCGCCCAGGAGGTAGATCTTTTCGGTGAAGCCGCGGTCCTTCTTGGACAGGTAGTAGGCGGCGTCGGCGGCGAAGTAGGTGGGCTCGCCGTTGGCCCGGATCATCACCCGGTCCTTGTCGTCGCCGAAGTCGGTGGTGCGCAGCCAGACGGCACCGCCGTCGTCAAACACGTGGCCCTGCTCGCGAAGGCGGGCTACGGCACTTTCGATGGCGCCGGCGTCGTGCAGTTCCTGCTCTGAGAAGTAGACGTCAAACGCCACGCCGAAGTCCGCGAGGGTGGTCTTGATGTCCTTCATCTGTGCCTTGTAGGCGGCGGAGCGGATGACGGGGAGGGCTGCCACCTCTGTCAGCTCGCGGATGTCGGGGTGCTCGGTCAGCACGTCATGGCCAAGGTCCGCGATGTACTGGCCGGGGTAGCCGCCGTCGGGCACGGGGCGTCCGTGCAGGCGCGAGTAAACGGAGTTGGCAAAGACGTTCATCTGCGAGCCGGCGTCGTTGATGTAGTACTCGGCGGTGACCTCGGCGCCGGAGGCACGCAGGACCCGGGCGATCGCGTCGCCCAGGGCGGCCCAGCGGGTGTGGCCGATGTGCAGCGGTCCGGTGGGGTTGGCGGAGACAAATTCCATGTTGACCACGTGGCCGGCGAGCGCGGTGTTGGTGCCGTATTCCCGTCCGGCCTCGACGATGGCCTTCGCCAGGGCGCCGGCCGCGGCGGCGTCCACGGTGATGTTCAGGAAGCCTGGACCGGCGATGTCCACGGCTGAGACGCCGTTGATGGACTTCAGCCGGGCGCTGAGGATGGTGGCGAATTCGCGCGGGTTGGTGCCGGCCTGTTTGGCGAGCTGGAGGGCGATGTTGGTGGCCCAGTCGCCGTGGTCCCGGTTCTTCGGTCGCTCCACGCGCACCTCATCAGGGACAGCTGATGCGGAAAGCGCGATTTCGCCAGCGGCGACGGCGTCTTTCAGGCAGGCGGATATGGCGAGGGAGAGTTCTTCGGGAGTCACCCCTCTAGCCTACCGGGGGGCGCCACGTGGACGAATTTGAGCGTTGCCTGTGACCGGTCAGCCGGGCAGGTCAGGCGTTGACCGTGCCACAGGAGGTGCTGGGCTGAATCACAGGCTGAACCATTACGCTGAATCCGACGTTGAGTACACCGTAAGCACCCAGCCCACGAAACGAGACCGTTCATGAGACCGTCAGTCCGCAAGAGTGTTTTCGCCGGAATCGCCGGCCTTTCCCTCGCAGGAACGGTGGCCGGCTGCGCGCCGTCCGCCACCCAGACCACCCCGGCCGCCACCAGCGGCAGCTCCACTGAAACATCGGCCGCCGCGCCGTCCACAGCCAGCCCCACAAGCACTTCGTCAACGCTGGCCAGCAGCGGTTCCGTCTACCAGGACGGCACATACAGCGCCGATGGCACCTATGTCTCCCCCAACGGCACCGAAACTGTCGGCGTAGAACTGACCCTTGCTTCAGGCACGGTCACTGCAGTTAACATCACCCAGCATCCCTCCAACCCGAACACCCGCAAGTTCCAGGGCGAATTCGCCGGCGGGATCGCAGCGCAGATCGTTGGAAAAAGCATCGACGAGCTGAACGTCTCCAAGGTGGCGGGGTCCTCGCTCACCAGCGGCGGCTTCAACAAGGCCGTGGAAAAGATCAAGGCGGAGGCCCAGTAGGCCGTGCCGCAGCCGGACCGGGACGGGTTCAGTTTCGACGGGATCGGCACCCGTTGGGAAATCTCCACGCCCCGGCCCCTTGATGCCGCCCTCCGCGGCCGGCTGCTGGCGGTGGTGGAAAGGTACGACGGCGAGTGGTCCCGTTTCAGGTCGGATTCGACGGTCAGTGCCATGGCCAGGCAGCCCGGCCGGTTTAAGCTTCCGGCGGAGGCCGCCGCCCTGGGCCGGCTGTACCGCAGGCTGTACGACATCACGGCCGGGGCCATGACCCCGCTGATCGGCGGCAGCCTGGAACGGCTGGGGTACGACGCCTCGTATTCCCTTCAGCCTGCAGGTTCACCGGTTCCGGCGCCCCGCTGGGAGGATGCCCTGGACTGGGACGGCAGCGAACTCACCACCGCTGTCCCCCTGGTCCTGGACATAGGAGCCGCCGGCAAGGGCCAGTTGGTGGATCTCCTGGCAGCCGAATTGCGCTCCCATGGCGAGGAGACCTTCCTGATCGATGCCAGCGGTGACCTGCTGCACAGCGGCCCTGAACCCGTGACCGTGGCACTGGAGCATCCATACAATCCGTCCGAGGCCATCGGCACTGTGTCACTGGCGGGCGGCGCGTTGTGTGCGTCGGCCTCGAACCGCCGGGCGTGGGGCGACGGCCTGCACCATGTGCTCGACGGGACCACAGGGCGTCCCGTTACGACGGCGGTGGCCACCTGGACCATGGCTGACAGCACCATGGTGGCCGATGCGCTGGCGACGGCGCTGTTCTTCGCACCGGGCGCTGTGCTGGAAGAGTCCTTCGACTTTTCCTGGCTGACGGTGTTTTCTGACGGTAGTGCCGCCTATTCGACCGGATTTGAAGGGACACTGTTCACATGAGCCCCGTTGACGCACCCAAGAGAGGCACAGCCATTTCCCCTGCCGGGCGGCTGGACACCCTGCTGGGCAAGTACACGATGTACCGCCTCATCCTGCTGGTGCTGGCCGCCCTTGCCGTGTACAGCCTCCTGCTCAACGCCCTCGGCTGGCTGACCTTCGGCATTCCGCAGATGCTGGTCCACCTGGTGCTGTGCCTGGGCCTGACCTACGTCTCCAACCGCGGACTGGCCGCCCTGTTCCATGTGCGTCCGCATTCGGAGTCTTCACTCATCACCGGCCTGCTCCTCTACTTCCTGTTCTGGCCCACTTTTGCGCCTATGGACATGGCAGGGGTGGCGCTGGCGTGCGTGCTGGCCTCAGCTTCCAAGTACGCGCTCGCCTGGCGCGGCCGGCACATCTTCAACCCGGCGGCAGCGGGCGCGTTTGTCACCGGGCTGACCGGTTTGAACATCGCGACCTGGTGGGCGGCCACCCCGGCCATGCTGTGGCTGCTGGTGCCCGGCATCCTGCTGGTGCTGTACCGCACCCGCAAATTTTTGATGGCTTCGGTATTCCTGGTGGTTGCCACGGCGATCATCAGCGCCGAGCTGCTGCAGGCGGGGCTGTCCTTCGGCAGCTCACTCTGGCAGGCCCTGGCGCAGCGGCCCCTTCTGTTTTTTGTGGGCTTTATGCTGACCGAGCCGCTGACCCTGCCGCCGCGCCGCTGGCAGCAGCTCGCGCTGGCCGCGGTGGTGGGCGTGGTGTTTGCGGTGCCGTACAACTTCGGGTTTATCGCCAACTCGCCGGAACTGGCCTTGCTGCTGGGGAACCTGCTGGCGTTCCTGGTGGGCCAGCGGGGCGGGCTGAAACTGCGCTTCACCGGTTCCCGGCCCCTGACGCCCAGCACCACAGAGTTTGTTTTCGAGCCGTCCCGGCCCGTGCGATTTGTGCCGGGCCAGTTCATGGAGCTCGATCTTCCGCACGCCAAGTCGGACGGGAAGGGCCGACGCCGGACGTTCAGCCTTACGAGCACGCCCGGGTCTTCCGCCGTGAAGTTCGGGGTCCGGACGGCGGAGCCGCTGTCTGCTGCCAAGAAGGTGCTCCTGGCCCTGAAGCCGGGCGATCAGGTGAGGGCCACGTCCGTGGGAGGCGACTTCGTCCTGCCGCGGGATCCGGCCCAGCCGCTGCTGCTGATGGCTGCCGGGATCGGCATCACGCCCTATCTGGCGCATCTGTCCTCCGGTGCAGCGCAGGACCGGGACGTGGTTCTCCTGCTGCTGGCCAGAAATGCTGAAGAGATTGCCTACGCCGAAGAGCTCCGCATGTCTGGGGCGCGGATCATTGCCCGCCTCGCTGACGGTTCCGTCCCGCCGTCGTTCATCACGGCAGCCGGAACCGGGGTTGGCGGGGGCGCCCGGCTGGACGGGGCAGCGCTGCAAGCCCTCGTGCCTGACATTGCGGCCCGCACGGTCTACGTCTCCGGATCTCCCGCCAGCGTGGCTTCACTCCGCCGCGCGGCCAGGAAGGCCGGGGCACGTCGCGTACATGTGGACTCTTTTTCCGGCTACTGAGGCGAGCCGTTTTTCATTGCAGGCCACCTTCCTGCTAAGCTCTAGGACGTCCCGCTGGCAACGGCAGGAACCCTGGATTGCCCTCGTAGCTCAGGGGATAGAGCGTCTGCCTCCGGAGCAGAAGGTCGTAGGTTCGAATCCTATCGAGGGCACAACAAAACCCCCGCCACTTGGAAAAGCGGCGGGGGTTTTTGCGTTTTCTCCCCTACCCCCTTGCGCGAACGAACACTTGCGGCCCGGGCTTCGGCTTTATGGGACCGACGGCACTCCTGGGCAGCCTTGGCCTTGGGGATTCTGGTTGCAGTCGTCGGCGTAATTACGGGTGACGGACCGCCAGACGCTGATGGTCTGGGGCGGAGCGCTGAACTGCCCCTGGCCCGGGATGGGCAGCGGCGGCCCGCTGTTCACGGAATACGTTCCTTGAAATGAAGTGGTCAGGATGACCTGGAAATCGCCGGTTTGCGTGTAGGCGTGGCTGGTCCGTGTCTTCTCGCCCCAACGTTCCTGTGGAAGCGGTCCGCCCATGGACGGCTGGGGGCCAAAGACTGTGCCGTCGCCATAGTTCCACGTGTACTGGACCGGCGTGGCGACAACGTGGACTTTCTGGTCGAACATCGTGACATCGAACTGCTGCTCTGCGGCGTCGGCGTAAAAGTTTGTTTCAGCTCCGCGGAGCGTGTGCGGGCTTGGCTGGGCGACGACCGAGCCGGCGTTGACCGGCAAGTTCTGAAACTGGCGCTGGATGTCGGCGGCAATGCGGGGCAGCAGGTCTTCAGGCTTCGCGTCGTACAGGCACGTCGGGCCGGAGTGGTACGACCAGATGGCACCTGGAACACCTCGGGGCATTGATAGCCAGATGACTGGGATGCCTTCTTCTTTGCCTTCTGGACCGTTCTTGCACTCAACTTGCCTCGCGAGACAGGGTGTGTCGAAGTCTCCGCCGCCTAGATGGCATTGAAGTTCGTACTTATATTGATTGGGGTCACTGGGAGTCTGCCCCGCTAGTACCGGCACAAGTTCTCCGGAATCCTTGTCAACGGTCCACTCATCCGCACCAACACCCAGGCCCTTCTCCTCATACCCCACTGCGATTTCAGCGTGCGCGATCGTGGGACTGACAGCAAGAAAGAACAGGGACAAACAAAAGACTCTCAGTGCACGGGGGGTCAACTCTTGCTACCTAATTAAGCCGAGATCAGTGACTATCCATCCCGTGGCCCCGTAAGTAGCACCTGCCCGGCTTCCAGTATTCGTGGCAGCCGTAGGAGCTTGGTAAAGACTCCCGTCCGGGTTTCGGATCTCAATTGTTTGTTGTAAAACCTGGATCACTGCGTACGGCTGAGTTCCGGGCTCTAATGTCGCCGTGATGGCCGGCGTCTGAATTTGACCGCCCGATATCCACCGGCCCTCCTTCCATGCCTCCTTCACCACGTCTTTCAACCCTGCGCAAAAAACGCAATCGGGGCCACTGAGTCTTTCCAATCCCTGGGCATCACCGGTCTCGTACGCATAGCTAAGAACGGCGTACCAGTGATGCACGAACGCTTCCAGCCCCTCCTTCGTCTCCGTTTTGGCGACCTCCGGCAGGACAGGGACGGGGACATTCTGCGCGGGGCCTGTCGCGTCAGCGGGCTTGTAGGCAGCGGTAGGCGTCGGCTTCGCTGTGGCGCTCGGTGTTGCCGACTCGGTGGCAGTTGAGGCTGGCGATGTTTTACCGCCGGAGTTGGGATCGCCGCCGGCGTTGCAGCCAGAGAGCGATAAGGCAGCCGCGAGGACCACTCCAACTGCGGTCACGCGTATGGGCCGGGACGCAAACAAAATGTGCGATGTCATGGGCAGCTAATCCCCCGATAGTTTCAAGACGCCTCGCTCCGAACAATTCCTTAAGGGTAGCCCAGGTCACATTTCAGCGCTAAAAGTTATCCACAGCCACAGAGGTCGGTTCTATCACCGACCCATTCAGATTGAAAGTCACATCCGCATGGACGAAAGCCGTTATTCGCCGTGCGATTGCAGCGTCCAATTCGTCCACTCACGCCCACAGGCAGGAGCCGGCAAGGGCGCGACTCGAACCCGTCGATGAGGGCACGGCGACACAATTCTCCCATCACGACACCTGGTACGAACGATTCACGTCCTGGGCGACCGACCTATCGACAGCCGGCAAACGTGCAGATTGCTCGTGTTGGGCGGCGCTGCACCCGCCGTGAGCTAAGGGGGCGTCGTGTTCCAGCCCACTGGTGTTAACTGCGCCGGCAACAAGGGTGGTTCCCAGTCCTGGTGTTCACTGGCGTATCGGCGGCCGGTGGGCGAGGTCCATCCGGGCGGTTCGTCTTTGGTGGCCGAGCAGGGCGTCCAGGCCGTGCCGTGTTTCAGCCGGTGGTGTTTGCGGCACAGTGACTCGAGATTGGTGATACCGGTGTTCCCGCCGTCGGCCCAGGCGAGGATGTGGTCGGCTTCGTTGTCCAGGGAGTGGTTGTTGCAGCCGGGGAAGGAACATTTACCGTCCCGGAGTCTGAGCCATCGCCGCATCGCCGGTGGGATGCGGTAGTTGGCCCGTCCGATTTCCAGCGGTGCGCCATCCCGTGGATCAATGAGGACCCGGCGGAATGAGGATGCCCCGTCGGCTACGAGTTTGCGGGCCATGGAGGCGGGGATTGGCCCGTAGCCGTCGAGGTCGGCCGGTTCGTCGGTGAGGCCCATCAGGGCGAACACCGGCACGGTCACGAGGACCTGGGCCGCCGGCGAAGGCACACGGCCCGAATCGACCCCGTCAGGGGCCGGAACCAGGCCGGCCACGGCATCATTGCTGGTGCTGGTGGTCGCTACATCTGTCTTGCTGCCGGCGGCGGTGTCTGTGTTGCCGCCCGTTGGGTTGCTGGTGGTGAAGCCGGCGCTGAGGAGTAGTTTGGCGGCGACGTCTGCCCGGAGCTGGGTCAGTGTCCGGTCCTCGGCGGGGCTTTGGAGGGCCCGTGCTGTGGCGGTGACGCCGTTCCAGATCCCGGCCGCCTGATCGGCGGGCAGGTAGGCGGAGAGCCAGGCCATCCCGTCCCGGTCCGGGGCGTACTCCAGCCTCCGGTCCAGGACACTCCTGGCGTGGCGTTTTTCGATGCTGACCGGGTGGTGCCGTTCCCGCCACGTCCGGGCCTTGTGCCGGAACCGGGACGGAACCATCTCCCCGGCCGGGCACGTGGCGGGGTTGGGTGCGTCCGGGTCCAGGAAATGCGCCTCCAACGCCGCCGCCCCGGCTGGATCCAGACTTGCAGCCTCGTCCACCATGACCCGGGCGTGCTGCCACGACAGGTCCCCGGCCTGCAACGCGGCCAGCGTCAGCGGCAGCGTGGTGGTAAGTTCACGGGACTGGGCCAGCAGGGCCGAGGCCGAGCGTTCACTGACCGTCAAGGCACACGCGACCTCCGACACGACGCCCATCTCCTGGGCTGTGTGCTGGCCCGGACTCATGGCCGGCGCTGCCATGGCCTCGGACGTCCCGGCGAACCCGGAAACCAGACGCACCCTCAATCCAGCCACCATGGCATCAACCCGCGCCGAAACGGCCAGCCCGTCCAGGCACGCATCCGCCTGCTCCCGCAAAGGATCCGCACCGCCGTAACCCGCACCGCCCGAACCCCGACTGCCAACCCCGCGGCGCACACAGTCAGCCAACTCCGCAGCCGACGCCAAGAAAGCCCCCACCGCCTCCTCAACTGCCCTGCTTTCCATACCCAAATCATCCCGCGAGGGTCCGACAAAAACGGCGAAGCAGAAGACCTATGTGGATAACCTCCGACCATCCGGGTCTCCACTTCGGTCAAGCGTTTCAGGCAAGGGCCACAAACTGTGCGTTCGCGCCAGGGAGGTGTGGCTGCAGTACTTTGTCGGTGGCCCCTCGTAGGCTGTTTCAACCAACTCAAGGGGGTAGGCCATGCATACTTCAGCCACATTCTGTTCCATCATTCCGCCCTACATACTGCGCCGGCTGGCCCGCCAGGACGCGCCGCAGTTTTCCGCCGCCGCCCGGGCAGCGAAAGAGGCCCTAAGCCATGTCCGGTCGGTCCAGGCGTCCCGTGCGCAGCCGTCCGCGGTCACTCCCCCGGGGCTCCGGCAGGTCCAGCCGGGGCCGTCCAACCGAAGCGTCTACGACACAGCCGGCAGCGAGAACCTACCCGGCCATCTTGTCCGTAAAGAGGGCGAACCAGACTCAGGCGATGCATCGGTGGATGAGGCCTACGACGGCCTGGGCCACACGCACCGGCTCTACGCGGAGGTCTTCGGCCGGAATTCGATCGACGGATTGGGGCTTCCCCTCGACGCCACAGTTCATTTCGGAAAGCTCTACGACAACGCGTTCTGGGACGGCAACCAGATGGTTTTCGGCGACGGCGACGGCGAAGTCTTCGAGCGCTTCACCCGGTCGCTCAGCGTTATCGGCCATGAACTGGCCCACGGCGTCACCCAGTACTCGGCGGGGCTGGCGTACCGGAACCAGGCCGGGGCCATCAACGAATCCATGTCGGACGTCTTTGGCGCGCTGGTGGAACAGTACGTGAAGCAGGAGTCTGCAAAGGAAGCCAGCTGGCTCATCGGCGAGGGGCTCTTCACGGAGCGGGTGGAAGGTTCAGCCCTCCGATCCATGAAAGCTCCCGGCACAGCGTACGACGACGACGTCCTCGGCAAGGACCCGCAGCCGGACTCCATGGACTCGTACGTGCGCACCAGTGCCGACAACGGCGGTGTCCATATCAACTCCGGCATTCCCAACCGGGCGTTTTATCTCCTCGCGGAGGCCCTCGGAGGCAACGCCTGGGAGTCCCCCGGCCGGATCTGGTACGAGACGCTCACCGGCGGCTCACTGCCGCCCACAGCCACCTTCAGTGTTTTCGCGAGGGCGACGGCGGCATCCGCCGTCGAGCTTTTTGGCACCGGTTCCCCGGAACATGACGCCGTGCGGCAGGCGTGGGAAACTGTGAAGGTCAAGCTTTAGTTGAATGCCTGGCCGCTGTCCCTTCAGCGGCCAGGCTGCAGGAAAGCCCGGGATCCGGCCATGAAGATCAGCGTGGAGCGCAGCGGCGGCGTCGCCGCCATGACTCGAGTATGGACAGTGCACGCCCAGACCGAGAGCGCCAAAAGCCAGTGGCAGCCCATTGTCGAAGCTTGCCCATGGGACGCCGTGCCCAAGACCGTCAGGGCAGCAGCCGCGGAAGCGGCGGGGAACCAGGCTGACCGTTTTATCTACGCGATCAAGGCCGGCCAAAGAAGGGCGGCGCTGCCCGAGCAGGCCGTTACCGGTCCTTGGCGTGTGTTGGTGGACAGCGCCCGGGCAGCCTCCGAGGACCACCCGGGCCAGTAGGAACCAGCCGCCAGTAGAGCGCCAGGCCCGCCTAACCCGCCGACCCCGCCTAGCCAGCCGTCGCCAGCTGCCCCCGGAATGCGCGGCGGTAGGACTGCGGGCTGGTATCCAGCACCTTGGCGAAGTGGTGCCGGAGCAGCACCGGGTGGCCAAATCCGGCCTCCCGGGCCACTTCGTCGATGTTGAGGTCCGTGGATTCCAGCAGTTCCTGGGCCCGGAGGACGCGCTGGGAATTGAGCCACGCGGCCGGTGTTGCCCCCGTCTCCGAACGGAAGCGGCGGGCGAATGTCCTGGCCGACATGTGCACGCGGGCGGCGAGCTCATTGACTGTGTGCTCGCGGTCCAGGTTCTGCACCATCCAGCGCAGCAGAGCCTCCATCGGCGCGGATCCGCACGTGGGCATGGGCCGGTCGATGAACTGCGCCTGACCGCCGTCGCGGTGCGGCGGAACCACCATGTCCCGCGCAATGGTGGCGGCTACGTTCGCGCCAAGCTCCACGCGGACCAGATGGAGGCAGGCGTCAATCCCCGCTGCCGTGCCTGCACTGGAGATGATGTTCCCGTCCTGGACATAGAGGACGTTTTCGTCCACCTGTACGTCCGGGTACCGGCTCGCGAGCTCATGCGAGTAGTGCCAGTGCGTGGTGCAGCGCCGGCCGTTGAGCAGGCCGGCGCGGGCCAGCGCAAATGCTCCGGAGCAGATGGACATCACCCAGGCTCCCCGCTGGTCCGCGGCGCGCAGCGCCTCCATCACGGACTCGGGAACGTCATTATCCCGCCCGTACGGAGCCATGATCACCAGGTCCGCGTCCGCAGTTGCTTCCAGGCCCAATGTGACGTTCATGGACAGGCCCGATTTGAGCCTGACGTCTCCAGGCTCAGGCGTGCAGACCCGGAAGTCGAACGCCGGCACGTTGCCGCCGCGTTCAGATCTGTCGATGCCAAACACCTCGCAAGCGGTGGCGAACTCGAAGATCGAGAAGTTGGGAACCACGATGACTGCCACTGATTTCAGCATGCTTCCATTATGGCAGGAATTATAGTTTTTTGGGCATTTCTGCCACTGTTTGTTGAGGCGGCACCGGAGCAGCATTGAGGCATGGAAATCTTCGGAATCATCATCGCGGTACTGCTCCTCCTCGTCCTCGCCGCCACCGTCTCCGCGGTCCTGCGGGACGGCCTCGGCCACACCCCTCCTGCCAACTCCCACCAGGCCTGGTCCGCCCTGGACCTGCCCAGCACCAGCTACACACTCCGCATCTTCTGACCAGGACCCCAACCCAGCATCATCCAACCGGCAAGGACCCGGCTCGCCAGAGCCGGGTCCTTTTATGTGCGGCGGCCGGCGGTGGCCGGCGGTGAGCAGCGGTGTGCGGCGGCCGGCGGTGGCCGGCGGTGAGCAGCGGTGTGCGGCGGCCTGCGACACCCGGAGTGGGGCACGGTGCCCCGCGGCAGATCCGCAAGGAGATTACGACGGCGTCATCCGCACCCGGGTGCCTGGCGTAACAGCGTCACAACGGCCGGCGCGGCCCACAGTAGACTGGTTCGAGCCATGACCTTTCACATCTCCTACCCCGCAGAGCTGCCCGTTTCAGAGCGCCGCGAGGACCTGATGGCCGCCATCGCCGCCAACCAGGTGACCATCATCGCCGGCGAGACCGGCTCCGGTAAGACCACCCAGATCCCCAAGATGTGCCTGGAACTGGGCCTGGGAGAGAACGGCCTCATTGGGCATACGCAGCCCCGACGGCTTGCCGCCCGGACGGTGGCCGAGCGCATCGCGGAGGAACTCGGCGTCGAAATCGGCCAGGAAGTTGGCTTCCAGGTCCGGTTCACGGGCGAAGTCAGCCGTTCCACCAAGGTCAAGCTCATGACCGACGGCATCCTGCTGGCCGAAATCCAGCGCGACAAGCTACTGCGCAAGTACAACGCCATCATCATCGACGAGGCCCACGAGCGAAGCCTCAACATCGACTTCATCCTTGGCTACCTGAAGCGCATCCTGCCGCAGCGGCCGGACCTGAAAATCATCATCACCTCGGCAACGATCGATCCGGAGCGCTTCGCCAAGCACTTCGGGTCCGAGGACGAGCCCTCCCCCATCATCGAGGTCTCCGGCCGGACGTTCCCGGTGGAAATCCGCTACCGGCCGCTGTCCCAGCCTGCCGGCGGACCCGCCGACAGCGAAGATGCAGACGCCTCCGACGACGAACTCGAAGAGGACCGCGATCCGCTCGACGCCGTCTGCGACGCCGTGGACGAACTCGCCACCGAGGCTCCGGGCGACATCCTGGTCTTCTTCTCCGGCGAGCGTGAAATCCGCGATGCAGCCGAGGCGCTCAACGCCAGAATCCAGTCAAACCGGCGCCTGGCCGGCACCGAGGTCCTCCCGCTGTTCGCCAGGCTCAGCCTGCAGGAACAGCACAAGGTCTTCCACCCGGGCCGCAACCGGCGCATTGTGCTGGCCACCAACGTAGCGGAAACTTCCCTCACCGTGCCCGGCATCAAGTACGTCATCGACACGGGCACCGCCCGCATCTCCCGCTACTCCCACCGCACCAAAGTCCAGCGGCTGCCGATCGAACGCGTTTCGCAGGCTTCCGCGAACCAGCGTTCCGGCCGCTGCGGCCGCGTCTCCGACGGCATCGCCATCCGGCTGTACTCGGAGGAGGACTACGAGTCCCGCCCGCAGTTCACGGACCCCGAGATCCTGCGCACCAACCTCGCGGCAGTCATCCTGCAGATGACAGCCATGGGCGTGGCCCGCGGGCCCAAGGACGTGGAGAACTTCCCGTTTGTGGAGCCGCCGGACTCTCGCGCAATCAACGACGGCGTCACGCTCCTGCGCGAGCTCGGCGCTTTGAGTGCCGTTCGCCCAGGTGACGCGAAGAGCGGCGGCCTGACCGCCGTCGGGCAGCAGCTTGCCCAGCTGCCCGTCGATCCCCGGCTCGGCCGGATGATTGTCGAAGCCGGCAAACGCGGCTGCGTCCGCGAAGTGATGATCCTCGCAGCGGCGCTGACTATCCAGGACCCGCGCGAACGTCCGACGGACAAGCAGCAGCTGGCCGCCGAGAAGCACGCCCGATTCCGCGACGAGAACTCGGACTTCACAGGCTTCCTGAACCTGTGGAACTACCTGCAGGAGAAGCAGCAGGAACTCTCCTCCACCCAGTTCCGCCGCCTGTGCCGCACCGAGTTCATCAACTACCTGCGGGTCAGGGAATGGCAGGACCTGTTCGCCCAGCTCCGGCAACTGGCCCGACCGCTCGGCATCAGCCTGGACAACAAGCGCCTGGCCGACCCCGTGGGCAACCACGAGGGCATCCACATCAGCCTGCTCTCGGGCCTGCTCAGCCACATCGGCATCCTTGACGAACGCAAGCGCGAGTACGCCGGCGCGCGTGGCAGCCGTTTCGCGATCTTCCCGGGCTCGTCGCTGTTCAAGAAGTCACCGACCTTTGTGATGGCTGCCGAGCTTGTGGAGACCAGCCGACTCTGGGCACGCGTGGCGGCAAAGTTCGATCCTGTCTGGGCCGAGCAGGTGGCACCGGACCTCGTCAAACGCAGCTACAGCGAACCGCACTGGTCCACCAAGATGGGCGCGGTGATGGCGTACGAGAAGGTCACGCTGTACGGCGTGCCCATCATCCCGCAGCGCCGGGTCAACTACAGCCGCGTGGATCCGGTGCTGGCCCGCGAGCTCTTCATCCGGCACGCCCTGGTGGAAGGCGACTGGAAAACGCACCACAAGTTCTTCCACCGGAACCGCGCCCTCCTCCTGGAGGTTGAAGAACTCGAGGCCCGGATGCGCCGCCGCGACCTCCTCGTGGACGACGAAACACTGTTCGAGTTCTACGACGCCAGGATCGGGCCCGACGTGGTGTCCGAGCGGCACTTCGACAAGTGGTGGAAGGACGCGCGGCAGAAGAATCCGGACCTCCTGGACTACGACAAGTCGCTCCTGCTGAATGACGACGCCGATGACTTGGACGAGGCCGCATACCCCAAGACGCTGCTGCACAAGGGTTTCGAGCTGCCGCTCAGCTACGAGTTCCACCCCGTGGCGCCCGGCTCACCGCCCAACCCGTCCGACGGCGTCACCGCCGAAGTGCCCGTGCTCTTCCTCAACCAGCTCGATGATGCCGCCTTCCGCTGGCTGATCCCTGGCCAGCGCGCCGAACTCGTGGCAGCCCTCATCAAGTCCCTGCCCAAGCAGGTCCGGAAGAACTTTGTTCCAGCCCCGGACGTGGCCAGGCAGGCCGTGTCTGCGCTGGAATCCGACTTCGACCCTGCCCGCGACGAGCTGGAAGCATCGCTGGAACTGGCCCTGCGCCGGATCCGCGGCCATGTCATCCCGCCCGGGTCATGGAACTGGGATGCTGTGCCGTCCCACCTGCGCGTGAGCTTCAAGGTGGTGGACAGCAAGGGCAAGGTGCTGGACGAGGGCAAGGACCTGGCCGCCCTGCAGGAGCGGCTCGCTCCGGCGACGCGCCGGGCAATCGCGGAATCCCTGGGGGCAACGCCCGGAACCACCGCGCTGAAGTCGGCCGGCAAGGCTGCCGGCAAGGCCTCCGGAGCCGCCGCTGCGACGCCGGGAACAGGAAACGCCAACGGCGCAGCCCCGGGCTTCCGGGAGCAAAGAGGCCTCACGGCCTGGACGTTCGGCACCGTGCAGCGGCAGGTGAGCAACACCGTCAAGGGCCACACGGTGACGGGCTACCCTGCGCTGGTGGATGAAGGGACCTCGGTCGCGCTTCGCGTCTTCCAGACCTCCTCGGAACAGCTGGAGGCCATGCGGGGCGGCGTGATCCGGCTCCTTGCCCTGCGGGTTCCGGCACCGGACCGCTACGTGCTGGAGCACCTTAACAACACCGAAAAACTGACCTTCAGCCAGAACCCGCACGGTTCAGTGTCAGCCCTCATCGCCGACTGCGCCCTGGCCGCCGTGGACAAACTGACCCCGGCCGAACTCCCCTGGGACCAGGCATCCTTCGATGCGCTCTACGAACAGGTCCGCGCCGAACTAATCGACACCGTGTTCAGCGTGACGGCCGTAGTGGAGCGCATCCTGGCCAGCACGCGGCGCATCGAGAAGCAGCTGAAGGGCACCACGAGCCTTGCCCTGATCAGCGCCCTGAACGATATCAAAAGCCAGCTCGAGCAGCTGGTGTTCCCGGGTTTTGTGGCCCGCACTGGCTACGCCCAGCTGAGCCAGCTGCCGCGCTACCTGGCTGCCGTCGAAAAACGGCTGGAGCGGCTGCCGGGCAACGTCCAGCGCGATGCCCTCAGCATGGCCGCCGTCCAGCGCCTTGAAGACGATTACGACGACGCCGTGTCGGCCCTGTTGCCGGGCCGGCGGGCGGGTGCGGAGCTGGCGCAGGTGCGCTGGATGATCGAGGAGCTCAGGGTGAGCCTCTTCGCCGTCGAACTCGGGACCGCGTACTCCGTGTCCGAAAAGCGCATCCGCGCCGTGCTCAACAAGGCACTCGCACCGGCCTAGCCAGCGGCGCAGGTGCCGGGGCAACGGTGCTGGTGCCGGCCTAGGCGCTTTCCGGCACGAACTCCGCGTACCCGGCGGTCCGCAGCCCCTCACGCAGCCTCTCCGCGTTGGCGTCCAGTACCGCAGGGTCGGGGTGCTGGTCGGCCGAGGCGAAATCGAAGTCGGCCATGCTCCTGGACGGCCACACGTGGACGTGGAGGTGGTTGATTTCGTAGCCGGCCACAATCAGCCCTGCCCGTTCGGCCGGGAAGATCTCCAGCTGCACGGCGCCGATCCGGCGCGCTACCTCCATGACCTTGGCGAGCGTCTCGGGCCGCGCATCGGTCCAGCGGTCCACTTCCTCGGTGGGGACCACGAGGGTGTGGCCGTCGGCCAGGGGCCCGGTGGTGAGGAACGCGGCGACGTCCGGCTCGCGCCAGACAAAGCGTCCCGGGATCTCGCCGTTCAGGATCTTGGTGAACAGGGTGCTCATGCGTCTGCCTCCTCGGCCGCGGCCTGCAGGGTGCTGGTGTCCAGCACAAACCGGTATTTAACGTCGCCTGCCACCATGCGGTCGTAGGCCTTATTCAGCTGGTCAGCCCGCACCAGTTCGATGTCCGCCACCACTGCATGCGCGGCGCAGAAATCAAGCATCTCCTGGGTCTCGGCGATTCCGCCGATGAGCGAACCTGTGTAGCTGATCCGCCGCCGGATCAGGGCGCCCGGATTGACGGGCGGCATGGCGTCCGACGGCAGCCCCAGCTGGAAGAGGGCCCCGTCCCGGCGAAGGGTGCGGAAGAACGGGTTCAGGTCGTGCGGAGCAGCTACGGTGTCGATGATGACGTCGATGCTGCGGTCGGCGGCTTCCATGGCCTCAGCATCGCGGGACAGCACCACTTCATCGGCTCCCAGCTCAAGCGCGGCGGGGACCTTTGACTCGGAGGTCGTGAACACCACCACCCGGGCGCCCATGGCTTTGGCGAGCTTTACCGCCATATGCCCCAGGCCGCCGAGGCCCACGACACCTACGGAGTCGCCTTCCTTGACGCCGAAATGGCGGAGCGGCGAAAACGTGGTGACGCCGGCGCACAACAGTGGCGCCACGGCAGCGGGGTCCAGGTTTTCCGGCACCCGGAGCACGTACCTGCGGTCCACCACCACCGACGTCGAGTAGCCGCCCTGGGTGATTGCTCCCCCGTTGCGGTTATCCCTCGCCCCGTAGGTCCCGGTCAGGCCGTTTTCGCAGTACTGTTCCTGGCCGTCCAGGCAGCTCCGGCATTCCCGGCAGGAATCGACCATGCAGCCGACACCCACCAGGTCCCCCGGTGCGAGATCATCCACAGCGGACCCGACGGCGCTGACCCTGCCCACGATCTCGTGCCCGGGAACCAGGGGGTAGTGCTGGGTGCCCCATTCGCCGCGGGTGGCGTGCACGTCCGAGTGGCAGAGCCCGCAGAATTCGATGGCAATCTCGACGTCGTCCGCTTTGGGTGCCCGCCGGGCCACGGTCAGCGGCACGAGACCGCTGTGCCCGGACGTTGCGCCGTAGGCGGCCGCCATCCGGTCAGTTCCACGTGCGGCGGGGGCTGGCGGGAGGGGGCGGGCAAGGGGCGGCGGTACGGGTCGTCCAGGGGTCATACTGCGACGCTACCCCCGCGCTGCCGGATATTTCCACTTGGCGGCGTTTCCACCCGGCAGGCTCAGCCGGGCTGGCCGCCCGTCACCACAGGCAGTTCCGGTTTGTTGGACCACTCGGAGAACGAGCCCGGATAGAGTGCCGCCCGGATGCCGGCGATCTCCAGAGCCGCGACTTCGTGGGCGGCCGTGACACCGGAACCGCAGTAGACCGCCACAGGGATGTCCCCGGACACTCCCAGCTTCTCGAAACGGCGCCGCAGCTCATCGGCTGGCAGGAACCGCCCTGATTCGTCAACGTTCTCCGTTGTCGGGGCGCTGACGGCTCCGGGGATGTGGCCAGCGCGTGGGTCCACGGGTTCGAATTCGCCGCGGTACCTTTCGCCGGCCCGCGCGTCGAGGAGGATTCCGGTGCCAGCCCAGCTGCCGGCGGCTGCCGCATCTATGGCGGGCATTGCCCCCTCGCGAAGGGAGACATTGCCCGGGACTGCCTCGACGTTGCCGCCCTGCACCGGCAGTCCGGCGGCGCGCCAGGCGGCCAGGCCGCCGTCGAGCAGGTAGACCTCCGGGAAGCCGGCGTTCCGCAGCATCCACCAGAGCCGGGCAGCGGCCATGTTTCCGCTGTCATCGTAGGCAACCACGACGTCGCCCTCGTTGATGCCCCAGCCCCGCGCGGACGCCTGGAACTGGTCGAGGGTCGGCAAAGGGTGCCTGCCTCGTTCCGGTGCGGCGGGGGCAGCCAGTTCCGAAGCCAGTTCCACGAAGACGGCCCCTGGCAGGTGCGCCTCAAGGTAGTGTTCCCGGCCGTGCGGATCGCCCAGCTTCCACCGGACATCCAGCAGCACCGTGGACTGTCCGGCCTTGACCCGGGCTTCCAGTGCGGCCACATCGATAAGGGGTCCCATGAGGCTCCTTGGGGTTGGTCTTGATCGGGCCTGTGCCCCGTTTACTCTAGCCCTTGCCACGAGATCGGCGCGGGTAGGCTGGTGCGGTGAAGAACGCGCGCGCGGACAGGGCCTGGGCTGACCGGGCCATCAGGAAAATCACCGCTGAAAACAACCGGTCCGCCGATACGCATCTGTACTCGGTGCCGCTCCCGGAACACTGGGGCGTCCAGCTCTACCTCAAGGACGAATCAACCCACCGTTCCGGAAGCCTCAAGCACCGGCTGGCCCGTTCCCTGTTCCTCTTTGGCCTGGTAAACGGCTGGATCCGGGAGGACACCACCATAGTGGAGGCGTCCAGCGGCAGCACCGCCGTCTCCGAAGCGTATTTCGCGCAACTGCTGGGCCTGCCGTTCGTGGCAGTGATGGCACGCACCACGAGCCCGGAAAAGATTGCCCTGATCGAACAGTTCGGCGGCTCGTGCCTGCTGGTGGACCATGCCTCCGAGGTTTACGCGGCTGCGGAGGAGGTGGCAGCCACAAGCAATGGGCACTACATGGACCAGTTCACGTACGCGGAGCGGGCCACGGACTGGCGAGGCAACAACAACATCGCCGAGTCCATCTTCGACCAACTGGGCATGGAGGAGCACCCGGTCCCGCGCTGGATCGTCGTCGGTGCCGGGACAGGCGGAACCAGCGCCACGATCGGCCGCTACCTCCGGTACCGCTCCCATGACACGGCCCTGGCAGTGGTTGACCCGGAAAATTCCGCTTTCTACCCCGGCTGGCGGGACGGCGTACCGGGATTCACCACCGGGATGCCTTCACGGATCGAAGGCATCGGGCGGCCGCGGATGGAACCCAGCTTTGTCCCGTCCGTCATCGACCGCATGATCCAGGTCCCCGACGCCGCCTCCGTCGCCGCCATGCGGCATCTGCGCGAGCTCACGGACCTGCACGCGGGTCCCTCCACCGGCACCAACCTGTGGGGCGTCTGGCAGTTAGTCGCGGAAATGGTCGCCGAAGGCCGGCGCGGCAGCATTGTTTCGCTAATGTGCGACGGCGGCGAGCGCTATGCAGGCAACTACTACAACCCTGCGTGGCTGGCCGGCCAGGGTCTTGACCCCGAGCCGCACCACGCAGTCATCGGCCGGTTCTTTGAAACGGGCGTCTGGCCGGCCTAGAAGCCGGGGATCAGACGTCCACCGATTCGCGGACCGCCAGGTGGGTGAATTCGGTGCCGTATTTGGCCCCGATCCGAATCACATGCGATTCCACGATCTTCAGGCCCATCTCGTTGAGGAGCCCGTCATGGATCTGGAAGGCCCGCGGTGCCCGGACGCCGATGACGAAGTCGACCACTTCACTGGCCTTGTTCCACGGTGCGTGGATGGGAACCAGCAGGGTCTTTACGCTGATGCCATCCGGGACGATGAAGGAGTCGCCCGGGTGATACACGTTTTCGTTGACGAGGTAGCCGACGTTTGCCACCACGGGAACCTGGGGATGGATCAGGGCATGCTGGCCACCGAAACTGCGGACGCCGAACCCGGCCGCGTCGAAGGAAGACCCTGGTTCAACCGTGTGGATCCGCCCCGCCGCCTGAGGCGCTTCCTCGCGCAGGTGGCCCGCCACCCCCGCGGGAGCGAACACCGCCAGATCACCGTCACCCCGCAGGGCATTGACCATGGCGGCAACGTCGACGTGGTCGCCGTGCTCGTGCGTGATCAGCACGGCCTGCGCGCCATCCAGCGCTTCCTTCGTTTCGGAGAATGTGCCAGGGTCGAGGACCAGCACACGTCCGTCCTCTTCGAGCCGGACGCAGGCGTGGGTGTACTTAGTCAGCTTCATAGCGCCAGCCTAGGGTCCGGTCCGCGGAGGTGTCCACGCAACTCCTGCCAGCCAGGGTCCGGCTGGTAATCTGGATCTTTGCCACCATCCCTCAGGGAAGCGAGTCCATCCATGCCGTTAGGCACCAAGGCTGACGAATCCACACCGTCAACCCCCGCGCCGGGTTCAGGCACCGGAGCGGTCAAGGAGCAGCGCGTCACCAAGCAGCGGCTGGCCGTCAGTGCTGCCCTGGACGAACTGGATGACTTCGTCAGCACGCAGGAGCTTTACCGCATCCTGCAGAACCAGGGTGTGTCCGTCTCCCTCGCCACGGCGTACCGGATCCTGCAGTCGCTGGCAGACGAGGGGCTGGTGGATGTGCTCCGCAACGGTGAAGGCGAGGCCGTTTACCGCCGCTGCGCGGTCACCGGCCACCATCACCACCTCCTGTGCCGCAATTGCGGGAAGGCAGTGGAGGTCGAGGCTCCGGCAGTTGAAACCTGGGCTGCCAGGACGGCCAAGGAGCACGGCTATACCGAGGTGGCGCACACCGTCGAAATCTTTGGGCTGTGCCCCGACTGCACGGCACGCAAGGCGGCCGGCCTGCTCTGACGCGGCCCGCCGTCGAACGCTGACCGGAGCCCGCTCCAGCCAGTCAGGCCGCGTGCAGCAACCTGCCGTTGAGCCCACGTTTGGCGCGGACCGTGCCGATGACCCGGCACACGACGTAGATCAGGAATGACAGCGTGGTGACGTAGGGGCTGATCGGAATGCGGCCGCCGAGGGCCAGCAGGATGCCGCCCACGGTCGCAACCATCGCAAATGCCACGCTCAGCACCACCACAGTCACCGGTGAGGACGTGACCCGCAGGGCAGCTGCCGCGGGGGTAATGAGCAGGGCCAGGACCAGCAGGGCACCCACCACCTGGATGGACAGCGCCACGCTGACGCCCAGCAGGACCATAAACACCAGGGCCAGCGTCCGCACCGGAACCCCGCGGGCTTCCGCGAGTTCAGGGTCGACGCTGGCAAAGTTCAGCGGCCGCCAAATGATCACCAAAGCCACCATGACAACCACGGCTGTCCCGGCGAGGGCCTGCAGCTGGACGGTGTCAACGGAAACGATCTGGCCCGTCAGCAGGCCGAACTTGTTGGCGGCCCGGCCTTCGTAGAGGGACAGGAACAGGATGCCCAGTCCCAGTCCGAACGGCATGATCACGCCGATGATTGAATTCTTGTCCCTGGCCCGGACGCCCATCAGCCCGAGGAGCAGCGCGGCCGCCACGGACCCGATGAGCGAACCGAAGACGATGTCCGCGCCGATGAGCAGTGCGAAGGCCGCCCCGGCGAAGGAGAGTTCGGAAATGCCGTGGACTGCGAAGGCGAGGTCCCGCTTCATCACAAACGTCCCCACGAGCCCGCCCAGCAGGCCCAGGACAGCCCCGGCCCAGATGGAGTTCTGGACCAGGACGAGGAGTTCGCCGTAGTTTTCGAAGCTGAAGATTGACCCGATGATGCTGTCGGCGTCCATCACGCCACCTCGCCGGCGGTGGCGTGGACATCGGCATGGTGGTGTGTGGTTGCGTCCGGAAGCCCGACGACGACGATGCGTCCGTTTGCGTGGATGACTTCCACGTGGCTGCCGTACAGGTCGGAAAGGACTTCCGTGGTCATGACTTCCTGCGGAGTTCCGACCCGGAACCGGCCTCCGGCCAGGTACAGCACGCGGTCCACGTAATCGATGATCGGATTGATCTCGTGCGTAACAAAGACCACGGCGCTGTTCTGTTCGCGGCACTGCTTGTTAATGAGGGCACTGACCGCTTGCTGGTGGTGGAGGTCCAGGGACAACAGCGGTTCGTCGCACAGCAGTACCTTCGGGTCCGTCGCCAATGCCTGGGCGACGCGGAGGCGCTGCTGTTCACCGCCGGAGAGCTGCCCCACCGGAACCTTGGCATAGTCGGCGGCACCGACGAGTTCCAGGAGCTCATCGATCCTGCGGTTTGCCCTGCCGGACCCGAGCCGCAAGCCCCAGCGGTGGCCGTCGACGCCAAGGCCCACCAGGTCCCGGGCCCGCATTGGAGTGTCCGGGGCAAACGACTTCTGCTGCGGGATGTAACCGATCATCCGGCTCCCCCGTTCCACCGGATGGGCTCCAAGGCTGGCGGTGCCGGAGTGCAGCTGCTGGAGGCCGAGCAGTACTTTCAGGAAACTGGTCTTGCCGCTTCCGTTGGGCCCCAGCACGGCAAAGAATTCACCGGGCCGGATGTCCAGGTCGAGATCCTCCCAGAGCGCCCTCTTACCGAACTGCAGGGACGCCCCGCGGAGGCTCACAACCGGTTTCAACTACTTTTTCTCCAAAACTTTGCTGATGTTCTCCACATTGTCCGTCATCCACTGCAGGTACGTCTTGCCCTCAGGCAGTGTTTCGCTGAAGTCGACGACCGGAACACCCGCTGTTTCCGCCGCTTTTTTCAGCGCCTCGGTCTGGGCGCCTTCGGTCTGCAGGTTGTACGCCAGGAAGCCCAGGTCCTTGGAACCGGCAAGGTCGGTGGCCGCCTTCAGAACGGCGGGCGGCACGTCCGTGCCTTCTTCGATCGCAGCAGTGTAGTCCGCCGGCGTTTTGTTCTCCAGCCCGGCCGCCTCAAACAGATACAGCGGGACGGGCTCGGTCACCGCCACGGGAGTTCCGGCCCCCGCTGCGGACAGGGCTGCCAGCTTGCCGGTGAGTTCCTCCAGGCCGGACTTGAACGTGGCAGCGTTGGCCTCGAACGTGGCCGCTGAACCCGGCTCCGCTTCGCCGAACTTGGCAGCGAGTTCATCTGCCAGTTTCCCCATCGCTGGAAGGCTGTACCAGACGTGTTCGTTGAAGTCACCGTGTTCATGCGTATGTCCGTGATCGTCGGCCGGTGCGCTGGATGCGGCTGTGGAGGACGCCGAGGCGTCCTCCTCCGGTGCCAGTCCCGATATTTCCACGGCACTGACAATGCTGCTGTGCGGGATGTTGCTGTCGTCGGCCAGCGTGTGGATGAACCCGTCGTACCCGCCGCCGTTCTCGATCACCACTTCGGCCTTGGACACCAGCAGCCGGTCCTGGGCCGTGGCCTCGTAGGAATGCGGGTCCTGGCTGGTCTTGTTGATGATCGCCGTGACGTTGACCTTGTCGCCGCCGACAGCTTTGGCGATGTCGCCGTAGACGTTCGTTGAGGCAACAACGTTGATTCCGCCAGCCGACGAGGAGGTGCCCGAGGGCGAACCCTCAGCGGAACAGGCGGACAGCAGCAGGCCCAGTCCAGCGAGGGCGGCCAGGGATGTACGGACGGCAGGACGGCGCACGGAAACCTCAGATCATTTCAGGAATGGAAGCAAAGCAACTCCGGAAAGTCTAACCCTAAATGGGAATGATTCCTATTTAGAAAAGTCCCCGGCGCCTCCAGGGAGACGAATCAGTCGCCGTTGGGCTGGCCGAGCCGCCGGATGCCGGTGGCCTGCGTTGCGTCCCGGATTTCACCGACCAGCTGCTCGATCACGTCCTCCAGGAACAGCACTCCCTGCGTCTGGCCGTCCGGGCCGATGACGCGGGCGAGGTGCGAACCGGTGCGCTGCATCACGGACATTGCCTTTTCGATCTCGTCCCCCAGCGCAAGGTTGGCCAGCGAACGGATCCGGCTTTCCGCGATGGGATGCTGATAGTCCGTGTCAGGGATGGACAGCACGTCCTTCACGTGAAGATAGCCGTAGAGCATGTCATCGTCATCCAGCATGGGGAACCGGGAAAAGCCGGTTCTGCTGACTGCCTTCTCGAAGTCCACCGGCGTCGTGGCAGCCTTCAGCATGACCAGCTTCTCCAGCGGCACCATGATGTCGGAGGCCGTGTGTTCGGAAAATTCCAGCGCACCGGTGATCAGCCCGGCGTCGTCATCCACCAGCCCGTGGCGGGTGGACTCCTGAACGATCGACTGGACTTCCTCGAGGGTGAACGATGAGTTCACCTCGTCCTTGGGTTCAATCCGGAGGAGCTTGAGGATGTGGTTGGCCGACCAGTTCAAGGCTACGATCACAGGCCTGACCAGGCGGGCAACAAACATCAACGGCGGCGCCAGAAAGAGTGCAGCCTTGTCAGCCACGGATACCGAGATGTTCTTCGGCACCATCTCACCGAAGGTCACATGGAGGAAGGTCACCACCATCAGGGCAACCGCAAAAGCCGCCACATCCGCAATTTCCATCGGCAGTCCGACGGTTTCCAACGGAGCAGCCAGCAGGTGGTGGATGGCAGGTTCGGCCACCAGCAGGATCAGCAGCGAACAGACTGTGATGCCGAGCTGGGCGCACGCCAGCATGAGCGACACGTTCTCCATGGCCCGAAGGGTGGTCTGCGCCCGCTTCGAACCGGCGTCGGCCAGCGGTTCAATCTGGCTGCGCCTGGCCGACATCACCGCGAACTCGGCAGCGACAAAAAACGCGTTGCCCAGCAGCAGGACGATCAGCCAGAAGATTCCGGCCCAGTCACTCATCGTTCGGTCCTGTCATTCGGGGCAGCTTCAGCGTCTGTGTCGGGCGCGGCCGGGCGGAAACAGATCCTGTCGATCCTGCGCCCGTCCATGCGGGTGACGCTGAGGGTTCCGCCGCCCACCGCAACGGTATCCCCGACGGCGGCGATGCGGCCCAGTTCGCTCATGACGTAGCCGCCCACGGTTTCGTAGGCCGCTTCGTCGGGAACGGTCAGGCCTGGAATCTGCTCCGACAGTTCGTCCGGACGCAGGAGCCCGGGGAAGTACCAGTCCCCCGACGCGCTCTGGAGGAGCCCGGGCCGGACCTTGTCATGTTCGTCCGCCACCTCGCCCACGATTTCCTCGACCAGGTCTTCGAGGGTTGCAATGCCCGCGGTACCGCCGTACTCGTCGAGGACGACGGCGAGCTGGAGGTTTCCCTCGCGAAGTTCCGCCAGGAGGGCGTCCAGGTGGATGGTCTCCGGGACCCTGAGGACGTCGGTCATGATGGCGCCGGCTTCCAGGTTGGGCCGGCGGTCCGAGGGAACCGCCACCGCCTTCTTGACGTGGACCAGGCCCCTGATGTCATCGGCCGATTCGCCGATGACCGGGAACCTCGAGTATCCCGTGCGCCGGGCGGCGTCCACGATGTCCGAAACGGGCTGGTCGGCGTCGATGGTTTCCACGCGGATCCGCGGGGTCATCACGTCCGCCGCGGTCCGGGCCGAGAAGTTCAGTGTCCGTGCCACGAAGTTGGCAGTGCCGGCGTCGAGCGTTCCCATGGCAGCGGAACGCCGTACCAGGGAGGCGAGCTCGGCAGGGGTCCGGGCACCGGAAATCTCTTCCTTGGCTTCAAGGCCGAAAACGTTGAGCACCTTGTTGGAGAACCCGTTGAGGACCACGATGGCCGGTCTGAAGATGGCCGTGAACATGAGTTGCGGCCTCGCGAGGGCCCGTCCCACACGGAAGGACAAAGCGATGGCCATGTTCTTGGGCACCAGTTCGCCCAGCAGCATGGACAGCAGGGTAGCCAGCACCATCGCGATGACCAGGGACACGGACGCGGCCGCCGTTGCAGGAATCCCGACGGCGGTCAGTGGCCCCTCGAGGAGCTTGCCGACGGACGGTTCCATGACGTAACCGGTCAGGAGAGTGGTCAGCGTGATGCCAAGCTGGCAACTGGAGAGCTGGGTGGAAAGGGACTTCAGGCACTTGAGCAGCGGAACGGCACGGGTATCACCGTTGTCGATCGCGCGCTGGACAGTGGCCTGGTCCAGGGCAATAAGGGAAAATTCGACGGCGACGAAGAAGCCGGTGCCGGCGATCAGCAGGAGTCCTGCCGCGAGGAGCAACCATTCCATTCAGCATCCCGCCCGGTGATGCTGGGGCGGATTGCTGGCGCAGGTCACTGTCGCAGGATGGATCCGGGGCCGACTGCCCGGCGGAGGATGGTCCGCCGAAGCGGACGCTGTTTCCTTGAAGGCTCCGGCGGCGTGGAGCGACGGAGTGTGATGGGCGCGTGTTCGGGGTTTGCCGGCTCGGCGGGTCGGCTGCGCGGTGCTGTACTTCGTGCTCCGCTGACAGCCCCCAGGCCGGCACCTAGATTTACTGTCCATAAGAATTTCAGTCTACAGGAGCAGATCCCGGCCTCCGGAGGGGCTGCCAGCCGCAGGCATCCATCAGCCTCCGGCGAGGTTCACCGCCGCCATATTTGGCATTCTGCGCGTCACTTCATGATTTGGGTCACCCTTATTGGCAGTTAATACAGAATGCTCATTAGACTGGCAAAGGTCTGGGTTCAGAGGACGCAGAGACTGGTTCGGATGTTGTGCTGAGGCACCGTGGCGGCCAGAGAGAAATCAAACTCATGGAAGAGGCGTATTTCAAGTGCCAGAGCAGCCTAGCCACCGTCTACCAGAGGAATTTGGCGGAAACGAGTGGCTCGTTGACGAACTGTACGAGCAGTATCAGCAGGACAAAAACGCGGTGGATGCCAAGTGGTGGCCCCTGTTCGAATCCTTCGACTCGGGCAGCGGTTCTTCCTCCAACGGGAATTCGGCCCTCGCGGTTGCACATCCCGCAACCCGCGAAATGCCCGTCGTAGCCCAGGCCTCCGCAGCTCCGGCAACGTCGCCGGCAGCGCAGCCGGCCGCACCTGCCGAAGCGGCACCTGCCCCCGCTGCTCCCCCGGCACCCGTTAAGAAGGCACCGGCCACCGTGGCGCGCGACGGCGCGAAGAAGACCGAGCCTGGAACCGGATCCCAGCCGATCCCCGCCCAGCTCCCCAAGAATGTCAAGGCACCCACCGCGCCTGAGGAAGACGTCATCTCCGTCCTTCGCGGCCCGGCCAAGGCCATTGCCACGAACATGGTGACCAGCCTTGAGGTCCCCACTGCTACCAGCGTCCGTGCGATCCCGGCCAAGCTGCTGATCGACAACCGCGTGGTCATCAACTCCAACCTGGCGCGTGCCCGCGGCGGCAAGGTCTCCTTCACGCACCTGATCGGCTACGCCGTCATCCGGGCCCTGTCCCAGTTCCCGTCCATGAACGTGTACTACGACGAGGTGGACGGCAAGCCCGTCGCGGTCCAGCCGGCCCACGTGAACTTCGGCATCGCCATCGACATGCCCAAGCCCGACGGAACCCGCCTGCTGATGGTTCCGAACATCAAGAAGGCGGAGACCCTCAACTTCTCCGAGTTCTGGCACACGTATGAGGACCTCATCAAGCGTGCCCGCAACGGCAAGCTGACCGCTGACGACCACCAGGGCACCACCGTCTCCCTGACGAACCCCGGCGGCATCGGCACCGTCCACTCCGTGCCCCGCCTCTCCAAGGGCCAGGCCGCCATCATCGGCGTCGGCGCGCTGGACTACCCGGCCGAGTTCCAGGGTGCGAGCGAAAAGATCATCGCGCACAACGCGATCAGCAAGGTCCTCACACTGACCTCCACGTATGACCACCGCGTCATCCAGGGAGCCGGCAGCGGTGAATTCCTGAAGCTCGTGCACCAGCTGCTGCTCGGTGCACAGAACTTCTACGACGAGATCTTCGAAGCCCTGCGCATCCCGTACGAGCCCGTCCGCTGGAGCCCGGACCTGCAGGTTGACCCCGCCGACCAGATCAACAAGGTCGCACGCATCCAGCAGCTGATCCACTCCTACCGTGTGCGCGGCCACCTGATGGCTGACACCGATCCGCTGGAGTACGTCCAGCGCAAGCACCCCGACCTTGACGTCCTCACGTACGGCCTGACCCTTTGGGACCTGGACCGCGAGTGGCCCACCGGTGGGTTCGGCGGCAAGCCGATGCTCAAGTTCCGCGACATCCTCGGCGTCCTCCGCGATGCCTACTGCCGCACCACCGGCATCGAATACATGCACATCCAGGAGCCTGAGGAACGCAAGTGGTTCCAGGACCAGCTGGAGCACGCGTACTCGAAGCCGAGCCGCGAAGAGCAGCTGCGCATCGTATCCAAGCTGAACGCTGCGGAGGCCTTCGAGACCTTCCTGCAGACCAAGTTCGTGGGCCAGAAGCGCTTCTCGCTGGAAGGCGGCGAGTCCCTGATTCCGCTGCTTGACGCGATCATCTCCGACGCCGCTGATGACGGCCTCGACGAGGTAGCCATCGGCATGGCCCACCGCGGCCGCCTGAACGTGCTGACCAACATCGCCGGGAAGACCTACGCCCAGGTCTTCCGCGAATTCGAAGGCACCCAGGACCCCCGCTCCGTGCAGGGCTCCGGTGACGTGAAGTACCACCTCGGCACCGAAGGCACCTTCACCTCGGACAACGGCAAGGAAACCAAGGTTTACCTCGCCGCCAACCCCTCGCACCTTGAGGCCGTGGACTCCGTGCTCGAAGGCATCGTCCGCGCCAAGCAGGACCGCCTGGACCAGGGCGAGGCCTTCCCGGTCCTGCCCATCATGGTCCACGGTGACGCCGCTTTCGCCGGCCAGGGCGTGGTTGCAGAAACCCTGAACCTGTCCCAGCTGCGTGGCTACCGGACCGGTGGAACCATCCACGTTGTGGTAAACAACCAGGTCGGCTTCACCACGGCTCCGTCATCCTCGCGCTCGTCCACGTACTCCACGGACGTCGCCAAGATGATCCAGGCCCCCGTGTTCCACGTGAACGGTGACGACCCGGAGGCAGTGGTCCGCATCGGCCAGCTCGCCTACGAGTTCCGCCAGCGCTTCCACAAGGACGTTGTGATCGACATGGTGTGCTACCGCCGCCGTGGCCACAACGAGGGCGACGACCCCTCGATGACCCAGCCGCTGATGTACAACCTGATCGAAGCCAAGCGTTCCGTACGCAAGCTGTACACCGAGTCGCTGATCGGCCGTGGCGACATCACCGAGGAAGAAGCTGAGCAGCTGCTCCGCGACTACCAGGAGCGCCTGGAGCGGGTCTTCGCCGAGACCCACGCCGCCCAGACCTCCCCGATCCCGATCATCACGGCGGACTCCGCAGCCGTCTCGGATATCGAGCGTCCCATCGCCCAGCAGTCCGACTTCGGCACCAACGCACCGGCGTCCACGGCCATCTCCCCGGAGACCCTGGCCCGGATCGGCCAGGCTCACCTTGAAATTCCCGAGGGCTTCACCGTCCACTCGAAGCTCAAGCAGCTCCTCGAGAAGCGCGAACAGATGTCCCGTGAAGGCGGCATCGACTGGGGCTTCGGCGAGATCGCAGCCTTCGGTTCGCTCATCATGGAAGGCGTTCCCGTCCGCCTCGCCGGCCAGGATTCACGCCGCGGAACCTTCGTGCAGCGCCACGCCGTGTTCCACGACCGTTCCAACGGCAACGAGTGGCTGCCCCTGGGCAACCTCTCAGACAGCCAGGCCAAGCTGTGGATCTACGACTCCCTGCTGTCCGAATACGCGGCAATGGGCTTCGAATACGGCTACTCCGTGGAGCGTCCGGACGCCCTCGTGCTCTGGGAAGCGCAGTTCGGCGACTTCGTCAACGGCGCGCAGACCATCATCGACGAGTTCATCTCTTCCGCGGAGCAGAAGTGGGGCCAGCGTTCGTCGCTGGTGCTGATGCTGCCGCACGGCTACGAAGGCCAGGGACCGGACCACTCTTCAGCCCGCATCGAGCGGTTCCTGCAGATGTGTGCCGAGGAGAACATGATCGTGGCCAACCCGACGACGGCCGCATCGCACTTCCACCTGCTGCGCCGCCAGGCCTACAGCCGGCCACGCAAGCCGCTGATCATCTTCACGCCGAAGCAGCTGCTCCGCCTCAAGGGCGCCGCATCCTCGGTTGAGGACTTCACCACCGGCAGCTTCCGCCCGGTCATCGCGGACCACGAGCAGCTTGCGGCAGACGCCGTCGAACGCGTGCTGTTGGTGTCCGGCCGCCTGTACTACGACCTCCTGTCCACCCGGCAGAAGACCGAGGACAAGACCACGGCGATCGTCCGCGTGGAGCAGCTCTACCCGCTGCCCGCGGCGGAAATCGCGGCAGAGCTGGCCAAGTACCCGAACGCAGAGGTTGTCTGGGCACAGGACGAGCCCGCCAACCAGGGGCCGTGGCCGTTCATGGGCCTCAACCTCCCGGGCGAGCTTGACCGCAAGGTCCGGCTCGTGTCCCGTCCGGCGTCGGCATCCACTGCCGCCGGTTCCATGAAGCGGCACGCCGCCGAGCAGGACACCCTCCTGAAGCAGGCATTCGCCCGTTAGTGACCACCATGGCTGCCCGGCCGGACGTCGAAATACCAGACTCCGGCCGGGCAGTTCTGTTTAATGGGGTGCGAGGGTATCCAACGGGCAGTGTGCCCGGCCCGTCCCGCGCTGCCGGCATTGCCACCGGCACGGGACGCCATTCAGTACGGAAGTAAAGAGGAACTTGTGGAAGACAGGAAGCTGCGCATCGCAGCTGTTGGAGATGAACTGCTGGCCGGGCTGGGCGACCCCAGGGCCCTCGGCTGGCTGGGCCGCGTCCTGGCCCGCACTCCGCACGACGGCATGGCGTTGGAAAGTTATGCCCTCCCCTGCCCGCAGGAAGGAACCGAGGGCCTGGCTGCCCGCTGGCTTGAGGAAGCCGGCCGGCGGTTCAGCGACCACCACGAGAACCGGCTGGTCATCGGACTGTCCGGCCGCGACATTGAGTTCGGCCTCTCCACCGCACGCAGCCGCCTGAACCTGGCCAACATCTTGGATTCAGCGTCACAGAACCGGATCGAAGTGTTTGTCGTCGGCCCGCCGCCAACCCTGGATCCCACCCAGAACCGCAGGCTGGGGGAACTCAACACCGCCTTCGCCGACGTCACCACCAGGCGGAAGCACCTTTACGTCGACACCTTTTCACCGCTGCTGAACCACGAGCAGTGGCGCCAGGACCTTGCAGCGAACGGCGGCACGCCCGGCCAGTCCGGCTACGGCCTGATGGCCTGGCTGGTCCTTCACCGGGGCTGGTTCCAGTGGCTGGGAATGGACGCCCCCGAATAGTCCGCGTTCCCCAATTCGCGATATATCTTGACCGTCCCGCCGCGCCGTTGTACCGTGGGGTATCAAACACGATATATCTCGATCTTGGAGGATCCATGGCAGAGACCAGCTGGACGGTCACCGTCCCCCGGGTAATCGACGTTGACGGCGTCACGTCGCTGAAGCTGGGAATGGTCCGCGGACGGTTCGACGTCGTGACCCACTCCGAGGCCGTTGCGCGGGTTGAAGTATCCGACGTCCAGGGCGACCCCGTCGCCATCAGCGTTGTGGACGGCCGGCTGGAGGTCCGGCACCAGCTGCACGGGCCGCAGGGGTGGTTCAAGAACCTCATGGGGACGGTCAACCACAACAGCAACAACTCGGCTGTCATCAGCATTGCCCTGCCCGAAGGCGTTGACGTGGAAGCGGGGACGGTCAGCGGTGACGGCCTGGTGTCCGGCATCAGCGGGCACACCCGGCTGAACACCGTGTCCGGCTCTGTGATGGCGGATGGAACTGCCGGCGACCTCCACGTCAACACCATCAGCGGCGAAGTGATCGCACGCAACCACGACGGCGTCCTGACCGCCAAGAGCGTCTCAGGCGAAGTCACCGCTTCGGGCAGGTTCACCAACATCCGGGCGAATACCGTCTCCGGAGAGATGAGCTTCGACCTCCTGGGTTTTACCCACGACTTCGGCGCCAACTCCGTTTCCGGCGACCTGACCATCCGGCTGCCGCACGACGTCGGCGTGGACATCGTGGCCAAGTCGGCCAGCGGGACCCTGATCATCGACAACCAGCAGTACTCCCAGCCCGGCGGCAAGGTGGAAACGATCGCCGGCCCGGACGGCAAGCTGATGATCGTCCGGACCAACTCAGTCTCGGGCAAGACCTCGATCTTCCACAGCCAGCCCGCCGGGACCCCGGAAACAGGGCACTGATGCCTCCTGTCTTCGCCCACGGCGCCCTCCGCCTCTACCTCCTGGCCCTCCTGGAGTCCGGGCCGAAGCACGGTTATGAGCTCATTAAGGCGCTCAACGAGCGGTTCGGCGGCACTTACTCCCCCAGCGCCGGCACCATCTACCCGCGGCTGGGGAAGCTGGAAGAGGAAGGGCTCGTGGCCACGGAATCGGCCGGCCGCCGCACCAACTACCACATCACCCAGGCCGGCCTTGCTGAACTGAACACGCGCCGGGCTGAGCTCGCCGGCGTCGAAAATGACATCTCCGCCTCCGTCCGGCGGTTGGCGGACAACCTCCGCGACGATATCCGCACCAACATGCGCGGCCTGAGGGCAGACCTCGCCGCAACGGCCGAGGCAGCGAGGGCATCGGTCCGCAACGGCGAGTTCAGCACAGCAGGCGCCCGGCAGTCCCCCGAGGGACACCGGACGCTCAAGGAGGCCGAGATGCTGCTCCAGGCGTTCCGTGACGACCTCCGCGTCGAGCTGCGGCTGCAGGCAGGCAGGCAACCGCTCAGCCCGGTGGCACTCGAAACGGTCCGGACGGTGCTGGACCAGGCGCGCATTTCCATCCGGAATTCCCTGACCGGCTGAGCCGCCGCTTCACAGGCGGTTCCGGTTCGCGGCCTGTGCCTTCATGTGGGAGACTTGAGGGCAGCTCTTTTGAGTACCAACATTAAGGAGGCCAGCTATGAGCAAGCGTGCACGTAAACGTCGTGACCGTAAGCGTGGCGGCGCGAACCACGGCAAGCGCCCCAACGCCTAAGCAAAAGCTTTGGTATGACGGTTCAAACGAAGAACCCCGGAAGTCACATGGCTTCCGGGGTTCTTCGTCTCTTACGGCGTGTGGCCTGCAGCCGGCCCTTAGGCCTCGACCGGGCGGATTGAGTGGATCCGGTCCAGGATGGCGTTTTTCAGGTTCTCCGGAGCGGCTTCCGTGCAGGAGCGCTTGACCATGTTGCGGATGACACATTCAAGGTCATACTGCTGGGTGCACTCCGGGCAGTCGTCAAGGTGGTGCTTGATGTCCGTGATGTCCTCACGGGTCAGTGCCCCATCAAGATATTCGTAGATGCGTTGCATCCGGGCGTCATCGCAGTCGCCCAATCCCTGGCAGTCGCTCATTTCCTGTTCTCCTGTTGTGTGCTTCCGGCCGTGTCCTGAGGATCAACGGCGGTTTTGAATCCCCGCTCGGCGGCATACTCCGCCAGCATGTCCCGCAACATTTTCCGGCCGCGGTGGAGCCGGGACATCACCGTGCCGATGGGGGTGTTCATGATGTCTGAGATTTCCTTGTACGCGAAGCCTTCCACGTCAGCGAAATACACTGCCAGTCTGAACTCTTCGGGAATGGCCTGCAGCGCCCTCTTAACGTCAGTGTCCGGCAGATGGTCCAAAGCCTCGGCTTCGGCTGACCTCAGCCCGCTGGACGTGTGGGACTCCGCCCTGGCCAGTTGCCAGTCCTCGATGGTGTCCGAATTCGACTGCAGCGGCTCGCGCTGCCGCTTGCGGTACAGGTTGATGTAGGTGTTGGTCAGGATGCGGTATAGCCACGCTTTGAGGTTGGTGCCGGGCTTGTACTGGTGGAACGCAGAAAACGCCTTGGTGTAGGCCTCCTGGACGAGGTCCTCGGCATCAGCCGGGTTCCGCGCCATCCGCATGGCCGCCGAGTACAGCTGGTCGACATACTGCATGGCATCGCGCTCGAAGCGGATCCGGCGTTCTTCCGTGCTTTCGGTGGCAACGTCCACCGCCTGCTCAGCCTGCTGCGGGCCTGGCTCCACCGCGCCCGATTGCACGTTGGTGGTCTTGGCGTCGCTTCCGGAGGCCTCATACATGGCCTCGAGGGCCGGATCCAGGGTGCTCATTGCCCTCAAGTCTACTGTCAGGCCCTGCGCACGCGCTGACCCATACTCCGGGGCACCGGATTCCAACGCGTCCATCGCCACGGGGCCTGCCACTTCCATACCGTCCTTCACCAACCCCAAAGGCCAACTCCGTTCCCTGTCCTGTTCAGCGCGTCCGGGCCTGCTGCCCGCCGCCGAGGGGGCGCGCCGTGCGCCGCATTTGTCCGGCACTGCCGGACCCGCAATCCATAACCCCTGGCGGCAGGCAAATATTCCCCAAAAGTGCAAGACTAGAACCGACTCCGCCGCATTCGACGCGGTTCGTCCACCCAGGAGGAAATCCATGTCCTTTGTCCGTACTCTCGCCCGGCCTATGCTGGCATCCAGCTTCGTACTCGCCGGACTGGACAAGCTCAGGAACGCCGACGACACTGCCCAGCAACTGTCGCCGCTCCTGCGCAAAGCCACAGCCTCACTGCCTTTCCGTACCGAGGAGAAGACACTGGCACGGGTCATCGGCGGAGTGCAGGTGGGCGCCGGTGTGCTCTTCGGCCTCGGCAAGTTCGCGCGTCTCTCGGCAACGCTGCTCACTGTCATCTCGGCCCTTAATACTTTTGTGGAGTGGCGCAGCGCGGACATCAGCACCAAGGACGCCCGCCTGGCCCGGCGCAACCAGCTCCTGAAAAACCTCTCCCTGAGCGGCGGGGCCCTCCTGGCCTCGGTGGATACGGCCGGCAAGCCCGGCCTGGCCTGGCGCGCGGAACACCTCGCCGCCGACGCCAGGAAGGGTGCTTCACACCTTGCGGCGGACGCCCGGAAGACCACCGGCAAGAAGCTCCACAAGGCTGACAAGGCCGTGCGCCGTGCAGTGGACCAGGCAACGGGGGCATAAGGACGCATGACCGGATCCACCACCGCCGTTTCGCAGCCTGACGCCGTCGAAGCAGTCCCGAACTGGCCCGCCCCGTTCGCCACCAGGCCCATCAACGCCACCGTCACCGTGCCCGGCTCCAAGTCCCTGACCAACCGGTTCCTGGTACTGGCGGCGCTGGCTGACGGCCCGTCCAGGCTCCGCGCCCCGCTGCATTCGAGGGACTCGGCCCTGATGATCGAGGCCCTGCGGCAGCTGGGCGCTTCGATCACGGAAGTCCCGGGGGATGGCGCCTTCGGCCCGGACCTTGAGGTCATTCCGCTCAGCCAGGACGCGCCGCCGTCGCGGACCCGGATTGACTGTGGCCTGGCCGGTACGGTGATGCGTTTTGTTCCGCCGCTCGCTTCGCTGCGGAACGGGGTCAGCACGTTCGACGGCGACCCGCATGCCAGGAAGCGTCCTATGGGGACGATCATCGAGGCGCTGAAGGCGCTTGGCGTGGACGTTGCGGCGGAGGACGGCGGCACGCCGGCTTCCCTGCCGTTTGAGGTTGCCGGAACCGGGGAAGTCCGGGGCGGCCACCTGGTGATCGATGCCAGTGCTTCGTCGCAGTTCGTCTCGGCGCTGCTCCTGGTGGGCGCGCGGTTCACCGAGGGTCTGCACCTCGAGCATGTGGGCAAGCCGGTGCCCAGCCTGGACCACATCAACATGACGGTGGCGGTCCTTCGCGGTGTGGGCGTCTCGGTGGACGATTCCGTCCCCAACCACTGGGTTGTGGCGCCGGGAACCATCCGGGCGTTCGACCAGCGCATCGAGCAGGACCTCTCCAACGCCGGTCCTTTCCTCGCCGCTGCCCTGGCGTCCGGCGGCACCGTCCGGATCCCTGACTGGCCCACTCACACTACGCAGGTGGGCGACCTCTGGCGCAGCATCCTGACGGACATGGGCGCCACGGTCAGCCTGTCCGACGGCGTCCTCACGGTCACCGGAGGGCCGGAGATCAAAGGTGCGGACTTTGCCGAAACCAGCGAACTCGCCCCAACCGTCGCGGCCCTCTGCGCCCTCGCCAGCGGCCCTTCCCGGCTCAGCGGCATCGCCCACCTTCGCGGCCACGAGACGGACCGGCTCGCCGCCCTGGTCACCGAGATCAACCGGCTCGGCGGCGACGCCGAGGAAACCAGCGACGGCCTGGTGATCCGCCCGGCCAAACTGCATGCCGGCGTCGTGCACAGCTACGCGGACCACCGGATGGCGACCGCAGGCGCCATCCTGGGCCTGGCAGTGGAGGGCATCGAGGTGGAGGACATCGCCACCACGGCCAAGACCATGCCCGACTTTCCGCAGCTGTGGGCAGACATGATCGCGCAGGGCCAGGAACCCGGCACCGCGGTACCGGTTGGTGCCGAGTAGTGGCACGCAGCACTGACTCGTGGGACGAATCCGACGTCCGGATCCGCCCGAGCAAGAAGGGCTCCCGCCCCCGCACCAAGGACCGCCCCAGCCACGATGACGCAGTGACCGGGCGGATCATCACCGTGGACCGCGGAAGGTACACGGCGGTTGTCGGCGAGGATTCCGGTGAAGAGCGGATCATCATCGCCGCCAGGGCACGGGAACTCCGGCGGAACCCCGTCGTCGCCGGTGACTTTGTCTCGCTGGTGGGCGACGTCTCCGGTGAACCTGACACATTGGCCCGGCTGGTCCGGATCCAGGACCGCAGGACCCTCCTGCGCCGCAGTGCTGACGACACCGACCCGATCGAGCGGGCGGTTGTGGCCAACGCCGACCAGCTGGTGGTGGTGGTGGCTGCCGCCAATCCCGAGCCCCGCACCGGCTTCATCGACCGCGCGCTGGTGGCCGCGTACGATGCCGGCATCGAGCCGCTGCTCCTGGTCACCAAGGCGGACGTCAAAGACCCCGCCGAGCTGCTGTCCAACTACGAACACCTGGACTTCCCGGTCATCATCAGCCGCACGGCCGACTCCGAAGCGTCCGGCATCGACGCCCGCTCCGACGACGGGCTTTCTGCACGCCTCGACAGCGATGCCGTCGCCCAGCTCCGGGCCCACCTCGACGGCAAGGTGACGGTCATGCTGGGGCACTCCGGCGTCGGCAAGTCCACCATGGTCAATGCCCTGACCGGGGCGGAGCGTGCCACCGGCGGCGTCAATGCCGTGACCGGCCGGGGACGCCACACGTCCTCCTCAGCCCTCGCACTCAAACTGACTGACGCCCCTGCAGGTAGCTGGATCATCGACACCCCCGGCATCCGCTCCTTCGGCCTGGCCCATGTGGACCCCGACCGCATCCTCCGGTCCTTCCCGGACCTGGAACCGGGCACCGATGCCTGCGAGCGTGGCTGCAAACACACCACAGGCGCCGTCAACTGCGGCCTCGACGCGTGGGTCACCGAGGGCCATGCCGGCCCGACCGGACCGGCGAGGCTTGGATCGCTGCGGCGCCTGCTGGGCACCGACCCCCGGATGGTGGGGCAGGAAACCAAGGAACTGGGCAGCGTCAACTGACCCTGACTGGCCCGGCTGGAGAGGCACCGGGCGCTTTCCGGACGGTTCCAGTGGCCGGGGTCCCCAACCACACGGCGCTTTGACGGTAGTTTGGAACCATGATCCAACCCGCTTCGAGCTACAACGATGACCTGCGCCTGGCCCACGTGCTGGCCGATTCCGTGGACGACCAGACCATGAGCCGCTTCAAGGCCCTGGACCTCCACATCGAGACCAAGCCGGACCTGACGCCGGTCACTGATGCGGACAAGGCCGCCGAGGAAGCCATCCGCGGCCAGCTGTCCCGTTCCCGCCCCCGTGACGCCGTCCTGGGCGAGGAATTCGGCAGTTCAGGCCACGGCTCCCGCCGCTGGATCATCGACCCCATCGACGGCACGAAGAACTTTGTCCGTGGTGTCCCGGTCTGGGCGACCCTGATTGCGCTTGTTGACGAAGGCGAGCCCGTCGTCGGCGTTGTCAGTGCCCCTGCACTGGGCAAGCGCTGGTGGGCCGCCAAGGGCGCCGGCGCGTACATGGGCCGGTCACTGGCCGCTGCCACCAGGCTGAAAGTATCCGACGTCTCGAAGCTCTCGGATGCGTCCCTGTCCTACTCCAGCCTGAGCGGCTGGAAGGACCGCGGGAACCTTGATGACTTCCTTGGCCTGACCGAAGACGTCTGGCGCACGCGCGCGTACGGCGACTTCTGGTCCTATTGCATGGTGGCAGAAGGCTCCGTGGACATCGCCTGCGAACCGGAGCTCAATCTCTACGACATGGCGGCGCTGGTGCCGATTGTGGTGGAGGCAGGCGGCCGGTTCACATCCCTCGAGGGAGAGGACGGCCCGTTCGGCGGCAACGCCCTGGCCACCAACTCCATCCTGCATTCGGAAGTCCTCAAGCGGCTCAACCCCGGGCTTGACGACCTGCTCTAGCGGACTCTTATACCGAATTATCAGCGGCGGACGCCTCCGGAAGGGGGGGGTCCGCCGTCGTATCTTCGGACAAATGCGACAATTCCGGGCCCCGCGTAACAAAAGCCTTAACATTCGGACCGGCTTCCTGCCCGCCCCGCCCATGTTCTACGCTCTTAACAGGTCACGAGTGCCAGCGCGAAACCCCGGTTTGCTGGCCGGCAACCCTCCATTCGCGGTGGGGTGCCCCGGGTGACGACCAGGCCGGTCCGGAACGGACCCGGCAAGCGCGGATTCCCGGGACAGGGAGTCCCTCTAAAGTGAGGTCTCTGTGACAACAGCCACCGTCTCCCCCAACACCGCCGTCCGCCCGCAGTCCGCAGCCGGCACCGACACCGCAGCCCTGTTCAGCGAACGGCTTGCCGTTGCCGGCCGGCCGCTCTCCGCCGTTACCGGCGCCGAAATCCAAGCCCCGCTGATCCAGGGCGGACACGTCCGCTACGCCAACCTCGACTACGGTGCCTCCGCCCCGGCCCTCTCGGTGGTTTCCGCGTACCTCAACGAAATCCTGCCGTTCTACGCCAGCGTCCACCGCGGCGCAGGCTACGCATCCCAGATCAGCACGTCGGTCTACGAGAACGCCCGGAACATCGTGCGTGACTTTGTGGGCGGACGGGCCGGCGACTCCGTCATCTTCACCAGGAACACCACCGATTCGCTGAACCTCCTGGCAGGCTGTCTCCCGACGGTGGACGGCCGCCCCGCCGGCGACGTCCTGTACCTCGACATCGAGCACCACGCCAACCTCCTGCCGTGGCAGGGCGTCCCGCACCGCAGCGTTATTGCCGCCGACACCCTGGCCGGCACCGTTGAGGCCCTCCGCGCCGAGCTTGAACAGGGCGGGGTCAGCCTGCTCGCCGTCACGGGCGCCTCCAACGTCACCGGCGAAATCCTGCCCATCCGGGCACTCGCCGCCCTGGCGCACGAGCACGGCGCCCGGATCGTCGTGGACGCGGCGCAGCTCGCGCCCCACCGCCGCATCAACATCAGCGCCGACGACGTCGACTACCTCGCCTTCTCCGGGCACAAGCTCTACGCTCCGTTCGGCGCAGGCGTCCTCGTGGGCCGAACGGACTGGCTCGACGCCGGCACGCCGCACCTTGCCGGCGGCGGCGCGGTCCGTGAGGCCAGGCTCGACGGCGTCAGCTGGGCCACCGGTCCCGCCCGGCACGAGGGCGGCTCCCCCAACGTCCTGGGCGCCGCCACGCTGGCCCGCGCCACCCAGGTGATCGCGGCACTGGACCCGGACCGCTGGCACGCCCACGAGTCAGCCATCCGTTCCTTCCTGGTCGAGGGACTCCACAAAATCGACGGCGTCACCGTGCACCAGATTTTCCAGGACACGGACCCGGACACGGACACCATCGGCGTGGTGAACTTCTCCGTCGAGGGCTACGACGCCGGTTTGGTGGCCGCCTACCTGTCAGCTGAACACGGAGTGGGTCTCCGGGACGGCCGATTCTGCGCCCACCCGCTGCTCAAGCGCCTGGGCCTTCCGTCCGGGTCCCTGCGGGCGAGCTTCGGCCTGGGGTCACGGCTCGAGGACGCCCAGCGGCTCCTGGCCGGCATCGAGGAACTCCGCCGGACCGGCCTGGGCTGGGACTATGTGGTGGATTCAGGCCGCTGGGTTCCGGCCAACGACACCCGCACCTACCCGGACTGGGCACCCAACACGCCCGGCACGGCCGGCGCAGCCCCCTGCACCGACGACTGACCTGAGTCGCCCTTTACATGCGGTAAATTCGAAGGATACCCAAGGGCATCTGGCGAAGGAGACCGCACGTGGCACGGGGTGGCCCCAAACTTGACCACGGGCGCCGTCAGGAGCTCGGACAGAGCTTCCAGGACGGCGGCGAACACTACGAACGCGTCCGTCCCGGATACCCTGCCGAATCGGCAGACTGGCTGATTCCTGCCGGGGCTCGCGACGCCCTCGATGTTGGCGCCGGCACCGGCAAGTTCACCGCCCTGCTGCTTGACCGCGGCCTCGCTGTGGCCGCCGTCGACCCTTCCACTGACATGCTTGACCAGTTGCGGGTCCTGCTCCCCGGTGTTCCGGCGGCCGAAGGGACCGCAGAGGCGACTGGACTCGCGGACTCCTCGTTCGACGTCGTAAGCGTTGCACAGGCCTGGCACTGGTGCGATCCGATCGCTGCAAGTACCGAACTTTCGCGGGTCCTCCGCACCGGCGGCACGCTCGGGCTGGTCTGGAACCAGCTGGATACTTCCGTTCCCTGGGTTCACCGGCTTTCCCGCATCATGCACGCGGGGGACGTCTACCGGCCGCACTTCCGGCCGCCCGTGGGGCCGGAGTTCAAAGAGCTGGAAAGCCATGTGACGCACTGGGAGGACGCACTCACCACCGAGGAAATCATGGAGCTTGCCAAGTCGCGGAGCTACTACCTGCGTTCTGGTGAGGCCACGCGGGCCAAAGTCCTCGCGAATCTCGACTGGTACCTCCACGACCATCTGGGGCATGCGGCCGGCGCCCCCTTGGGACTCCCCTACCTGACACTGACATGGCGGGCAGTCAAGGCATGACGCCGTCCGCCCACCGGGTAGGCTTGGTGTCGTGAAGACCAGCGCGCCCTCCTCCTCCATCGAGGACTACGTCAAGGTCATCTACTCCTTCACGGAGTGGCAGGACAAACCCATCACTTCGTCCCAGCTGGCCCAGCGGCTGGGTGTGGCCAACTCCTCCGTGTCTGAGATGGTCCGCAAGCTCAAGGACCAGGGCCTGGTGGACCACAAGCCGTACAGCGCCATCACCCTCACCGTTGACGGTGTGCGGCTGGCGCTGTCCATGGTCAGGCGGCACCGGCTGATCGAAACCTACCTGGTACAGCAGCTCGGTTACAGCTGGGACGAGGTACATGATGAGGCCGAACAGCTGGAACACGCGGTCTCGGACACCTTCATCGAGCGGATGGCGGCGAAACTGGGCAACCCGCTCCGCGACCCGCACGGCGATCCCATTCCAGGCGCCGACGGCACAGTCCGGATGCCGCACGCCCACCTGATGAACGAACTGGACCAGGGGCACACCGGCCGGATCACCCGGATCAGCGATGAGAACCCTGATTTGCTCCGGTACCTGTCGTCGGAGGAAATCGATCTCGACTCCGAGGTCGAGGTGGTTGGCCGCAAGCCCTTCGGCGGTGCCCTGGTGGTGCGGATCAGTTCCGAAGGCAAGACCCGCGAATATGACCTCGCCGATGAGGTCACCTCCGCCCTGTGGGTGGACAGCGACACCCCGCACGCCGGTTGCGTCCTCGGAAACGGCTGAATGGCCAGCTCCGGGACGCCCGGTTCGCGTGCCTGGCTGGCCGTGGCCGCCGGAGGACTCCTCGGATCGGAACTGCGGTACGGCCTTGGCCTGGCGTTCCCTGACCACGTGGGATCGCTGCCCTGGACCACGCTGTGCATCAACGTCGCCGGCAGCTTCATCCTCGCAACCCTGACCACGTTCTGGATCGCCAGGCCACGCACCGCTTTCTGGCTCCGGGCGGGCCTGGGGCCTGGACTCCTGGGTTCCTTCACCACGTTTTCAACTGTGGTTTTCTCGGTGGATCAGCTATGGCGGGCCAACTATCATCCGGTCTGGATCGCCTATCTTGGGCTGTCGCTGCTGCTGGGGCTGGGCGCTGCCGCCCTCGGCTGGCGGGCCGGTAAAAGGCTGGCCGACCGCTCCGGGGCCGCCACGTGATCGCCGCCCTCCTGGTTGGCGTCTTCGGCGTGGCCGGTGCCCTGCTGCGCTTCGCCGTGGACAGCTGGTTCGCCCGCCGCGCGGCCGCACTCCCCGGCGTAAGCGCCGGGGGCGCGGCCGGACATGCGCCACGGCACTGGCCGTGGGCCACGCTGGTGGTCAACGTTGCCGGCTGCCTGGTTATCGGGCTGTCCGTGGGGATTTCCGGGCGCCTCGGGCTGCCAGGAGAACTGCACACCGCCGTCGCGACCGGCCTTGCCGGCGGCCTGACCACATTCAGTTCGTGGACCACCGCCACCATCAGGCTGCTCAGTGAGTCACGGTTGGGCGCGGCAGCCCTGAACGTGGCAGCCAACCTGCTGGTGGGATTCGCCGCGGCCGCGGCGGGCATCGCCATCGTGTCCTAGGCCGCGGACGCTGTCATGGATGCAGTCCCGTATCGTTGACTGTGATGATTAGCAGACGTGACGCGGCAATTGCCCTTGATGTACCCATGGAAATGGCGCAACGCCACGGCATCCCCAAGAGGCTCACGGAAGCCGAGCTGGGTGAGATCCTGGACAACCCGCCGCCGTGGCTCGTCCAGTCCCGGGCAAACCGGACTGGAAAGCGACCGGTGTGGGTCCACCTGGAGTGCGCAATCTGCGGCTATGAGGAAGCGGCGCGGCCCAAGAAATGGTGGCCCGACTTCACCTATGTCAGCTGCGGCCACCATCCCCCGGGTGAGCTGCCGCCCCCGCGCCCGGGCTTTGTCCGCAGCGAGTTCGACGGCGTTGGGACGCGTTTTGTGGGCATTGCGGACGTCGCCGTCCCCGACTGAGTCCGGGCATTTCTTTAAGGGCGAATCAGGCGTAATTTACGAGGTGGGACGCATGTCGTCCCGCTGAGTAAAGGGAGCACGCCATGCCGGACAAAACACCCCACCAGAATCTGTCCAAGAAGCCGGTGAAAACCATCAAGGAGAAACGCGCCGAAAAGAAGGCCAAGAGCCCGATTGACGGCCCACAGGATCCTGTCGCACACCTGAAGAAGCGCAGGTAGGCGGGCTTTTACCCGCCAGCAGCCATCTCTTCAGGTACGGCCACAAGTTCCGTTTCCTTCCCGTCCCTCAGCACGTCGATCCGCAAGGGCTGCCCGATAGCATCGGCAAACAGCAGCTTCTGCAGGCTTTCGGCGTTGCTGACGGGGCGGTTTCCTGCTGTCAGGATGATGTCGCCCGCCAGCAGGCCTGCCCGGTCCGCGGGTGAACCGGCCAGGACCTCCACCACGCGCAGCCCGTCCCGCTGGCCTGTCCGGACCACGGCACTCGCGTTCAGGCGGATGGGCGTACTGACCACGCCCAGGTAAGCCCGGCGGACCCGCCCGTCAGCCAGGAGCGCGGCGATGATCCTGCGGGTAGTGGTGTTGATGGGCACTGCAAGTCCCAGCCCGGCCCCGGCTACGGCTGTGTTGATGCCGACGATCCGGCCATGGGTGTCCGCCAGCGCACCGCCGGAACTCCCGGCATTCAGGGCCGCATCCGTTTGGATGACGTCCTCAATCACGCGCCGGTTGCCGCCTGCCCATACCGGGATAGCCCTGCCGAGGCCGCTGACGACGCCGGCTGTCACGGACCCGGCCAGCCCCAGCGGGTTCCCGACGGCGACAACAAGCTGTCCCACACGGAGAGTCTCGGCGTCACCGAATTCGGCGGGCGGGACTTTCGGCGCGCGGCCGCGGACAACGGCGAGATCAGACAACGCATCGGCGCCTACGAGTTCAAGGTCGGTGCGGCTGCCGTCCGCGAAAACAGCGTGGCCCTGATGGGTGCCGGCCACAACATGGGAGTTTGTCAGAAGGTAGCCGTCCGCGGTGAAGAGCACCGCCGACCCGGCGCCCACTCGGAACCGGCCGTTGCGGCGGTTCCCCGTCATTTCAATGGCCGCAACGTGCGGTGTGACTGTCTCAGCCACGCGCATGACCGTCTCCGAATACGAGTCCAGCGGCCCGTCGTCGGACGCTGGTGAACCGGGCTTCAGCACCTGGTCCATGGCCCACCTCCTGGTGTTAAGGCAGCCTCTCCGGCCCCGGACGACTGCTGGTCCTATCTGTCTCAACCATTCCGCCCGCCGTCCTACTCCCTGCACGGCTACGCCGTGGGTGAACGGGGCGCGGTTTGCCGGAGGCGTCCGTTCGGGGACAGGTGTCAATTTCGGGGACGGGTGTTAACGCAGAACGGCCCGGACCAGGGTCCGGGCCGTTCTGCATGCCTTGCAGCATTGCAAAATGTGGAGATGGGGGGAATTGAACCCCCGTCCGATGTCGTGTTGTCAGGGCTTCTCCGGGCGCAGTTTGCGTCGGATTTTCTCGGCCCCGGCCATGCTGCAAACAGCTGGCTGATCCGGGCCCAGTCATCTAAGAGTCCCGTTTACCCCGATGACGGGGGCAAACAGCAGTGGCTATCTAAATGACGCCAGCATCCGGGGCAATAGCAACCTCGGGCTGACGGACTGTCTTACTGCTTAGGCAGCGAGAGCGAAGTCAGTGCGGTTTGATTTGGCACTTATTGTTTTGCAGACAGCGTTTACGAGATAATTCTGCATCCTCGGCCCGCTTCACCTGTCGCGACTAACATCGTCGAAACCGATCATCCCCGTATTTTGTTACCAACCCGGCAGGTCAGGTTTTGCGTCCCAATGCCTGCCGGACTACCAATCATAACGCATGGCAGGTGGAAATGATTCCTACCTGCGGTTGCGTTCCCGGACCTCGCGCAGGGCCTCGCGCGTGTCCTGCTGCTCACGGAGGGTCTGGCGCTTGTCGTACTCCCGCTTGCCGCGGGCGACGCCGATCTCCACCTTCGCCCGGCCGTCAACAAAGTACAGCTGCAGCGGCACGATGGTGAAGCCGGATTCCCTGACCTTGTGGGAGATTTTGATGAGCTCTTCCCGGTGCAGCAGCAGCTTCCGGCGCCGGCGGGCCGCGTGGTTGGTCCAGGATCCCTGGTTGTACTCCGGGATGTGGATGCCCTCCATCCACAACTCGTCGTTATAGAAGGTGCAGAAGCCATCCACCATGGATGCGTGGCCCTCCCGGAGCGATTTGACCTCTGTGCCCATCAGGGCGATGCCGGCCTCGTAGGTATCCAGCACGTGGTAGTCATGCCGGGCCTTGCGGTTGGTGGCCACCACTTTACGGCCACTTTCTTTGGGCACGGTGGAACTCCTCGGTTCTTGGATCGTCAGTGGCTCCGGCCGGTCCGGCGCGAAGTCATACCAGTGTACGGCAGGCGCGGAGCGGCGTTACAGCAGCCGCATCGGATCAACGGCCGCGCCGTTGAGCCACGTCTCGAAGTGTGCATGGCACCCGGTGGAATTGCCGGTGTTGCCCGAGTAGGCAATGAGCTGGCCCTGGGAAACCCGCTGGCCATTCGAGACGACAATGCTGCTGTTGTGGTAGTAGATCGTGGTCAGCGAGTTGCCTTCAACAACACCGTGCGACAGCTTGACCCGCCACCCGCCGCCGTCGGCCGAGTTCCAGCCGGAGGAAAAGACTTCGCCGGCAGCGGCTGCGTAAACAGGGGTTCCGCAGGCTGCTCCGAAGTCGATGCCGGTGTGCAGGTAACCGCCGGTGCCATAGAAGTCGATGGTTCCCGGCGGCGTGGCACGCCAGCCGAACCCGGATGTGATGGGCACGTCACCGGAGAAGGGGTGGCGCAGGCCAAACGCCGACGGCGACCCGGTCACCGGGGCGTACGGCTGCACAGCCTGCCCTTGGGCCCGGGCCGCTGCAGCAGCAGCCTCCGCCAGGCGGCGCTGTTCGGCTTCCCAGGCTTCCCGCAGCCTGCGGTCCCGTTCGGCGATTTCGTTGGCAACGGCGTTCTGGCTGGCCTCAACGGCCGCCAGTTGGCTCTGGATACCCGGCTTTGCCGCCTGGAGTTCGGCGTCGAGGCGGATGGTGTCTGCGATCAGCTGGTCAACCTGCGCCTTCTTGGCTTCGGCTTCGTCGCGTGCTGCCTTCTCCCGCTCCAAGGCAGCGTCCGCCTTGGCCTTGAGGTCCTGGATCTCCGCTTCAACTGCCGCGAGCCTGGCCTGCGAGTTGACGTTGGTGGCGTTCTGCTGCGTCAGCTTGTCCATGGCCGAGTTCTGGCTCCGCATTGCCTGGTCGGCGAGGTCCATTGTGTCGGTGAGGCTGCCGCCAGCGTTGGATCCGAAAAAGAGCGTGAGGTTGGAGGGGACGCCGCCGGACTTGTACGCCTGGGTGGCAATCTGGCCGATGAGCTTCTTCGTGTCGGCTATCTTTTGCTTGTCCGACTCAAGCTGCTGCGTGATCTTGGCCTTGTTCTGCTGCGCAAGGTCCACGCGGGCTGAGAGTGCTTCGACTTCCTTGACCGCAGTTGCGACCCTGCCCTGGGCTTCGAGCAGTGCCTGCTGGGCGCCGGGAAGCTGACCCTGGTAAATCACCAGGTCGCCTGCGGCTTTGGCGATCCGCGAGTCGACAAATTCGAGGGATTGCTGGACCCGGGCGGCCTCGGCTTCGAGGGCTGCCTGCTTGTCTTCCAGTTCATCGGCGAAGGCTACCGGCGTTGAGGCGCCAAGGCTGGCTGCAAGGACCAGCGCCAGGACACCGCTGATGATGCCAGTACGGCGCGCATGGTGGGTGCGGTTCTTGCGGGGCAGGCGGGAAGTTCGATCGAGACCAGTCATAAGCTTTCCTTGTTCGGTTTGCACAGCCTAGACCCTCAAATATCTGCGCAAGGTCAAGAGAGACGAAATTCCTGCCAAAGATCCGCCAAGGATTAGCAGGGCAGGCGCAAGGATGAGTGTCTGTCCTGGCGAGATGAAGGCCGTGTCCGGGTACTGCTTGGACAGGTATTCACCCAGGAAGAAGTGCGCCACCGCCCACAGGGTCCCGGACGCCAGCGCTGCACCGATGACGGCGGCAATGACGCCTTCGAGGATGAACGGCAGCTGGATCACTGTTTTCGAGGCGCCCACGAGGCGCATGATGCCCGTTTCGCGGCGGCGGCTGAAGGCGGAGAGCCGGATGGTGGTGGCGATCAGGAGAATCGCGCAGACAATCATCACGCCGGCAACGCTGACAGCCACGAGGGACGCGGCATTCATGGCCGAGAAGAGCCGTTCCAGCAGCTGGCGCTGGTCAATCACGGTCTCGACGCCGGGCTGCGATGAAAACGTCTCGCTGATGATCTGGTACTTCTCGGGGTCCTTCATGTTGATCCGGAAGGAGGCCGGGAGCTGGTCGGGCGTGACGGAGTCAACAATCGGGGAATTCGAGAACTGGTCCTTGAAGTGCTTGTAGGCCTCGTCCTTGGACTCGAACTGGAAGTCGTTGATGTACTGCGAAACTGCAGGTGACTCCAGGAGGCTTTGCAGGTTGTCCTGCTGCTCCGGGGTGACCGGACCGGTGGCGCACCCGGTCGCCGTCGAACCGTCACTGCACAGGAAGATCGCCACCTGGACTTTGTCGTACCAGTAGCCCTTCATCTGGTTGATTTGCAGCTGAAGCATGCCCGCGGCGCCAACAAAAGTCAGGGACACAAAGGTCACAAGGATGACCGACACAACCATCGAGACGTTCCGGCGGAGTCCGCTGCCAATCTCACCGAGGATAAAAGCGAGCCTCATCGCTGGCCCTCCCCTGCGCCGTCGACGCGGCCTTCAGGGCTGGCCGGCGGTATCTCTTCCCGGCCGCTGGCGTCCTTGAGCCGTCGCGACTGCCCAACAATTGGAATCATGGAGGTGTACAGGGCCTTCGCTTCGTCGCGAATGACGACACCGTTCTTCAGCTCCACCACGCGCTTGCGCATTTCGTTGACAATGTCGTCGTCGTGGGTGGCCATCACCACTGTGGTGCCATTCTGGTTGATCTTGTCCAGCACGCCCATGATGCCCATTGAGGTGGTGGGGTCCAGGTTTCCCGTCGGCTCGTCGGCGAGGAGGATGCCGGGCCGGTTGACTACCGCCCGGGCGATGGCCACGCGCTGCTGCTCACCGCCGGAAAGCTCGTGTGGGAGCCGGTTTTCCTTGCCTTCGAGCCCGACTGTCTTGAGTACCTCGGGCACCGTGTCGCGGATGACGCTGCGGCTCTTGCCGATGACCTGCATCGCGAAAGCGACATTGGCGAAGACGTTTTTCTGCGGCAGGAGACGGAAGTCCTGGAAGACAACCCCGATGCCGCGGCGAAGCCGGGGCACGCGCCAACTGGAGATTTTGGCGACGTTCTGGCCTGCCACGTACACAGCACCGGAGGAGGCCCGGTCCTCTTTGAGCACAAGCCGCAGGAAGGTCGACTTTCCGGACCCGGAGGCGCCTACAAGGAAGGCGAATTCGCCGCGGTCGATCTCAAGGTTGACGTCGTCCAGCGCGGGCCGTGCCTGCTGGTCGTAGACCTTGGTGACATTTTCGAATCGGATCATGACCCTAAGTACCCTGCAGGCATGACTGATGGTACGCAGCCCAGATCTGCAGCCGGTGCGCGGGCTTCTGTTTGGGGGAAGTAGAGCTCCGGCTCCTCGACTATACGCAGTCCCTATGCCTTATTTACGCCGCTTCCGGGGGCGTGTCGCGGGATCAGTCCCGCGGGGACGGCCGGATGTTTACTTGTCGGCGTTGCGGTTGTCAGTACGCCAGCGGATGCCGGCGTCGATGAAGTCGTCGATCTCGCCGTCGAAAACCGCTGAGGTGTTGCCGACTTCGTGGTCGGTCCGCAGGTCCTTGACCATCTGGTACGGGTTGAGCACGTAGGAGCGCATCTGGTCACCCCAGGATGCCTTGACATCCCCCGCAAATGCCTTCTTTTCGGCGTCCTCCTGCTCCTTCTTCAGGAGCAGGAGCCTGGACTGGAGCACCCGCATGGCGGCCGCCCGGTTCTGCAGCTGGGATTTCTCGTTCTGCATCGACACCACCGTGCCGGTGGGGATGTGCGTCAGGCGCACGGCGGAGTCCGTGGTGTTGACCGACTGTCCGCCGGGGCCCGATGACCGGAACACGTCAACGCGGATCTCGTTGTCGGGAATGTCGATGGAGTCTGTCTGTTCGATCAGCGGGATCACTTCGACGGCGGCAAAGGAAGTCTGGCGGCGGCCCTGGTTGTCGAAGGGGCTGATCCGGACGAGGCGGTGCGTTCCGGCTTCCACGCTCAGCGTTCCAAACGCGTAGGGCGCTTTGACCTCAAAGGTGGCGGATTTCAGGCCGGCTTCCTCAGCGTAGGAGGTGTCCATAACGGTGGTCGGGTAGCCGTGCCGTTCGGCCCAGCGCAGGTACATCCGCATCAGCATCTCGGCGAAATCAGCGGCGTCGACCCCGCCGGCGCCGGCACGGATGGACACCACGGCTTCACGTTCGTCGTACTCGCCGGAGAGCAGGGTGACAATTTCGAGGTCCTTCAGCGCCTTCCTGATGGACTCGAGCTCTGCCGCGGCTTCGCCCATGGAATCGGCGTCGTCCTCATCCTGGCCGAGCTCCACCAGGACTTCGAGGTCGTCGATCCGCGCGGTCAGCTTGTTGAGCCGCTCCAGTTCCGACTGGCGGTGGGAGAGCCTGGACGTGATTTTCTGGGCCGCGGCGGGATCGTCCCACAGGTTCGGCTCGCCCGCCCGTTCGCTGAGTTCAGCGATGTCCTCCTTCAGGGCCTCAACATCGCTGACTTGCTCGATGGAGGTGTAGGTGGCGCGGAGGGCGCGGATTTCTGCGGAAAAATCAATATTGGCCATGGTTGTTTAAGCCTACGCTATCCAGCCGGAGGCCCGGACTCCCTGTTGTCGGTCACCCCGTCACCTCAGGTGTCGCTCACCGCGTCAGGCGGGAACGGGCCGTGGATGAGGCTTCGATCCTGATTCCGTCGGGCACCAGGAAATTCACCACCGGCGGATGGACAGCTGCGGTCAGGACAACGACGGCGGTGGAACCGTCGGGACTGCCTGTCGCCATCGAGACCTCCAGACGGTCGAGGCGCTGGGCTCCCGGATTCCGGCGGACGAAGTCGCTGGCAACATTCCTGACGCGCTCGGAGCCGAGAACGGCGGCGGGACTGCCGCCGTCGGATCCGACATCACCCAGCGTGAAGCTGTCTGCTGCGGCCAGTGACGCTCCGTCTGCCAGGGACAGCAGCCGCTTGTGCTCGAGGTAGACGCTGGAAATGCCAACGACGACGCCAGTCACCAGGAGTGCCAACAGGACGTAGCCGATGATCAGGACAAGCATCTGGCCTTCCTCTGCTACTTCGTTGGGCTTCACCGGAACCTCCCGACCATCTGGGTGGAAGAGGCTTCAACTTCGCTGGCATTGAGCCGGAACCCGTCGCCGAACGGCACAAACGGCAGCGGCACGGTGAGGTTGACGGTCACCGTGACTGCGGTTCCGGCTGCCTGGCAGTCGGAGGGCTCACAGCTCGTGGAGATTTGTGCGTTCCCGGCAGGATGGCCGTAGTCCGCGAGCGCAATGAGGGCCGCCTGCTCGGCCGCTACCTGCGCTGACTGCGTATCCGCCTGGGCAACATACACTTTCGCGGCCTGGTCGGCTGCCCCTACGACGGCAAAGGACCCGCCCTGGATCTGGCCCATGGTGATGATGAAGTACACCAACGGAACCATCAGGAGCAGCGCGAGGAACGTAAACTCCACAACTGCACTCCCCTGTTCCCCGGTGGCCGGTCCGGCCTTGCCGGGAGCCGGACCGGTATCGACCGGGAGGCACAGTACCACCCGGAGCCTCGTGAGGAACGGCTGCACGGCGTTAGGGCTGGACGGCGGCATGGCCCTTGACCTCCAGCATGCCCCGGGGCCCGATCAGCCCGATCACCGGCATCGGCGCCTTGATGGTTACTTCCAGCGTTCGAAGTCCCTGGAAAGTCACTTCTGACGTGCTGATGTCCTGGGCGAAGTCCGCGTTGAGGGCCATTCCAACCAACGCCCCGGCGCGCTCCTCCGCATCTGTTGCTCCCCGGTCGGCCAGCGTGCCGTAGCGTGCACCCGAAGCGGCGGCGTCGATCAGGGTGTTGCGGACGTGGAGGACAAGCGTGAGCTGGATGATCGCAAGGAAGAACATGGTGAGCAGGCCTCCCACCATAACGAAGTCCACCACGGCGGATCCGCGTTCCCCGATGGCTGAGTCCCGGAGCCGGTCCCTGCCCGCGACGGGATCGCCATCGTGGAGGAGACGCCGCCCGCGGCACTGAGGCATTGCTAGTTTCCGACCTTGTCCATTGCCTGGTTGAACATCGACTCCAGTGCCGGTCCTGCCAAAGCCAGCAACGCCGCAACGAGGACGGCCGACATCAGCGTGATCATGACCCAGCCGGGGACATCACCGCGCTCCGGGTGGTCTGCAGGCCGCGTGCCAGGCCCCGTGCCATGGCTGATCAGGTCGCCGGCAGTGGCCCACAGGCCCGCCAGTGTCAGCGACCAGGAGAGTGCCACCATGCCCCTGAGCTGTAATCCGCTCCGTAATCCCAGGTTTTTCATTTTCTGTCCCATTCATTAGTCACGTTCTCCATGCCGGCGGTCCGGCTGGTTGTCTCTGCCAGATGCACGTTCGTCTACAGACCCAGGCTGATTGCCGCTATGCCGGGGTAGACGGCGAAGACAACAGTCAAGGGGAGGACACCGAAAACCAGTGGCACCATCATCCCGATCTCCTTCCTGCCGGCTGACTCCATCAGGTCCCTTTTGGCGGTATCCCTGACGTCCTGGGCCTGTGCGCGGAGCACATCCGCCAAGGGGGTACCGCGCTCGACGGCAACGATAAGGCCGTCAACGAACCGGACCAGCGGACCCAGGTCTGTCCGGGCGGAGAAGTCCTGCAAAGCCTCCACGAGCGGTTTGCCGGCCCTGGTTTCGGCCAGGATTCTTGAGAATTCCTTGGAGAGTTCTCCCCGCGCGCTGCGGCAGACGCGGTCCAGAGCGCCCGTGGCGCTTTCACCAGCGCCGACCGCGAGCGCCATCAACTCTGCCAGGCTAGGGAACTCGGCCATCATCCGGGCTTCGCGGCTCCTGATCTGGACACCTAACCAGTAGTCGCGGAACAGGAAGCCGCCAAACGCGCTGCCGATGACCGCCACAACAGCCAGCAAAGGACTGAACCGGCCTGCAAAGGCACCAATGACCACCAACCCCAACGAAACAGTAAATCCGGCCGCGGCCCAGAGCAGCTGTTCCGCCCGGAAATCGATCGGCGACTTGTGGATGCCCGCCTGGGCAAGCCGTCGTGCCAGGCCTTTGGAGCCCAGGTTCAACCTGCCCAGCGCGGTTACACCGTCACGGATCATCGGCCTCACGATGCGTTCCAGCGCGCCGAACGGCGTGACGTTCTGTGTTCCTCCGGCCCGCAATAGCCTTGACTCAAGGTTCTGTGACTTCAGCTGCGGTTCGATGCGCTCGGTCAGGGTGGTGGCACGCATCAGCGGCAGCCGGACAAGGATCAGCCAGAGCCCCACTCCGAGGACGATTCCGCAGACAGTGCCCGCGGCTTGTGTGCCTGTCACCGGAGCACCCTTTCGTCCTGCGGAAGGGCGCCGATCCGCAACATGATCGAGTAGCAGACAAGGGAAACCACCAGACCGCCCAGCAACACTGCGGCACCCACCGGAGTGTTGTACGCCTGGACCGCTTCCGGCCTCGTGGCAAGTAGGACCATGACGATCCACGGAGCCGCGACGGCGAGCCTTGCAGCGTTGATGGTCCACGACTGGCGGGCTTCTAGCTCGCTCCTGGTTCGAGCATTTTCGCGGAGGAACTCCGCGAGGGTTCCGAGCAGCTTCCCTAAGTCGGAGCCTCCAACTTCACGTGTCAGCCGCAGTGCCTCGACGATCCGGTCGGCCACAGGATCGGCCAGACGGTCCTTGAGCTTGTTAAGGGAGGCATCGAACTGGCCACCGGCGCGGTAGTCCGAGCCGAAGTCCCGGAATACGTGCCGCAGATCCTCCGGCCCCTTCTCCCCCAGCTGGATGAGGGCCTCCGGCAGCGACAGTCCTGCCCGGATGGCTGACCGGAGGTGGTCCACTACATCTGGCCACAGCTGGCGCAGCATTGCCGTTCTCTTTCTGGCCCGCCACCTCAGCACACTGACTGGAAGCCAGGCCCCGAAGAGGCCGAAGCATCCCGCCATCGGCCACGAGCGGCTGACCGCGAAGAATACGAGGGCCACAAAAAGACCGAGTCCCAGGGAGCTGGCAATCAGGCCCGTCGCTGTGACCTTTTCGATTCCGGCGGAAGCCAGGAGGTCTTCCAGCCGGTTTGTCCTGACCGGCCGGTCAGCCCGTTGGGGATTTTCCCAACACGACCACCAGATAAGGAAGAACCCGGTACCGGCAAGTACCCCCATGAGCGGTGCCATCAGCGCGGTTCCAGCAACGCCGCGACGTCGTAACCTGCACGGCCAAATTTTTCCGCGGCAGGCATGGAGTTGGCCCGGGGTTGCAGTTGCCCGTCATCCATGGCGAAGACCATTGACGACTCGATGATGCCGTTCTCGACTCTCCGCCCCAGCGAAAGCACTTCGGTGACCTGTCTGCGCCCGTTATTCTGGCGGCTGCAGTGGACTACGAGGTCGATGCAGGAGGCGACGGTAGGTACGACGAAGGCGGAGGAGATGTTCTCGCCGGCGAGCAGCGGAAGTGTACAGATCTTGGTCACGGCATCATGGGCTGAATTTGCGTGAACCGTGCACATCCCGGGGAGGCCGGAATTGAGCGCAATTAACATGTCCAGGCTCTCGGCTTCGCGGACTTCCCCCACCACCAGGCGGTCGGGCCGCATGCGGAGGGCCTCCTTCACCAGGCGGCGCAGCGGGATCTCGCCTTCCCCTTCCAGGTTGGGTTGACGGCACTGGAGGCCCACGACATCCCGCAACGGAAACTGGAGCTCGAAGATCTCCTCCACTGTGATCACCCGTTCCCGGCTGCCGATGCTCGCGGCCAGGCAGTTCAGCATGGTGGTCTTTCCGGCCTGGGTGGCACCTGACACCAGAATGTTAAGGCCGCTGGCAACTGCCGCGCCGAGGAACCGGGCGGACTGCGGCGTCAGCGTACCGAGCTCCACGAGGTGCTCGAGCCTGCTCGCCTTCACCACGAATTTCCGGATGTTCACGGCCCAATGGCGGCGTGTGACATCCGGGATGACCACATGCAGCCTGGATCCATCCGGCAGTGCTGCGTCCACAAAGGGCGATGACATGTCCAGGCGTCGGCCGGAGCTTTTGAGCATCCGTTCCACCAGGTCACGGACTTGCTGGTCGGTGAGGCTCAGGGACGTCAGTTCGGATTCGCCGTTCCGTGCGACGTAGATTTCGTTCGGGGCATTGAGCCAGATTTCCTCAATGGTTGGATCGTCCAACAGCGGCTGAAGCACACCGAAACCGGCCACCGCATCAAAAACGAACCTGCGCGCAGCCTCCAACGGACCGATCGGAGGGAGGGGGCCCATCAGCGCCCGCTCGTCGTAGTCGGACACGGCGGCTTCAACCAACCGCCGGACCTCTCCGGCCTGCCGCGACGGGTCCAGGCCACGACGACGGATCAGCTCGCGGACTTCATCCTCCACGATTTGCACAGCGTCCATGTATCCCCCAATACAACTGCCGCCCCCGGCGGAGGCAGTGCAACTGGGGTTAAAGCTAGAGGACCTACCACATGGTGCCAAGTCATATGAGCGGCGATGTGGATAACACCAATCACGAAATGTCCGGGTGGGCGTCCGCTCGACTCTTCCTGAGCTCGGATTGAGCGTCGTCGTGACTTTACGCAAGGGCAAAAAACCAATGGCAACCAATGTCACCCGGTGCTATCTTGATTGAGCACGAGCGGCTCTGAATCTTAGCTGGGGAGAATGTTGAGTGGATTTCGCCGCAGCCGGAATCGCCACGCCCTGCGCGGGGCGTGGCCGCAGCAAAGCAGGCAAGAAATCATGAACCGACACGGACACATCGCCTGTTCTCTTCGAAATCGATGGGAACGAGGACTAGCCGCAACTGTGCTGGGCTTTCTTGCGGTTCTTTTAACGCCGGCGTTGGCGGTCGCGTCCGGCGGCGCAGGCGCAATCCCCACTCTCTCCGTTGAAGCGTCAGATCCGCCCTTGAAGTCCGCTGCCGACGTTCTGACAGTTGACGCCGCGGGGCAGCTCAAGGTATTTCATTCCGACGGCGCGGGGCACCTGGGCTTCCCCGTGACCATTGGTTCGGGCTGGGCCAATGCGAAGTCGTTTTACGTCGTGGACTGGGACGCAGACGGCCTCCAGGACATTCTGTCGCAGTGGAGCGATGGGCGTCTCAAAGTCCACCCGGGGACGGACAATTCGGGTTTCGGGCTCCCAATCGAAGTGGGGACCGGATGGCAGGAGAAATCCATAACGGTTGGCCCCTGGAACAACGCTGACGAGTACCCGGGGATTCTGGCGAAGGACACGGAAGGGGCGCTGACCTACTACCCGAATGCCAGTGGGGCGAAACTGGATTCAGGCCGTCAAGTCGGGCAAGGATTTGTTGGCTATCAAATCACGCAAATTGACTTCGACGGTGATGGAAATCAGGACATCGCCGCGCGGAACACCAGCGGCACCATGCTCCTTTTCCGATCCGCCGGCGAAGGTGACTTCATTGATGAACCCCGTCAGGTCATCGGATCCGGGTGGAACGTGATGACTCACGTCAGCCCCATAGACGGTTTGGCGGGGTCAGGAACAAGCGGCATCACAGCACGCACTGGAGCCGGCGAATTCTTGTACTATCCCGTCGACCACGGGGCCTGGGGTTCAGTCAGCCGCATCGGAAGCGCGTGGCACGAAACCGCAATGATCAGCGGCGCCGCACTTCCCTCGGAACCCTCCGACGAAATAAATCCGGCGGATATCATCTCCGCTGACCCGGAGTTCGATCTCCTCAGATACAGATCAACGGGGTCGGGGGCCTTCTTTGACGGAGAACAGGTAGGAACGGGCTGGATCGGGCTTCGCGCTGGCTTTGTCACAGACTGGAATGCTGACGGTGTTCAGGACCTCGTGGCGCATTGGGCAGATGGGCGTCTCAGTATGTATCCCGGAGCCAAGGGCGGCGGTTTCAGCAGCCCGATAAGCATGGGTTCGGAATGGCAGGACTGGACCCTGACCGTTGGATCATGGGTTAACTCGGACCGCTTTCCTTCGCTTCTGGGCTACGACAGCCAAGGCAGGCTTTTCCAGTTTCTCAACCTGGGCGGAAGTTCCGTCTCCGAGGGCACGCAGATCGGCACCGGCTGGAATGGCCTCCACATAGTACTGGCCGACCTCGACAAGGACGCCCGGACGGATATCGTCGCCCAGACCCCTGACGGGGCACTGTGGCTGTACCGGTCCAGCGGCGAGGGCGCCTTGCTTGACGCACCTCCGCAAATCATCGGGAGCGGATGGCATGCCATGACCGGGATGCTCCCCACATCCGGTTTTGCCGGTGCGAACACCACCGGAATCATAGGGCGGACTCCAGAGGGCGACCTCCGCTACTACCCGATGGGCGACAGCCTTGAATGGGGAACGCCGACTATAGTCGGCCGCGGTTGGAATGGTTTCACATTGTTTGGTTCGCCAACGTCCTAGCTCAACACCATGTGTTGGGCCTGCCCTCGCTTAGCGGTCGCATCAGTTAATGACAGCAACAGGTCGGCGCACGTGGTCTAATGAAGCATATTTTACCTACTTGCCGCGTTGCGCACCTTGGATCCTGGTCCTGAGTACTGGGACCGACGTCCACCGGGAGCGCCGATACAAGGAGCGATCCGGACATGGCGTTTAGCGTTTCAACGGCCAAGGTCGACATCACGCCGACACTCAGCACCAATCCCTATATGGCCGGCTATGGAACAATAGACGGGGGACGGATCGCAACCAGCAGCACGCCTTACCAGCCGCTATATGCCCGGGCCATTGTCCTTTGGGAAGACACTTTCCCGCATCTTATTTTGAGCGCGGATCTGCTTGCTTTCCCCCGTGCGATGCACCAGAGAATCCGGACCCGGATACTGGGCCTCGCTAGCTGGCAGAGCAGCGAGATACTTTTGCAGGCCACACATACCCACAACGGCCCGGCTCTGATCGACTCGCTTCAGCCCTACATTTCCTACGGCCTGTCCGACCTCACGCTCATCAGAAGCTACTGCGCTGCTCTGGAGGACAAGATCGTGGCTTTGGTCGGAACTGCCCTTGCGGCTCCACGGACCGCAGTCACCCTGGACTACAAAGTGGCCAGCCAGAATTTTGCGACCAACAGGGTTGGGCTCCCTTACACCGAGACGGCCGTCCCGATCCTTGTAGCCCGGCGCAGCAACGGAGTTCCGCGGGCAGTTATTTTCAGTTACGCGTGCCATCCGGTGAGTGCCGGTTGGCGCACGCTGTTCGATGGCGACTTTCCCGCCGCCGCATGCAACTACCTTGAAAATCAAACCGCCGGTTGCTTCGCCCTTTTCCTTCAGGGAGCAGCAGGTGATCAGGATCCGCTCGGGGCCCGCGGCTGGGCCTTGCGGGACCAGCACGGGAACTCCTTGGGAACTGCCGTGAGTTCGGCCATGTCCAGCCCAGGCCGAACGATAGCTGGGCCCTTGCTGACGTATTATCAGGAAGTCCAACTCCCCCTCGATATCACTCTGACTCCGGCAAATCTCGTCGGCGTCCGAGCAGCGTTCGTCGCAAGGCTTGGTAATCCTGAAGGGCAGCCACTCTGGTACCAAAGGCATGCGCAGGGAATGATTGCACGGATCGACAGCAACAACCTCCCCACCGCTGTCCCTTCACCCTTCCAAGTATGGAAGCTTTCGGGCAGCCCTCAATTAAAGATTGCGATGGTTGGCGGGGAGCTTGTGAGCGGCTATGCTGCCTACTTCCGGGCAGGGCACGGCGGCGCGAACGGCATTGTCGTGGGTGGTTATGCCAACGAATCCTGCTGTTACATCCCGAGCAACGAGTTCCTGCCTCCCTATATGCCCTACGGAAGCTATGAAGGCGGATGGGATCCCGATCAACCCGGCATTGGTGGCGGGTCAATGACCGTCTACGGGCATCTGGCCCATTTCAAGGGAGGAAGCAATGGGGTGGAGGCCACAGTGGTCAATGCCATGAATGCCCTACTGGGCTAGTCACAACGTCACGCGTGGCGAGCCGCAACGGCCGGGCACAGCCTGGATGCGTCCCGAGTTTCAGGCGCTCTGTAGCCACCGTTCCAGCAAGACGGATTGTGGCGCCAAAGGGGCAAACGCCAGCGCACCCTTGATGGCTGGAGCTCCGAGCTCTGACAAGCGAGTGTCCAGCTCCCGCGGATCGGTGCGAATGCACGCCTTCAAAATACGCAGGAACAGGGCTGACCTGTCGTCGCTTGGAGCACCCGCCGCAATTGCAACTTGCACTGCCGTTTCCTCTTCTGGGGTGAGGATATGGGGACCGCCCCCTATGTAGGTGACCTCGCAATGCGCTATGCGCATGTATCTCGTCGAAGCCCACACTTCCTCCAGGCTGGAGAGCGTTCCAATCCGGGAGCCCCCGGCCTCGAAACAATCGAACTGATACCGGGCCTTTGGCTCAGGCTTCTCAGGCGGTATTCGGTATGCAGCCTCACCTCGTGCTCCGGCCGACGCCGCCACTTGGACGGGTTCAAGATAGGCCGCGGTGGAACAACTGGTTAGGACTAAGGTAGCAATAGCCATCTGAACGACGGTACGCCTGCGGATATCCACAATGGAGCCCCAATTTCTTTGGGATGCTCCCCAGCTCCGCATGCAATTCCGAGTTCGGCCGGTTAGGCCAAGTTAGTCAATTTTCCCCCAAATTCCGCATTTGTCACTAGTGAAAATTTCTCCATCGTCCAGGGTCACTTCATCCAGCCCCGATGACGCGCTGTTTTGGTCGCTCACCAGGCCCTCAGCACCGGCAACAGCCCAGGTGCATTCTTCTCCTTCAGCCCGTGCCCTGCGCTTCTCCAGGACGTACCTTCCTGGTTCTATGGAGACACCCGCGATATGCCGACCGTCGCCCACCCGCGTGCCGTCAGCCCACGCCTGGATAATTTTTCCTTGCGGACCATCAGGACAAATGTGGGCGGCCGCGCGCAGAATCTCTGACCGGTTGTCAGCAAAGCCGCCGGGAGCTGTCTCGTCGCTGACGCGCGTGCAGAGCTCGACGGCGGTCAAATAGGCTTCGAGTCCAGCCGAAGCGTCAGTGCCTCCTGAATTCGCGATCTCAATGGCAGCGGCTTCCTCGACCGTAGGCCGGAATGGTTGCGGACCAACGTAGGTGACCACACATGATTCCATCCGCAGGTAATTGCTCGCCGCCCAGACCTCCTCAAGGCTCGATAACTGAACATTCGGCGAATCGTCGAGACTTGTGCAAAAGAAAGCCAGCCGCTGGTCCTGTTCACTTGAACGTACGCCAGACGAAACAGCCGGCGTGGGCGCGCTTTGCGGCGGAGCGGATGGCGGACTCACGGAGCAGCCAGAGAGGAGGATCGCCAACGTCCCCATCAACAAGAACTTTTTCACGCCGGCCTCCTGTTCCATCATCGATCGCCGTCGCCAAGCGGTCAACAAAACGCATCTGATTGGTATCGAAAGAAATCGAAAAGTGGGAAGGACCACCCGGCCTCGTCGCGGCGGCCAATACCTATAAATTCGGCGCTGAGTGGCGATTTATATGAGTACCACTACTTATTCACTTGGTCCCCTGCTCGGTCTAGCATTCAGCTCATGCAGGAATACCGCTCCCGGAGCGGCGTTGGATGGGGACTTCGACGACATCGGATTACGGCATTTATTGCTTCGGTTGGCATCGCAGTGGCGGTACTCACCGGAGTGTTTTTCTCTGCACCAGCGACCGCAGACCAGACCCGCCACACCCTGGCCGTTGGCCTGACGATGCCCGCAGGATCGGTTCAGGATCCAGCGGGCAGGATTTGGATTTCTGATGCCACGGCAGGTTTTTGTCGCGTTCTTGAAACCTCAGGCAGCACGGTCGGCAGGATCGAGCACCCACTGACAGCAACGGATCCGGCAGCAAAGACCTGTCTCGGAGGCACTTTGCCTTACCGCGGAAAAGGACCGGCGCTTGCAGCGAGTCCCGCTTTGCTCGATCCAACCCCCACTTCCCCGGGCAGCGGGGATGAAGTCGTGTTCATTCCAGATGCAGCTGCAGGAAGCGCTGAACTGATTCGCGCGAAGTGGAATCCAGCCACGGGTAAGTTTGAATACGTTGACCAGCTCACGGTCATGGATGGCGACCTCAGACCCAACGCTGCGAGCGCGGGTCCAGACAACAACATCTACCTATCTTTTGCGAGGGCACGGTCGATCGTTAAGATCACAAGACCTACAACGAACCAACCAAGTATCGAACAGATAGCTTCGGTCAATTCGGCCGCATTGGGTCTTTCCGCGACCACGTTCAACAGCCAGGGACGAGTCACCGTCTTCGTGGCCGAGGCCGCCGGGCTGACAACTTTTACGGCTCCATCCGACGGAAGCCTGACAGACTACGTTCCCCTTGCCGCCTACAACGTCGGGAAGCCAACACGAGTCTATTTCGATAGTGCTACCAAGATGCTTTATACCGGAACTTCCGGAGGCACATCGGCGGCCAACGCAGGCATGGACACAATTGCCCGCATCAATCTGCAGACCGGCGTGGTTGAATCGCAGTGGGCGCTTGGTTTCAGCATGGTCAGCGGCCTCGGCATGAAGGCCGGAAAACTCCTGGTCATGGACGACGCAGGCCAGCTGGAAGCGAATAAACCCGCAGGACAGGGCAAACTCTACCTCTTGTCAAATACAGCGGCCCAGATCCTGACAGGCCCCACGGCGGCAGATGGGACGCAGGCCGCAAACCCCGGGATAACCAACGATCCAACACCAACGTTTACGGTAGGAACGGTTCCGGCAGGCAGCCAGATTGAATGCAGCCTCACCGGGGCAGGACAGACTGAGGTTTGGCAGGATTGCACCTCTGGGAGCTACACCCCCTCGTCGCCCCGGGCCGATGGCTCGTATTCATTTGCCGTTCGCCCCATCCCGGGAATCGCAGCGACCCGTGACTTCCAGATCGATACCGTTCCTCCCGCAGTGCCAGCCATCACCGCCCCAACCGCCGCCCAGATCGTCACCGGCAATCCCGTGCTCGCAGCCTCCTCCGAGTCTGGAAGTTCACTGCGCTGCTCTGTTGATTCAACGGCGGACAACAGCTTCATCGCCTGCGCCTCCGGCCAGCCCTTCGCGTTGACGAAGGAGGGGCCCGTGACCCTCCGAGTTAAAGCTATTGATCTCGCCGGGAACGTGAGCGCCGCTGCTTCAGTCAATGTCACCGTCGACCGGACCCCTCCGCTCATCACGATCACGGAACCTGCGGAAGGTGCGACCGTTACGGATCCCACATCCGTACAGTTTTCGTCGACGTCAGCTGACGTCTCCGGGTTCAGGTGCAGTCTTGATGGCGACGCTCTGTCAGCTTGCACTTCTCCGAAGGCGTATAGCGGCTTGGGGAACGGCCAGCACCGCGTTGACATTGAGGTTTCGGATGTCGCCGGGAACAAGAGCCTCGCCACCCGTAACTTCACTGTCCAGGTCGCTGACACTGCTCCGCCCGTCGTCACGGCGTCACCCCAGTCCGGAACGTACGGACCCGGTACGACCATAACGTTGTCGGCGAACGAGCCTGCCTCGATTTATTACACAACTGACGGTTCAACCCCCACGGCCGCAAGCACCCGGTACGCCGGGCCCATCCTGCTCGGCGCCTCGATGACTGTTAAATATCTGGGAGTCGACTCGGCATCGAATGCCTCGGACGTTGGGCAGCAGGCCTACGTGCTTGATGCCACACCTCCGGGAGTGGTCGCCTCGCCGGCCGCCGGCACATACCCGATCGGGCAGCAGATCACGCTGACGGCCAATGAGCCCTCGACGATCTACTACACGACCAATGGTTCGACGCCCACGACCGGCAGCACGAAGTACACAGGGCCCATCACCCTGTCTGCGGCGATGACACTGAAATACCTTGCCGTTGACAGTTCCAACAATGCGTCACCGTTGGGAACCCAGGCGTATACGGTTATTCCCCCCGTTTCCGGACTCTGGAAGGACTTCAACAGCGACTCCAAGGCGGACGTCATTGCCCGAGACAGTGGGGGTACGCTCTGGCTTTACCCCGGCACCGGAAAAGGCGGCTTCCTGGCCCGCAAAAACACCGGTCCTGGCTGGAATGACATGTCGGCCATAGTGCCGACTCCGGACTTCAGCGGGGACGGCCGCAGTGACGTGCTTGCCCGGGATACCAGCGGAGACTTGTGGCTCTACGCAGGCACCGGCACGGGTGGCTGGCAGCCCAGAGTCAAGAATGGTGAAGGGTGGAACGGAATGTCCGTGATTTTCTCGCCCGGCGACTTTGATGGCAACGGCAAGGCCGACATTCTGGCGCGGGACGAGGCCGGTGCCCTCTGGCTGTACCCGGGCAACGGTTCTGGAGGGTTCCTGGAGCGCGTTCAGGTGGGTAGCGCCTGGAACGTCATGAGCTTCATCTTTAGCCCGGGCGATTTCAACGGTGACGGCACAAACGATGTATTGGCGAGGGATTCCGGAGGAAGCCTTTGGCTCTATCCGGGCGATGGCAGTGGTGGCTGGCTCGCGCGGCAACAGGTGGGTAGTGGATGGAATGCCATGAGCGCCATGCTGGGCCCGGGTGACTTCAACAGCGATGGAAAGCCGGACGTCTTGGCGCGCGATGCCGCCGGGCGCCTCTGGCTCTACCCCGGCAACGGCAAAGCAGGCTGGCTGCCCAGGAAGCAAACCGGTACAGGGTGGAATGGTTATCTGATCCCCTAGCCTTCGATATCTTCGCCTTGGCAGGCAACACATCGATAACAGTGCCGCATCTTTCACTTTGGCAACATCAGGATCACTGGTTTCACAAGCTCCTACGGTGTTAGTGTGAGCGCGTTAAGTCTCAGCAACCCCAGTTCGGTGTCTCCTGACCGGATTTCACTGGAAACTGAAACCCTGATGTTGCGCTATGGGGAGCGCCTCATGTCACCGGAGCCAAAATGAAGCGGAACCAGTTAGTCAGCTATCGTCCCCTTCTGCGGGTCTTGGGCACAGCCGCCTTGGCTGCGGCCCTTGTTGCAGGCCCAGGGCTGGCAGAAACTTCCGTAGCGTTGGAACACAGCCCGACGCCGGCGGCGCCCACGGCGGATCCGGGTCCCCAGCCTTCTGCTTCGGCTCCAACGGTATCCGCGCCGGCGACAACGCCTCCAACCCTGACCGCGGAGCAGCCGGCAACGGCTGCCACATCGGCTGCTGCAGTCTCCACACCCACAGAAGAATCGATGGCCGAAGCCGTGGGCGGAGGCGGGGCGGAGATGGGCCAGCGCTCCACCCGGGTGACTGCGTCGGCTACTTCTGACTCCTTGAAGAAACTCAGCACCGAATCCCTGGCAACCGAAGGTACTTGGATGCCCACGTTTGGTGTCCAGGGCCTGGACGTGAGCGGCCATCAACCCAGCGTGGACTGGCAACAGCAGTGGAATATGGGCGCAAGGTTCGCCTATGTCAAAGCAACAGAAGGAAGTTACTTCACCAACGACTACTTCAACTCCCAGTACCAAGGATCGCGCAATGTCGGGATGATCCGCGGCGCTTACCACTTCGCAATCCCGAACGGCTCCTCCGGCTCCGACCAGGCGCGATTCTTCGTGCAGAACGGCGGCGGCTGGTCCGGGGACGGTTACACAATGCCGCCAGTGCTCGACTTTGAGTTCAACCCCTATGAGGGCCGAACCATCAACGGGTTCTATTTCGGCAACACTTGTTACGACATGTCACCCACGCAGCTGGCGGCCTGGGTCCGCGACTTTGGCAACACGATGCTGTCGCTGACGGGTCGTCTGCCAATGATCTACACGAACACAAACTGGTGGAAGCAGTGCCTGGGGGATCCTTCCGGCTTTGGCGACTACCCGTTATGGGTGGCAGCCTACCCCCTGAACCCAACCAACAACGCTGGCGCCGTTCCCTCAAGCTGGAGCACATACAGCATCTGGCAATACAGCAGCACCGGGCCGTTCGCCGGCGATTCGAACGTGTGGAACGGCAGTCTGGCGCAACTGAAAGAATTCGCTGCCATAGGAGACTCCGGGCATAGCGGACCGTCGATTAAGTCCGATGCCGACATTCTGGCCGCTGACGCAGCGGGCAACCTGTTGAACTATGCCTCGAACGGCGCGGGCGGCCTCCGCGCGCCAAGAACCATCGGCTCGGGCTGGACGAGCCTGCGATCTGCCACTACCACTGACTGGGACGGTGACGGCGTCCGCGATATCTTTTCGCAATGGGATAACGGGGACCTCCTTGTCTACAAGGGGCTGTCCTCTGGAGGGTTTTCGCCACCAACCCGGATTGGCCAGGGCTTTCAAGAAAACCTCATCACTGTCGGTGCCTGGCGGACGACCGATTCGCGTCCTGGTGTAATGGCACGGAAACCGTCGGGCGACCTTGTGTACTACGCAAGGTCGGGTGAGGGGTTGCAAGCCGGGATCGTTTCCGGGACTGGCTGGGGAAATATCAACGTCACGATGCTCGACTTCGACGGCGATGGCAATCAAGACATCCTGGCCCAGACCGGAGCCGGCGAAATGAAGCTCTACCGTTCAAACGGCGGCGGGGCGTTCATTGCCGAGTCACGGACCGTGGTCGGAACGGGATGGAAGGCCATCACCGCGGTTTCGCTGAGTGGCGGCTTCACCGGAAGTGGATCACGTGGCCTCGTCGTACGCCGCGACGGCGGAGCCTTACAGTATTTTCCGTTCGGACAAGGAACTTGGGGACAGGCTTCGACAATCGGCACAGGTTGGAATCCGCTGCTGATCCTTGGCTCCGGTGACCAGACCGGACCTCAGCCGTGGGCCACACCGGCTGACACGCTGGCCGTTACGGGTGAAGGAAGGCTACTTCTGTACCCTGCCGAAGCCGGCGGCCTATTGTCAGGGCGGACGGTCGGCACAGGGTGGACAAACGTCCAAGCCATCTTCAACACGGATTGGGACATGGACGGGAGGCTGGATCTGTTGGTCCAGTGGAAAGATGGAGCTGTGACCCTTTATAAGGGCCTCGCGGGAGGTGGATACTCGGTTCCTGTCGGACTGGCCACTGGATTCCAGGACAAGACCCTGACGGTTGGCCCATGGAATAGCAAGGATAAGAGGCCCGTCATAGTGGCGAAATCCGCGAACGGCGACCTCTTGCTCTACGCCCGCGGGAGCGCGGATGTGCTGAAGGCTGCTGTTCCCATTGGTTGGGGCTGGAGCGGACTCGACATCACCATGTTCGACTTTGACGGAGATGGCAACCAGGACATGCTCGCCCGGCGCTCCGATGGTCAACTGCTCCTTTACCGAACGGATGGAGCGTCCAATTTCCTGAACGAGAACCGGAGGCCAGTGGGCAGCGGATGGGGCCCGGTGGACGCCGCGACCTCCACTTTGGGATTCCAGGGGACCGGCACGACTGGTCTTACCGTCAGGTTCAAGGACGGCACCCTTGCCTATTATCCTGTTGTCGGTGGGGCATGGCGGGCGCCCGTGACGATCGGTTCCGGTTGGACGCCGCTGACTATTGCCGGATCTGCGCGCTGGCCATAGCTGGGGTCGCTAAGACCAGGGAAGACTCCTGAGTCACGCCGCTCCAGCCGGAGCACGGCCACTGGCCGTGGCAGGGCGCCGGCGTCGCGTCAGGAGACCAGACACCCAGGCGGGCATGCCTTCTGCTGTAGAATTGCACACCGGGTGCGTTCACTCAGGGCCCTTTCGGCTCAAGACACAAAGCAACAGGAGGCTTCTTCAGTGATCTCTGCCCGGATAACCGGTTTCCGTGCGGCCCAAGGCAGATCCTGGTTTTTGCCATCTTTCCTGGTCTTGCTCTTCCTGAGCTGGTCGTGGGCCTTCGCATCGCCAATTGCTGCTATCCCTGACGAGCCGGCCCATGTCACTAAGGCCGCCGCCGTCGCCCGCGGTCAGCTGGGTGGTACACAGGTCGGTACCGATGGGCCGCTGCTCGCGGTCGATGTCCCGCGTTACATCCGATACGTGGATGCTATGACCTGTTTCGCGAGGCATCTGGATAAAACGCCAACGTGTGCTCCCAACCTCGATGGGGACCCTAACGATACGGTCAAAGCACTAACCACCGCGGGACTTTACAACCCGATTTACTACGCAATCGTGGGATGGCCGTCGCTTGCCGCATCGGGGTTCCCCGCAGTGTATGTAATGCGTTTCGTCAGCGCCTTGTTGAGCAGTTTCTTTCTCGCCGCGGCATTCAGCGCGGTAAGCCAGTTGCGTCGCAACAAGTGGGCCCTCATCACTCTGTCGGGCGCGATTACGCCAATGATCCTGTTTCTCAATGGATCAGTTAACCCGAACAGTCTTGAGTACGCGACAACGGCAGCCATAGCGGCCAATCTGCTCTTGCTTCTCCAGAAGTCCTCATCGGAGCGCCTGCCAATTCTTCCAATAGCAATAACCACAGCCGCCGCTGCGCTGCTTGCCAATACCAAAGCTCTATCCTTGGTTTGGCTGCTAATAGTCGTCCTGGCCGTCATGGTCACGGCGACCGGCGTCCAACTGAAACGCCTAGCCAAGACCCCTGCAGTCCTCGCTGGTGCCGGCGTCATTGCTCTTGCGTGCGCGTTCGCTGTCAGGTGGATCGTCCGGCACGACAGCCTGAGCAGCAAACCATTTGAGGGCGCCGGCCTGGAGCCCGCCGATGGGGTGGAAATCATGCTCGATAAAACATTCAGCCACATGATCGGGTGGATAGGTCAATTCGGCTGGTTGGAACTCGATGCCCCCGTAGGCGTACTTGCCTTTTGGATGGCGATCATTTTCGTAACCACCTTCTCTGTCCTGCTATTTACTCGGGGACGAGCCCGCATCGCCGCCCTGCTCTTGGCGCTCAGCCTTATCGTCCTTCCCATGGCACTTCAAGCCCAAGTCATTTCCGAGCAGGGAATCATCTGGCAGGGGCGCTACATCCTCGCCCTATTCGTTCCGTTCATGCTTATGGCCGGCTTCGCACTTGACAGGTCGCTGGCTGGGCAAATCCCGGCACCGGGGCGGAGGGCTCTCGGCGCCGTAGTCAATATCGCGGTAGCTGCACAAATCATCACCTTCGTATGGGTGCTCCGGCGGTACACGACCGGTCTTTCGCTGGACGTTCGGTGGGGTGACATGCTTGGGGCCCCCGAATGGCAGCCGCCGCTTGGCATTGTTGGTGTCGTGGTCATCTTCTCGGCGACTTCGGTGGTGGCCGCGGTGCTTCTCAAACGACATATTAATAGCCCTGACGGTTTGCTCGCCGCCGGTAACACCACCGAACCGGTCTCAGCAGGAAGCGCATGCGCGTATCCTGCGGACAGGACGACCGATCATGCATGATCATCAACGGGATAAGAACATTGACGAGCGCAAGCCGAACCGGCCTCTACGGCGAGCCATAAATCATAGCGCCTTCCGATACCTGTTTTTTGGGGGCCTGTCATTTTTGGTCGACTTGGGTCTTCTCGTTCTATTCCGGGAGGTCTTCCAATGGAACCTCTCCGTGGCCACTGCCACCGCGTTCCTGCTCAGCTTCGCCTTCAGCTACACAGTACAGAAGCTCTTTTCCTTCGATTCCGCCCACAGAACACACGTTAGTCTCGGCCGGTACACCCTCTTGGTTGGCGCAAACACAATAGCAACCGTCTTCATCGTGCAGCTTTTATCCCTCACCGGCCTGGGTTATGGCGGAGCAAAAGTGGTTTCCACGGCCGCGACCACTGTATGGAACTATTTCCTCTACAAACACTGGGTATTCGGAGGCAAGCAGCCGACGCGGGACCATGTCGAGGAAGACAATCGAAAGGACCCCATCCACAATGTATAACGGCGCCCGAATCGCTGCAGTCGTTCCCGCTTATAAAGAGGAGAGAATGATCGGGCAAGTCATTGAAACCATGCCCGACTACGTGGACCACATTGTTATCGTTGACGACTGCAGCCCGGACAACACTTCTGCGGCAGTCCGTGCAATGTCAGACTCCAGGGTGGAGCTCATTCGTCATGACGTCAACCAGGGTGTTGGAGGTGCCATTATTACGGGGCACCGAAAAGCCATGGAGCTCGGCGCCGATGTGAATGTCGTGATGGCCGGCGATGCCCAGATGGACCCTGCTTATCTTCCCGATCTCTTGGAGAAGGTCGTGGACGACGGCTACGGATTCGCCAAGGCGAATCGGTTCTTTTCCGCAGGCTCGTTCTCGGGGATGCCCAAGTACCGTATTTTTGGCAACATCCTCTTGTCCTTCATGACCAAACTTGCGTCGGGCTACTGGCATCTCTTTGATCCTCAGAACGGTTATACCGCCGTCCGGACTGAGATTTTACAGCGATTGCCCTTGGATTCGATCTCCAAGCGCTATAGCTTCGAGAACGACATGCTCCTCAACCTGAATATCCTCCAGGTGCCCGCCATAGACGTCCCCATCCCAGCGGTGTACGGCGACGAAGTTTCCAGCATCAGGCTCAGCAAGGTTGTTCCCGAACTGCTGCATATGCTTGGGACCGGATTCTGGAAGCGGATTTGGTACCGCTACGTACTGTGGTCCTTCTCCCCTGTTGCCCTCATGCTCTTCCTCGGAATGGCCCTGTTTGGGGTGGGCACCGTCATCAGCATCTGGGTTTGCTTCCAGATCCTTTCCAGTACTGTGGCAACCGCGGCCACCGTGATGCTTGCGGCCTTGCCATTGATGCTTGGAACCCAACTACTGATTAGTGCGCTGCAGCTCGACATACAGGCCAGTCCCTCTGCACCCAGTCTCCCGCACATTCGAAACCACGGCCGAACAATGCGCTAAGTGAAAGGGAGGCCCGGGCTGGTTCAGCCCGGGCCTCGCTTTTTGTGTTGCCCCGCTATGGTCGGGGAGGGATCCTGCCGATTTGCTGTTGGTTACTTGCTGTTCTGCAGGTAGCCCTTGAGGCGGGTATCCGCGAGTTCAGGGCGGAAGCCCGTGCCGTTGATCTTTGCAAGGTCCAGCACGCTGTTAGAGGGCCGTGGCGCGGCCTCTTTTCCGCGGAAATACTCGGCTGTGGAGACGCCGGTGACGTTGCCCCGCGGGCGGCCCGAAAGTTCGAAGACGTCGGCCGCGACGTCCGCCCAGGACCGGGGCTCGCCGTCGTTCGTCAGGTTGTACGTACCAAACGGTGCCCCGACATCCAGGAGGTGCTTGATCCCGGCGGCAAGGTCTTCCGAGAAGGTCAGACGGCCAATCTGGTCGTTGACGACCGCGGGTGAAACTCCTTTTTCCGCGAGGGAGGCCATGGTTCGGACAAAGTTCGGCCCGTCACCAATGACCCAGCTGGTCCGGATGATGTAATGCCGTGGAACCACACTGACGACGGCGTCTCCCGCAGCTTTGGTCTGGGCATAGACTCCCAGCGGCGACGGGCCCTCGGTCTCATCATGTGAAGGACGTGAACCGTCAAAGACGTAGTCGCTGGAGACCTGCACCATCACCAGGCCATGGGCAACGGCGATCCTTGACAGTTCCGCAACCGCGGTGACGTTCAGTGCCCACGCCGCCTGGCGGCCTTCCTCCGTTTCAGCAGCATCAACCGCCGTGAAGGCAGCAGCATTGATGATGGTGGAATACTTCCGCCAGTTCCGGCTGCCAAACGACGCAGGATCCAGGAGATCAAAGCTGCTCCGGTCCGCGAACTCCACGCTCGGATCGCCCGCGTACGCCGACCGCAGCGCCTTCCCAAGCTGCCCGTCAGCCCCAAGCACCAGCGTTTTCTTGGCCGCCATCGGCGTGACCCCCGCCAACCGCGGGTGAGCCATGTCCTTCTCGGACAACTCCGCTTCCTCCAGCGGAATAGGCCAGGAGATGCCCACGGTTTCGTCAGCGAGATTCACGAACGTGTACTCCGCATCGGCTGACCAATGATCATTCACCAAATATACGTAGGACGTGTTGTCCTCCAGCGTCTGGTACGAGTTCGCGACGCCGCGGGGAATGAAGATCGCCTTGCCGGCATCCAGCTCAGCCGTGAACACAGAACCAAAAGTCGGACCTTCGCGAAGATCCACCCAGGCACCAAAAATGCGGCCAGTCGCCACGGAAACAAACTTGTCCCACGGTTCGGCATGAATCCCCCGGGTCGTACCGGCTTTGTCGTTATACGAAATGTTGTTCTGCACCGGGCTGAAATCAGGCAACCCGAGCGCCATCATCTTCTCCCGCTGCCAGTTTTCCTTGAACCAGCCACGGTTGTCGCCATAGACCGGGAGGTCGAAAAGCAGCATGCCAGGAATGGGCGTCTCCGTGGCAGCGAGCTTTTTCTGGAACTCCATGCCTATTGGCCCTGCACTTTGTATTTAGCCTCAGTTGCGGCTTTCTGCGGCCGCCACCAGTCCTCATTGTCCCGGTACCAGGCGATGGTGTCCTCAATGCCGGCATCGAAGTTCGAAAACTGCGGTTCCCAGCCCAGCTCATCGCGGAGCTTCGTGGAGTCGATCGCGTACCGCAGGTCATGGCCCGGCCGGTCAACAACGTGGTCGTACGCGTCCGGGGACTGGCCCATGTGCTTGAGGATCAGCTCCACGACGTCCTTGTTGTTCTTCTCCCCATCAGCACCGATCAGGTAGGTCTCCCCGATCCGGCCCTTGGCAATGATCGCCAGGACAGCCGAGGAATGATCGTTCGCGTGAATCCAGTCACGCACGTTCTCGCCCTTGCCATAGAGCTTGGGGCGGATCCCGTCGATCACGTTCGTGATCTGACGCGGAATGAACTTCTCCACGTGCTGGTACGGGCCGTAGTTGTTCGAGCAGTTGCTGATGGTCGCCTGCAGCCCGAAGGAACGCACCCAGGCACGGACCAGAAGGTCAGAACCGGCCTTCGTGGACGAATACGGGCTGGACGGGTTGTACGGGGTCTGCTCAGTGAACCGCTCCGGGTCATCAAGCTCAAGGTCCCCGTAGACCTCATCAGTGGAGATGTGGTGGAAACGCTTACCGTGCTTCCGGGCCGCCTCGATCAGCGTGTACGTGCCGATAATGTTCGTATCCAGGAACGGCCGCGGATCGTGCAACGAATTGTCATTATGCGACTCAGCAGCATAGTGAACAACAACATCATGAGCCGCGACCAGCTCGTCCACGAGCGGCTGGTCGCAAATGTCACCCTTGACGAACTGGAACCGCTCGGCCGGAAGGTGCGTCAGCGACTCCTCGTTGCCTGCGTACGTCAGTTTGTCAAGGACGGTCACGTGGTGGTCCGTTGTGGACATGACGTAGTGGACAAAATTGGAGCCGATGAAGCCGGCGCCGCCGGTTACTAATAGTCGCTGCATAGTTTCAAAGGTTACCGGATTTGGATGATGCACGAGTCAGCAGGAAAGATAGGCTATATGCGCGGAATCATTCTGGCCGGCGGTACCGGCTCACGGCTCCATCCGATCACTCTGGGCGTCAGCAAGCAACTGATGCCTGTCTTCGATAAGCCGATGATCTACTATCCGCTCTCCACCCTCATTTTGGCCGGGATCCGGGACATCCTCATTATCACCACGCCCCACGACGCCGAGCAGTTTGAGCGCCTACTGGGGGATGGCTCGCAGTTCGGTATCAACTTGAGCTATCTTCAACAGCCGTCTCCCGACGGACTGGCCCAAGCGTTCATCCTCGGAGCCGAGCACATTGGCAACGAGCCAGTGGCGCTGGTACTGGGCGACAACATCTTTTACGGTCAGGGTATGGGAACCCAGCTTCGCCGTTTCGAGAACATCGACGGCGGTGCAGTCTTTGGATACTGGGTCGCTGACCCGAAGTCATACGGTGTTGTGGAATTCGACGCCAGCGGCAAGGCCATCTCCTTGGAGGAGAAGCCGGAAAAACCCAAGAGCCACTATGCCGTTCCCGGGCTGTACTTCTATGACAATGACGTCGTTGAAATTGCGCGGAGCCTCAAGCCATCGCCCCGCGGCGAGCTGGAAATCACAGACGTGAACCGGACATACCTGGACCAGGGAAAACTTCAGGTTGAGATACTTCCCCGCGGCACGGCTTGGCTGGACACCGGTACTTTCAATGACCTCAACGATGCTTCCAACTTCGTCCGCACGACCGAGAACCGGCAGGGCCTGAAGATCGGGGCACCGGAAGAGATCGCATGGCGGCTAGGCTTCCTTAGCGATGACGACCTTCGGCAGCGGGCCGAACCCCTGCGCAAGAGCGGCTACGGAACTTACCTTCTGGGACTCTTGGAAAACGGCCACTGATCCCAATGCGGCTCCGTCACAGCCGGGATACGTTCCTCGAACGGATCCGAAAGGATAGTCGGAGTTAGCCGCGGTGAGGATTCCGGAGGGCGAACGTTCTCGCTGACACTGCTTTGGATCGGACTCTTCAACTGTGTGGACTGTGGCAGCGCCGGCGCCGGAGTCGACGCGTTCCGAGGGCCGATCACAGGCATCGCGATGACGTGGTTGAGGTACGCACCTTGGCAGGAACTACAACCCCGTCTATGACGCTGTAGCAGGTCTCCCGTCCCTGTTCAGCAGCGACCCTGGAGTCGTCTATGCAATGCGGCTCGGCAGCTCCCTACTGAGTTGCTTTTTCCTGGCCCTCATGTTGCCGCACTCTCGCAAATTCGCCGCCCGAAGTGGGCCATTGTCGCGACAGCTGTCTCTGTTACCCCAGGTCCCTTTTCGCCAACGGCGTCGTAAATCCAGATGCACTTCAATACGCGACCGCGGCCGGTCTGCTGGCCAACGTCGCGTGGCTCTGGAACGTTTGTTGGAGCCAGCGGTTTACGCCAACCGAACATAGGTGTTAACAATTGGGCCATTAGTGCCTGTAACAGGTTTCCGGATAGTGCTCAGTCGCACCTTGAATATTCAGCAGCCTACGTCGGCCAGTTCGGTTGGCTGTAAGGACACCATCGTTGGGGGCGGTTGTACTCTGACTGGACCTCGCGACAGCGCTGTGCTGTCCGCTATCGTGCGCGCCAAGGGCGGTCCGTGTGCCACTACAGTCTTCCTGGTCACAGCACTCCTGCTGCTCCCGCCGCCTCTCCCTGCAAATGGCCGCGGGAGCAGCAGGGAACAGCCGTGCTGGTGGCATTTTCACGTCTGGACGTTTGAGCAGACCCTGCTGCGCTGTCAGCAGGTAGGGTGCGGACTGCGACTGGACCGGTGTGTATGCCAATACGTCCTGGCAGCCGCCAGGCCGCACCCCGCTGTCCCCTGCATTCTTCGCTGTCATGCTGGTTTTCGGTTGGTGCCTGGTCTGGCGCGCTGTTGTTGCGGAGCACGGCCCCGCAACATAGTCCCCCAAACCCAGTGACTCAACACAGTAGCTGACAGCGTGGAACATGCCCAGGGTTTCCGCTGCCTCGTCATTGCTGCGGCGAAGCCACGACGTTAGGCCACTCAGGACGCGCCCAAAGCTCGGAGGCGGACCACCGACATGTCGGCGGACTCCTGACTGACCGCCACGACGCCGGCGGCAGGCGCCTGCCGATCATCAGGCCAAGGCGCTGCGACGGCCATCGTGGACATCGACTGGCTCGGTCAAGTCCGGCGGCCCGACTTTTCGCCGCACCAACGTCAAGGCCTCAAGGTCGTGAAAACGTCCCACGTCATGAAGCGCCCTAGCCTCGATAGAAATGGACCGACCCTTCAGTGACAGGCCAAACGAAGATGCCGGGGAAAGCATGACCCTCCCCGGCCCGTGTCATCGTCTACCGTATTCCCTCGTAGGCAGGTGCCGGCTGTTTGGAACCGTCGTCTGCTGGTTGGGGCTGCAATGGACCGTCCGACCGCCTTCGCCTGATAGTCAAGAGGCTCCAGAGCAGCATCCCCGCAACTGCGACGGCCCACAACGCGATGCCTATGCGCCACCCCGGCGGTTCGAAGCTGATGGTGATCAGCTTGCCCTTAGCGTCGGCGGGAATGGCCAGGCCAAGCAGATATCCGCCGATGGGGCGACTGGTAAATTGCGCGCCTTCCACACTGTATCCGGGCCAGGGAAGGCGGCTCAAAGCGGCACGGCCGCCTTCGGCCGGCACGTCCTCGACCTTGAGTACGACCTTGGTGTCGTCCCGCGAGACCTCGCTCAACTCGGTGCCAGGCCGGGTCCAGGTAACGCCTCCGGCAGGACCCAGGGGCACATCGCGGCTCCACAGGACGGTGTCGTCAGTCTCCGTTGCGACATGCCATCCGTCAGGAACAGCAGGTATCTCTACTTCTTCATCCCGTGACACGTAATTGTTGGAGGCCATGGCCACTTGCGGTTTGTCGAATGACCTCTTGAGGATCTGCACGTTGTCGATGTGGAGCTCATCAACGAGCAGCAGGCCGGTCTCTGCCCGGCGATCGAAGAGTTTCTCCGCGAGTTCAGGGCAGGTTCCGCCCAAGTACCGCAGACAGAGCAACTCATTGAGCTTGGAGAATCCGACCAGCTGGTAGCGGTTCACGACGTTTGCGTCGCTGAGGTACCACGCGTTCGCCATGAGCGTCTGTTCCCATGTCTCCTTATCCTGGGGGTAGTCCAGCGGATCCCCCACAACGATGACGTCATTCTGGACGCCCTCCAGCACACCTTTATACGTGGAGACGTCTTCGGGCTGGTTGGCGATCGACAAGCCACTTCGGGCAGTCGTGCGGTGTTGAAGGACGGTCGTCGCTGTCGTGGCCAACAAGACACCGATAGCCAACAACGATATTGCGGGAAGGCCAAACTTATTCCACTTGTGCCTTGCGACCTCGGGGTGATTCAACAGCCATCGCATACACACCAGGCCTGCGACGATCAAGGCAGCGCACAACGCGATAGTGAAGTAACGCCACGGGGCCTGGGACCAGCCGAGGTAGGAACCGAGCACTACAAGGCCGAGTGCAAAGAAAAGCGACTCTCGACTGATCGAAGCCTGCCTGGAACGGGCCAGTGCAACGACGACCAGGAGAACAGCAGCCAACGCCACATAAGGCATAAAGCGGGCCGGATAGCGCAGGGGGCCTATCGTCGTCGGAAGCAAGACAAACGCCGCGGACGCTGCGAGGAAGAAGAAAAGGTCCCGCAGATCGGATGAAAGCTTCTTGAACTGAACCCAGCTCACGAACGCAATGGCGGGCAGGAACCACGCAATATAAGCGGCCGGGCTTGTTGCTGCGGTTCCGGACCACCACCAAGAAAGGAGCTGCGGGTAAGCGGTGGCGATCGGTGCCAACAACAGGCTGGTGAAGTCAATGCTCATGTAGTCGTCGTTCCAGATGCCCGTTGTTCCACGCGTGGTGACGGCGGCTGTCAAAACCCCAGGCAGGAAGACGACAACGGCGACAAGCCCAATAGATACGCCGGTGAGCGCAATCCTGGCGGCCGGCCACCACGCCTTGCGGATCAGTGTTTCAATACCAACGGCCAGAAGGATAAACCCGATAGCGACGGTTCCAGCGACGTAGCCTACTGTGACTATCAGGTACCCCGTGACGAAAGCCCAGAACGGGTTTCGTTTGCCAAGCATCAACTGACGTAGCTGCGCCCAGAAAAACGGAAAGATTGCCCACACGAGCGCTCCCGTTACCCATGACGGGGCATCGAAGTACATCGTGAATCCGTTCAACGGCACGGCTATGCCTGCAATGAAGGCCCACTCCGGCGAAAGTGTGTAGCTTCTGGCTAGAACGAACGTGCCAACGCCGGCAAGGACCAGCATGGCCACCTTCAGCACGGTGGTGAGCACAACCGCGTTCGGGCTGACGTAGGCGAGGAGACCGAACAGCATGACCAGTGGGTTCCAAGTGCCCCACTGCCCCTCCGCGATGTAGTTTCCACTCGACCAGACTGAGGGATTCAGGACCGGCACTTTCCCTTGGAGCAGACTCTCGCCAAGGTGATACCACACGCCGTATGCACCGTTCTCGGTGTCATCCTGGAAGTAGAAGCGGCCGTGGAAGATGAGCGGGATAAGGCTGAGCACCAACACCGATCCGGCGGTTGACAGTAGCCACTTCCTGTTGCGTGACGACGGCGATAGGGAAGGCTGCAATTCTGGTTCCGTTCAGTTTGGGCATGCGTCCGCCGCATGACAGCGCGCGAGGGACAGGTTCATAATACCTGAGGGTCAATTCCTCGCGCTCGAGAAGGGGCCCTCGCGCCGCTCAGGGGCGCTGAGGCAGGCTTCGGCCCAACAAAGCCAGGCTGAGCCGGTAGAATCTCCTGACATGACACTGGCTCAACCCGAGACTAACTTGACGCCCCACCGCATATCTGTGGTCATACCCGTCTACCAAGGCGAAAAGACCCTCGTTGGTGTAGTTAACGAACTCCTCCCCTATCGGCAAATGTCAACGAGTAAGGGCGGCCACGATTTCGTCATCTCGGAAGTCCTGCTGGTCTTCGATCACGGCCCCGACAACTCTGCTGCCGTGATCCGCTCATTGACCCAGTCCATTGACATCGTCCGCGGCGTCTGGCTGAGCCGGAACTTCGGCCAACATGCGGCTACGTTGGCGGGTATGGCTTCGGCAGGTGGGGACTGGATCGTCACCATGGACGAGGACGGCCAGCACGACCCCGCAGCAATCGCCGACCTGCTGGATACAGCCATGGAGCACAACGCCTCTGTCACTTACGCAATGCCAAGCAACCCGGCCCCGCATGGCTTCTTGCGGAACGTCGCGTCGAAGGGCGCCAAAAAAGCAGTGCGCTTCTTGCTGTCCAGCGACGACGCCACGAGCTACCAGAGCTTCAGGCTGGTCACCGGAGAAGTAGCACGCTCCGTGGCCGCCTACGCCGGGCACGGCGTCTATCTGGACGTCGCAATGGGCTGGATTGCTGACAAGACAGCGACTTGCCCTGTCCTGCTGAGGGAAGAAGGTGACCGCCGCTCCGGATACCGGTTGCGGTCGCTGCTCTCCCATTTCTGGCGGATGGTGATTTCGAGCGGGACGCGTGGGCTTCGAATGGTTAGCCTGATAGGTGCAATCTTCGCCTTGGCCGGGATCGGACTGGCCATCTATTTTGTCATCGCATACCTGACCGGCCATGGCGCAGGCCAACAGGGCTGGACGTCGACGATGGTGGTCCTCCTCGTCAGTACCGGCGCAATACTCTTCGCCCTGGGGGTCATCGCAGAATACGTCGGGGTCAACGTCAACATGGCCATGGGCAAACCGGCGTACCTCATTGTGAGTGACCCCGCCCTGGGTCCGCTCGGCAAGACTGTCCACAAAGCACCCGCCCAGATGCCCTCGGGCCCGGTGGCTGATGCAGGCTAGGCCCACGTGGGTCATCGGTGCCGGCGGCCTCCTCGGTAGAGCCGTTGTCCGAGAGCTCGAGTCACGCAAAACACCGGTCTTAACAAGCAAGATCTCGTGGGCTGACCCGGAGGCCGCACTCCGCGAATTCCGGCTCGGTGCCGAGGAGTTGCGGATCGCGGCGGCTTCCGGTCCGTGGACTATCGCCTGGTGCGCCGGCGCGGGAGTGACCGGGACCTCTCAGGCCGCCTTAGATGCGGAACTTTCGTTGTTCTCCCGTGCCCTGGGCGTGTTTGAGGAGACCCTTTGTGCCGACGGTGACGGGCGGATGGGTGCGATGTTCCTTGCTTCTTCGGCCGGCGGGGTCTATGCCGGTTCAAGCACGCCGCCGTTCACTGAGGAGAGCCCCGTACAGCCATTGGCACCTTATGGTTTCGCCAAATTGAAGGCAGAGGCGGCGGTAACGGATTTTGCGAAGCGGACAGCGGTCCGGACTCTCATCGGAAGGGTCAGCAACCTCTACGGACCGGGACAGAACCTCCGGAAGCCGCAGGGCCTTATCTCAGTTTTCGCCAAGGCTCACCTCACTGGCGCCCCTGTTTCGGTCTACGTGTCATTGGACACGCTGAGGGACTATCTGTTCGTTGACGACGCCAGCCGGTTGGTGTCCGATGGAATCGGCAGGCTCGGACTCCCAGACGTCCTCCCTGGCGAGACCATCGTGAAGATCCTTGCCTCCCAGAGGGCGGATACGATCGGCAACCTCATTGGTGCATGCCGCGCTATCTTCAAACGCCGTCCGTTGATCATCCTTGGCGCCTCGCCCTTCGCTAAAGCCCAGGCACACGACCTCCGGCTACGCTCTGTGGTCTGGCCTGAGCTGGACGAACACCCTGTGACTCCGCTTGCTGTTGGAATCAATTACACCGTGCAGGAAGTCCAGCGGCTGGCGGTATCAGGAAAGCTCTGATCTGCTCCCACACCCGGCCCGCGGGCACGAGGATTGTGAAGCCACTTGGCGTCTTCGGTAGTCTAGGGTGTGAAGTTGCCGGTTACCGGCCCTAAAGTTCGGAGATTATGTGGCTTCCACGAAGCAACCCGATTCCCCAGTGGAAGTTGTGAAGGGTATCCATGATGGTCCCCCCGGCCCTCTGCTGAGAATCATCAAGGATCAGCGGATCGCTTTCGTGTTGGTTGGAGCCAGCAATACTGCCTTCAGTACCGGATTGTTCGTGGCGATCGCCTGGGCCTATCCTGCGCTACCCTCGCCAGTCGTGCTGAGTATCGCATTTGTCGTTTCCCTTGTTGCAGTCTTTTTTGTCTATCGGAAGCTTGTTTTTCGGGTGAAGGGCCACTTCTGGCTGGACCTCGGGCGTTTCACGTTAGTCAATCTAACGATGTTCTTCACGAACATGGCGCTGCTCCTGGTTGCCCACGAAATTCTGGGCTATCCGAAGATCCCGGCCCAGATCGCGATCACGTTCGTGACAGTTTTCATCAATTACTTCGGGCACAAATATTTCTCGTTCCGCAGACGGCCTGAACCCGCTTCCCCCACAAAAGACACCGAGGAAAGTGCACCATGAGTCCCAAAGTCTCCATCGTCATTCCGGCCTACAATAACGTTCAGTACATCGAAGAGACGCTCCAGTCCGTCTTGAACCAGACCTTCGAAGACTACGAAGTGGTTGTCGCCGACCACTCCTCCATTGACGGCACGGCTGAAGTCATCGCCCGGTTTAAGGAACACCCCAAGGTCCGGGTGCTGACCCCCACCCCGACAGGCGGCGGCGCCCAGGCCAACTGGAACCGTGTCAGCCAGGCTGCAACCGGTGAATACCTGAAGCTCGTGTGTGGCGATGACCTGATTGCGCCCAATGCCCTCACCCTGCAGGTTGCAGCCCTCGAGGCGAATCCGGGCGCAGTAATGGTCTCCTCGCATCGGGATCTGGTAGATGCGAACGGCCGGCTGTTCCTGAAGGGACGTGGGTTGCAGGGCGTAGACGGACTGGTCAGCGGCCGCCAAGCCATCCGTGCAACTGTGCTTGCAGGTTCGAATATCTTCGGCGAACCAGCGTGCTCCTTGTTCAGGCGGGACCTTCTTGCCCAGGAAGGCTGGTGGGACAACACCCATCCGTACCTCATTGACGAAGCGACCCTTGTGCGGATCTGCCGCCATGGTGACTTCGTAGCGCTCCGGGAATCCTTGGCGTCGTTCAGGATCAGCGCCAGCCAATGGAGCGTCCGGCTGGCCCGTCAACAGTCAGACCAGGCGATTGCTTTTCACCAGCAGCTGCGAAGGGACGATCCGACGCTACTGAGCTGGCTCGACGTGACGGTAGGTAACGCCAAAGCTATCGCCATGTCCTACGCACGGCGCCTGGCTTACGTCCGCCTGACCCACCGCATGGGGCACCAACACGCCGTAGAGAGTACTGTCTGACAGCGGAGCTTGGCGACTCCCGGGCACCAATGGTGTAAACGTTCGGAGGGGTTAGGCCCCTCCGAACGTTCTTCACTTTAAGGGGAGATGGCTGCGATCGGCGAAGCGCCGGTCATTTTCCGGGGCCGCCGTCGAACCGCTAGTGCCTCGGCGACACTCCAGAACAAAGTAACAACAACGGCGAAAATAATGCTTCCAACGACAACTGGCCAGCCGGGTGGACTGAAGCGGAGGACGATATCCTTGCCCTCGGAGCCGGCGGGAATGTCGAGACCCACAAGGTAGCCCCGTAGCGGCGCTGCCAGGCTGGCACCTTCCGCAGTGTAGCCGGGCCACGCCAGCCTGCTAAGAACGGCATTTCCTGCGCCGTCGTCCAGCCTGTTCACCCTGATCACCACTTCCTGGCTGCTTTCTGAGACCACCGCCAGGTCCGCCCCAGCGGAAGCCCAGACAACCTGGCCCGTGTTCAGCAGTGGCATGTTCCGGACCCACACGACAGAATTTTCTGACCGGCTGGTTTCATGCCATCCCGCGGGCGGGGTGTCCCGAAAGGCGTCGTTGGCTTGAGGCTGCGGATCCCGGAGTATCTGGACGGTATCCAAGGACAGGAGATCCGCGAGTACATCGCCCGTGGTCTCATCGGTTTCGAACAGCTTCCTTCCAGCAGCCGCGCAGGTCCACCCGTGGCTTGAGATGCAAAGATCCTCTGCGTATTCGGCAAACATGATGGGCGAGTACAGGTTTTGAACCTCCGCCGGATTCAGGTACCAGGCGTTGGATGCCAGGGTCTCGTCCCAGATTCCAACACCGAGCACGGTGGGATCTCCCACCACAAAGGTGCCGCCTTTGGCACCTGGAAGCTGTTGGGTGTATCCGGCCGAAGCGTCGGGCATCCGGTAGTCAGGCAGCGGTGAGCCTTTGAACGCCGCATGCTGCCCACCCGCTATTACGAGGCTGATGAGAATGGGAACGGCAGCTGTGAGTGCCGGCGTCCTGAAACGACCCCTAACCCGGCCCGAGTAGAGGAAGAAGTACAGCACTGCGATGCCCGCCACGGATAGCAAGCCGAATGAAGCGGCCAAGCGGAAGGACGGAAACTGGGTCCACGCCAGATAGAGGCCGGAGACAACAATAGCCGCAGTAATCACCAATCGTGCCCGGCTCAAAGCTGCGACCCGGTAGCGTGAAACGAGAATTGCAGTACCTATGAGCACAGCCAAGGAAACGTAGGGCATGAGCCGGACAGGAAAACGGAGGGGTCCAAGGTCACTGGGTGCCAAAGTCAGCCCCAGCGACAGCAGCCCGAAAACACCGATTGCAGCGAACTCCTTGATGCCACCCCTGACACGACCGTAATCAACGAGGACGAGTGCGGGGAGGAACCATGCCACATACAGAAGGGGCACCGGGGCAAAACCGCCCCACCAGCCTGTGACCTGAGGCAGGCTCCCAGGCACCCACGCTGTTGCCAGCCCAGTCAGGTCGGGGGTCAGGAACCCGCTGTTGCCGATGCCTCCGGTCCGCGCCGTTACGGGGGCCGTCAGGACACCGGGCAGATAGACCGCCAGCGCCACAGTGCCACAGACCAGACCTGTCAGCAGGAGCCTGAGGGCGGCGCGGCGTGACGCGTGGACCCAGGCTTCCGTCAGAAGCCCAAGGAAAAGGATGGCCAGCATGAGCGTTCCGTGGACATAGCCGATAGTTATCAGCACATAAGACGTCGCTAGTGCAAGGATGGGGTTGGCCCCCGCGAAGGCCATCCGATGCAGGCCAAACCACGCAAGCGGTAAAAGACTGAACACCATGAGCCCGGTGACCCACGAGGCGGCATCCATGTATACGGTGAAACCGGTCAAGGTCACGGCAACGCCCGCGATGGCTGCCCACTCCGGACTGGCTTTGTAGCTGCGGGCCACCCAGAAGGTCCCGGCCGCCAGGACGCAAAGGAATGAAATCTTGAGAATCGTGGAAAAGACGACGATGTTGGGTGATTTGCTCGCTATCAAGCCGATCAGGAGAATGAGCGGATTCCAGATCCCCCATTGCCCCTCAGCCGCATAGTTGCCCGCTCCCCAGGCGCTGTCGCTAAACAGGGGCCACTCTCCTGAGCTGATTTTGGCTCCGATTTCGAACCAGATACCAAATGCCCCGGCTTGCGTGTCGTCGTAGTAGTAGAACCTGTTGTTGGTGACGAGCGGGATCAACGATCCAATCAACGTGGCGCCTACAGTTGCCGCGGTCCAGGCAAGGTCGCGGCGCATTGGCACGTGGCTCACAAACTGCCTTCGGCTTCGGCTTTCGCTTCGGCCTCGGCCGAACGCCGCCGCAGCTCTTTGACCACGCCATGCACTTCGCCGTCCATCACCACTTTGCCGTGCTCCAGGAGGATTCCACGTTCGCAGACGGTTGCCACGAGATCCAGGTCATGGCTGACGACGAACAACGTCTTCCCTTTGGCCGAAAGTTCCTTGATCTTCGCGATGCACTTGCGCTGGAATGGTTCGTCTCCAACAGCAAGGATTTCGTCGATGAGGAAAACTTCGGGGTCGGTGTGTACGGCGATGGAGAACGCGAGCCGGAGGTACATTCCGGATGAGTAGAACTTAACCTCCGTGTCGATGAACTCCCCGATCTCGGAAAATTCCACGATCGAGTCGAACATCTCGTCAATCTGTTTTTCGGTCATTCCGAGGATGGCGCCATTGAGGTATACGTTGTCGCGGCCGCTGAGGTCGTGGTGGAAGCCCGCACCCACCTCGATCAGCCCGGCTACCCGCCCTCGGGTGCGTACTGTTCCGCCGTCGGGCTGCAATACCCCTGAGATGAGCTTGAGGAGTGTCGACTTTCCGGAGCCATTCAGGCCCAGGAGCGCGACAGTCTCCCCCTGCTTTACTTCCAGCGATACGTCCTTCAAAGCCAGGAACTTCTTGGACAGGTCGCCTTTTCGTCCCTTGACCAGCCACACGAGGGCCTCCTTGAGGGACCTGGTGTGGCGAAGGACGAACTGCTTTCGTAGGTCGATGCAGCTGATCGCTACATGGCCAATCGTCGTCATGTCAGAGCTCCTGTGCAAAGTGGATGGCGAGACGACGGAACGTCAGCTGTCCGACGAAGAGGACAACCAACGTGGTCAACATGGCGACCGGAAGCCACAATGTCAGCAGGTCCGGTGGCATCGTCCCGTCGACGAGCTGATCGGACTTCAATGACGGTTCCCAGAATGCCCAATGAAAGACTTCCACTGCGACCGTCATGGGGTTCAGCTGGTAGATCCAGAACCAGGGGCCCATAACACGTTCAACCATCGACCACACGTAGAGCACCGGAGAGGCCCAGGTGACGACCATGACGATCATGTCAACGATATTCTCCGAGTCGCGGAAATAGACGTTAATCGCACCGAATATCAAACCCAGCCCTGTAGCAAGAACGGCAACCATCAGGAATATCAGCACAACAGCCGCCAGCTGGAGGATCGACGGCGTCCAGCCAACCACAAGACAAGCCCCGACGAGGACCAGCAGTTGCGGGAGAAAATGCGCCGCCGAAACCCATACAGTCGCGACAGGAAAGAGTTCGCGCGGCAGATAAATCTTCCGGATGAGATCGCGGTTGTCCACGATCGAACGCGTTGCGTTGGACAGCGATTCCGTGAAGAAGTTGACCAAAACGATTCCGGCAAAGAGGTAGATCGCGTAGTTGGGCGTTCCGCGCTGGAGGTTGAGGAAGATGCCCAGTGCCACAAAGTAGATCAGGAACTGCACGAGCGGTTTAACGTACGACCACATCAGCCCGAGCACGGAGCCCCGGTAGCGAACTTTGATTTCCTTGCGGACCAGCAGTTTCAGGAGGAAACGGTCCCCGTAAACATCGAGGAGACCGCGTCCACTCCCCGGCTTTATAAGCTGGTCGATTTGGCCTACCATCTAACTTTTGTCCTCGGAATTCGCTTCGAAAGTCTTTTTCCACGACTCGAGCGAGCTGATCTCGGCAACAGCGTCCCTGTACTGCTTGGCGAGCCTGTCCCACTCACGGAAGAGCTGCAGATGCAGCCGGGTTGCCTCCGTCAGCATCGATTTCAGCTTCTTCGGGTCACGTTGGTACCACGAAGCTCCTGTTCCTTCGGCATTGGACACCACCACGCTGTCGTAGTGGGCAACCCGGAACCAGCGGTTGTCCCGGTGGGCAAGATATCCTTGCGGCCGCTCGCCGCTTTCTGGGCCCGGTGCCTTGATCAGCTGCCGCGCAACTGTCTTGATCCCCCAGGGAATGAGCTCCTTCTTGCTGGGCATTCCGACGACGGTTCCCCCCATCGGACCGCGGCCCAGTTTCGGTGCGGGAAAGTCGTTGACGTCATCCTTCAACTGCGCGTCCGGGTAGGAGGCCTTCAACGCGTTGATTTCAGGCAGCTTGGTGCCGAGCACCCGGTGGAGCTCCCCGGGCCCTTTGAAGAGGTCTTTCAAAGCCTCGATTCTGCCATGTTCGGTGAAGTACTGCATGGACACGAGGTGTTTCACGTCAGCCTGAACCGATTCCCGCAGGACGCGGCCGCCCTTCGGGTACGGGCTGTGGATCAAGGTGGTGATCAAGCGGTTGCGTTCGTGGAAGTACGCCTGCCATCCCACGAGGTCGTCCTTGTCGATCCAAGAGACGTGCCACACCGCAGCACCGGGGAGGGAGACCGTCGCGAAGCCGGCTTCCCGTGCCCGAAGCCCGTATTCGGCGTCGTCCCACTTAATGAAGAGCGGCAGGGAAAGGCCGATTTCACGGATGACCTCAGTAGGAATCAGGCACATCCACCACCCGTTGTAATCCACGTCGACGCGCCGGTGCAGCCATGCCGTCTGGCGGAGGTTGGCGATGCTGAAGTCGTGCCGGGTTTCCATGTCGGCGTGCGGCAGAGCCGGAACGATCCGGAAGGGATCCACAACCTCGCCGAAAGTGTGGAGCACACTGCGGTTGTAGAGGTCGAACATATGGCCGCCGACGATGGTCGGCTTCCTGCAGTGGTCAGCGAAGGTCAGCAACCGGACTATGCTTTCGGGCTCGACCACAATGTCGTCGTCCAGGAGCAGCACGTAGTCACTGCCGTTCTCCACGGACTCGTACATCCCGCGGGCGAAGCCACCCGACCCGCCCAGGTTTGCCTGGTTAATGACCCTGAGTTTTCCGCCCAACGAGTCTTTGACGGCGCCGTAACCGTCCTCCGCCTCGACCTTTTGTGTGCCCTGGTCCACGATCAGGATCTCTTTGACGTTCTCCAGGACGGTGGGATTCTCTGCCAGGATGCGTGCATTGTTCAGGCAAAAGTCGGGTTTATTCATAGTGGTGATCTGAAGTGTCACCTGGCCCTTGGAAAGACGGCTGCCCCCGGCCTGCCATTCTCCGCTCTCCAGGAGAAGTTCGCCCGTACTCGCGGCGAGGTCGAACCAATACCAGCCGCCGTCGCCAAAAGGCTTCAACGTGAGGTCAAAGACAGACGTCGCAGTGCCGTCGACGTGTTTGCCATCCACGCGCTGAACGGACCCTCGCGCGTTGGACTTGTAGACGGTGACAGTTCCGGTGCCGTTGGTCCTGACCACCAGTCGAACGTCACGGACATCAGTCCAGCGCCGCCAGTAGCTGGCCGGAAAAGCATTGAAGTATGTGCCGAAGGATATCTGCTCACCCGAACGCACCCGCATTGAATGCCGCGTCAGCAGATCTTCGAAATGAGCCTCACGGCTTCCCGAACTGAACATCTGCAGTTTTTGCTCGGGCAGCTTAGGGGTGCGGGCCAGCTCGTCATTTTCGCGCAGCCGGATGCCGCTTGCCGTTCCCGCATCGACGTACAGGGACACTGTGTCTGGCTGGTCCTGCGATGGCAGGATAACGCGCTGGATTGTCGCCCAGTCTGTGGTTACATCGTGTGCGCTCATGCGTCCACTCCTCCACTTTCAAGCTTGGCGCCGCTTTCGAAGTGCGGCCGGATCTTGTTGTCGAACATGGTCAGGGCTGAGCCAATGGCCATGTGCATGTCCAGGTACTTGTACGTTCCCAGTCGCCCGCCAAACAACACGTCCTGTTCAGCGGCGGCGAGATCACGGTATTTGAGCAGCCTCTCCCTGTCCGCGGCCGTGTTGATCGGGTAGTACGGCTCATCGCCCTTTTCGGCAGCGCGGGAAAACTCGCGCATCACAACTGTCTTGTCGGTCCGGTAGTCCCGCTCGGGGTGGAAATGGCGAGGTTCGATGATCCGCGTAAAGGCCACGTCGGCGTCGTTGTAGTTCATCACGGACGTACCCTGGAAGTCCCCGACATCCAGCACTTCTTCCTCGAAGTCGATGGTGCGCCACGAAAGGTCGCCTTCGGCGTAGTCGAAGTAGCGGTCTACAGGCCCCGTGTAGATCACCGGAATCCTGCCGACCACCTTGCCCTTGCTGTACTCGTGCGTTTCATCGAAGAAATCGGTGTTGAGCCGCACTTCGATGTTCGGATGCTCCGCCATCTTCTCAATCCACGCGGTATATCCGTTCGTGGGCAGGCCCTCATATGTGTCGTTGAAGTACCGGTTGTCGTAGTTGTACCGAACCGGGAGCCTGGAGATGATGCCGGCAGGCAGGTCCTTCGGATCCGTCTGCCACTGTTTGCCGGTGTAGTGCTTGATGAATGCTTCGTACAGCGGCCGGCCGATGAGCTGGATGCCTTTGTCGTTCAAGTTCTGCGGGTCCGTCCCGGCGAGCTCTCCGGCCTGCTCCTGGATCAGGGCCTGGGCTTGGCCTGGTGTGAGGTTCGCGCGGAAGAACTGATTAATTGTGGCCAGGTTGATGGGCAGGGAATAGACCTCGCCCTTGTGGACGCCATAGACCTTGTGGACGTAGTTCGTGAAGGTGGTGAACCGGTTGACGTATTCCCACACCCGCTCATTGGACGTGTGGAACAGGTGCGCACCGTACCGGTGCACCTCGATCCCCGTCTGCTCTTCTTTTTCGCTGTAGGCGTTCCCACCGATGTGGTGTCGGCGGTCGATGACCACCACCTTCAAGCCGAGCTCAGTCGCGGCCTGCTCTGCGATTGTCAGGCCAAAAAAGCCCGACCCTACAATGACGAGGTCAGCGTTCACGACTCTCCTGTGTGGTGGATTGCAGGCACAGCTATGCCCGGGTTTACTGGTCAAGGTTACCGCGAGGAAGCCGCCGGTGTTCCGCCCTGCCGGGTTCAGAGCCTGACGACGTTGCCCGTCCTCGCGGACTCCAGCACCGCTTCTGCGACGCGGAGGGTCTCCAGCCCCTCGGCCATTGTGACAATGTTCATTGACTTTCCCAATACGGCATCCCGGAACGCTTCATGCTCCATTTTCAGGGGTTCACGCTTAGCCAGGGCGAATCGGATACTGGATCCCTCGGATACGCCCCGGAACGCCGCCATGGATTCCCACTCGGTCTGGAAGGTTCCGTTTTCGACAAAAGTGAGGTCGGCCGAGATCGTATCTGCGATGAACGCTCCCCGCTCGCCCAGGACAATGGCTGTGCGCTCCTTCATCGGAGAGAGCCAGTTCACTATATGGTTCGTGACGACGCCGCCGCTCAAGTGCCCGATGGCTGTCACCATATCCTCGTGCTCGCGCCCGCTCCGGGAGGTGGTGTGGGCCACGACATCGACGTAATTCTTCTGGGCAAGCCAGGCGGTCAGGTCAATATCGTGTGTCGCGAGGTCCTTGACCACTCCCACGTCTGCGATCCGTGCCGGGAACGGGCCCTGCCTTCGCGTGGATATCTGGTAGACATCGCCAAGGTCCCCGGCCTCGAGGCGCGCGCGCAGGCTCTGAAGCGACGGATTGAACCGCTCAATATGCCCCACGGCACCAATCAGCCCCCTGCTTTCGAAGGCGGACGCAATCCGGCGGCCAGCCTCAGAGTCACCGGCAATAGGCTTCTCCACCAGGCAATGGATGCCGGCTTCTGCCAACTGCACCGCCACGGCCTCATGGAGGTTGGTCGGAACTGCCACTACGGCCAGGTCGATGCCTTGGGCGATCAGGTCATCGACACCGCTGCAGACGGTCAGGCCGTCCGCCACGCCGTGCGGATCGCCGAAAGAATCTGCCACGGCGACAAGGTCCACTCCGTCCAACTCCCGGATTACCCGGGCATGATGCCTGCCCATCATCCCGAGTCCAATGAGTCCTGCACGCAAGTTTGGCATCAGCTTCCTGCCTTCGCGACTGCGTTCACGGCAGCAACGATCCGCTCGAGATCGTTCTGGCTCAAAGAAGGGTGGACCGGAAGGGAAAGAACCGTCCTGGCCGCCTCATCGGTGGCCGGCAATTCGTCGTTCGTCTGGAATGGGGCCAGCCGGTTATTCGGAATGGGGTAGTAGACGCCACAGCCAACGTTGTACTCCTCCCGCAGGGCTTTGGCGAAGCCGTCCCTGTCCTCGCTGACCCGAATGGTGTACTGGTGATAGACGTGCTGGCAGCCTTCGGCCACGGTCGGAGTGATGACATCCTCAAGATGGGCATCCAGGAATGCCGCGTTGTCCTGGCGGATCCTCGTCCAATCCAACACCTTTGTCAGTTGAACGCGACCGATGGCGGCGTGAATGTTGGTCATTCGCGCGTTGAAGCCAACGAGTTCATTTTCGTACTGGCGTTCCATGCCCTGGTTGCGAAGCAGACGCAGCCGACGCTCGACATCCGGAAGGCCGGTGCTGACCATCCCTCCCTCCCCAGACGTCATATTCTTCGTCGGATAAAGGCTGAACATGGCAAAGTCACCGAAGGTTCCCACCCTCTGTCCGTTCACCGCAGCTCCGTGTGCTTGCGCTGCATCTTCAAAAACCTTGATGCCGTGCTTCGACGCGAGGGCGCCGATGGCGTGGACGTCAAATGGGTGGCCGTAAAGGTGCACCGGCATGATGCCGGCCGTCTTATCAGTAATCCTTGATTCAACGGAGGCTGGGTCCAGGGTGAAGTGTTCCAGCTCGATATCCGCGAACACCGGAGTTGCACCTGTAAGGGCGACAGAGTTGGCTGTCGCGGCGAACGTGAACGAGGGGACAATGACTTCATCCCCCGGCCCGATCCCGGCCGCGAGAAGTCCGAGGTGAAGCCCGGACGTTCCGGAGTTGACAGCCACGGCAGCGCGCCCGTCGAGCAGGACGTTGGAGAACTCCTGTTCGAAAAGGGCCACCTCCGTTCCCTGGGCCAGCTGGCCCGTAGCCAGCACGGCATCAACTGCCCTGCGCTCGTCGTCGCCAATGATGGGCTTGGCGGCGGGGATGAATTCCTGGCTCATACTTCAACCTCTCGAAGAACTTCGTCGTTTTCGACATACAGGGCACCGGTCTCAGGGCAGACCCATTGCTCGCCGACTCGCTCCAACGGGAACCCCGCCTTTCCGACCCAACCGCGACGCTTGGCGGGAACGCCTACCATGAGTGCAAAGTCGGGAACGTCGGTGGTGACCACAGCGCCGGCCGCAATCGTTGCCCAGCGGCCGATTGTCAGAGGTGCCACACAGACTGCCCTGGCTCCGATAGATGCGCCGTCCTGGATGGTTACGCCGACAGGTACCCAGTCATGTGCGCTCTTCAGCTCACCCTCGGGCGTGATGGCCCGAGGATACGTGTCGTTAGTCAGCACGACCGCAGGTCCGATGAAGACCCCATCGCCCAATTGGGCTGGTTCGTACACCAGCGCATAATTTTGAATTTTGCAGTTGTCGCCCATCGTGACTCCTGTCCCGATGTAGGCGCCACGGCCAATAATGCAGTTTGCGCCTAGCAGGGCCTTTTCGCGTACTTGGGCCAGATGCCAAATTTTGGAACCCTCCCCAACCACCGCATCAGCTGACACATCGGCGTTATCCGCAATTTCTACCACCCGTGGACGTCCTTCCTCATAAGCACTCGACAACGTCATTCATCCTATCTGGCGGGATGGTTGCCCCCGACACGCGGTGCACCACGTGGCCGTCGTTATCCACATGGCATATGCCCGTCGAGACAAGCGTCGGATGCCGTGGCTAGCGTGGACATGTAAGCCAGCCAACCGTTAGGAATTCAACATCATGCCGCTGGAGTGCACGCTCGTCCGCAGCCCCGGCACTGGGCTGGTCCAGACACCACTGGAACTTACGGTGGACGCGTCCATTGGCACGGGCGGTGCGGACCTTCAGGCGGAACTCGGGGCCAGGTTCGGCACCGGCGTTCTGTCGGTGGACGGCCTCACGCTTGCTTCCCTGACGGTCGGCGAACCGCCGCTGGTGAACGGTGCGGTTATCGTCGACGGCGGGAGGCGGAGCCTGGGCGGCAGGCCGCGGTTCGCTGCCGACCTGCCGGCGCCGTTGGCCCTCGCAGTTCTGAGCGGTGCCGGCGCCGGGACAGTGGTTCCGCTGCGGCGCGGAACGTACAGCATCGGCCGAAGCAAAGCGGACGTCGTCATCCCGGATCCTGAACTGTCCAGGCAACATGCCCGCCTTCTGGTTTCCGAAACTGCAATCACCATCGAGGACCTGGACAGTGCCAACGGTACGGAAGTCGACGGCGAACGGGTAAGAAACACTGTTGTGGCCACCGGATCCATCATCCATTGCGGCAACTCCACGATGTCGCTGATCTTCGTGGATGCTCCCGGCATGAAGCTGGAAGAAGCAGGATCAGACGTCCACGAGCCCCTGGTGATCCAACGGCACACGGACCCCGTTAACCGTGCCGCACTCGTGCTGACGGCCGTCCTGCCGCTGGTCATCGGCGTCGGGCTGGCTGTCATGACGGGTATGTGGATGTTCCTCGCCTTCACCGTGGTCTCCGCCGTCTCCGTTCTGGTGCCTGTCGTCTCCGGGATGCGCCAACGCAGGGACTTGGCCACAGCGGTGGCGACCGCAGTCCGCCACGACCAGGAGCGGCGGCGGCGCGCTGCTCCACCGCTGTCCGCTCTTGTGGTCGGCGGTGCGCCGTCCGGCGCTTCGCATGAACGGGCTCCCGGCGAACAGAGGATCTGGCTACGCCTCGGCTTGGCAGCCCAACGTGCAAATATCCGATTCGAGCCGGCCGCGCCTGGACTGGACGTCCCGTCGGCCGGAGTTGTTCCGCTGGTCCTCGACCCGGCCAATTCCTTGACCACAGTCAGCGGCCCGGCTGCGTCCCTCGACGGTCTGATGCGGTCGCTCATCATGCAACTTGCGGGTTACCCGCGGGCCGTCCGCACCCGCGTGGTGGTCCATGGCCCGGCCGGTCAACTTCCACTCAGTGCCCGGTTCCTGTCCAGTGTCACGCTGACGGCCACGAAGGCCGCTGCAACAGCCGCGCTGGTAGGGGGACACGGCCCCACCACCGCACGGGGCGTGCTGCTGATGATCAATGCCGGCGACCCGGCGGACGACGGGATCAAAGCTCTCGCGGCGGAAAACCACTGGCAGGTCATCGATTTCCGGTCCCGGCCTGGTTCCATGGCATCAGCGGACATCGAACTGGGTGAACGGGTGGCCGAGCTGCACAGACCGGAGGGGTCCATTCGTTTTGTGCCGGACCTCGCTCCGGAAGCGGTCTTCGGCAGCTTTTGCCGCATGCTTTCCCATGATGCCGCGCCCGTTAACACCAGTGCGACAACTGTGCCGCAAACCTGCCTGCTCCGCGACCTGCTCAACCCCGGCAAGTCTGAAACGTCAGCGCGCTGGGCAGCATCCCGCAACGAACCGGGGCTCGCAGTGCCCATCGGTCAAACCGCTGACGGCAACCGCTATCTGGACCTCCAAACCGACGGGCCCCATTTCCTGGTGGCCGGGACCACCGGCTCGGGCAAATCCGAACTGCTGCGCAGCATCACCGCGGCGTTGGCGCTCAGCCACCCTCCAGACCGCATTAATTTCCTGTTTGTCGATTTCAAAGGCGGCTCGGGGCTGGCGCCCCTGCAAGGCCTTCCACACTGTGTTGGGATGCTCACCGATCTGGCCAGCCACGAGCTCGACCGGTGGCTGGTATCCCTTCGGGCGGAAATCCGGCTCCGTGAGGAAATACTGGCGTCCGCCCGGGCGCCGGATCTGAATGCGTATCGGGCTTCCCGCACGGATCGGGATGCTCAGCTCCCCAACCTTGTGGTGGTCATTGATGAATTCCGGATGCTGGTCGAGCAGGCACCGGCAGCCCTGACCGAACTCATGAGGATCGCCGCTATCGGGCGTTCCCTGGGCATCCACCTGATCATGGCGACGCAGCGGCCGCAGGGCGCCCTGACGGCCGACATTCGGGCGAACGTCACAACCAGCATCGCTCTCCGCGTCCAGTCCGACATGGAGTCGATGGACATCATCAATGCCGCGGCCGCTTCAGCCATTAGCCTGCATACGCCTGGGCGGGCTTTCCTGGCGCGGGGCACTGAAGGACCAGAGGAGTTCCAGGCCGCCTCCCTGACGGAACCGACTGACAGGAGCATTCCAGGCCGCCTGCGGGTACGTCTAGCCTCGGAATCGCTCAGGAACCCCACCGGAAAACTGCCCGCGGCGGACGACCACGAAGACCTGACACCGGCGATGGCGGCCGCGCCCATGGTCGACATGATGTCGAGCCTTTGGGTCTGTATGGATGGGCAGCCGGCAAGGCCACCCGTGGCTGCGCCGCTCCCGCACGTCCTGCAAAGCCCGGCGGCGCCCTTTGCCGCCGTGACCGGCCCCGCGTTCGAGCCCGGGCATGGGAACCCACAAGGGTGGGCCATAAGCCTCGGAATGATGGACCTGCCCGACGAACAACGGACAGCACAGCTCGACTGGCACCCGGCCCAGCACGGGCACTTGGGACTCGTTGGTACTCCCGACGCGGGCGTGCCCGACGCCCTGAGGGCTACGGTCAAAGGTCTCGTGTCCCATCAGTTCGAAGCGCATTTCTACGTCCTCGACGCCGACGGTTCCTTGGACGGCATCGAGTCGAACTGCCGCGTTGGCGCCAAGGCCGGTCCGCAAGACCTTCGACGTGCCGTCCGAATCCTCGAACGCCTCAAACAGGAGCTGTCACTTCGGCTGGGCGGCTCCCCCGACCATCACCGGACTCCCCTGCTGCTGATCATCTCGGGTTGGGGAACGTGGGCTTCGTCCTTCCGGGCCGGACCGCTGGCCTGGGCGGAAGACCTGGTCCACGATCTTCTGCGGGATGGCAGCCGCGCAGGAATCAGTGTCGCCATTTCGGGACAAAGAGAGCTGGTAACCGCCAGGTTCTACGCCTCGGTGCCTAATCGTTTCTACTTTCCGTGCGGCTCAAACGACGACAGCCGCCTCGCGTGGCCGAAAATGCCCGCCACGGCTGAAGTTCCTGGCCGGGCGGTGGCCTTCGGACCGCTCGCGGCAGGCAAATCTGCCGTCTGCCAGTTCTTTGCCGAGTCCGACGACGAAGAATCTCTGTGGACTGTCGCAGGAAAAGCTGGCGGCCATGCGGTTATCAGACGGCCCTTCCGTGTGGATTCGCTGCCCGCCAAGGTATCGATAACAGAAATGGCGGAACTTTTGATGCCGGACAAGGGAGAAGTGGCGGCACAGCCGGGAACCCATGGTCCGAAGGTTCATCCAGACCCTCCTGGACTACGGACCTTTGTCATTGGGCTGGGCGGAGACGAACTCGCGCCTGTCTTCGTCCGAATTCCGGCAGGTGGAGTTCTCGCCGTGCTCGGAGGGCACGGCTGCGGCAAGACCAACTTTCTGCGCCTGTTACCGGAGCTGAACGCCGGGACGGCAGAGTGGCTGGCACCGGATGCAGGCGGTGACGCCTGCGAGTACTGGTCCGGTGCGCTTCAGAGGGCTGCTGCCGGCACAGTGGGCCAACATGCCATCGCACTGGTTGACGACGCAGACCTTCTGCCCCAGTCAGCACACCAGGACCTGGCAGAACTGAACAACAGGGGGATCGGCGTGGTTTTCACTGCCGGGTTCAGTCCGCTGCTGGTCCAGCGCGTGCCCCTGGCGCTCAGCGCCCGGGGTTCGGGGACCGGGCTGCTGATCGCACCGCGCAGCCTCATGGACGGCGACCTGTTTGGCATCAGGTTCGACGCGGAGCCAAATCCGCCCCCGGGCCGCAGCGTCCTGGTAACCAACGGCAGGCCGATGCCGGTCCAGCTGGGCTGGGTTCCGGACACGTCGAAAGCCCCTGCCCATGAACAGGACGCGGCGGGACCTCAAACAGCCGGCGGGGAACCGCCCGTTCGTGACGCATAGGCAACAACACGTTTGTCGAACAGCAGGACAATGGCGAGGAGCGCGGGAATGAGCATTGCGAGCCCGGCCCAGACGAGGCCCCCCGTCAGGGTGGGGACGCCCACTGTCAGGACAAACAGCTGGGCCACCAGGGAAGCGGCCCGTGTCCAGCGGTAGCCGCGGAACAGGAAGTGCCCCACCGCGAACAGCCACGCCGCGAAGGCGAGGAGCAACGCCATCGTGAACACGGCGCCCCAAAAGGAGAGGACAGGCGCACCTATCGCAAGTTCATATCCGTACCAGGCGGCCGCGCCAAGCAATGCTGTGGCTTCAGCGGCGACAACCAGGGCAATGACGGTTACGCCGCGCGGACGTCCGGGCAGCTGGCCGGTGGGAAGTTCCTGGCCGTTCTGCGGCCCCGATCCGCCCGGCGAAGGGTCCGGGGAACCGTCAGGGGAGGTGTTCGAGGGGGGTACGGGGGGTCTTGACACACTGGCACCCTACCGGACATAGTCGGACAGTGGTGAGGGCCACCAACGCCGATGTGATGTATCGCTCAGCTTTCCGGGGATTTCAAGCCTTATTACCCCTTGTTTACACAGCGTTAACATGACAGGCTTAATTCAGATGACCAAGGGGGCCCCGAAGGGCCCCTTTCCTTTGTAGCTACTAGTGAATAATTTCACAAAGAGCTCTTCCCAGAAATGGAGCAACTGATCAGCATGGATTGGCGTAACCGCGCAGCGTGCCTTGACAAGGACCCGGAACTGTTTTTCCCGGTCGGAAACACGGGCCCCGCCCTCCTCCAGATCGAGGAAGCCAAAAGCGTTTGTCGCCGCTGCCCCGTTGTTGATACCTGCCTCCAGTGGGCGCTGGAGTCCGGCCAGGACGCCGGCGTCTGGGGCGGCATGAGTGAGGACGAGCGCCGGGCCCTGAAGCGCCGGGCAGCACGCGCACGACGGGCTTCGTAACCCGGGCCAAGGCATAACAGACGGCAATGGCCGCAACCCACCGGGTTGCGGCCATTACTTTTTGCCAAGGTTCGGATGATTCCGGCGGCGCCTGATTCCCGGGCTACTTCGGCATAAGGCTCAGCCGGATCCGGACGGCCGTTCCCCCGCCTTCCCGGGGCTGCCACGCGATGGTGCCGCCGAGCTCGCTGGTTACCAAAGTGCGGACAATCTGAAGACCCAGGCCCTCGACATGGGGAGTCTCCGGCAGGCCCACCCCGTCATCGGCCACGGTGACCGTCAGGAGCTCTTCGCCGTCGTCCTCCTCGGACCGGTCGGCCAGGAGCCATACCGTGCCGGTGCGTCCCTCGAGACCGTGTTCGACGGCGTTGGTCACCAATTCATTGATCACCAGCGCCAGCGGGGTTGCGAAGTCGCTGGGAAGTTCGCCGAACAGTCCCGCCCGTTCGGTCTTGACCTGCTGCGAAGGCGAGGCAACCTCCGCTGACAGCCTGAACTGGCGCCCGATCAGTTCGTCGAAATCGACGCTCTGTGCCAGCCCCTGGGACAGAGTTTCGTGGACAAGGGCGATCGTGGCCACGCGGCGCATCGCCTGTTCCAGGCCCTGCTTGGCTTCATCGCTGACCATGCGACGCGACTGCATCCTCAGGAGCGCCGCCACGGTCTGCAGGTTGTTTTTAACCCTGTGGTGGATCTCGCGGATGGTCGCGTCTTTCGTGACGAGCTCCATCTCCCGCCTCCGCAGCTCGGACACATCGCGGCACAGGACCAGGGCCCCGAACCGGTGCTGCTCATCACGAAGCGGAATTGCACGCAGGGAAAGGCTCACGCCGCGGGACTCGATCTCGCTGCGCCATGGCATCCGGCCGGTTACCACTAGTGGCAGCGTCTCGTCGACCATGCGCCGGTCCTTCAGCAGGCTCGCGGTTACTTCGGCCAGAGACCGTCCCTCGAGGGACTCGCCGTCGCCAAGCCGTCGGAAGGCGGATACACCATTGGGGCTCGCGTACTGCACGATGCCCTCGGCGTCGAGCCGGATGAGTCCGTCCCCCACACGGGGCGCCCCCCGGCGTGAGCCCGTTGGCGAGGCAAAGTCCGGCCACAGCCCCAAGGTGCCCATCCGCAGCAGGTCATAGGCACACTGCCGGTATGTGAGTTCCAGCCTGGAGGGCATACGCGAGCTGGAGAGGTCCATGTGCGTCGTGACAACGGCCAGGGTCCGGCCGTTGCGAACCATGGGAACGGCCTCGACCCGCAGGGCCATGTCGCTGCTCCAGTTTGTTTCGCTGGACCGTTCGATGGCACGGCTGGCCCAGGCCTTGTCAACCAGCGGCTGCAGGTCCGACCGGATGCCCTCGCCCACAAAGTCGCCGTGGAAAACGGTGTGCGTGGTTGAGGGCCGGACGTGCGCCAACGCCACGTAGCCGTACTCCGGGTGGGGGAACCACAGAGCGAGGTCGGCAAACGCGAGGTCGGCAACCATCTGCCAGTCCCCCACCAGGAGGTGCAGCCATTCGGCATCGCCCGGCCCAAAATCAGCATGTTCCCTGATGGGGTCCGTAAAGATTGCCACTGCACCTCCAGTTACGACGCCGGTATCCCTAGCGTCGGACGATTGACCTCAAGAGCCTCAATGCTACCGACAGTGACGCCATATCGTCCGCTTCGAGGGAATTGACCTCGTCGAACATGCTCTTGGCCCGGCCCAGCTGTTCGGCGTTCTGGCTCTCCCAATCCTTCAGCCTGTCCGCCGGGGAGAGCCCGGAATCCGTGGATTCGAGCACCGCCATCGTCATGTCCGAGACCGTCGAGTACAGATCGTCACGCAAGGCCGCCCGTGCCAGCGCCTGCCACCGGTCCTGCCTCGGCAGGCTGCTTATCCGTTCGAGCAGGGAATCAGCGTGGAAGCGGTTGAATACGGTGTAGTAAACGGATGCAATCTGCTCAACGGGATCCGTGCGGACCTGGGCGATCTTGGCTATGTCGAGCAGGACGAAGCTTTCAAACAGTTCAGCCCACCGCAGTGCCAGGCCTTCGGGCAGCTTCCATTCCCGCGCTTCCTCGAGCCAGGCAGCAACCCGCTCGCGGTCGTCGCCGCGCACGTAATCGAGGAGGCGGGCACGCATCGGATCCATCACCGGTTTGAACTCGGCGACGACGTCGGCAATGGGCCGGCTGGCTCCGCCTTGGCTGACAAGCCAGCGAACGGCGCGGTCCAGCAGTCGCCGGATGTCCAGGTGGACGGTGCTCCAGTGCTCCGTGGGGAACGATGCGGGGAGGCTGTTCAGCTCATCCACCATGACGTCGAGTTCGTAGATCTCCCGGAGAGCGACAAACGCCTTCGCCACGGCCACCTCGGTGGCTGACGTCTCCTCAATGGTCCGGAACGCGAAGGTGATGCCGCCCATGTTGATCATGTCGTTGGCAACAATCGTGGCAATGATCTCCCGCCGCAGCGGATGGGTGTCGAGCTCGGCATCAAACCGTTCCCGCAACTGCTGCGGGAAGTAGGCGCGGAGGGTCTGTCGGAACCACGGATCGTCGGCGAGGTCGCTGTCCCGGAGGGCCGAGGTCAGCTCGATCTTGGCGTACGCCGCAAGCACGGACAGTTCCGGGGACGTCAGGCCCTGGCCTTGGCCCAGGCGTTCCCGCAGGGTCTCGGTGGTAGGCAAGGCTTCCAGATCGCGTTTGAGGTCAGCTGATTTTTCCAGCCAGTCCATCATCCGTTCGTAGCTGGGGCTCCACTCGGCAACGCGCATGCGGTCGTTGAGGAGCAGGATGTTTTGGTCCACATTGTCCTGCAGCACCAGCCGGCCCACCTCGTCGGTCATCGACGAGAGGAACCCGGAGCGTTCCTCCGCGGAGAGTTTGCCGGCAGCCACCATCCGGTCCACGAAGATTTTGATGTTGACCTCGTGGTCAGAGCAGTCCACGCCTGCCGAATTGTCGATGGCGTCCGTATTGAGGATCACTCCCTGCAGTGCTGCCTCGATGCGCCCGCGCTGGGTCATCCCGAGGTTGCCGCCTTCACCGACCACCTTGACCCGCAGGTCACGGCCGTCCACGCGGATGGTGTCATTGGCCTTGTCCCCCACGGACGCATTCGACTCGGTGCTTGCCTTGACGTACGTTCCGATCCCGCCGTTGTACAGCAGGTCGGCGGGGGCCAGCAGAATCGCCCGGAGAAGCTCCGGCGGGCTCAACTGGGTTGTCGATTCCGGCAGCCCCAGGGCCGCACGGATCTGTTCCGAAACGGGGACAGTCTTGGCCTGCCGGGCGAAAACGCCGCCGCCCTCGCTGATGAGGGATTTGTCGTAGTCATCCCACGAGGAGCGGGGCAGCTCGAACAGCCGCTGGCGCTCCGCAAAGGATGATTCCTCGTTTGGATTCGGATCCAGGAAAATGTGGCGATGGTCGAAGGCCGCGAGCAGACGGATGTGGCGGGACAGCAGCATGCCGTTGCCGAACACGTCGCCTGACATGTCGCCGACGCCGACGACGGTGAACGGCTGGGTCTGGGTGTCCAGGTCAAGTTCGCTGAAGTGCCGTTTGACAGATTCCCAGGCCCCGCGGGCGGTGATGCCCATGGCTTTGTGGTCGTAGCCCACGGAACCGCCCGAAGCGAAGGCATCTCCGAGCCAGAAGCCGTACTCGGCGGCGAGGCCGTTGGCGATGTCGGAGAACGTGGCCGTGCCCTTGTCCGCGGCAACCACAAGGTAGGAATCGTCGTCGTCGTGCCGCACCACGTCCGACGGCGGCACCAGGCTTTCGCTGTCGGGCAGGGTTACCAGGTTGTCCGTGAGGTCCAGCAGGCCGCGGATGAACGTCTTGTAGCTTTCAATGCCCTCCGCCATCCAGGCAGCGCGGTCCGCCGCCGGATCCGGGAGCTGCTTGGCGAAGAAGCCGCCCTTGGCGCCGGTGGGGACAATCACCGCATTCTTGACGGTCTGTGCCTTCACGAGGCCGAGGACCTCGGTGCGGAAGTCTTCGCGCCGGTCGGACCAGCGAAGCCCGCCGCGTGCCACCTTGCCGAAACGCAGGTGTACGCCCTCCACCCGCGGTGAATACACCCAGATCTCGAACTTTGGCCGCGGGAAGGGCAGCCCGTCGATGTTGGTCGGATCCAGCTTGAAGCTCAGGTGCTGCTTGTACTGGTAGAAGTTGGTGCGCAGCGTGGATTCGATCAGGTTCATAAACGTACGAAGGACGCGGTCTGCGTCCAGGGTTGCGACCTGGTCGATCGATTCGCGCAATGCTGTCCGGACGGCGTCCTGGGTGGCGCCACGCTGGTCGTCATCAACTGACGGATCGAACCGGGCCGCGAAGAGCGCGCTGAGCCCCTTGGTAACTTCAGGATTGGCAAGCAAAGTGTCGGCGATGAAACCGAACGAGTTGGTGTTTCCCATCTGGCGCATGTAGCGCGCGTAGGCACGGAGAACAGTAATCTGGCGCCAGTGCATTCCCTCCCGGAGCACGAGCCGGTCGAAACTGTCGGATTCAATGGCACCGGACACCGCAGCCCCGAAGGACTCGGCGAGCAGCTGGCCGGTGGCTACCGGATCAACACCGGCCGGGTACTTAAGCCCCAGGTCATAAAGGAAGAAATCACGCCGGTCAGCCGTCTCGATCTCGAAGGGCCGCTCGTCCAGTACCTCAAGCCCCATGTTGTGGAAGTACGGCAGGATCTGGCTGAGGCTTTTCGGCTCCAGCATGTAGAGCTTGACGCGGGCATCCTCCTCCAGCGTGGCCCCCGCGCCTTCCGGAAGATAAACATGGACACCGGGACGTTCCTGCTTTGCCCCGACTGCACGCTCCGCTTCGGCTCCGTACTTCTCGAAGCGGGAGATATCCTCCAGGGCCTCCTCAACTTCATAGTCCACGCGGTAGCTCGCCGGGAACGCTTCGGACCAGATGGCTGCCAGTTCCTTGGCGTGATCGTCCTCACCGCTCCCCCGCAGGACCTCTGAGATCCCTTCGCTCCAGGACCGCGCGGCCCTGACCAGACGCTTTTCAAGGTCTTCGGCATCAACGTGGCTGACGTCAGCGCCTTTGGGGAGACGGATGCGGAAGAACAGCCGGGCCAGCGCGGACTCTGTCATCCGGGCCTCGTAGTCGATCGAGACGGCCTGGAACGTTTCCCGCAGCTCATCCTCAATACGGAGCCTGACGTTGGTGGTGTACCGGTCACGCGGGAGGTATACGACGGCGGACATGAACCGGCCGTAGATATCCGGGCGCAGGAACAAACGGGTCCGGCGGCGCTCCTGCAGCCGCTGGATTCCCAATGCGGTGGACGCAAGGTCCGGGATCTCAATCTGGAACAGTTCGTCGCGCGGATAGGTCTCCAGGATTCCCAGCAGGTCCTTCCCGGAGTGCGAGTCAGGCGGGAACCCGGCATTCCGCAGCACGGCGTCCACTTTTTCCCTGACGATCGGGATGTTCCGGACAGACCCGGCATAGGCGCTGGTGGCAAACAGTCCGATGAAGCGACGCTCCCCGTTGACGTTCCCGGCGGCGTCAAAGCTTTTCACGCCAATGTAGTCGAGGTACGCCGGCCGGTGCACGGTGGACCGCGAGTTGGCCTTCGTGATCACAAGTGCGCGCTTCTCCCGGGCCTTCTTCCGGCCTGCGTCGGTCAAGTGCTGGACATGGTGGGAATCCACTGCTGCCCTCAGGAGCCCGAGCCCACTGTTGTCCCGGAGTTCAAGGACATCTTCGCCATCGACGTTAATGAGGTCGTATTCGCGGTAGCCCAGGAAGGTGAAATTTCCATCATCGAGCCAGCGGAGCAGGTCCTGGGCCTGGCGCAGCTCCGCAATCTGGGCCGGGTGGGCCACCTTGTCCAGGCTTTCCGCGATCTGCCGGGCCTTGTTCCGCATTTTCGGCCAGTCCTCGACCGCCGCCCTCACGTCACCCAGGACCCGTTCCAGGCCGGCAAGCAGTGCCGCCCTGGCGTCGTCGGTGGTGCGGTCGATCTCCACAGCGATCCACGACTCCATGTGGGAGGTGTTATCCCCTTGGGCGATGAGGTGCGACATGCTGGGCATTGCCGCGGTGTCGCCGCTGGAAATTCCGAACTGGGACGGAACGCGGTCCACTTTGACCAGCTGCCCCGATTCGCGGTGCCGGGTGACCACAAAAAGAGGGTGGTTTACCAGGTGGATGGCCGCGTTCTGCCGAACCAGCTCGGCGTTGACAGAGTCAACGAGGAAGGGCATGTCATCCGTAACGACATAAACTACGCTGCTGTCTGCCTCCGTGCCAATGGATATTTTAGCCTGGCCAGGCAGCCGCACGGCGGCGACGCCACGGTGCGTCTCGGCCCTGGCCGCCAGCACATCCTGCGAATAGCTGCGCGCGTCCTCCTCGGCTAGATGCTGATAGTAGTCCCCCAGGAAACCTTCACGGTCTCCAATAGCAAGGGGTTGATCCTCCACACTGGATCCAGACGACATCGACAAACGCCTCCATCACAAGATTGGTGCTGCACCTTTGCAGCTCTTATGGTGAGCCTAACCCTTTAGACGACGCCTCGCTGTGGAAGAAAATACAGAGGATCTGCGTTTTTGCTGGACAGATGCACAGACTAATTCGGCGATCGCGGCCCTGAGCTTCGACTCCGGCGCAACTTCGAGGAGCAATGAGCCTCCCAGCATCGCCGAATCGGCAGCGGGACCATCGGCCGGCAGAAACGCGCTGATTCCTGCGGCCGGACCATACCGGTCCCATGCATCCCGCAGCTGACGTTCAGGGGCCCTGCCCACCGCGCCGGCGCGGACCTTGTTCATCACCACCACCGGAGAGACATGCGGCACCGCAATCTCGAGTTCGGCCAGCCCACGGACCAGCCGCGGAACTCCGACCGGATCCGCCGAACCCACGGCATAGACGGTGTCCGCCAATTCCAGCGTCCGCAGGGTCGCCGCATTGCGTCGCGGGGCCATCGTGTCAAAGCTGATCTCTTCATCCGCCTCGAGGCAGAATCCGGTATCGACGACCACCACATCCGCGATTTCCCGGGCGCGCTCCAGCACCAGGGACAGGGCTGCCGCCCGGAGCTCCGTCCATCGGTCCGCGCGGGTAATGCCGGTGAGGACCCGGAATGTGCCGAGCCTGGTTGCTACCGCAGCCGCAATCCTGAGCAGCGCGTCGCCGTCGAGCATGCCCTGGTCAGCAAGCCGGCAAGCCTGCGCCAGCCCGGCCGATTCATCCAGCAGGCCAAGGACTGCCGCGATGCTGGCCCCATAGCTGTCGGCATCAACCAGGAGGACGGATTTCCCCTCAGCAGCCAGTTCCCCCGCCATGTTCGCCGCGACCAGGGTCCGCCCGGGAGATCCCGCCGGACCCCAGACCGCTATGACGCGCCCCGTGCCGGAAGCCGCAGGAACATCCTCCGGCGCCGCTGGCACGGGCCTGAGCGCGGCGGCGGGATCGGCCAGGCCGGCTGCGGGACGACCAGGCTGCCTGCCCACCAACTGGGCAACGGCCTCGGAAATCCTTGCCGCCAGGGCTGCAGCCTCAACACCCACCAAAGCCGACGGTACGCCGATCCCCCGGAGCCGGGATGCCTCGTCCGGATTATCGGTGAGCGCTATGACCGCCACGCCGACCGCACCCAGCCGGTCGACAAGTGAAGCCGTCAATTCCTCACACCCGTCAGCGACCACGGCAGCGCGGGCAAGTCCGCTCTGGCAGGCAGCCAGCAACTCGGTCAGCTCGGCGCACCTCCGAACCACAGTCACAGGGCCGTGCAACCGCTCAAGGCCGCCCACAATATCTTCCTGGGCCTGGCCGACAGTGACTACCGGGATGCTCACGAAGCGGCCCCACCAGGATTCCAGACCACGGATATCTTGGCCTGATTAGCCTGTGCTCCCAGCAACTCAGGCATTTGGCTGTCGGCCACGAGGACCATCAGCACCGTGCTTCGTGACGAACCCAGCGCTGTGGATCCGGAGGTGATCTCCGCAATTTCCGCGCCGGGAAGAAGGAGCTTCGGCTCGCTGAATCCGTTTTTCGCATCCGGCAGGGCAACCCACACGTCCACCCGGGTCCCGGCCATCGCCTGGGACGGAAGCGCTTCCTCGACAGTCACTGCGACTGGCTTGCGGTCCAGGGCATCCACAGTGCCGAGACTTTGACGCGGCACCAGCTGGTCTTTGCCGATTCGCTGAACAGCCACCACCCCCTCAGGCAGGCCGCGCTCTACAGGGATGTACTGCTGCTCCGTGTCACCCAGCCGGACTTTGGCGTGGACCACGTTCTCCTCCGTCAGCATTTCGCCCACTGCGATGGCGTCCCGGGCCGCATAGACCTCGGTGGTCCTGTCAGCGCTGCCGACAAGTGAGATAACCCCGGCAACGGACGCAAGAACGAGCAGTATTCCAACGAGCAGCCGCGGATCTTTCCACGACGGCCGCTTCAGCCTTGCGGCCGCAGTTGCATCAACAGTTGTCACGCGCAGTCTCCCCCTTGCTCCGCACCGGGCCTCAGGCGGCGCCCGGACACCCTCATTGTTACGCCATGGAAGCCTGAACGGGAAGTCAAAAAACCAAACCGCATCAAACTGTGGATAAACGCATCAAATGGTCCCTGAAGTGGCAAAATAGGAGCATGCCCCGATTCCTCACCCTCGCAGACGTCGCAGAGCAGCTGCAGATCAACTCGCCGGCGGCGTACGCGCTCGTCCGCAGCGGAGAACTCAAGGCCATCCAGGTCGGCGGCCGCGGCCAGTGGCGCGTTGAGGAGAAAATGCTGGAGCAGTACATCGAAGAGCGCTACGCCGAGGCGAACCGGATGATCCAGGAATCCAGGTCCAAGTCCGTCTGAGCGGGCCCTGACCGCCGCATGGCTGCGATACGGCTACAAGTCTTGTGTGAATACTGACCTGATGGCGGCAAGTGCGGAAAATGGAACCGTACAGACGTGGCCGACGTGCGGAGCGCGGCGGGCTTCCCCGGGCCTGAGGGCAGCCAGGTCAAGGTAGTCGCGGCCCACCTTGTCGATGACACCGGCCATGCCGGAGTCCTGCGCACTCCCGCTTCTCAACAGAACCGTCAGCTCCGACCGGTCCCGGGCCAGTCCACGAAGCGCATTCGACAGCCCGATACTCCTCCGCACAGCAGATGGCTCACTGACGGAAAACCGCCCCAGTCCGGTATAACTCTCAACGGCAAAGTGCGGAACCAGTACCTGATGGCGCCTGTCGTTCAGGACAAACGCGTCGACCCCCGCATACACGAGGGTCCCTTCAAAAACCGCACCGGACACGAGGTGTACTTTCACGTGCGTTCCCAAGGAACCCCGCAGCCGGTCGGCCAGGCTTAGTCCGGCCGCGTCCACTCTTGCACGTTCCGAAATCTCGGCTTCCATCGACAGCCTGCCGCCTTCGGCAAACTGTGCCTCCATGTCACTGAACAGGGCATCCCAACGCATTCGGCCAGCGTAGGACGCGCCTTCCTCACGGTCAATTCATATAACCAATATCCCTCCAACGTCTGGACAAAATTCGATGAGGTAGGGCAAACTGATTTTACTTTCATCAAACTGCATCAAACAACATCAAACGCGATGGAGATGGCAATGACAGCGCATGGCAAGCACAGGGTCGGGTCCGACGCCGCGATGGCCGCAGCCATCCTGTTGTTGGGCGGCTTCCTGTGGTCCTCGGGCCTGCAATTCGCGGATCGCTGGATCCTCAGCGACGCAGGCCGGGGGGCACCGGATTTCGACCAGCTTTTGGGCGCGGCCACAACAGCAGCGGGATTGGCAATCGCTGCATGGTGGGTGCTTTCCATGCTGTCGGCCTTTATAGCGGCGGTCCTGGAACGAACCGGACGGAAACGCGCGGCCGCCACGGCGGGTAAATTGTGTCCTGCATTCATGCGCCGGCTGGCGCTGGCCGTGCTTTCCGTCCAGCTCGTTTCCGCTCCACTGGCCCATGCTGAAACGCCTTCCGGTCCGGTTTGGCTGCCTACGCAGGGTGCCGCGGCTCCGGCTGCCTGGGAGCCCACGGGCGGCAGCGCCGCCATGGAATTGATTGTCGCGGCAAGTTCGGCGCCGGAGGAACAGGGCTCCCCGTCGGAGCTTCATCCGGACTGGCGGCCCACTGCCCCGGTGCCTGATCCTGGCCTCACTGTTGCCAGGCCCTTACGGGCCGGGCAAGCGCCACCATCATCGCGGACTGAGGTCACGGTGCTTGCCGGCGACACACTCTGGGACATTGCGTCCCGGGAACTGGGGCCCGCAGCCTCGGATGTCGAGGTGGCACTGCACTGGCCCCGCTGGTACCAAGCCAACAAGGCTGAAATTGGCGAAAACCCGGACGTCCTGCTCCCGGGCCAAATCCTGAAACCACCCGCCGCGGCCTAGCCGACAGATCGACGGACAGCATTAACTACCAAGGGGGAAACCATGAGTGCCGTTACACCTATCCGCCCCGTAGCGCCCACGCCGAACCGGCCTGCAGCCGGGCGGCAGGCTCTGGATGGGGTGGGGCTTACTGCCCGTCCGCTCCGGGCCGTCGACGAGAAGACCGAGGTCATCGCCATCACCCGAACCACAGTCCAGGCCGCGATGGAAGTCCTTGCAGGCATCCGGCCGGTTCATCAGCTTGCCCGGCGGCTGGATCCCCGCTGCCTGGCAACGCTGCAGCACCGCGCGTCGTTGATCCGGCGTGAGCTTGCCCGCTCGTCGTCACCGTCGCTGGCACGTCTGCACAAGAACTCCGTAGTGCGGTCGGTCCGGCTGTGCGACGTCGCTCCCGGTATCTATGAGGCCAGTGCCGTCGTGGTTGATGACGTGCGGGCACGGGCCGTGGCAGTCCGGTTGGAACGAAGCAAGGAGGTGTGGCGCGTTACGGAACTCGTGGTCGGCTGATCCCCCGTCCAGCCGATCACAGAAAGGGCCCGGAACTTAGGTTCCGGGCCCTTCCCTGTGGTTCATGTCGCTGGTATCAGCGGCGCTTCTTCTTGGCAGGCTTCTTGGTGCCGTCCTGTGCCGCCGCTTTGGCCGGGTTGCCCGAACGCGCGGAAGATCGGCTCTCCACGCGCGTCTGGCTGGCGCCGTCTTCCCCCGGAGCCGTGTACTGAAGCTGCGCAGGCTTCTCGGGCGCCTCCAGGCCGGCCGCGTGGATCTGTGGTTCAACGTGCTCCGTGTGTCCGCCGGCGGCATCGGCCACCACAACATCCTGGGCCGGCGTCACCTCGACCTCAAGGTTGAACAGGAAGCCCACGCTTTCCTCCCGGATGGCTTCCATCATGCTCTGGAACATGGTGAAACCCTCGCGCTGGTATTCCACGAGCGGGTCACGCTGGGCCATGGCGCGTAGGCCGATGCCTTCCTTCAGATAGTCCATCTCATACAGGTGTTCCTGCCATTTGCGCCCGATAACCGACAGGACAACGCGTCGTTCCAGTTCGCGCATGCTGTCAGAGCCGATGGCCTCTTCACGTGCCTGGTAGACCAGCCTGGCATCGGAAAGGAGCTCTTCCTTCAGGAATTCAACAGTGAGCCGGGATTTTCCGCCCGCTTCCTCAATGATTTCGTCGGCGGTAACACTGACCGGGTACAGGGTTTTCAGGTTGGTCCACAGCTGGTTGTAGTCCCAGTCGTCGCCATTGCCTTCCGCGGTTGCGGCGTCGATGAGGGCCGTGATGGTGTCCTCGATAAAGAACTGCACTTTTTCGTGCAGGTCATCACCCTCAAGGATTCGGCGGCGGTCGCCGTAAATGGCTTCGCGCTGGCGGTTCAGGACGTCGTCGTACTTCAGGACGTTCTTGCGCTGTTCAGCGTTGCGGCCCTCAACCTGTCCCTGGGCGGAAGCGATGGCGCGGGAGACGAGCTTGGATTCCAGCGCAACGTCGTCGGGCACTGAACTGTTCATCAGCCGTTCGGCCGCACCTGAGTTGAAGAGCCGCATCAGGTCATCGGTCAGGGAGAGGTAGAACCGCGATTCACCTGGGTCGCCCTGGCGGCCGGAGCGGCCCCTGAGCTGGTTGTCAATGCGACGGGACTCGTGCCGTTCGGTTCCAAGGACATAGAGCCCACCAAGGCTCAGTACTTCCTCGTGCTCATCCTTGACCGACTGCTTGGCTGCCTCGAGGGCGGCGGGCCACGCGGCCTCGTACTCCTCGGAGTTCTCCTCAGGGTCCAGTCCCTGCCTGGCGAGCTCGGCGACGGCGGTGAATTCCGCGTTGCCGCCAAGCATGATGTCAGTTCCGCGGCCAGCCATGTTCGTTGCAACCGTGACGGCGCCCTTCCGGCCGGCCTGGGCGACGATTGCGGCCTCACGGGCGTGGTTCTTGGCGTTCAGGACTTCGTGCCTGATGCCTTCCTTGGCCAGCAGCCGGGAGAGGTACTCACTCTTCTCGACGCTGGTGGTGCCCACCAGGACCGGCTGGCCCTTTTCGTGGCGTTCGGCAATGTCTGCCACCACGGCGTCGAACTTGACGGCTTCGTTCTTGTACACGAGGTCGGACTGGTCGATGCGCTGCATGTCCCGGTTGGTGGGAATCGCGACCACCCCGAGTTTGTAGGTTCCCATGAACTCGGCGGCCTCGGTCTCCGCGGTGCCGGTCATGCCCGAGAGCTTGCGATACATACGGAAGTAGTTCTGGAGCGTCACCGTGGCCAGGGTCTGGTTTTCAGCCTTGATCTCGACGCCTTCCTTGGCCTCGATCGCCTGGTGCATGCCTTCGTTGTAGCGCCGGCCGGCAAGGATACGGCCGGTATGTTCGTCAACGATGAGGACTTCGCCGTCCAGTATGACGTAGTCCTTGTCGCGCTTGAACAGTTCCTTGGCCTTGATGGCGTTGTTCAGGAAGCCGATGAGCGGCGTGTTGGCCGATTCGTAAAGGTTCTGGATGCCGAGGTAGTCCTCGACCTTTTCGATACCGCTTTCCAGGACGCCGACGGTGCGCTTCTTCTCGTCGACCTCGTAGTCGTGCTCGGGCTGGAGGCGAAGCACAACCTTGGCAAATTCGCTGTACCAGCGGTTCGTATCGCCCTGGGCCGGCCCGGAAATGATCAGCGGGGTGCGGGCCTCGTCAATCAGGATGGAGTCAACCTCATCCACGATCGCGAAGTGGTGGCCGCGCTGGACGAGCTCTGAACTGTCCCACGCCATGTTGTCGCGGAGGTAATCAAAGCCGAATTCGTTGTTGGTGCCGTAGGTGATGTCGGCGGCGTACTGCTCCCGCCGGACCGACGGGTCCTGGTTGGACAGGATGCAGCCGCTGGTCAGGCCAAGGAAGCGGTAGACGCGGCCCATCAGGTCCGACTGGTATTCGGCCAGGTAGTCGTTCACGGTAATGACGTGGACGCCGTTTCCGGTGAGGGCGTTGAGGTAGGCCGGAGCGGTGGCCACCAGGGTCTTTCCTTCACCGGTCTTCATTTCGGCGATGTTGCCCAGGTGAAGGGCGGCGCCGCCCATCATCTGGACATCGAAGTGGCGCATGCCCAGGGTGCGTGATGAGGCCTCCCGCACGGCGGCGAAGGCTTCGGGCAGCAGGTCGTCCAGCTTCTCGCCGTCCTGGTGGCGTGCCCGGAGACGGTCGGTTTCTTCCCGGAGTTCGGCATCCGTGAACGTCTTGAACGAGTCTTCGAGGGCATTGATGGAGTCGGCATAGTTCCGCAGTTGCCGCAGGGTTTTTTTGTCACCCGTACGGAGAAGTTTTTCAATAAGTGATGCCACGTGAAGATGCTCCCAGTCTCTGCCGCCGAATTCTGGCGTTTTTAGTCTACGGGAGAGACACAGGCCACGATGCCGGTGTTCCCTGAGAGCGGATAGCACTTCCGCCCGCTCCGACCGCCGCTGCGAGGTCCCCGGCCAGGTCTCCCACCGGGCTCACCACAACGTCCCCCAGGCCCAGCCACTCAGCCATGAGTTCGAGCTCGGCGGCAAGTTCGACGGCGGTCCGCGGCGGAGCGCCCGGCTCGCCATAGGCGGAGCGGACCAGCAGCTTTCCGGCGGCGCGGTCCGCTTTGAGGTCCACCCGCGCCACGATGGCCTCGCCCAGGAGGAACGGCAGGACGTAGTAGCCGAAGCGCCGTTTGTCCTCAGGCGTATAGATCTCGATCCGGTAGTGGAACCCAAACAGTTCCTCAAGCCTGCGCCGCTCGAAAACCAGTGAATCGAAGGGACTCAGCAGAGCCCGTCCCACCGCCCGGCGGGGCATCCTGGCGTCGGCGTGGCGGAAAACCATACGGTCCCACCCGGCCACGGTCACGGGCTCCAGCCTGCCGGTGGCCAGGAGGTGGTCCACTGCGGCTGCTGCGGGCTTGATGGGCACGCGGAAATAGTCGGCGAAACACCGCACGGTGCCGATGCCGTGGGCCTGCGCGGCAGCATCGATCAGCCGGTGCATGGATTCGGCAGGGTCCCGCGGATGCCCTGCCGGATCCAGCCGGTCGGGCAGGACCCGAGGGGTCAGCGCGTACCTGCGCTCGAACTGCTCGGTGCGCGACGCTGCGGAAATGAGGCCAGCTTCGAACAAGTGCTCCAGTACCCTTTTGACCGCGTTCCAGTTCCATCCCCAGTTGTCGTCCCGGCGGTCTTCCACGTGCCCTATTTCCACCGTCAGTTCGGCGGCGGTCATGGCCCGTCCGCGGGCAAGGATGTCAAGGATCTTTCCGGCCACTGATTCGCGCAGCTCCGGATCCATGGCGGCAGCCCCCACCCATTTCCGCTTTTGCCACTGCACCAGGTCATGGAAATGCTCCGGCCGGATGTAGCTGGCTTCATGGGCCCAGTACTCCACCATGCGCCGCGGGTGGGTGCTGGACATGCGCTTCAAAATATTGCGGTCGTAGTTGCCCAGGCGCGAGAAGAACGGAAGGTAATGGCTCCGCGAGACCACATTAACGGAATCGATCTGGACCAGCTGAAGCCGGGCAAAGGTACGGCCCACCGTCCGTGAAGTCACGGGGCCGGAGGGCCGTCCTTTGTCCAGGCCTTGGGCTGCCAGTGCGATCCGCCGCGCCTGTTCGAGGCTCAGCGTAGCCGCCACATCAGTCCTTTCGATGGATGGTTTTCACCACCCTAGACCCTGGCAGCCTCATCGTCGGAGCGATAGGCGAGGATCTTTTCTTCAACAACTGTTTCCCCGGGTTCGCACTCATGGTCCAGGGTGATGACGCCATAGGTCCAGCCACGGCGGCGGTATACGACAGACGGCGTGTTGGTTGCCTTGTCCACGAACAGGTAGAAATCGTGGCCCACCAACTCCATGTTGTCCACGGCGTCGTCAAGGGAGAGGGATGCTGCAGGGAAGACCTTGCGCCTGATCAGCACGGGTGAGTCCCCGGCCGGAATGTCGTTGTCTACGTCGTAGGGTGATTTTTCCGATGCCACGGCCGCCACGGGTTCGCTGCGGTGGCTTGCCTCGACGTAAATGGGTTCATGGGCACTTGCGGGCTCCAATGACGCGGTGGCTTCGCGGACCGCCTTGGGCGTGTGGCGGCCGTGATGGACCTTCTTGCGGTCTTTCGCTCGGCGAAGCCGTTCAAGCAGCTTGTTATAGGCAAGATCGAATGCAGCGAATTTGTCTGCGGCGCTTGCTTCAGCGCGGATCACGGGCCCTCGTCCCAGGACAGTCACTTCAACGGTGAGCTGGTCGCCGGCCTGGCGGGCGTTGGTTTCCTTCGAGACCTTCGCGTCCACCCGCTGGACCTTGTCGCCAAGTGATTCGATCTTCGAGATCTTCTCACCGGCATATTCGCGGAACCGGTCAGAGACCGTGAGATTTCGTCCGCTGATCATAAACTCCATGGTGCCCTCCAAATGACTTCGGTGACACGACGGCGGCACTTCCTAGGGCCGATCTGCTTGACAGTCGAGCCCCTTTCCGAGCCGCTATCGACAGGTACATCTGTTCTTGGTACCCACAACCGACGTTAGTTCATCGCCACACGTTATTCATCCTTTCTTGGTTTATTTTTTTCTAAGTCAGGCCCCTTTCCGCCAGCTTCCGCGGATGCGGTTCCGCCGCCAGCTGAATCGGGCGGGCGTGTCACGGCGAGGACCACCGCGCCGGCCACAACGGCCCCGCTTTCGTGCAGTGCACGGGCCGCTTCGGCGAGCGTTGCACCGGTGGTCAGGACGTCGTCGACGATGACGCACCGGCGGCCGGCCACGCCGTCGAGCTTCCGCCGCGGAACCCGCATCGACCCCCGGACCCGGCTGGCACGGGCACCGCGTCCAAGGCCCTTCTGACCGCCGGGGAGGCCGCCCGCTCCTTGCCGCCGATGCGACTTCCGCAGCACATCCAGCACCGGCGCGCCCGCCAGCAGGCTCCCCGCGGCGGGCGAGCCGAGCAGGAGGTGCACCGGGCTGAAGCCCCGCCGCACGAATGCACCGGTGCCGCTGGGGACCGGCACCAGGCAAATACCGGGGTTGTTGGGCACCGCAGCATGGACCGCACGGGCCAGTGCCCGTGCCAGGACCCGCCTCAGCTGGTACTGGCCGTGGCTTTTGAACGACAGGACAGCCTGGGCAAGCTCGTCCCGGTAGACCCCTGCCGCGACAACGGGAAGTATCGCGCCGCCGCCGACATCCATGAGGGCCGGCGCCTGAGCTTCAGCCCTGAACGGATGCTTCGTCAGGTGCCTGACCCGCCGCTCGCAGGCTACGCAGAGGGACAGATCCTCCACGCCGCAGCAGACGCAGTCAACGGGCACCGCCAGCGCCAGCAGCTCAGCGGCGGCCGCTGCCACCTGGTCGGTTGCACGCAGGAGCACCCGGCGATGCACACCCCTGTGCTTTGCAGGCTGCAGCGACGGCGGCCGGAGGTCTGGGTCGCCAGCCAACGGGTCAACGAAGGCGACGTGGTCCTGGGGACGTGCTGCAGCAGTCACCCGCTCATCCTCCCGCCCCGCGTACGGTCGGCGAAGGCTCAGGGCCGGTTATGTGGAAAAGTCCGGCACCAGGCTAGCCCGGAAACGAGGGGTCGACCGGGCCCTTGAGCTGCGGCGACCAGCCGTTGCCGAGCCGCTGGAAAATGCCGTCGGAGGATTGGCCGTAGATCTCCTCGGCGCCGTTGCCTGCACTGAGCGCCACGAGACCGGGCCACGGTGCCAGCTGCTGCGGCTGCCCGGAGGTCAGGGACAACAGCTCAGGTGTCACGTTGGCTGCTGCCGAGCCCTTCATCACCGCCACAACGGTGTCGCTTACCCATACACCCTGGTCCGGGTCAGTCCCGGTTGCGAGCGTGACCGGCGTCGTCAGTTCCTTGGGTGTGCCGTCGGCGCCACGGATGATGCCGGCGACCTGGACGCGGGTCTTTCCGTTCTGCTCGGAGATCACCAGCACGCGTACACCCTCACGAGAGACCCTTAAGTCCTTCACCGTCCTGCCGGCAAGCCACGGCGGCGCAAGGGTGACAGTGGGAACCGCCGCGCCTTCCGCCACGCCGACGGGCCGATAGGCCACGATTTCCGTGCCACCGGCAGCTCCGGGCCCGGCAGTCCAGACCCAATCCTGGAGGCTGAATGTTGGATGCGTGAGTGTGCTGCGCGTGGTGAGCGCCCGGGCGGGCTGCCCGGGAACCATGCTGTAGAGAGTAGTCCGGCTTTCATTCAGGAACGCCACGGTCTGTGACACCGGAGATTCGGCCGGGTAGCGGGGCCCCAGGGCGGACACCGGCTGCATATCGGGCAGCGGAGAAATACGGTTGTTCTCGTAGCGCACCAGCTCGTTGCCGCTGACGGCAATCTGACGTGCCGGGACGCCTTTGTTCTGGACAGGTGGCAGCACCGAACCGTTGTCCTCGACCCGGACCAGGTCCTGGTTGGCACGCAGCTCAACGTTGACCACGTCCGGCTGGCTGCGGAAGGTCAGCGCCAGCTGGGTCTGCATCCGCAGCCTGTCCTCCGTGGAGGCCTCTGACAGCTCTTTTGCCGTGAGGTCCACCTGCGCGGCGCCGGACACCACAGGAACGGATTCCCTCGCAAGTTTGATGCCCGACGGGAAGGCACTGACCACGGCGCCCCGGAGATACGGGGCGGGCCCGGCAAGAAGGGCGCTGGTCATTGCCTTGACGGTCTTGTTCTTGATGAACCAACGGACGTCGGGAATAGCGTAGGTGAAACTCGGATCATAGAAGTAAATCGGATACGCGCCGTAGATGACCTTGAAGGTTTCTTCCGGGATGGCTGTTCCGTCCGGAATAGCCGAGATCCGCCACTCACCGTCCACCTGGGTTAACGTGGCCGGGATATTCTCGGTGGTGCCTTCGGGTGCCTGCGTGGCGATCCCGTCGGCGTCGACCGTATAGGCAACATCCAGCTCGTAGTTGTAAACGTTTTCGACGGCGGTGCCCACCACGCGTGCCTCGCGGTACACCAGGGCGCGCTGGTCAGGTTTCCAGGCCACGGAGGACGCCTGCGTCAGGTATTCGCGGGCTACAGCGTAGTCGTCCTCATAGCCGCTGCCGGCACGGTAGAAATCCTCAATGATCGTCTCGGGGGCTGCGCCGGGCTGGGGCGCGGCCGGCAGGAACACGGGTGCGTTGAGGTTCCCGGCACTTTCGTCGGTGCTCTTGCCTACGGGCCCGGCCGTTGGTATGCGTGCACAGCCGGAGACCACCAGTGCGAGAAGCACCAGCAGCACGGCTGCCTTTTGGCGCCAGCGCCGCTGCGGTCCTGTCATGACGGCTCCTTGGGCGGCACGTGCACCGCGGTCTTCGACGATGGGGACACTTCGCTGCGAATTTTTCCGGCCGTGGCGGGCTGGGCGGCAGGGCCCGGGTCGAGGACCAGGACATTCCGTTCTTCCGGTACCCCCGGCAGCACGATGTCCTCCGGTTCAAGCTGGACGGGAGACCTATCGATCTCGTCGCCCTGCCGGAGGGGGACGGTCAGCCGGAAGTTGGCTCCGCTCCCCTTGTTTCCCCACGCCTGCAGCCAGCCGTTGTGAAGTTTGGTGTCCTCCATGGCAATGGACAACCCCAGGCCGCTGCCGCCCGTGGTCCGCGCACGGGCGGGGTCTGCGCGCCAGAACCTGTCGAAAACACGCGCGGCTTCCGCCGGCGTCATGCCGATGCCCTGGTCCCTGACAGCAATCCCGACGGCGGTCTGGTTGGCAGCCACCGTAATGGTCACCGGCTTTCCCTCCCCGTGTTCCACTGCGTTGAGGATCAGGTTACGAAGGATCCTGTCGATCCGGCGGGAATCCATCTCCACCACAATCCCGCCTGCCGGTCCCCGCAGGATGATGTCGGACCCGTACTCGGCGGCCACGGGAGCCGCGCCTTCGATGACGTGGGCGATAACCTGCATGATGTCCTCCGGCTCCGCGTCGAGCATGGCAACCCCGGCATCAAAACGGGAAATCTCCAGGAGGTCGGACAGCAGGGACTGGAACCGCTCCACCTGGTTGTAGAGAAGTTCAGCGGAGCGCTTGTTGATGGGATCGAAGTCGTGGCGTGCGTCGAACAGCACTTCGGCAGCCATCCGGACGGTGGTCAGCGGCGTCCGCAGTTCGTGGGAAACGTCCGAGACGAACCGTTGCTGCATCTGGGAAAGGGTGGCCAGCTGGGTGATCTGTTCCTGCAGGCTGGCTGCCATGTGGTTGAAGGACGCGCCAAGGCGTGCCACCTCGTCCTCACCTTTAACCACCATGCGCTCCTGCAGCTGGCCCGCGGCCAGTTTTTCCGAGACGACGGCGGCATGGCTGACCGGGCTGACAACGTTGCGGGTGACGTACCAGGCGATGGCGCCGATCATCAAGACCAGGACGGCGCCGCCGGCCCAGAGCACGCTTTGGATTTCGTCGAGGGTCTGCTGCGCGGTGTTCAGGTCGTAGATCAGGTAGAGCTCATACACCGTTCCGTTAAAGGTCACTTTGTTGCCGACGGCGATGCCGGGCCGGTCTTCGGTTCCCACCGGAATGACCGTTGAAGCCCAGTACTGGTCCTTGCCGGACTCCTGGACCGCTTTGCGCAGGTCCGGCGGGATGACACTGACGGTCAGTTGGTCGGACGCCCGGGATTCCACCCAGCGGTTGCGGGGTTTGGTCTGCTGCGGCATGGCCTCAAAAACATACCGCCGCTGGATCACCGATCCCCTGCCCTCCACGGCGTTGAGGGTGTCGTAGACCAGGGTGATGACGCTGGACTGGTCCGTGACCTGGGCGCCGTCGAAAGTGTCCTGGACCTGCTTGACGTTGTAGCGGGTCTCGGATTCTGCCTGCGTCAGGCGTTCCTGGAACAGGTTGTTGGCAATCTGGTTCGAGAGGTATGCGCCCACCACGGCGAACGACGTCACGGCGAGCAGCAGGGTTGTCAGTACCGTCCGGAACTGCAGCGACCGGCGCCACCGGCGGTGAAGTGATTGCGCGATGTAGCGCAGTGCGGGGAAAAACCTGCGGACTCCGGTGCTGACCAGGCGTGCAACACGCAGACTGACAATAACTGCCCTGCGCTTCCAGATGCGGGCCCGGAAGGGCAGCTGCTCCAGGCTTGCTGCCAGGGCGTCCGTATGCTCCGGGGCAACGTGATGTTCCTCCGGACGTGCAGCGTGTTCCGCTGCGGGTCCATCCGGAGCACGCCCGCCGTCTGCTCCTGAGGGGTCAGGAACCTGCTTTGTAGCCGACACCACGAACCGTCAATACTACTTCCGGGGCTTCCGGATCCCGTTCGATCTTGGACCGGAGGCGCTGCACATGGACGTTCACGAGCCTTGTGTCCGCCGCGTGGCGGTAGCCCCAGACCTGCTCAAGCAGCAGCTCGCGGGTAAATACCTGCCACGGTTTCCGCGCAAGGGCAACGAGCAGGTCGAACTCCAGCGGCGTCAGGGAGATGCGTTCGTTTCCGCGGCTCACTGTGTGGCCGGCCACGTCAATGGTGACATCGGCGATCCGGAGCGTTTCCGGCGCCTTCTGGTCGCCCGGCCTCAGCCGCGCCCGGACCCGCGCCACCAGCTCGGCCGGCTTGAACGGTTTGGGGACGTAATCGTCGGCGCCGGACTCAAGCCCGCGGACGACGTCGGAAGTGTCCGACTTGGCGGTGAGCATCACGATGGGAACGTCCGATTCGGAACGGATCTGCCGGCAGACTTCAATGCCATCCACGCCGGGAAGCATCAGGTCGAGCAGCACGAGGTCCGGCTTCGATGAACGGAACACATCCAGCGCCTGGCCGCCGTCTGCGCAGAAGACCGGCTCGAAGCCGTCATTGCGCAGAACAATTCCGATCATTTCGGCCAGCGCTTCGTCATCGTCAACTACCAGAATGCGTGCCTTCATAGTTATATATTCCCTTATTGCCCACCCTTTGTCCTGTTGATCGCCGCCACGGCATGGCGCAGCGCTATGACGCCCGACGCCTGAACTATAGGCTGGGAGCGTGCCGGCCTTGCCGGACGCCCTCGCCGCTGAACTGCGGCAATGGCGCCCGACTGCAAGCGTCCGGTTCCATCCGGGGGAAGGAACAGGTTGTCACAACAGGATCCGAACATGCAGCGGCCGCCCGACGGCGGCGGGCCGTCATGGCAGCCACAGCCTGGTTCCGGCCAGCCCCAGTGGGGCGCCCAGCCCGTATGGGGTCCGCCCGCCGGCCCGGCGCATCAGCAGCCGTGGGGACAGCCGCCCTACAACCCGTACGGCGGTCCGCCACCCTACCGGCAGCCGCAATACGTTGCCCCGCCCAAGCCCGGCATCATTCCCTTGCGGCCGTTGATGTTCGGCGAAATCATCGACGGCTCCTTCCAGACCATCAGGCGCAACGCCCGCGCAATGTTGGGAGCGGCGCTGCTGGCGCAGTCCCTGGCGGTAGTCCTTACGGCCGTCCTCACCGCAGGTTCCGTCGCCTCGGCGGCTTCCCTGGAAACCTGGATCGAAAGCCTCAACGAACAGGACATGGTCTCCGTGGGTTTCACCGTCCTTGCCGCAGTCCTTCTGGTGGCGGTGCTGACCGTGTTCCTTGCGGCAGTCCTGCAGGGCGCCATGGTGGTGCCGGTGGCCCGTTCTGTACTGAACCGCACTACAGGCTTCCGGCAGATGTGGGCGCTGGCCCGGTCACGTGCCGGTGCCCTGGTCAGGCTGGCCTGCCTGATGGTCCTGGGCTGGCTCGTAGGCGTGGCCCTGTTTGTGGGCCTGATGGTCCTCGTCATCGCTGCCTTGGGCGGAACCGGCGCCCTGATCCTAATCCCGCTCGGCCTTGGCGGCATCGCCCTGGCCGTTTGGATCTACATCAAGATCCTGGTGGCCCCCGCCGCGGTGGTGATCGAGGAGCTGGGCGCCGTGGACGGACTCCGCAGGTCGTGGCAGCTGACGCGGGGCAACTGGTGGCGGATCCTGGGAATCACCCTGGTGGTTTCAATCATGGTCGCCATCATCGCGCAGGTGGTGACCATCCCCGTAAGCCTGCTTCCGGCGTTCTATACATCCGTAGTTTCACCCCACGGCGGCCCCGACGAGGCAATCGCGGCAGGAGTGGCCATCGCCCTCGCAACCGCGGTCATCAGCGCCCTTGTCGGCGCCGTCGGTTATGCCTTCCAGACAGCGGTGATGGCATTGCTGTACCTGGACCTGCGGATGAGGAAGGACGGTCTGGACATCGCGCTCCTGCGCCTGATGGAATCCGGAACCGACCCCGACGGGGTTCCCGGCCGGGGCATTCCGGTATACGGCGGGCCTGCACAGGGCGGCCCGGCCCACAGCGCCGGCCCCGCTTACCGTGCCTGGCCCGATGTCCGCTGAACCTCCTGTCCTGCCCGACGCCGACGAAGCCCGCCGCTGGGCCGCCGAAGAGTTGGCCAAGCCCGAGTACCAAAGCGCCGGGCCTGGCTGGGTGGATGAACTCTGGCGCGGCTTCCTGGACTGGCTGGCCTCACTGGAAGGCCCGACCGGTGTTGAAGGAAATGTGGCAGCGCCGCTGACCGGGATGGTCATCGCCGTGCTGATCGCCGCCGCCATCATCGTGGCCCGTCCCCGCCTGAACGCCCGGACGAAGAATGCGGCAGAGGTGTTCGACGACGACACATCCGTGAGTGCCGCGGACTACCGGGGAAGCGCCGCAGCCGCAGCGGACCGGGGAGACTGGGGCACCGCCGTCGTGCACTGCTTCCGCGCGCTGGTCCGCGCGGCCGAGGACCGGAACATCCTGGACGTCCGGCCGGGCAGGACTGCGGATGAAGTGGCCCGCGAACTTGCCGGCGTTTTTGTTCCCGAGGCCCGGCGGCTGGACCGGGCCGCCAGGACGTTCGACCGGATCCGCTACGGGCACGGCACGGCCGGTCGCGCCGACTACGACGCCATGACGGCTCTCGATGCTTCGCTGCAGTCCCTTAAACCCGGCAGCGCCCCGGCCCACCCAGCGGTCGCCCCATGACGACGGGCCTCGGTACCGCGTCCGGTGATGCGCCCACAGCGCCACTGCCCGCCAGGCCGTCGGGCTGGCTCCGGCGCCACCGCGGCCCGGCAGTGGCGGCAGCCGTGTTCGCAGTCGCCATGGCGGTCACCATCTTTACCCAGCTGGCCCCTAAAGGTGATTCGGTTCCGCTGTCCGTCCGCAATGCAGGGCCCGATGGCGGCAGGGCGGTGAGCGAGATCCTGGGCCGGCACGGGGTGAAGGTGGACAGCGCCGATTCGTTTGGTGCCGCACTTGCTGCCCTCCAGGCCAGCCGCGATTCAACGCTGCTGCTGTACGACCGGAACGGCTTCCTCGACGTGTCCCAGCTGGAACGGTTGGCCGTCGAGGCCACACGTGTAGTGCTGGTCACGCCGCGGCTCAACACCCTCAGAGCGCTGGACGCCGGAATCAGCCAGGCAGGCGTCGTGCCGGAGACGTCCCCAACCCTGGAGCCGGGCTGTTGGAACGACGATGCCGAAACAGCCGGAACAGTTTCCGGGGAGTCCGGATTCCTGTACGGCGACGAGGGCGATGGGACCGTTTGCTACCGGCCACCAGGTTCAGAAGCCGGCCTGCTTGCGTCCACCGAAGACGGCACACTGACAGTCCTGGGAAGCACTGCACTGATCAGCAATGCCGGACTCGCCGAGCATGGACATTCAGCCCTTGTGCTCCGGACGTTGGGCGGTTCCGGGGACCTGGTCTGGTACCTGCCCGGCCTCGGCGACGTAAATGGTGCCGGGTCCCCGCAAACGCTCAGCGAACTCGCTCCCGGCTGGGTGCCGTTCCTCGGACCGTGGTTGGTGTTCGTCGCCGTCCTGGCCATGGTCTGGCGCGGCCGCCGCTTTGGTCCACTGGTCTTTGAACCGCTGCCCGTGGTGGTCAAGGCCGCGGAAACGGCCGAGGGCCGGGCACGGCTCTACCACGATTCCCACGCGGTGGACCGGGCCCGGGACAACCTCCGGGCAGGCACCCTGGTCAGACTGGCGAAGGAACTCAGGCTGGGACCTGACGCATCCGCCGACGACGTTGCCCGGGCCGTGGCGCGCCTTGTGAACCGGCCGGAGGACAGCATCGGGGAACTGATCAATGAACGGCCCCCGAACGAAGCCAGGCTCGTGCGATGGTCCCAGGAGCTGGACGAACTAGAGAATGAGGTAAGGACCCGATGAACGAACAGCTCCGCGACCCGCAGATCCTGGAACCCATGCACCACGATCCCGCACGGCAGGCTCTCCTCGATGTCCGGAACGAAGTGGCCAAGGCGGTGGTTGGCCAAGACGCCACCGTCACCGGGATGCTGATAGCCCTGCTCGCCCAGGGACATGTGCTGCTCGAGGGTGTGCCGGGTGTGGCCAAAACGCTGCTGGTGCGTGCCCTCTCCGCATCGCTGAGCCTGGACACCAAACGGGTGCAGTTCACACCTGACCTGATGCCCGGCGATGTCACCGGATCGCTGGTGTATGACTCGCACACCTCCGGGTTCAGCTTCCGCGAAGGGCCGGTCTTTACCAATATCCTGCTCGCGGACGAAATCAACCGCACACCCCCCAAAACGCAGGCGTCGCTGCTGGAAGCCATGGAAGAGCGGCAGGTCTCGGTGGACGGAGTGTCACGGCCGCTACCCGCACCGTTCATGGTGGCGGCAACTCAGAATCCGGTGGAATACGAGGGAACGTACCCGCTCCCTGAAGCCCAGCTGGACCGCTTCCTGCTCAAGCTCACCATGCCTCTTCCGAACCGTACGGAGGAGATGGAGGTCATCCGCCGGCACGCAACAGGGTTCAGCCCCCGGGACCTGGCCGGCGCCGGTGTCCGGGCAGTCGCCGGCGCGCAGGACCTTGAGCGAGCGCGGCAGGCCGTCGCCAACGTTGCCGTCGAACCCGAAATCATCGGCTACATTGTGGACCTCGTCCGTGCCACCAGGTCTGCGCCTTCATTCCAGCTGGGCGTATCTCCCCGTGGTGCCACAGCCCTCCTGAACACTTCGCGGGCCTGGGCCTGGCTTTCCGGCCGGAGCTTCATCACCCCGGACGACGTCAAGGCACTGGCGTTGCCCTGCCTGCGGCACCGGGTGGCACTGCATCCTGAAGCCCAGATGGACGGCGTCCGGGCGGATGACGTCCTGACCAGCATCCTGGCCTCAGTGCCCGTCCCCCGCTGACCGGGATGGCACTGTCCGGGCGTTTTGTGGTCTTGGCCCTGCTGGGGCTGGTGCCGGTGCTGCTGCTGCCCGCGTGGTGGACAGTACTGGGCGTCATCGCGGTGCTGGCGGCGCTTTTGGGCATCGAACTCGGCCTGGCGGCATCCCTGCGCACCATCGAGGTCCAGCGCGCGGATCCTGGCCATGTGGCCCTCAACGGCACAGCCCACTCGGTCCTGACGGTCAGCAACCAGGGCGGGCGCCGGCTCCGCGGGCTCATCCGGGATGCCTGGCAGCCCTCGGCCGGGGCGCAGAACGTTGTCCGGCCGTTGGACATCCCGGCCGGCGAGCGCCGCCGCGCGGACGTGACACTCCGCCCGGTCCGGCGGGGCGATTTGAAGGCCCCGCACGTCACGCTCCGTTCCTACGGGCCGCTGCGGCTCGCGGCCCGCCAGCGCACGGTACCGTGCCCGGGCACCCTCCGCGTCCTGCCCCCGTTCCACTCCCGCCGGCACCTGCCGTCCAAACTGCGGAAACTGCGGGAACTCGACGGCAAAGCGGCCGTACAGATCCGGGGCGCAGGCACCGAGTTCGATTCGCTTCGGGACTATGTCCGCGGTGACGACGTCCGCTCGATTGACTGGCGGGCAACCGCCCGGCGTTCCGCCGTCGTGGTCCGGACCTGGCGGCCGGAACGCGACCGGCGCGTGGTCATTGTGCTGGACACGTCGCGCACTTCGGCGGCACGGATCGACGACGAGCCACGCCTGGACACCGGGATGGAGGCCGCCCTGCTGCTGGCCGTCCTGGCCGAACGCGGCGGTGACCGGGTTGATTTCCTGGCCTTCGACCGGCGCCCCCGGGCGCGGGCGGGATCGGCTGCGTCGGGGAACCTCCTGAGCCAGCTGGTGCAGGCGATGGCCCCGCTCGAAGCCGAACTGATCGAAATGGACTGGCAGGGCATCCCGGGCCAGGTCAGGGCCGTCTCGGCGCACCGGTCGCTGGTGGTCCTGCTGACGTCCCTCGACGGCGGCGCCCCGGAGGAAGGGCTTATCCCCGTGGCCACCCGGCTGGCCCGCCAGCACGTTGTGGTGGTGGCAGCTGTGCGTGATCCGCTGCTGGCACAAATGCTCACGGAACGGGATACCGCCGCCGGGGTGTTCCGGGCCGCTGCCGCCGAACGGGCCCTGCTGGAGCGCGAAGCCATCAGCGTCCAGCTCCGCCAGCACGGCGTGGAAGTGGTGGACGCGGAACCGCTGCAGCTGCCGCCGCGGCTGGCGGACATGTACATCCGGCTGAAGGCTGCAGGTAGATTATGAGATCACGCGGACAGCGCCGGCGCCCGTCCAGCCATCAGGAGGTCAGGATGAATGTTCCCATCTACCGGCAGGCCCTGGGTGCGGATTTCGAACGGCTGCAGCCTGAACTCCAGGACTACTTTTCCCTGGTGCCCGGGTCTGGGCAGTACGGCATCGGGGAAGGCGTGTTCGACGTCGTCGGCTGCAGGCAGCGCTGGCTGCAGCCGCTGCTGAAACTGACTTCCGGGGAGGAAGCGTTCTTCCCCGAGTACGGCGAGCGCGTTCCGTTCCGGATCGAAAACCATGCCCACGAGGATCCCTTCGGGCGCTCCAGCCTGACGGCCCGGCGCGAGATCCGATTCCCTGGCCGGACCCGGATCTTCCAGGACACCACCAGCGTGGCCGATACAACGGACGGCCCCCGACTGGTGGACTACGTGGGCAGGTTCCGCAGGCTGGTGACCGACCTGAACCTCAGCGTCACGCCGGCGGGCAGGCTCAGGGGTGTCTCTGAAGCCTCCCGGCTGTTCCTCGGCGCGCTCCGGATCCCGCTTCCCGAGGCACTCGACGCCAAGGCGTACGCCGAACAGTGGTGGGACCCGGCGGGCGGGGAACACGGCAAGCACCGGATCCAGGTGAAAGTCATCCAGCCGCAGATCGGCCTGGTCCTGGTGTACGCGGGCAGCTTCGACTACCGGCTGCGCCCCTACTCAGGCGGCAGCTCCGCGCGGAGCTTCCTGCCCCGCTACGCTCACCCTGAGCGCTGGGAGGCCCGGACCTGACAGGCGGGCCGTCCGTCAGACGCCGGCCTGTTGCCTAGCCCAGCGCCAGCTGGTTCAGCCCGTCGGCCACCTGGGTAAGGCGGGTGAGCACGGCGGTGGCAGACGCCGGAGATTGTCCGGCGAGGCCAGTGGATGGCGTGACCCGCAAGGTGCGCAAGGACGACGCCGGCAGGCCCAGTTGGTGCCACGGCCTCGAAACGGATTCGACGACGTCGGCAACACGGGGCAGGGTGCCGCGGCTGATGTCCAAGGCGCCGGCCCAAAGACGTTTGCCGCCCTCAACGGCGCCGGCGAGCTGCTCCCACTGGCGCGATGTCAGGGCTTTGAGGGGCACGGCAATGCCGTCCGCGCCGGCGGCGAGGATCCGGTCGAACGGGGCTTCAATCTCCGGTACGGCCACAATGATCTCCGCGGCACCGGCTTCCCGAAGGGCAGAAACCACCAGGCCCCACGACTCCGTGGCCTCCCGCCCGGCCACTGCACGCAGGGTGCGGTAGCCGCTGGAGGTCGGAATGGTGCCGGCCAGCACGGCAGCGATGTCGGGCTCGTCGAGCTGGACCACCAGCCGGGCCCCGGGCACGGCCGAGGAAACCCGGGACAGGTAGCTTCCCACCCCGGCGGCCAGGGAGGCTGCCACATCGCGGCGGGCGCCGTAGTCAAGGAGTGCGCGTTCGCCGTTATGCAGGTGGATGCCTGCTGCGAGCGTCATCGGCCCCACCAGCTGTACCTTCAGCTCACCGGCCGGGGTGTCTTCAGCCCCGGCGACGTCCGCAAGGACATTGATATCCGTGGACAGCGCTGACGCGGCCCGCCGGAAGTCCTTGCCGGGACGGTCCACCAGCCGCCAGCCGAAGGGCTGGACATCCACGGCCATCTCTACCAGGAGCGAGGCCGTCCGGCCCAGCGCATCGGAGCCCACCCCGCGGTCCGGGAGTTCGGCGAGGAACGGAAGGTGCGGGCTGCCGAGTTCCCCGCGGATGATGCGCGCGGCCTCGGCAGGGTCCTCTCCCGGCCAGGCACCCAGCCCGGTAGCCGTGACCTCCGTCGGTCCCGCGTCCGCGGGGTTCGGATCCGGTTCGTTCGGGCTTGGTTCCTGCCGGCTGGTTACCCTCACGCTACGACGGAAGCCTGGGGCCCGGACGGGATGCCGGCCTGACGGGAGGCCTGAGGTGCCGGATCGGCTTCCTGGTTTCCGGCGGCTGCCTGGTGGTCCTCGGCGATGGCTTCGTGGTGGCGGATGACTTCGCCGATGATGAAGTTCAGGAACTTCTCTGCGAAGGCCGGATCGAGGTGGGCGTCCTCGGCCAGGCGCCGCAGCCGGGAAATCTGGGCCGTTTCCCGGCCGGGATCGCCTGCGGGGAGGCGGTGGGCGGCCTTCAGGAAACCAACTTTCTGGGTGGCCTTGAACCGCTCCGCGAGCAGGTAGACCAGGGTGGCATCGATGTTGTCGATGCTGGAGCGGATGGACAGCAGTTCCGCCATCACCGAGTTGTCCACCTGTCCGGCCAGCGAGCTGGCGGCGGCGTCGTAGGTTTCGGAATCAGGAACGTCGTGGTTGTGCTGCGTCATGGTCCAAGTCTATGGGCAGGCGCGGAAAACCCCTGCGGTGTTAAGCACCCGCCGCAGCCATCCCGCCGTCGGCCTTCCGTGCGGCGGACGGACACCCCGGCATTCCCCCGGCCGGGTGTCCGTCCGCGTCCGCGGATTGTCAGATTCCGAGAAGTGCCCTGTGTTCTTCGCGTCGCCGGGCCTGCTCGTCCGGGTCAGGGACCGGAAGGGACGCGATGAGCCGTTTGGTGTAATCGTGCTGCGGCGCCCCCATGATCTGGCCGCCGATCCCCTGTTCCACGAGTTTGCCTTTGTACAAGACACCCACCCAATGGGACAGGATGTCCACGACGGCAAGATCGTGGCTGATGAAGAGCGCCGCGAAGCCGAATTCCGCCTGGATTTCCTTGAACAGTTCCAGGACCTTGGCCTGCACCGAGACGTCCAGGGCCGACGTCGGTTCGTCCGCGATCAGCAGCTTGGGGTTCAGGATGAGCGCCCGCGCGAGGGAGGCCCGCTGGCGCTGGCCGCCTGAGAGCTCATGCGGATACCTTGCCGCGTACGACGCCGGCAACTGGACTGACTCGAGCAGCTCAGCGACGCGTTTGCGCGCCTGCGCGGGACTCGGGCTTGTGTGGATGATCATCGGTTCCGCCACACAGTCGCCGATGGTCAACTGGGGGTTAAAGGACGCGGCAGGATCCTGGAAAACGAAGCCGATATCCTTCCGCAGCGGCTTGAACGTACGCTCCTTCAGATTCAGCATTTCGTAACCCAGCACCTTCAGGCTGCCGCCCGTGGTCCGGTTCAGCCCCGCAATGGCCCGGCCGATGGTGGTTTTTCCGGAACCCGACTCGCCCACAAGCCCGAAAACTTCGCCTTCGGACACGGTGAAGCTGACGCTGTCAACGGCTTTGAAGGAGGGAGTCCCCAGCCGGCCCGGGTACTCGATGGTCAGGTCCTTCGCCTCCACCAGGACCTTGGCTTTTTGGTGGGCGCGTTCCGTCATGCCTTCCGACGCGGAGTTGCGTCCCAGGTGGGGCACCGCCGCCAGCAACTTCCTGGTGTAATCCTGCTTGGGCTCGGCAAACAGCACGCGGGCCGGCGCCTCCTCCACGACGTCACCCTGGTACATCACCACGACGCGGTCGGCCAGGTCAGCCACCACACCCATGTTGTGCGTGATCAGCACAATGGAGGTCCCGTACTTGTCCCGCAGGTCCCGCAGCAACTGCAGGATCTCTGCCTGGACGGTAACGTCCAGGGCAGTGGTGGGTTCGTCGGCCACAATCAGCCCCGGGTTCAGTGCAAGCGCGGCGGCGATCACGACGCGCTGCTTCTGGCCACCGGAGAACTGGTGGGGATAGTAGTTCACCCTGTGCTCAGGATCCGGGATCCCCACTTTGCGCAGCGCCTCGATGGCACGGGCCTTCGCCTCTTTGCCGGAGACGCGCTTCCCGCCGTGGCCGCCAGCGTGGGCACGGATGCCCTCGGCAATCTGCCAGCCCACGGTGAATACGGGGTTCAGTGCCGTTGACGGTTCCTGGAACACCATGGCCACATCGCGGCCCCGGATCTGCCGCAGCTTGGCTGCGCTGACGCTGATGACGTTGTTGCCGTTGATCAGGACGGCGCCGCCGCTGGTGGCAGTTTCGGGGAGCAGCCCAAGAATGGTTTTCGCGGTCACCGTCTTGCCGGAGCCTGATTCACCGACGATGGCCAGCACTTCACCGGCATTCACTTGCAGGCTGACGTCCTTGACGGCATGGACATCGCCCCCGTCCGTAGCGAAAGTTACTTTGAGGTGGTCTATTTCCAGGACGGGCTGGCCCGCCGGGCTGCGCCTGTCCCCTACGGAACCAAGATTGATGGTCAAAATCCTCTCACTTCCACTTCGATGGCGGCCTGCGCACCTGGGGTCGAGTCCGGGCTGCCCTTGCCGCCGGCGGCTTTCCGTCCGCGAAGTCGGGGGTCGTTCAGGTCATTAATGCTTTCTCCCACCAGGGTCAGGCCAACGACTGTCAGGACGATGGCGAGGCCCGGGAAGAGGCCTGTCCACCAGATCCCCGACGTGGTGTCTGCCAGTGCCTTGTTGAGGTCATAACCCCATTCGGCAGCGGAGCTCGGTTCGATGCCGAAGCCCAGGAAGCCGAGCGCGGCCAGGGTGAGGATGGCTTCGGAGGCGTTGAGGGTGAAGATCAGCGGGAGCGTGCGGGTGGCGTTTTTGTAGATGTGCCGGCCCATGATGCGGATGTTGGATGCCCCCACTACTTTGGCGGACTCGACGAAAGGCTCGGCTTTCAGCCTGACTGCCTCGGCCCGGATCACTCGAAAGTACTGCGGAATGAAGACCATCGTGATGGCGGTTCCGGCAGCGAAGATGCCGCCGATCAGGCTGGATTGTCCGCCACTGATGACGATGGCCATCACAATGGCGACCAGGAGCGACGGAAAAGCGTAGACGGCGTCGGCGATGACGACGAGGATCCGGTCCAGCCAGCCGCCGAGGTACCCACTGACGAGTCCAAGGACCACACCGATGACAATGGACATCAGGACCGCCACCACAATCACCAGGACGGCGGTCTGGGCCCCCCAAACTACCCGGGAGAAAACGTCATATCCTCCCACCGTTGTGCCCAGCAGATGCTGGCCGCCAGGGGCTTGCTGGGTGGAGAAATTGCCGGCCTCATCCGAGAGCTGTGAATAGCCGAAGGGAGCAATCAGCGGTGCGAACAGGGCTGTGAGCAGGAACAGGCCCGTCAGGACCAGGCCGGCCACCAGCATCCCGCGCTGCAGGCCGACGCTTTTGTTGAAGTGGGAAATAACGGGAAGCCGTTTGTAGAACGCCGCCCGGGGGTTGACGAGGGGCTCGGGCCCTGGTGTGACGCTCATGTCAGTACCTCACGCGGGGGTCGATCAGCGCGGCCACAATGTCCACGATGAAGTTGGTGATGGCGACGATGATTGCCAGCAGGACCACGATGGCCTGCACGGCGACGAAGTCGCGGGCTGTCAGGTAGTTGGCCAGCTGGAATCCGAGGCCCTTCCATTCAAAGGTCTTTTCTGTCAGCACTGCTCCGCCGAGCATCACGGCGATTTGCAGGCCCATCACCGTGATGATGGGAATCAGCGCCGGCTTGTACGCGTGCTTCGTGACGAGCCGGAATTCACTCACTCCGCGTGAGCGGCCGGCCTCGACGTAGTCTTTGCCCAGGGTCCCGATCACATTGGTGCGGACCAGTCTCAGGAAGATGCCTGCGGTCAACAGACCCAGCGCCACGGCAGGCAGGACGGCGTGGGCGGCCACATCTCCGAGTGCTGCCATGTTTCCGCTCCGCAGCGCATCCAGCCAGTAGATTCCAGTGGGTGCCTGAAGGGACGTCAGGGCCAGCTCGCTGGACGTCTTTGCCCTGCCGGCGACCGGCAGCCAGCCAAGCCAGACGGAAAAAGTGAGCTTGAGCAACATGCCGGCGAAGAAGACCGGTGTTGCATAGCAGAGGATCGCGAAGACCCGCAGGACCGCGTCGGGTGCGTGGTCACGCCGGTGCGCTGCAATCATGCCGAGCGGGATTCCCACCAGCAGCGCGATCAACAGGGCGTTGATGGACAGCTCGAGGGTTGCCGATCCATAGGTTGTCAGCATTTCCGATACGGCGCGGTTGTCACTGAGGGTCCGGCCGAAGTTGCCGGTGGCGATCTGCCCGAGATATTCGAAGTACTGGACCAGGATCGGACGGTCGTAGCCGGCGTTGTGGATCCGTTCCTGGAGCTGGTCTTCCGGAAGCCGTCCGCCCATGGCTGTGGTAATCGGGTCACCGGTGATCCGCATCAGGAAGAACACCATGGTGACCAGGATGAAGATGGTGGGAAAGATCAGCAGGAACCGGATCAGGATGTATTGCCCGAGCCCCCCGCCTGAGGACTTCTTGGTGGACGGCAGGATGCCGTCTGCGTCGCTGGGCGGCGCGTCAATCAAAGTTGTCATTGGTACCTAAATTTGTGGTGGCCTGGGCCGGCAGCTCCCCCAGTGGCGCTGGCCTTGACCAGCAAGGAGGCGGGACGCCGGCAGGCGCCCCGCCTTTTGCATGTCAGAGCCGGGTGGCTTGGGGACCTACTTGGACATCACGCCAAGCCGGGTCTTGAACGAGGCGTCCAGCGTCTTCTCAACGCCCTTGACGTCCGTTCCGGCGACCATTACTTGGGCGCCCTGCAGCAAAGGCAGCGTGGAGAGGTCCTTGGCAATGGCTTCCTGGGCTTCGCCCAGCAGCTTGCTGCGTTCGGTCTTGTCCGCTGTGACCAGCTGCTTGTTCACAATCTCGGTGACCTTGGAGTTTTCGTAGTGGTTGCCGAGGAAGTTGCCCGGGATGAAGAAGGGCGTGAGGTAGTTGTCGGCGTCGGAGTAGTCCGGGAACCAGCCGAGCTGGTAGACGGGGTAGGCGTCCGCCCGGCGTTCCTTGGTGTAGGTGGTCCACTCGGTGGACTTGAGGTCCACGGTGAACAGCCCCGACTTCTCAAGCTGTCCCTTGACCAGGGCGTATTCGTCCGCAGCGGACGTGCCGTAGCGGTCGGTGTACTGCAGCTTCAGGTCCACTGCCGACGTGATGCCGGCATCCGCAAGCACCTTCTTTGCCTTGTCCAGGCTGGGCTTGCCGCTGCCGTCGCCATAGAGGCTCTTCAAGGGCTCTGTGGCCCCTTCAAATTCCTTCGGCACGTAGGAGTACACGGGGGTGTAGGTGTTCTTGAAGACCTGTGAGGCGATGACATCCCGGTCCACGAGGTGCGCGATGGCCTGGCGCACAGCCAGGGACTTCGCCGGATTGGCGTCGGGGGTTTTTGCCCCGAACGGCATGGTGTCGAAGTTGAAGACCATGTACCGCAGTTCGCCGCCGGGCCCCTTATGGACCTTGACCTTGGAGTCCTTCTCGAGGTCAGCGATGTCGGTGGCCGTCAGGATCCTGCCTGCGACGTCAATGTTGCCCTGCTGGACGTCAAGCTTGAGGTTGTTGGCGTCGGCGTAGTGCTTGAGCGTCGCGCCGTCGTTGGCCGCCTTGCCCAGCATGCCCTGGTAGCCGGCGTTGGGTTTGAAGCTGACGAGCTCGTTCTTTTTGTAGCTTTCGATCGTGTACTGGCCGGCGAACGGCTTCGCGGCGACGATCGCGTCGTCGTCCATCACCTTGTCGGCCGGGAACACCTGCTCGTCTACGATCGGTCCCGGGTTGGAGGCGAGCACACCCGGAAAGACCTGGTCGTTGGCGGCCTTGAGGGTGAACACCACGGTGTCGGGATCTTTCGCTTCGACCTTCTCCATGTTCGCCAGCAGGGAGGCAGGACCGTTGGGATCGTCGATTTTCCTGACCCGATTGAACGAAAACACGACGTCGGACGAGTCGAGAGTATTGCCGTTCGCGAATTTCAGGCCGGACTTCAGCTTCACGGTGTATTCCGTGGGGCTGGTGAAGGAAGCCGATTCCGCGATGTCGGGGCTGGCTTCGGCTGTGCCGGGCTTGTAATTGAGCAGGAACGGATAGATCTGGTTCATCACCATAAAGGATCCGCCGTCGTAGGAACCGGCGGGATCGAGCGTGACCACTTTGTCAGTCGTTCCGTAGGTGATGGCGCCGCCACCGGCACTCTCGGTGGACGTTCCGCCGCCACCTGATGGGCCCGTGCAGGCAGTCAGTGCGAAGGCGGAGATGCCTGCCAGCGCGATAGCGCCGTGCAGGGTTTTGGTGCTCTTAGTCATCTGTGAACTTTCTGTTCGATGAGTACGCGCCTGCCGCCCGCTTAGGGGTGTATTGGCTGAGCGGGCAGCGCGCTGTCCTGATGCCTCGATTCAATCAGACCAAAATACGGTGAATCGTTTCATCCTGTGAGTTGAGACACAAAATTTACCTGATTGGGTTGCTGCTCTCACTTTTGTGCCGCAGCCGGAGGGCAGGGCCACACAAAAACGGCGCGAGCGAACAGTTGAGGCCCCAACCGACGGGACGGTTTGAGGCCTCAACTGTACGTTCGCGCTGTCTGCAGGGCACCAGGGACGGGCTGTTAAAGCTCCGCGCGCTGCAGGGAACGGGCGGCGTCTATGGTGGCCTGGCCAAGCACGCGGCTGCCTTGGTACAGGACCACGGTCTGGCCCGGGGCGACGCCGCGGAGCGGGTCGGTCAGCGTCACCACCAGCTGGCCGGCAGCACCATCCGCCGACGGGGTTTCCATCCGTGCCGTCGCGGGGACGGGGTCGCCGTGCGCGCGGACCTGGGCGTAGCAGTCGAAGTCCTCTCCCGTGGCGATTTCGGCGATGGGAAGGCCGGCCCACGACACCTTGATGCCGCGGATTTCGTCAATGGCCAGCAGGGCCTCCGGACCCACCACCACCTTGTTTTCCTTCGGCCGGATTTCCAGCACAAAGCGGGGCTTTCCATCCGCCGCGGGGGTGCCCAGCTTCAGTCCCCTGCGCTGTCCCACCGTAAAAGCGTTGGCACCGGGGTGCTCCCCCACTTTGGTTCCGGTTTCATCGACAATGTCGCCGGTGGTCATATCGATCTTCTCGGCCAGCCAGCCGGCGGTGTCGCCGTCCGGGATGAAGCAGATGTCGTGGCTGTCCGGCTTGTTCGCCACGGACAGCCCGCGGCGTTCGGCTTCCGCGCGGACTTCGGCCTTCGAAGGGGTGTCGGCCAGCGGGAACATGGAGTGCTTGAGCTGTTCGTGGGTGAGGACACCCAGGACGTAGCTCTGGTCCTTGGCCCAGTCCGCGGCGCGGTGAAGTTCGGGGTTGCCCTCGGCGTCCGTGATCACCTTGGCGTAGTGCCCGGTACAGACGGCGTCAAAGCCCAGCGCGATGGCCTTCTCCAGCAATGCCGCGAACTTGATGCGCTCGTTGCAGCGCATGCACGGATTCGGTGTGCGGCCGGCAGCGTACTCGTCAATGAAGTCCTGGACCACGTCCTCCTTGAAGCGCTCGGAGAAATCCCACACGTAGTACGGGATTCCGAGGACATCGCACGCACGCCAGGCGTCACGGGAGTCTTCGATGGTGCAGCAGCCGCGGCTGCCTGTCCGCAGCGTGCCGGGCATCCGGGACAGCGCAAGGTGGACCCCGACGACGTCGTGTCCCGCCTCGACGGCACGTGCTGCGGCAACGGCGGAATCGACGCCGCCGCTCATGGCTGCTAGAACTCGCATGCTGGCTTTCCGTTTGGTGGAAGTGGGTTTGGGATTGTGTGGGCCTTGTGAGCCTGGCTGCATCGTTAGGGAACACAATGCACGCCTATCTATTCTAATGCCTGCCGCGTTCGGCCATAGTTGAGCTACGGATCCCCGGGAGGCGCACGCACCATGGCAGCAGAACAAGTTGCAGGAAACATCGTCATCGTGGGGGCAGGCCTGGCCGGCGCCACGGCTGCACGGACCCTGCGCTCGGAGGGTCATACCGGTCCCGTCATCCTGGTTGGCAGCGAGCGCCACAACCCATATATTCGCCCGCCCCTCTCGAAGGACTACCTGCTGGGCAGGGAAGGCGAAGACAAAGCCGAGGTGGTGCCGCGGGGCTGGTATGAGGAGAACGACGTCGACCTCCGCCTTGGCGTGTCAGTCACCGGCATACGGCCGGACGCAGGCACGGTGCTGCTGAACGACGGAACGTCACTGCCTTACCACTCGCTGCTGCTGGCCACCGGCGCGGTCCCCCGGACCATTCCGCTGCCGGGGAGCGAGTTGTCAGGGGTCACCACGTTCCGCACCCTTGATGACAGCCGCGGGCTGCGGAAGTCCCTGGAACACGGCGGAAAGAACGTGGTGATGATCGGCTCCGGCTGGATAGGCATGGAACTGGCAGCGGCCGCGGCGACTTATCGCAACAACGTCACGTTGCTCGGCCTGGAAGACATTCCGCTGGCCGCCGCGATCGGCCCGGAACTGGGCCGCTTCTTCCGCTCGCTGCACGAAGCCCACGGCGTGGACTTCAGGCTACCGGCGTCAGCCCACGAACTCACTGGTACCGACGGTGCCGTCTCTGCAGTCGTCACCGACAGCGGGGAAGTCCTCCCGGCCGATGTTGTGGTGATTGCCGTGGGAGTTGAACCCGCCGTCGGCCTCGCACACACCGCGGGACTGGAGGTGGGCAACGGCATCCTCACCGACGCTTCCCTGCGGACCAGTGTGCCCGGGATCTTCGCCGCGGGCGACGTGGCCAACGCCCTGCACCCGTTCACCGGCAAGCACTACCGCAGCGAACACTGGTCCAACGCCCTCAACGGAGGCAAGGTGGCAGCCAAGGCGATGCTTGGCCAGGACGCCACCCTCAGCACCATCCCCTATTTCTACACGGACCAGTACGACGTCAGCATGGAGTACTCGGGGTTCCCCGATTTAGCGTCCGGAACGGAACCGGTGATCCGCGGTTCACTGGAGCGCAAGGAGTTCATTGCCTTCTGGCAGCGCGACTCCCGGGTGGTGGCCGGCATGAGCGTCAATTGGCCCCGCACGGCGGGCCCAAGTGCGCAGAAGGTCATCAAGGCCCTCATCTCGGGCCGCTCCACGGTCAGTGCCGACCGCCTCGCGGACGGGTCCGCCGGGCTTGATCAGCTCCTGCCGGAGGCCTGACGCGCCACCGTTCCGGCGGTCTGGATGGAGGATTCGTGCCCGGCCATCCCGGCAGCGCGTGCCCTGGAGTACGCATCAGGAAGGGCAGCGAGGAGGGCGTCGACGTCGGCTTCGGTTGACGTATGGCCGAGGCTGAAGCGCTGGGCACCGCGAGCGGTTTCCTCGTCCAGTCCCATGGCAAGGAGCACGTGTGAAGGCCGGGGCACGCCGGCGGTGCACGCAGAACCGGTGGATGATTCAACCCCGGCCAGGTCCAACAGGAACAGCAGGGAGTCGCCTTCGCAGCCGGGGAAGGTGAAGTGCGCGCTGCCGGGGAGGCGTCCTGCGCCGTCGGCTCCACGGAGGACGGCCTCCGGGATGACCTGTCGCACGCCGTCGACCAGCCGGTCCCGAAGGGCTGAGATCCTGGCTGACTCGGCGGGAAGGCTTGCCGTGACTGCCCCGGCCGCTGCGGCAAAGCCGGCGATGGAGGCCGTGTCCAGGGTTCCGGACCGGACGTCCCGTTCCTGGCCGCCGCCGTGCTGAACGGGGGTCAGCTTCACCGCGCGGCCCAGCAGCAGCGCCCCGACTCCCACCGGACCGCCAATCTTGTGTCCGGAAACGCTCATCGCGTCCAGTCCGGAGGCCTTGAAGTTAATGGGCAGCGAGCCGAAGGCCTGGACCGCGTCTGAATGCACCGGCACACCGGCCGCGTGGGCCAGCTGAACAATTTCGGTGATCGGCTGGATGCTGCCCACCTCGTTGTTGGCCCACATCACGCTCACCAGGGCGATGGTTTCCGGGGACCGCGCAAGTTCGGCCGCCAGGACGGCGAGGTCGACGACGCCTTCGCTGTCCACCGGGAGCCAGGTGACCTCTGCACCTTCGTGCCGCTCCAGCCACTCCACGGTGTCCAGCACTGCATGGTGTTCGACGGCGGAGCAGAGGATGCGCCGCCGGGCAGGGTTCCCGGCGGTCCGGGACCAGAACAGGCCTTTCACGGCCAGGTTGTCAGCTTCCGTGCCGCCGGACGTAAAAATGACTTCGGAGGGGTGCGCCCCGGCTGCGGCCGCAATCGTTTCGCGTGCATCCTCCACCGAGCGGCGGGCACGGCGGCCGGAACCGTGCAGGGACGACGGGTTGCCGGTGCGGACCAGCTCGCGGGTCAGGGCAGCCAGCGCCTCGGCTGAGAGAGGCGTGGTTGCTGCATGATCCAGGTAAACAGGCACCCACCAATTCTAGCCGCCGGCGGTGGTATAGGTTCGAGCGGTGAAAGCTTCCCTCTACCTGGTGCTGGCCACCCTTTTCTGGTCCGGAAATTTTGTGGTGGGACAGGCAGCCGTGGCGTCGATGACTCCCGTCGAGCTGACGTTCTGGCGCTGGGCGATCGCGGCGCTGCCGCTGCTGGCCCTGGCCCAACTGGTGGACCGGCCGGATTGGCGGGCCGTCCTGCGTTCCTGGCCCGCGTTGTTGCTCCTTAGTTTCCTGGGCATGGGCGGCTACACCCTGCTCCTGTACACCGCCCTGCAGCACACATCCGCGCTGAACGCCTCGCTTATTACGGCGGCCAACCCTGCGCTGATTGTTGTCCTCGCAATTGCGATGCTGGGCGACCGGCCGGGCGCCCTCGGCTGGGCAGGCATCGGGCTGGGGCTTTCCGGGGTCCTGACGGTCCTGACCGGCGGGGACTTCCAGAGGGTGCTGAGGTTTTCCTTCAACCTGGGCGAACTCCTGATGCTGGCTGCCATTGCCGTCTGGAGCCTCTACACCATCATTGCCCGCCGCCTGGCAGTCCCTGCCGTCACCGCCACGGCGGTCCAGGTTGCCATGGCCACGGTGGTCCTCATTCCGGTGGCGGTGGCCACGGGAGCGCATCTGCCCCAGACAGCGGCGGGCGGTTGGTCACTGGCCTACATCGTGGTCTTCCCGTCCCTGGGTGCGTACCTGCTGTGGAACCTGGCACTCAAAACAACCGCACCGGGAACCGCGGGCAATTACCTGAACCTCATGGTGGTCTTTACAGCCGCCATAACCTTCCTGCTGGGGACGTCGATCAGTGTGCCCCAGATCCTGGGCGGGCTGCTGGTGGTGGGCGGTGTCCTGCTCACCAGCGTGCGCCGGACCGGAAAATCCCCCGGCATCGGAGCAAGAGATCAGATTGGGCTCAGGCCGAGGGCGGAACGATGACCAGGCGCTCAGCCACGTCCTGCCGCGCCGCAGCGAGGGTGGCCGGATCCGGGCACGAGACAGTGATGTAGATGGACGATTCGGGAACGCTGAACAGGCGGGCCATAACAGCCGTCGACCTGGCTCCCGCCGGGGAAGCCTGTTCCAGTACCAGCACCTCCACACGCGGGCCAGGCTTATCCGAGGTTCCGCCCCAACGCAGGGTTTCCGTCTTGAGGTATTTGGGGAGGATGCTGGGGTCGAGGTAGGTAAAGAGCCCCACGGAGGAGGCGCGGTCGTCAGCAAGGGCCAGCGGCGTCTGGTTGGTCCGGACTTTGGTGGCCACGAGGCAGCCGTCGGTCTTCACGTACTGGTTCTCGCCCGCCACGTTTTCCTTCACCGGCTTCCAGCCCGGCGCTTCCTTCAGCCCGTCGGAAATACCCACCGGAACTCCCGGCGCAAGTGCGCCCCCGGCAGTGAACGGCAGGTCCTTGGCCGCCACCGCCTCTGCGTCATGGCCGGGCGTGATGGTGGGAGTGGCAAGCCCGGAAGCAGACTGCTCCACGGTTGGAGCCGACGGGTCCGGCACGTCAATGCTGCAGCCTCCCAGCAGGCCGGCGCCAATCAGAATTCCAGTGAGCAGCGTCCCGGACGTTGCCCCAGTCCCCCGTAATTTCATTCCACCCCAATGCCTTGCCGGCTGTCCGGCGCCACTGGCCAGGGTTCCGCCCGGCCCATCAAAGAGTCTAGACGCCCCATGCCCGACGGCGGGTCCCCGGCCTTGTTCCTACGCCAGGATGCGCACGGCGCCGGGTACAACCTCCACGGTGAGCGGCAGCGGCCCGATCCTCTCGCCGTCGGCATACGCCACGACGTTGAGCGCGGACAGCCGCACCTTCCGTACACGGCGGATCTCAACTGCCGGATGCCCGATATGCCGTCCTGAGAACACTTTCGGGAAAACGGCCAGAAAGCGGACCCTGGGCAACGGCCTGACAACAAAGAGGTCAAGCAGTCCGTCATCCGGCAGGGCGTCCGGCGTAATCCGCATCCCGCCTCCAATTGACTGCCCGTTTGCTACCGAAATGAGCATTGCCCCCTGATGCCAGGTGTCGCCGTCGTCCGTTTCCGTATAGTCCGTGACCGTGTACTCAATGGCCCGGAACGCCACCAGTTCCCTGAGCATCGCCAGGTTGTAGCGGGCTTTGCCGCGCGGCCAGCGCCACCCGTTCGCGCGGTCGTTGACGGCGGCGTCGAAGCCGGCCGACAGCACCCCGGCGAACCAGCGGCAGTCACCGTCCGCCGTGATCCGGCCAAGGTCAACGGGACGCCCTCCTGACGCGATGCCGCCCGTGATCCGCCTGCAGGCGGCCGCCACGTCGTTCAGCGGCAGTCCCAGGGTCCGGGCAAAGTCGTTTCCGGTCCCGTTGGGCACGATGCCCAGCGGGATCGTGGACGCCGCCGTCCCTCCGGAGCCCGCCAACGCGTTCACACCGAGGTGCACCATGCCGTCTCCACCCACCACAACAAGGGCATCCACGCCATCCGCGAGCGCCCGCTCCACGGCTGATGCCAGCTGGGCGAAGCTCGCCTCCCGCAACTCCACAACGTCCGCCCCCGCAGCCCGGAAGTAGTCCACCGTCTGCGCGCCGGCATGCGTCCGGGATCCAAAGGACGCCCTGGGGTTGATGGCGACGGCGATCCTCATGGGCTGAATTATGCCAGCCGCGGGAACCCAGGCTGCCGGCACGCACGTTGTCAGAATGGGCCGTTAAGCTTGGCCTACCTGGCTATGGGCCCTCCATGCCGCCGTGGACCGGCCACACCAACCGAAGGACAAGTGCTTGACCGAGAGCAGCAACTCCCATTACCAGGTGCTCCGTGTCGCCGTGACGGCCACCGAGAAGGAGATCAAAGTTGCTTACCGCCGTGCTGCCCGCCAGGCGCATCCTGATCATGGCGGGGACGCCGCCGCATTCCGGCGCGTAACGGCGGCCTACGAGACGCTCATCGATCCCAAGCGCAGAAGCGCCTACGACCGCTCCTACGCTGCCGGCACAGGGGGCGGTGCCGGCAACGGCGATGCCGGTCCGCATTTTGACGCGCCCGCCGCCGGTAGCCACGCGTCCGCCACGGTGCACCGCCCCAACACTCCCCGCAACACCGCCGGCGACCCGCCGGTCTACGATCCGCCCTATGACCTGGCTGCATTCGAGGCGGCCGGCGTGGTGCCGTTGATCCCGCTCGCCCAGGCCAGCCAACAGGTTCACGGCCTGCCCCGGAAACGCGGGATTTTCGGGGCCGAGGCGCGCATCCAGCGCGAAATGCGGACTGTGCAGCTGGTCAGCAGGCAGATCCTGCCAGCCATTCCGGCCGCGCGGCTGATCAACGGGCTGCAGTCACCGGCGGACAACAGCCACATCGACCACGCGCTGCTGTCCGGCTACCGCCTGGCCATCATCGGGTCCATGCTCCTGCCCAAGGGCGCCTACGCCTGGGACGGCAGCACGCTCAACCACGGCGGACGTTCCATCCCACCGCCGCAACTGGCACACGTGGTCCGCGCCATGCAGGACATCTTCCCCGAACTGAACGTCACCGGCTGGACAGTGGTGCACAGCCCCGACGGGAACCTGCACGAGCCCGTGATCGACCGGCACCGACGGTCCACCGGTGCCCACGAAACCGTCCAGGTGGTCAACGCGGCCGGGCTGGTCCGCGGCCTCAAGCAGTTCCTCTCCTCGGGCCCGGCACCCAACACTGTCAACGTATCCGTGCTAGCCCGGCTCTTGCGGGGCATGCACTGACGGCATTGGCCACGGTCGGTATTGACTAGGATGGGATGGTGTTCCGCATCCTCTTCCACTCCCCCGAAATTCCGGGCAACACCGGCAACGCCATCCGGCTGGCAGCCATTACCGGCGCCGAGCTGCACCTGGTGGAACCTTTGGGCTTCGATTTTTCCGATGCCAAGCTCCGGCGGGCAGGCCTGGACTATCACGACCTCGCCGTGGTGACGGTGCATAAAAGCATCGACGACGCCTGGAACGCCCTCAAGCCGGAGCGTGTGTACGCATTCACCTCTGACGGAACCGCCAGCTACACGGACATCGCCTACCAGCCCGGCGATGTCCTGATGTTCGGCCAGGAATCCGTGGGGCTGCCGGAGGAACTCAAACGGGATCCACACGTCACCTCCACGGTCCGGCTCCCAATGCTCCCGGCCCTGCGGTCACTGAACCTTGCGAATGCGGCCTCCATCGCCGTGTACGAGGCGTGGCGGCAGCAGGGATTCGCGGGCGCCAAAACCTGACCCGCCCTGCTTGCCGGTTCCCCGGCGTCCGGTCAAGCCAGGGAGAGAAATTTCCCACGCCGCCAATCCGCACCCGCACCTGCACCGAATCACTCCTGAGAACAGCCACGGCGGACAAGGAGCGGCAGGTGCGAGCACTGGAGACAGCAAGGCCCACGGACCGCTCCGGTTCATCCCCTGCCTGCGGCAATCCCGGCAGGGCTGCTCCTGAAGCAACCCGCAGACACCTATGCTTGGAAGTGATGGAAACTCCCAACGCGCCAAACTACGAGGCCCCGGCCGCAGTGACAGATTCACCAGCCGACATAAGCCAACGCCTCGCCGCCCTCCTGGGCCGCATTGCCCAGGGCGACCAGGCTGCGTTCGCGGAGTTCTACCAGCTGACATCCCGCCGTGTATTCGGCATGGCCCGCCGGGTCCTGATCGATCCCGAACTCAGTGAGGACACCACCCAGGAAGTCTTCCTCCAGGTCTGGCAGAACGCGGCGAAGTTCAATCCGGACGCCGGCAGCCCGCTGTCGTGGCTGATGACCATCTCGCACCGCCGTGCCGTGGACAAGGTAAGGTCCTCGCAGTCGTCCACGGACCGGGAAGCCCGGTACGGGGCCAGCAGCCAGGACATCGACCACGACTCCGTTTCCGATGAAGTTGGCAGCAGGCTTGAGGCCGAGGCGGTGGTCCGGTGCCTGGAAACACTGACCGATACACAGCAGGAATCCGTCCGGCTCGCCTACTACGGCGGCCTCACCTACAGGGAGGTTGCGGAACGGCTGAACGCAGCAGTGCCCACCATCAAGTCCCGCATCCGCGACGGCCTGATCCGCTTGAAGACATGTCTGGGGGTGAGTTGAGATGACAGAAATGAACAATCAGGGAAACAGCCGCCGCGGCACTTTCGGCGACACCGTATCGGCGGACCTTGCCTCGGGCCGTGCAGTGGACCTGGCCGAGGTGTACGCCTTGGATGCTGTAACTGACGCGGAGCGCTCGGTCATCGACCACTACATCTCCTCCGCCCCGGAGGCCGAGCGCGCGACGTTCCACGAACGTGTGCGCCAGGCCAGGGAAACGCTGGCCGAGACGTTCACCGCCGAGGAGGAGCCGCCGTCGGACCTCTTTGCCCGCATCGTTGCCCAGCTCCCGGCCCAGGGTTCCGAACATGCCCACGCGACGGACGCGGCTCCGGCGGCGCCCGTCCATCAGCCCGCCCCTGTGACCGGCGGCGACGAGATTGCCGCAGCCCGTCAGCGCCGGGAAGAACGACGCCGGCCCGCCGGTGTGCGCCGTTGGCTCGCCGGCGTCGCGGCGGCGGCTGTGATCGCGCTCGGCGGAGTGGGCGTCGGCGCCTACGTCGCGGACCAGAATGATCCGTTGAACCAGGTGATCCGGGCCGATGATGTCCGCGAGGCGTCAGTGCCGGTGTCCGCCGGCGGAACCGCGACGGTCCTGATTTCGTCCTCCAGGGACGCCGTGGTGGTCAAGATGAACGATGTGCCCGCACCGCCGGCCGGCAAGGTCTACCAGATGTGGCTGATCCCGAAGGACGGTTCGGCGCCCGTATCCCAGGGCCTGATGGACGAAGCTGCGCTGTCAAAGCCTGCCGTGGTGAAGGGGATCGCTTCCGCTGCAGCCCTCGGCATCACGGTGGAGCCTGTGGGTGGCTCGGCCTCCCCGACGTTCCCCACAGTTGCTGCCGCTCCGCTCAGCACCTAAGCCCTCCCCTGGCTTCGAGCGGCCTGAAGACAAAGTAACCCGCGGCGCCCTCCACAGGAGGGCACCGCGGGTTTTTCGTGTCTGCGTTTGCCGGAGCAGGTTTGTGCCGCGCAGGTGCTAAAAGCCGGCGATTGTTCCCGGTCCGTTGACCGCGACAACGTGGAAGGCCTCGGCACTGCGGTCCGCCGGCAGTCCTGCCCGCCCGGCGTTGAGGTGCATCCCGTTGCGAACGGCCGCCTCCATCGCCTCAACATCCGGATGCTGGCTGACATGGACGTTGATGGCCTTCAGTTTGCTGTCCACGTGGTCCGTGACGTCCACGAAGTGGTTCTCCCGCTCTTCCGGGCCGGCGTAGAGCCAGAGCCACGGGAGCTTATAGGCCTCCAGCCCGGCCTCGGCAAGCTCCGGATACGCGAACGGATTCTCCACGGCAGGGTAGATGGCGCGCGTGACGGCCTCACCGACGGCCAGGTGGTCGGGGTGGCTTTTCTGGATCCGCTTCCAGTTGCGTTCCGGATGCATGGCGAGCACCACATCGGGCCGCAACTGCCTGATGAGCCTGACCACGCCCTTCATCACTTCGTGCGACGGTTCCAGGTAGCCGTCCCGCTCGTGCAGATAGTGGATATCCGAAACGCCGACGAGTTCCGCTGCCCGGAGCTGTTCGGCCGCGCGCAGGGCAATGATTCCGGCACGGTCGGCGGCATCGAAGCCGCCGGCATCGCCGTCGGTCATGATGCAGTAGCTGACCTGCACCCCCGCCGCCGTCCAGGCAGCGATGGTGCCGGCAGCGCCGAAGTCGATGTCGTCAGGATGGGCCGCGAAACAGAGCACCCGCCCAACCCGGTGCGTTGCCGGGTTGAACGGGCTCTGTGCTGAAACAGCAGGAGTGGTCAAGGGTCAGCCTTTTCGCTTCTTGATTTCTTCCGTGGCCTGCGGCAGGACGTCGAAGAGGTCGCCGATGATGCCGAAGTCGGCGATCTCGAAGACCGGAGACTCGGCGTCCTTGTTGACGGCCACGATGACCTTGGCCGTCTGCATGCCGGCCTTCTGCTGGATGGCGCCGGAGATTCCCGCTGAAATGTACAGCTGCGGCGATACCGTCTTGCCGGTCTGGCCCACCTGGGCGTCGTGGCTGATCCAGCCGGCGTCCGTGGCGGCCCGGGAGGCTCCGACGGCAGCCCCGAGGGCGTCAGCCAGCTGCTCAACAGGACCGAAGTCACCGTCAACGCCGCGTCCGCCGGCCACCACGATGCGCGCATCGGTGAGGTCGGGGCGGCCGCTGGCCACCTTCTGCTCGCGTGCGGTGACGCGCGCGGCGGCGGAGGTGGCGTCCGCGGGGACCTCAACCATGGCAACGTCCGGAGCGCTGGGGCCGGCCGCAGGCTCAGGGGTGACGTTGTTGGCCTTGACGGTCAGCACCGAGACGGGCGTGGTGGTCTTCGCAGCGGTGGTGTACGAACCGGCGAGGACGGACTTGTGCGCGGTGCCGTCCTGGTCCACGGCCACCACATCGGTAACGACGCCGGCGGAAAGCCGGATGCTAACGCGCGCGGCAATTTCCTTGCCTTCCGGCGAGTTGTCCAGGAGCACCGTGGTGGCACCGGCAGCCTGTACCGCAGCCGCAACGTAGGCGGCCTTCGCTGCGACGAGGTAGTCGTCGAGGTCGTTGGCGGAGGGGCGGTAGACGCTGCTGACGCCGTACTCGGCGAAGGCCGCCGAAACGCCGTCGCTGAGGTCACCGTTCACTGCCACGGCTGTGTCGCCGAGGGAGCGGCCCAGGGTCAGCAGTTCGAGGCTGCTTTTCTTCAGGGCCGCGCCCGGGTTGTCAATAAAAATAAGTACGTTTGCCATGTCTGTGATCCCTCTTAGAGCAGCTTCTGGGCGGCCAGGAAGTCCACCAGCTTGATGCCGGCGTCGCCTTCGTCGGTGATGATGGTGCCCGCGGTGCGTGGCGGGCGCTCTTCTGCCGACGTCACCGTGGTCCAGGATCCCGCGTGGCCCACCTGCGCCGGATCAACTCCGATGTCCGAGAGTGACAGTGTGGTGATGCTCTTGCGCTTGGCCGCGATGATGCCCTTGAAGTTGGGGTAGCGGGGCTCGTTGATCTGGTCGGTCACGGACACTACGGCCGGCAGGGACGCTTCGACGGTCTCGGAGTACGTGTCGGCGTCGCGGCGCGCGGTGAGCCGTCCGCCGTCGACTTCGAGTGTCGACGCAAACGTGATCTGCGGCAGTCCCAGGCGTTCGGCCAGCTGCGCCGGAACCAGGGACGTCTCGCCGTCGGTGGAGGCCATGCCGGTGAGCACGAGGTCCACGGGGGCGCCGGCGCCGAGGTGGCGGATGGCGGCGGCCAGGGCCAGCGAAGTGGCGGCGGCATCCGAGCCGGACAGGGCGTCGTCAGTGAGGTGGACACCTTCGGTGGCGCCCATCTGCAGCGACTTCTTGACGGCATTGACCGCGCCGGAGGGGCCCATGCTGAGCGCGATGACCTGGTTTCCGGCCTTGCTGCCGCCACGGGCTTCAGCGAGCTGCAGGGCCGCTTCGAGCGCGTATTCGTCCAGCTCGGACAGGATGCTTTCGTCGCGGTCCGTGGTGTAGCCCTCCCCGTTGAGGTGACGGTCGAACTGCGCGTCCGGCACATGCTTGACCAGGACGATGATCTTCAATGTCTCTTCCACTGTATTTACAGCAGCCTTCCATGCTTGTGGATAGCCAGCCGGGTGAGGTCATGGCCGCGGAACGCCCGGGGTACGGGTAGCTCCTAGCTAACCATATAGAAGTACCCCGGTGACGTCGCGTTAACGCCTGTGTCAGCCGGCTTGCACGTGGCGTGGAAATGACGACGGCGGGGCCCCCTTTCGGGGGACACCCGCCGTCGTCCGGACTTCCTTAGGCAGAACCGGTGCCGTGGCTTACTGCTCCGCTGCGGCACCGAGCGTGACGTCCAGGGTCTGTTCCTGGCCGTTCCGCGTGACCGTGATCTTGACCTTGGCACCAGCGGCCTGTTCGCGGACAGCCGCCGTCAGCTGGTTCGGTTCGCTGATGGTCAGGTCGTTGAAGCGGGTGATCACGTCGCCCACCTTGATGCCTGCGTTTGCGGCAGCCGATCCTGATTCGACCGTGGCGACGTCGGCACCGACGGAGAAGCTGGAGGACGAGCTGGTGGACGACTTGTCCTTGACGCTGACGCCCAGCTGGCCGTGGGAAACTTTGCCGGTATCGATGATCTCTTGGGCGACGCGCTTGGCGTGGTTGATCGGGATGCTGAAGCCCACGCCGATGTTGCCGCTTGATGAGCTGGACGAGGAGTCGGACCCGGCTGAGGCGATGGCAACGTTGACGCCGATGATCTCACCTTTGCTGTTGACCAGCGCACCGCCCGAGTTGCCGGGGTTGATGGCCGCGTCGGTCTGGATCACGTTGATGGAGATGGAACCCTGTCCCGTCGTCTGCTGGCTCTGGCCGCCGCCCGGAGGCGCGAACTGGAAGCCCTGATCGCCGCCCTGGGAAGTGTCGCCTTCCTTGGGTGCTGCCGAGGATGCCACGCTGATGGTCCGGTTCAGGGTGGAGACGATGCCGTCCGTCACGGTTCCGGTGAGGCCCAGCGGGGAGCCGATGGCGATGGCCGTGTCCCCCACGTTGAGCTTGCCGGAGTCACCGAGGGTGGCGGCGGTGAGGCCCGAGGCGTCGTCCACCTTGATGACGGCAAGGTCGGAGAGCGGGTCAGTGCCCACGAGCTTGGCCGTGAGGACGCGGCCGTCGCTGGTACGGATTTCCAGCGCCGCGTTTGCCGTCGCTCCGTCCAGGGTGACCACGTGCGTGTTGGTGAGGATGTGGCCTTCGTCGTCGAGGATGATGCCGGAGCCGGTACCGCCTGAGCTGCCGCTGGTGGCGCTGATGGTCACCACGCTCGGGGACGCCTTCAGTGCTGCCGCGGTGATGGCATTGACGTCGTCCTTGTTGTTGACGATGACCGTTTCAGGCTGGCTGCTGCTGACGGCGCCGGAGTTCCCGCCGTCGAAGAGGTTGCCTGAACCGACGGTGGCCACTCCGCCGCCTACCAGGCCGGCGGCGAGGATGCTGGCCACGAGAGTGCCGACGCCGAAGCTGGGCTTGCGGCGGGGAGCGTCGGCCGGGTTGGGGGCCAGCGCTACTCCGCCTGGAGCAGCCGCGTGCGCTCCGTGTTGCCCGTACTGGGGCTGTCCGTACTGGTGCTGGCCCTGACTGTACGGGCCGCCGGAGTTGTGGCCGCCGGCGTTGTGGCCGGGCTGGTGGTTCTGCTGGCCATAGAAAGGCTCACGCGGCGGGTAGACCGGGCGTGGGGCTCCCGGGAGCTGTTCGGTGGGATTCGCTCCGGCGCCGGAGTCCACGTGCAGGGCTTCGGTTGCCTGCTGGTCCCCCTGCGCCGCAGCCGCGGGATCGTGCAGCGGCGCTGGAGTGCGACCGGCCGGCGGTGCCGGCTGCGGAGCTTCCGGCTGCCGCGGATCCCGGGGTTCCGGTGCTGCACCTGGCGTTGGGTTCTCAGTCATTGGACTTCCTTTCATCCTCGTCTGCCATTAACTATGAACCTCTTGGCTGGAACAAATGCGGACGTTGGCTGGGAGCTTCCTGAATGCCTGCGCCTGGCCCTTCCCTAGCTCCGAAGTCCGTTTCGCTGGTGGCATATTCGGCCTTGTGGACGCCCTTATAGGTGCACCATAGAATCAAGAGGAATTGCCACAGCGACCTGCGGCTTTACACCACGCGTGGGGGCGCTGCTGCATTCTGAGACGACTGATTCGTCCCGAATCGGTGTCAGGCGTGCTGAAGGGTTGCACATGCGGTCAAAGTTCAAACGTATCCTCGCCGTGATCGGCCTGACGGGCTTGTTGGCGGTTCCCGCCGGCGCGGCCTGGGCTGAGCCACCAGTGACGCTGGATCCAGTGACGAAGATTGTCGATTCCGCCGGCGTTCTTGGCAGCGGCAAAGCCGAGGTCGAAGCTGCCATCAAAAAGCTTGGCACCGACCACGCGATGGTGCTCCACGTCGTCACCGTCAAGAAGTTCGAAAGCCCGACGGATCGGGAAGCCTGGTCAGACCAGGTGGCCGAAAAGGCCAGCCTTGGTTCCAATGCCCTGATTTTTGCCGTGGCCACCGACACCCGGCAGTACGTCCTGAATAAGGGCGGCAGCAAAATCACCAACGCCCAAATCGAGAACATCAAGAGCAAAGCCATCGGCCCGCAGCTGGCGAATAACGATTACGCCAAAGCGGCCGTCAATGCCGCCGCCGCCATCGGCGACGCAGCGGGAGGCGGGAGCGGCAATGTCCCGTCCGAAAATGGTGCGGGCACCGCAATCCTTGTTGGTACGGGAGTGGTGGCTGCCGGCGGTGCCGGCGCCTACCTGTACTTCCGCAACAGGCGGAAGAAGGCAGGGCAGGCGTCCAGCGCCAGCTACGGCCCGCAGGGCGCCGAACTGGATCCGCTGGCCTCGCTTAGCGTGGAGGATCTCCGCCGCAAGAGCGGGTCGCTGCTCATTGAAGCCGATGACGCCATCAAGTCCAGCGAGCAGGAGCTGATGTTCGCGCAGGCCCAGTACGGTGATTCCGCCGTCGGCAACTTCACCAAGGCGCTGCAGGAAGCCAAAGGACACCTTTCCGAGTCCTTCAAGCTCCAGCAGCAGCTGGACGACCACATTCCCGATACCGAAGAGCAGCAGCGCAGCTGGCTGGGTGAGATCATCCGCCGTTCTGAGGCAGCCCTTGCTTCGCTGCAGGAACAGAAGGCCGACTTCGATTCCCTGCGCGAGCTGGAAAAGAACGCACCCCAGGCCCTCGCCGCGGTCAACGCCGGGGCACGGGACGCTGACGCGAAGATCGCCAACGCAGAGCAGTCGCTTACTACCCTCCGCGCCAAATACGCCGACAGCGCGCTGGTACAGGTGACTGACAACATCACGCAGGCCAAGGAGAGGCTGGCGTTCGTCCAGAACGCCACGGCAACTGCCGAGCAGAAACTGGCTGAGGGTGAAGGCAGCCTGGCGGCGGTGGCCGTGCGCGCCTCCGAAGAAAGCCTGCACCAGACGAACGTGCTCCTCGACGCGATTTCCAAGGTCTCCACCAGCCTGGACGAAGCCCGGACCGGCCTGGAGGCCGCCGTCGTGGATACGTCCCAGGACCTTGCCCAGGCACGGGCAATGATCCAGTCCGGGGCCCACCCGGAACTCGCCGGTCCGGTGGCCGGGGTTGAGTCTGCCCTCGGCCAGGTGAAGGCTGAGATCCAGGGCGGGAAAATCGATCCCATTGCAACACTGCAGCGCGTGGAAACCGCGCACCAGTCCCTGGACCAGGCGCTCACCGGGATCCGTGACCAGCAGGAACAGGCCCGTCGGGCCCAGGCTTCGCTGCAGCAGACCATCATGTCGGCCCAGGCCCAGATCAGCGCCACGTCGGACTACATCACAGCGCGCCGTGGCGGAGTAGGCACGGAAGCCCGCACCCGCCTGGCTGAGTCGCAGCGGAACCTGGACTACGCCCTCTCTATCTCCCGCAACGATCCGGTCACAGCCCTCACGTACGCCCAACAGGCACACGCACTTGCGGCCCAGGCGGCCCAGCTCGCCCAGGCCGACGTGGACAACTTCGGCGGCTACGCCAACCCGGGCTACGGCGGCGGTGGCATGTTCGGCGGCGGCGGTGGTGGCGGCCTGGGCGGTGCCATCCTCGGCGGCATCCTCATCAACTCCATCCTCAACGGCGGCAGCGGCGGCGGTTGGGGCGGCGGGCACAGCGACGGCGGCGGTTGGGGCGGCGATTCCGGCGGTGGCTTCGGCGGTGGCGACTCCGGCGGCGGCTGGGGCGGCGATTCCGGCGGCGGCGGGGACTTCTAAGCCCGAAAGACTAGGCGCCGGGCGGAACGAGCCGCCCGGCGTATAGATAGCGGTACAACAACAGTTCACTGATTTCAGTGGCCACCACTGAGCAGGACGAAAGGTAACACCATGGTTAAGCAGTCCATTTTCGGCCGCATCGCGCAGCTTGCAAAGGCAAACATCAACTCCTTGCTGGACAACGCTGAGGATCCGCAGAAGATGCTGGACCAGATGGTCCGGGACTACACCAACAACATCGCCGAGGCTGAGTCAGCCGTGGCGCAGACCATCGGCAACCTGCGCATGCTCGAGGACGACTACAACGAAGACGTGAAGAACGCCCGCGACTGGGGTAACAAGGCCCTCGCCGCGTCGCGCAAGGCCGACGAGTACCGGGGCAGCGGGCACGCCGCGGACGCCGAAAAGTTCGACAACCTGGCCAAGGTGGCCCTGCAGCGCCAGATGTCAGCCGAGAATGAGGCCAAGGGCGCAGAGCCAAGCATCTCCTCGCAGCGGGAAGTGGTGGACAAGCTCAAGACCGGCCTTGGCCAGATGAAGGGCAAGCTCAACGAGCTCACCAGCAAGCGCAATGAACTCGTAGCCCGCTCCAAGACAGCTGCAGCCCAGTCACAGGTCCACGACGCAATCAAGAGCATCGACTTCATGGACCCCACCTCCGAGGTGGGACGGTTCGAGGAAAAGATCCGCCGGGAAGAGGCGAAGGTCAGGGGCCAGCAGGAACTTGCCGAGTCCAGCCTGGACGCACAGTTCAACCAGCTTGAAGACCTCGGCGAACAGGTCGAGATCGAAGCGCGCCTTGCGGCGCTGAAGTCCGGCGGCGCCGCCAAGCCCGCTATCGGCGCCTCAGCTGCGGGAGCCGGTGCTGAGTCAACGGTGGACGAAGCCGACTTCGACAAGCTGTAAACACCACGTGCCCGGACTCGCCGGGCTGGCTCAAGGCCGGGGTTCAGGATGAACCCCGGCCTTCGCCGTCCGAGAAAGCCGGCCAACCAGCCCACGCGGCTCCGGGTGGATGTGTGTAGCGTGGAAGCCATGTCCTCCCCCGCCGCAACGTCCATCGTCTGGCTCCGTGATGATCTTCGCCTCGACGACAATCCAGCGCTGACCCGGGCCGCAGAACTCGGCCTGCCCCTGACAGTCGTGTACATCCTCGACGAAGAATCGGACGGCATCCGGCCCCTCGGAGGCGCAGTCCGCTGGTGGCTCCACCACTCCCTGGCATCCCTTGCCGCCGACCTGGAGCATGCCGGATCCACCCTGGTCCTCCGTCGGGGACCAGCAACGAGGATCATCCGGGACCTGGTCAACGAAACCGGCGCGTCCCATGTCCTCTGGAACCGCCGTTACGGCGGTCCGGAGCGGGCTGTGGATGCCGGCATCAAGGAATGGGCCGCCGGCGCAGGCATCGAGGCCGCCAGCTTCCAGGCAAGCCTGCTCTTCGAGCCCTGGACCATCACCACCGGCAGCGGCGGCCCCTACAAGGTCTTCACGCCCTTCTGGCGCGCCTGCCTCGCCTCCGGTGAACCCCGGTTGCCGCTCGACGCGCCGTCCAGGCTGCCCTCCCCTGCTCAAGCAGGCCGAAAAAAGCATGCCGACAGTGAACCGCTGGCGTCCTGGTCTCTGCTGCCGGATTCGCCCGACTGGAGCGGAGGCCTGGCGGAAACCTGGGAACCAGGCGAAGCCGGCGCGCACGGCCGCCTGGAGGACTTCCTGGATGGGCCGGTGGCGGACTACGGAACCGGCAGGGACGTGCCCGGCGTCGAGGGAACCAGCAGGCTGTCCCCCCACCTCCGCTTCGGCGAGATCAGCCCGTTCCGCGTGTGGCATGCGCTCCGTCAGCGGTTTCCGCACCAGACGCCTGCCGACGTCGGAATTTTCCGGTCCGAGATTGGCTGGCGGGAATTCTGCTGGCAGCTGCTCTACGTGAATCCGCAGCTGGCAACACGCAACTACCGCCCGGAGTTCGACCTTTTTGCCTGGGAGGAGCCATCCCAGGCCGAGCTCGGCGCCTGGCAGCAAGGGAGGACAGGCTATCCCCTCGTGGATGCCGGGATGCGCCAGCTCTGGAGGACTGGCTGGATGCACAACCGGGTCCGGATGGCGGCCGCGTCATTCCTGGTCAAAAACATGCTGGCGGACTGGCGCCTGGGCGAGGAGTGGTTCTGGGACACCCTGGTGGACGCCGACGCCGCCAGCAACCCGGCGAACTGGCAGTGGGTGGCCGGGTCAGGGGCGGATGCCTCCCCGTATTTCCGGATCTTCAATCCGGTCACGCAGAGCAAGAAGTTCGACGCCGGCGGACGCTACCTGCGGCAGTACGTCCCGGAGATCGCCGGCCTCAGCGACAAGGCCATCCATGAACCGTGGAAGAGCGGCGAGGCGGCAGGCGGCTACCCGCCGCCGCTGGTGTCCTTGCCGGAGTCCCGGGAACGTGCACTGGAGACCTACCAGAGGCTCAAGGACGGCCAGTAGCCCACTCCTTTTGGCTGGCGGGGCCCCCGGCCTCCCTGACCGGCCTTAGCGGCTGACCTTGCCCATCAGGGACGCAATGGGGCGCAGGAAGATGGGCCGGGCGAGGAACCATGCCGCCACCATCACGGCCACAGACATGAGGAAGATCCAGAAACCCAGCCAGCCGTCGCCGTCTGACACGGCGTACATGTGGTTCAGGTTCCGCAGGGCGCCGGTGGTGAGCACGAGGAATACATGCACCACGATGAACGCCACGAAGTAGATCATGACCGGGAAATGGATGGCCCGCGCCAGTTCGATCGGGTACGCCTTGTTCAGCGCGGCAGCCTTCTTGGGCCAGGCGGAGGACGTCCGGATGCCCGAGATGAAGGCAAGCGGCGCGGCGATGAAGACGGTGAGGAAGTAGGTCAGCAGCTGCAGGGCGTTGTAGTTGATCCAGCCGTTTTCGGTGGGCCAGTTCAGGGATGCGTACTGCAGGGCTGCGGACAGCGCGTTCGGAAAAACATCCCAGCTGGTGGGGACGATCCTCGTCCACTGTCCTGTCGCGAACAGGAGAACGGCAAACACCAGTCCGTTGATGATCCACAAGGCGTCCAGCGTGAGGTGGAACCAGAGCTCAAGCGTGATCTTGGTGGGCGGTGTCTTGGTTTTGATGAGGCCTTTGTTGTTGCGGGTCCAATGACCGCTCGGCCGGGTGGTGGTCCGCACCTGCCAGCCGGTCCGGATGATCAGCAGCAGGAAGAACCCGTTGAGGAAATGCTGCCACGCAAGCCAGGCAGGGAATCCGACGGGAGCGCCGTCAGGGAGCTCTGAATGGCCCGGGTAGTCCGCCAGGAACGACGCGACCGCCGGGAGCTCCCTCAGCCACCTGGCGAACAGCACCACCAGCACCAGCGCCACCAAGGCAGCAGGAACACCCCAGTAGAGTCTGTTCCGCTTGCCCGTCGCAGTACCGGACTTTTTGGTGGGTGTGGACATCGAACAACATTCCTCTCGAGAATGACTGGCCCCTGGCGCAAATTTCTGAGGCTCTGCGAAAGAGAATACTAGGAACTACCAGCAATCAAAGAAAAAGAAGACCCCGGGCGGCATATCTGCCGGCCGGGGCCTTCACTTGGTTGCGGGGACAGGATTTGAACCTGTGACCTCTGGGTTATGAGCCCAGCGAGCTACCGAACTGCTCCACCCCGCGTCGCTTGATCAACACTACCCTAGTTTCGGCGGCGCAAAATCCACACCCAATATCCGGCCCTTTTTGCCACGCCATCCGACGCCTAGCCACGCCAAAAGCCCGGGCGGCGCTTAAACCAGAAAGTCCGGAACCGTTTCCAGTTCCGGACTTTCCGTCAGTTGCGGGGACAGGATTTGAACCTGTGACCTCTGGGTTATGAGCCCAGCGAGCTACCGAACTGCTCCACCCCGCGTCGCAAGAACAACTCTACCGCCGGGTGAACAGGAGGCCAAATCGAGATGGCGTGATCTGCGTCTCGGCCGCCCTCCGGCGCCCTGCGGACGCTGCCGGGATGACGCCCTTTGCCGTTAACGCCGCCGGCCCGGCCACCCTCCCTGCGGAGAATGCGACCGGGCCGGCGGAGCCAGTCAGGTGCCCGTCAGTTGCTTGCCGTGGGTGACGGCGTGGGGCTGCCGGACGGGGTGGCAGTGGGCGACGGCACCGGCTCAGGCGCTGTCACCGGAATCTTGGCCTCCGCGTCCACGGCCTTCTGCAGGGCTGCAGCTATCTTCTTCTGCTGCTCACCATAGGCTGCGAAGTCGCCGGCCGCGAGGGCTGCCTGGCCAGCCTGGATGGCGGCCCGTGCCTCATCCAGGGCGGCCTTGAGCTCTGCCTTCGCGTCGGCACCCGCCGGCGGCGTGGTACCTGGTGTCGGCGGGGTCTGACCGTTGTTGTCGGAGTCGCCGGCGGAAGCACCGGAGTCCCCGCCGAACAGCTGCTTCAGGGCCGCGTCCAGGGTCGGCGCAAAACCGACCTTGTCACCGAAGGCCACCAGCACACGCTGCAGCGTGGGATACGACGTTTCACCCGTGGACTTCAGGTAGACCGGCTGGACGTACAGGATTCCGCCGCCCACCGGGAGCGTCAGGAGGTTGCCGTTCAACACATCCGAGGCGCCCTGGCGCAGCAGGTTCAGGGCCTGCGAGACCGTGGGATCCGAGTTGAACTTGTTCTGCGCCTGGCCCGGGCCGGGGACCTGCGTCTCCGGCGGAATCTGGAGCAGCCGCAGCTGGCCGTAACTGTCAGCCTTGACCCCGGCTTGGTTGCCGGCGTCGGAATCCGCGGCCAGGAAGCCGTAGAGGACGTTACGGGCATTTCCGTTGACGATCTGCGGGATAAAGGAGGACGTCAGCTGGAACGCCGGCTTGTCCTGGTCCGGCATCTGCAGGGACATGTAGAACGGCGGCTGCTTGACGTCCGTATCCACGGTCGGGTCGGCCGGCACGCTCCAGGCATCGTTGGTCTTGTAGAAGCTGGACGGATCCGTCACGTGGTACTTGCCCAGCAGCTGACGCTGGACCTTGAACAGGTCCTCGGGATAGCGGACATGGCTCATGACGTCGCCGGACATCTCCGAGAACGGCTTCAACGACGTCGGGAAAACCTTCTGCCAGGACTTCAGCAGCGGGTCTTGGTCATCCCACGCGTACAGCGTTACCGACCCGTCATAGGCATCCACGGTGGCCTTGACTGAGTTCCGGATGTAGTTGACAGTGCTGTTGGGCAGTGCGACGGCGCGGCCGGACGTGGTCTGGGTGTCAGCGGTGGCGTCCGAGAGCTGCTCCTGCTGCGAGTACGGGTAGTACTGGCTGGTGGTGTAGCCGTCCACGATCCACTTGACCCGGCCATCCACTACTGCCGGATAGGCGTTGCCGTCCACGGTCAGGTAAGGCGCGACTTTCTCCACGCGCTCGCGCGGGCTGCGGTCGTAAAGGATCTGCGATTCCTCGTTCACGCCGTCCGAAAGCAGCAGGTCCGAGGACTGGAACTTGATGGAGTAGAGCACCTTGTTGAAGAAGCTGCCCACGTTGGGGCCGCCGTTGCCCTGGAACGTGTACTGGGTTTCCCCATCCCCCTCGCGACCGGACGGCCTGTCCTGTTCACGGTTCGGGGAGCCGTCCGGAGCACCCACAATGGAGTACTCGGGCGAGCTTTCGCCGAAGTAGATGCGCGGCTCGTACGTGGAGTCGTTGCCGAGGACACCGGTGGACGGAATACCCGACTGAAGGAAATCAGGCTTGCCGTCCACGGTGAACTTGTTGCCCTTCGCTGCAACCACGCCGTATCCGTGGGTGTACACAACGTGCTGGTTCAGCCAGCTCTGCTGGTTCTCGGCCACATTCTGCGGGTTCAGTTCGCGGACCGCGATGACGGTGTCCTGGACTTTGCCGTCCACTTCGTAGCGGTCGACGTTCAGGGCCTCGGGGAACTGGTAGTACGGGCGGTACTGTTCCAGCTGCGAGAAGGCGTCCGAGATCAGGTTCGGATCGAGGAGCCTGATATTGGCCGTCGTCTGCGCGTCCGGAGCGAGCGCCCCGGTGGTGGCGGTGTTGGTGGCGTCGTACCGGTCCACCTGGATCTTGTCCAGGCCATAGGCGGCGCGCGTGTTCTGGATATTGCGCTGAATGAACTCCTTCTCCAGCGTCTCTTCCGAGGGCCGGACCTGGAACTGCTGGATCACCCACGGGTACACGCCGCCGGCCAGGATGGAGGTGATGATCAGCATCGCGGTGCCGATCACCGGCAGGCGCCAGCGGCCGATGACCGCGGCGACGATGAACAGGATGGCCACGAGCGCGGCCGCCACCGCAAGGATGGCCTTCGTGGGAATCACGGCGCTGACGTCGGTGTACAGCGCACCGGCCCACCGTCCTCCGTTGCTCTGCAGCGCGGCGAACCTGTCCAGCCAGAAGTTGGTTCCCAGCAGCAGGAGGAAGGCAGCGCCGGTGACTGCGAGGTGGATCTGCGCCGCGCGGCTGGTGAAGACGCCGCGCTCCATCAGGCGGATGCTTCCGTAGAGGTAGTGGGTGAGGATCCCGGCGATGCCGGCCACCACAACAACGCTGATCAGGAACCCGGTGATAAATCCCAGGAACGGGAGCGTCATCAGGTAGAAGCTGAGGTCCATTCCGAATTCCGGGTCAGCCTGGCCGAAAGGTTCCTGGTTGAAGAACAGCAGGACTTTCTGCCACTGGCTGGCCGCGGCGCTGCCGGCAAAGAGGCCAAAGAGAATCGGAAGTCCGAGCATAACCACGCGGCGGACCGGTTCAAGCTGAGCCTGGTAGCGGTTCAGGTTGTCCCGGATCTCGGAGTCCGGCGCATAGACCGGCCGCGCGTGGTACGCAATCCGTATTGCGAAGAACACCGCGGCGAACATGATGGCGAAACCGGCGACAAAGATACCGATCCGCGCCAGGTTCTCCGTCAGGAACACTTCGAAGAAGCCAAGCTGCCGGTACCACAAAACATCAGTCCACACATTGGCGAAGAAAATGAAACCCACCACCACGAGGGCGACAACAACGAGCGTGGGTGTCAGGGCACCTCGTCTTGAGGGGGGTCTTCCGGGCGGGATGGGGCTGGCAGGACGGGACAAACTCGGTACCTCATAGCTGGTCGTCAGATTAACATTCGAAGCGTGCGTGCGAGCGACGTCCGGTACCGGTCAAGCGAATGGCAACGTCCGTCATATCTGCCACGAGTGGCAGTAAAGCTTAGTTCCTGCCTCAGTCTAGTTGCTGGTACAGGCCGCAAGACCGGAGGTGTCCTGCCCCGACGCGGCGAGTTCGACGGCGTCACGCGCCTCGGCGAGATTCTCCACCTTTACTACCTGCAAACCGTCGGGAATGTGCCCGGTGACGTCGTCGCAGTTGGCGGCGGGCGCCAGGAACAGGGTGGCCCCGGCGGACCTTGCGCCCTGCATCTTCTGGGCGATTCCACCGATGGGTCCCACCTTGCCGTCCGGAGTGATCTCGCCGGTGCCGGCCACATGCCTGCCGCCCGTGAGGTCCCCGGGCGTCAGCTTGTCGATAATGCCGAGGGAGAACATCATCCCGGCGCTGGGGCCGCCGACCTTGTCAAGGGAGATCTTCACGTCAAAGGGGAAAGTGAATTTGTACTTAAGCATCACGCCCAGGATGTAGCGGCCCTCACCGTTGTCCATCGGCGTGATGGCCTGGGTCACCTCGTCCCCTCCCCTGTCCAGGACCACGGTGGCCGGTGCGCCTTTGCCGGCGGCTAGCTCATCCTGGATGACGGAGAGCGCGGTGATGGGCTTTCCGTTGATCGACCGGAAGACATCGCCCTGCTCGATCTTCCCTTCGGATGGTGAGCCGGTTGAAAGTCCCGCCGCCTGCAGTTCCTGGCTGAAGGAAATGTCCAGCTCGTTGAGCGCCGATGCAACAGCGTTCTCCTGGGACGTGGTCATGGCCACGGAGCTCTGCTCCTCGGCCTGCTCCCTGGTGGTGCCGACGGGGTAGATCAGTTCCTGCGGATACACCGACCTGGACGGGTCCAGCCACGCTGCAAACGCACCGAAGATACTGACCGGGCCGTTAGGGCCGCCGTCGACGTAGACGGTGGTCAGGTCCAGGTTCCCGGCGGCCGGATAGGTTTCGCGCCCAGTCACGCTGATGACCGGTGCGCCCTGGGCATCGCCCAGCGTGTTGAATGTGGGGCCGGGTTTTTCCACAACGTACGGCACCGGCAGCGTTCCGGCAGCGAGGCCAAGGCCCAGCGCCGCCACCCCTGAGACCATCATCAGGGATACCTTCTTGCCACCGCGCCTTGGACGGAGCGAAAGCATGGGGTCCTCAGGTTCTGGAACCTCGTCCGGAGCTTGATCGGTAGGCCCTGTGCCGGCGTCGAGCTCGGTTGCACGGTCCTCGGGTGGATGGTCGCCACGGGTCGTAGTCACCCATCCAACATTACGCGTCCCGGCAGCCCGCAAGCTCTTTGCCTACAGCGAACGTCGACGCTGCGCGGCAGACAGCCGCCCCTGCCCGGGGTACCGTGAAGTTGATCAACAGTCACACCGACGATCGGCGTAATCATGACCTCCAACCCACTCAATCCGTCCAACGGCGATGACGCTCCCAAGGATCCGCTGACAGAAATGCTGCAGAACCTCATGGGCGGCAAGGGCATGGAAAACATCGACCCCGCCGAACTCGCGAAGGCCGCCGGCCTGCCTGACGACCCCAACCTCCTGGCCCAGATGTTCTCCCAGGTCCAGGCCATGATGAGCGCGCCCTCCGAGGGCCCCGTCAACTGGCAGCTGGCCCATGAGAACGCCCGCCGGGTTGCTGCCAGCAGCGCGGATCCGTCCGTGACATCGCTGCAGTCACGTGAGGTGGACGAGGCCCTGCGCCTCGCCGAGCTCTGGCTCGACCCGGTGACGGACCTGCCGGCCACCGGCCTGATCGGCCGGGCATGGTCGCGCGCCGAATGGGTGGAAGCAACCCTCGGCACCTGGAAGCGGCTCACGGAGCCTGTCGCCAACAGCATCGCCAACGCCCTGTCCAATGCCATGACGGAACAGATGCCGGAGGAGATGAAATCCATGATGGGCGGCGCCTCCTCCATGCTGCAGAACATGGGCGGAGCGATCTTCGGCATGCAGCTGGGGCAGGCCATCGGCGCCCTCTCCGCTGAAGTGGTCAGCTCCACCGACATCGGGGTTCCGCTCGCGGACCTGGAAATGGCCCTGCTTCCGGCCAACGTGGCAAAGTTCGGCGAAGGCCTCAGCCTGCCGGAGAACGACATCCGGCTGTTCCTGGCCGTCCGTGAAGCGGCCCACGCGCGCCTCTTCGTCCAGGTTCCCTGGCTGCGCGGCCACCTGCTTGGCGCGATTGAGGCCTACGCCCGCGGCATCCACATCGACACGTCCAGGATTGAAGAGCTGGCCCGGGACCTGGACCCCAGCAACCCCGAAGGCATCCAGGAAGCCCTGTCGCAGGGCGTGTTCATGCCCCAGCGGACGCCCGCCCAGGAACAGGCCCTGGAAAAGCTCGAGACAGCCCTTGCGCTGGTTGAGGGCTGGGTGGATGAACTTACCGCCGCCGCCACGGAGAAACTCCTGCCGTCAGCGGGCGCCCTCAGGGAAACCGTCCGCCGGCGCCGCGCCACCGGAGGTCCCGCCGAACATGCGTTCTCGTCCCTGGTGGGCCTGGAACTGCGTCCGCGCCGCCTGCGCGAAGCCGCCACGCTGTGGGCGGCCCTCAAGAAGGAACGCGGCATCGAAGGACGGGACGCCATCTGGCACCACCCCGATCTCCTTCCCACCGCCGAGGACCTCGACGATCCCTTGGGATTCAGTGCCCGCCGCAAGCTGGCGGAGGCCAGCGACAGCGAAGTCGACGACGCCCTCCAGAAGCTGCTCAGCGGAGGCTTCGACACCGCACCGGAACAGGGCACGGATGAGGCCGGAAACGGTACGGAAACCGACGGCTCCGGTACCAGCGCGACGGAAAGCAGCCCCGACGGCGGAACTGACGAGGACCAGCCGAAAGGCTAAATAGCCCGGTCCAAGGTGACCTTGGGGCGGCCGGATCTAGTCGGCGTCTCCGGGCCACAGTGCGGGCTGGCCTGGAGCGCCGCTCCCTGGGCCGTCCGGTCCGCCGTCAGGACCGGCGGCCATGCCGCGGGATGTTGCGAACGAGACGCCTTCAAGGAATGCCTTGGCCCGCGCCGTGTCCGGATACGCCTCCAGCAGCTTCCAGAACGCGGCATTATGCCCGGCCACCAACAGGTGGGCCAGCTCATGAAGCAGGACGTAATCGATGACCCACTGGGGCATGGGCCGCAGTTTGTCGGAGAGCCGGATGGTGCCTTCGGACGGCGTCGCGGATCCCCAGCGGGAGTTTTGGTTGCTGACCCAGCGGACCGACGCCGGCACTGCCCTGCCGCCGAAGTAGCGGGCGGACAGCTCGGCGGCGTGCGCCGCGAGCCCGGCGTCTGTTGCCGGCTGTTGCCGGCGTTTTTGCGCGCGGCGGCTGCCCTGGCGATGAAGCTTCTCCAGCATGCGGTGCACCCACTCGGATTCCTGGGCCGCCGTAAAGCGGGCCGGGATCGCCACCACCGCCGTGCCGTTCTCCCAGAAGGCCGCCACCGTCCGCGTGCGTCGGGCGGACCGCCTCACCTCCACCGGGGCGCCGTCGGCCGTGGTCAGCTGCGGCCCTTTCCGCCCTTCGGCCCGGGGAGTCACAGCGTGGTGCTTTCGACGAGGACCCGGAGGACGTCCTCACCGTAGCGTTCAAGTTTGGACGGCCCCACGCCGGCGAGAGTTGCGAGCTCCTCCAGCGACGACGGCCGGGCCTCGGCAATGGCCGTCAGGGTGGCATCGGTGAACACCACAAAGGCCGGGACCTCGGCCGAAAGCGCAACTTCCTTGCGCCAGGTGCGGAGCGCGTCGAAGGTCTGTTCCTCGTAGCTGGGCGGACAATCGTTGCAGCGGCCCACCTTGCGCTCGGCGCCGCTGGCCAGCATGGTGCCGCAGACCCTGCACGTGGCAGGTTTGGCAGCTTTGCGGCGTGGCGCCGGTCCCTTGCCGCGGGCAGTGGAGCTGGCCACCGAGTCCGGCCGCAGGCCGTCAAGGAAACGGGACGGCTTCCGGTTCGCCCGGCCGCCGGGAGTCCGGGCCGTGGACCAGGACAGGGAGAGGTGCTCGCGGGCGCGGGTGATTCCGACGTACAGGAGCCGCCGCTCCTCATCCACCGACTCGGGAGTATCGGCAAAGGAGATCGGCATCAGCCCTTCGCTGAGTCCAACAAGGAACACGGCGTCCCATTCGAGGCCCTTGGCCGCGTGCAGCGAGGCGAGGGTAACGCCCTGGACCGTGGGGGCATGCTGCGCCAGGGAGCGTTCCTGAAGCTCATTGACGAAGTCCGCGAGGCTGAACTGGTCCCCGCGTACCTGGACCAGTTCGTCGGCGAGGGCCACCAGTGCCGCCAGCGATTCCCAGCGTTCCCGCAGGGCACCACCGTTGTGCGGCGGAGAATCGGTGTAGCCGAGCGACGCCACGATGTCCCGGACCAGCTGTCCCAGCGGTTCCGGCGTGGCAGTCTCCGCCACTGCCCTCGTGGCAGCGCGGAGCTGAAGTATGGCGTCCCTGACTTCCTTGCGGGCGAAAAACCGCTCACCGCCGCGCAACTGGTAGCCAATGCCGGCGGCGGCCAGGGCCTGCTCGTAGGCTTCGGACTGGCCGTTGGTGCGGAAGAGGACGGCTACCTGGCTTGCCGGCGTGCCGCCGTCGAGCAGTCCCTGGATCTTGAGCGCCACGGTGGCGGCTTCCGCCTCGTCGTCTGAACACTCCGTGAACTGGGGAACCGGTCCTGCCGGACGCTGGGCCACCAGCTGCAGGGGTGCCGCCCACGCGGCGTCCGCCACGGGTCCGCCGCTTCGGCGCGCGCCGAGGAGATCGTTGGCGAGCTTGACCACCTGGGGTGTGGAGCGGTAATCCCGGATCAGCTTTACCACGTTGGCTTCGGGATACCTGGCCTTGAAGCCCAGCAGGTGCTTCGGGGACGCGCCGGTAAACGAATAGATGGTCTGGCTGGCGTCACCCACCACACACAGTTCGTCGCGGCCGCCAAGCCACAGCTCAAGGAGCCGTTGCTGCAGCGGGGAAACGTCCTGGTATTCGTCGACCACAAAATGGCGGTACTGTTCGCGCACCGTGGCTGCCACTTTCTGGTCCTCCTGCAGGATGCCCACCGTGATCAGCAGGACGTCTTCGAAGTCGATGACGTTGCGGTCGGTTTTGACGTCCTCGTACGACTGGAAGACCCGGGCCACGGCGGTGAGGTCGAAGCCACCGGGCGTGCCCCGGTCATCGGCATTTTCCAGGTAGTTGGCCGGGGTCAGCATGGAGACCTTGGCCCACTCGATTTCCGAGGCAAGGTCACGGATGGAGGCCCGGTCCGTGCTGAGCCGCAGGCGGCGGGCGGCCTCGGCAATCATCTGGGCCTTGTGGTCCAGGAGGTTGGGAAGGGTGCCGCCGACGGCCTGGGGCCAGAAAAACTGGAGCTGCCGCAGGGCGGCCGCGTGGAACGTGCGGGCCTGGACGTTGCCCACGCCGAGGTCACGCAGCCTGCTCCGCATTTCCGCGGCCGCGCGGGCGGTGAACGTCACTGCCAGAAGCCGTTGCGGGCTGTAGACCCCCGAGTGCACGCCATAGGCGATCCGGTGTGTGATGGCACGCGTTTTGCCGGTGCCGGCGCCGGCCAGCACACACAGCGGGCCGTTCAGGGTGCTGGCAACTTCCCGCTGTTCGGCGTCCAGGCCGCCAAGAATGCGGTCCTCGAGGGACACTGCACTGTCAAAATTCTCTGTAGTCACTCTGCTGCTCTGTTGTCTCGACTACCTGGTGCTGGAGTCTGGTCGGTGATGATGCCTGAGGTTCAGGTGTCGGTGCGGTCCAGGATTCGTCCGCCGTACCAGTGCTCAATCAACGAGCGGGCAATGGACAGCCGGCTGGAGATGGTGATCTCCCCGGTGAGCACTGCCTCCTGGAGTTCCTCCCGGCTGAACCAGCGCGCCCTGGTGACTTCCACGCCGTCGGGCGTTGCTTCGGTGTCCGCGGTGATGGCAGTAAATCCAAGCATAAGGGAGGCGGGGAACGGCCAGGGCTGCGAACCCAGGTACTGGCACCCCGAAACACGGACGCCGACTTCCTCATGGATTTCCCTGACCACGGCCTGCTCGAGTGACTCCCCCGGTTCAACGAACCCTGCGAGGGTGGAATAGTTCCTGGCGTCGACCGGTCCCCCGCCGCCGAGCAGCAGCCTGCCGTCAGGACCCACTACGGTGACGATGATTGCCGGATCCGTGCGCGGATAGTGTTCGGAGTTGTCCTGCGGGCAGCGTCGCACCCATCCCCCGGACTCCACAACCGTGGGAGTGCCGCAGCGTGGACAGTGCGTGTGCCCGGCGTGCCAGTTGGTGATCGCGCTTGCCTCAACGAACAGCGCCGTATCCGTGGGGTTGAGGACCCCGGCGATGTCCCGGAAGCCCGTCCAGGTGGCGTCACCGGGGATGCCCGCCGTGCCCGGTTCCAGGGCATCCGGCAGCACCAGCAGGAGCAGCTCCGTGCCCGCAGGCAGGTCTGAACCGTCCAGGGCTGTCCCCAGGTAGATCACGTGGTCGGGAGTGTTTCCGACGCCCTGAAGGCTTTCGACAAAACGTGCCGCGCCGGTCAGGAAAAGGCTGTTTCCGGTGACGAGGGCCTGCCGCCCGGACAGGACCACGGCAAGGGTGGCGTCGCGTCCCAGCAGTTCATCCACCATGCCCGGGCGAGTGCGGACGGCAGAGCCCCGGTCCACCAGCGCGGGACGCACGGGAAGCACGGTATCGAACAGGTGGTTGGCCGGCAGCTGGACTGCCTGCGTCCGGTAGGCCGGTGTAGCGGACTCCGCATGACTCATGTGTCCACCGTACTGACTCGGACCGACAATTGACATTTTGGGCGGCCAGGCACGGGGTGCGGTGGCGACAGGCGGAGATTTGCCGCATATCTGGAGACTCGCCGCCGCCGCACCGTTGTCTTGGCCGTCAGTCAATCTACCGTGGAACGGTGAGAAGAAAACCGATCGAACTGGCAGCCGTTGCAACCGCGGCAGTCCCCGGGCTGACCCCCACCGCCGTCAGCTCCGCCCCGGATGATGCCGCCGACTTCGACAGCGCGCTGCTCCTCGATTCGGAAGGAAAACGCTGGAGGGTCCGATCGCCCCGTCACGCCGAAGCCAGCGCCCGGCTGGAGACGGAATTCCTGGTCCTGCGGGCGTTCGCTCCCGGCATCAGGGCCGAGTTGCCCTTCCTGATGCCCACAGTGGCCGGCAGCGTCCGCCTGGGCGCACTCAGCACGTTCGTTTACTCCCACCTGGCCGGAACCACCCGCAGCGTCGAGGAACTGACCGCCGGCCCGGACCAGCTCGCCCGTGAAATCGGAGTGGCACTGGCTGCGATCCACGACCTGCCCCATGCGCTGGTCAGCAACGCCGACCTCCCCAGCTACACGCCGAACGAATTCCGCCAGCGCCGCCTGAACGAACTGGACCAGGCCGCCACCACCGGCAAGATTCCGCCGTCCCTCCTGCGCCGCTGGGAGCACGCGCTCGAAGACGTGTCACTGTGGCGGTTCAACCCCTGCGTGGTCCACGGGGACCTGCACGAAGACAACCTGCTGGTCGACGGCCACCGCGTGACCGCCGTTACCGGTTGGACGGACCTGCGGATCGGTGACCCCGCCGATGACTTCGCCTGGCTGGTGGCCTCCAACGAGCAGGACTTTGTGGACACTGTCCTGAGCAGCTACACGGAAAGCCGCCGGGACGCGCCGGACAAGCATCTGCTCCGCAGGGCCGCCCTGTCCGCCGAGTTCGCCCTGGCGCAGTACCTTGTCAAAGGCATTGCAGCCGGCGATGACGCGATGATCTCCGAAGCGGAGGGCATGCTGGAAACCCTCGCCAGCGACATCGCCGAGCACGGCGGGCAGGCCATCAGCGTTGAACCGCTGCCGTCCGCCTCGGCTCCTGGTGGCGCGGCTTCTGGTGGCGCGGTTCCGGCCGGCACCGCCTCGGCAGGGCAGGAAGCGGACGACGGCGGCGCGGGGCACAGTGCGGCAGCTCCTGCCAGCGCACAGGGCTACCCGGCCGCGGACCCGGGAATTGCCGGTGTGACCCCCCTGGTTGTCCAGCCCGTGACAGTAGTCCCGATTCCGGCGCCCGTCTTACCTGCAGTCCAGGTGACGCCGATCCCGGCTGACGAGCCTGCGCCGGAAGACGGGCACGCCGGGGCTGACTCGCCGTCGGATGTTCCATCGGCTGACGACACGTCCACCGCCGCCATCACCATCATCGACGTCAAGAGCTGACCGAGTAGGACTCCGACACCAGCTCCTCCAGCTCTGCAGCTGACGCGAGGTCGTGCGGGCGGACCACCTGGTTGTCAGCCACATAGAAGAACGCGGCCCGCACGTCCTCGACTGCGATGCCTTTGAGCCGGGCCCAGGCAAGCCGGTACGCGGCAAGCTGCACCGCCCTGGCCTTCAGCCGGCCGGCGTCAGGGCGGCGGCCCGTTTTCCAGTCCACCAGGTCCCAGCGGCCGTCAGCATCACGGAAAACCGCGTCGATCCGGCCGCGGACCACCACGTCACCCACCCGGGTCTCCACGGGAACCTCAATGAACGCCGGGGAGCGGTGGGCCCATTCCGACGCCCGGAACGTAGCGACCATGTCCTCGAGGTCGTACGCGGCATCGATGTGATCGTCCGCTCCCGGCGCCTCGCCGAGGTCGAGCATTCCGGCGGCTCCGAAGTATTCCTCCACCCAGGAATGGAAGGCGGTTCCCTTCCTGGCAGACATGCCCGGTTCCCGGGGAACGGGCCTCCGAAGGCGTGCCAGCACAGCTGCCGGGTCCTCGCCGAGATCAACCAGTGTGGACGCCGAGATGTGGCTGGGCAGGTGGACGTCCTGGCCGCGTGCCCTGGTGGAGCGCCGTTCCAGCAGCAGGGAGGCCTCCTCAGCCCACCCTGCAGCGGGACCGCGAAGCCCGCGGCTGTCGTTGCGGGTGTCGGCGGAATCGGGTCCGCCGGCATGGATTTCGTCACCGGCAGGACCGCCACCGCCGGGAGCGGGGTCGTTGGTGCGGTGGTCAAGGCTTGCCAGCACCTGCGCGGCAGCCTTTTCCATTGCTGCGCGCCGGCCCGGGAAGAGGCGAAGGCGCTGGCCTGTCCGGGGATCCACTGGCCCTTCGAGGGGGTCGTAGGGCCACTCGGCCACCTCCGTTTCCAGGGTCAGTGGACTTTTTTCCGGAAGGGAGGCTTCATCCACCGAGGCAGGATGGACCAGTGCGGCGTTGCCGTCCGCTCCGGCCGTGGCCGCCATGGGCTCGAGCTCGGCCAGGAACGGGGACATCTCCGCCCGGCCTGCCCGCGAACCCACCCAGGCGGCGCTCGAGACCCACAGGACATGCTTGGCGCGCGTGTACGCGACGTAGGCCAGGCGCCGTTCCTCCGACTCGCCGTGGGCCTGCACTGCCGACTTGAATTCCTTCTCGGCATCAAGCCAGCCCTTCTGGTCGGGCTGGTCGATGTCCCACTGGGGCAGGTCCGCCCGGTCACCCCTCAGCGGCCAGGGAAGTGCCGCAGCTCCACTGCTCCACCGTGAATCACGGCTGCTGGGGAAGGCGCCGGCGTTGAGGCCCGGCACAAAAACCACGTCCCATTCCAGTCCCTTGGACGCGTGGACCGTCAGGAGCTGCACGGCTTCGCGGTTAACATCCGGAGCCGGTGCGTCGAGGCCGTTTTCCTCCGCCGCGGCAGCCTCCAGCCACGCCAGGAAGGCCAGGATGTCCACCCGCTGGGATGTCCTCAGGAAGCCGGCCGCGGCGTCCTGGAAGGCGTCAAGGTTGCGGCGGGCCTGGTGGATGCTGACACCAGGGCGCGCGGCCACCTCAATGTCCAGCAGCATGGCGCGTTCCACTTCGCCAAGGAGCGTGGTCAGGTCATCGCCGAGGTAGCCGCGGAGCTGCCTGAGTTCGACGGACAGCCGGCGGAGCCGCTCCCTCGCTTCCGCGCTCAAGGCTCGTCCGTGCGACGATGTCCAGCCTTCGCGCGGAAGCCAGTCCAAAGCCTCCACCAGGCTGGAGCCGTCCGTGAGGTCGGTCTCAACCATGGCCTCGTCGTCGGGCGCTGCGGCATCCCCGGTCCCTGGTTCCGTGTCATTCCCGGCGGCGGCCTGCCCGCGCCTGCGGGCCAACTGGCTGGACCAGTCGCGGAAGGCCATCAGGTCAGCCGGGCCGATGCGCCACCGGGCGCCGGCGAGGAGGCGCATCAGGGAATCAGACCGTCCCGGATCGGCCAGGACCCTCAGGGTGGAAACGAGGTCAATGATTTCGGGGGTGTCCAGCAGGCCGCCGAGTCCCACGATCTCGTAGGGAATCCCCCGTGCGTCCAGCTGACGGCTGATGGTCTCCATCTGGGCACGACGGCGGCACAGGACAGCGAGCGCCGGCGGCACCGGGGTGCCGTCAGCCTTGCGCTCAAAGTCGGTGACCCGGTATTTCAGGATGTCTTCGGCAAGCGCCGCAGCTTCCTCGACGTCGGTGCCGAAGCGGCCAAGCACCACGCGTCCGTCCGCTGCGTAGGGGCTCGGCTGCAGCGGCGGCACTTTCGTGGCCGGCTCCCCGTGGGCGCCGGCCGGTTCGCGGTGCGCGGCTGCCCTGCCCAGGGATTCTGACATCACGTTGGCGGCCTCAAGGATGGACCGGCCGTTACGCCACGCGGTGGTCAGATAGGAAGTGGGGGCAGGGCTGAAGTTCTCCTCTTCCTGCGGGCCTGGAGTCCGGACGGGGAATTCCCGGACGAAGTGGAACAGCTGCCCTGCGGACGCCCCGCGGAAGCCGTAGATGGACTGGTTGGGGTCTCCCACCGCGGTGACTGCATGGCCGCCGCCGAAGAGCCGCGAAAAGAGGACCAGCTGGGCGTAGGAGGTGTCCTGGAATTCGTCCAGGAGCACCACCTTGTAGCGTTGGCGTTCCATCTCCGCAGCAAGCGGGACCTCCCGTGCCACCCGTGCGGCCAGTGCCACCAGGTCACCGAAATCGAGAGCTCCGCGGGCGCGTTTCGCCGCCGAATAGCGGCCCACCATGTCTGCGACGCTGGCCCTGGTCCGCAGCATGGCGGCGAGTTCCGCTGCCGCCTGGGTGGGGTTCTTCTTGCCGTCGGCCACATAGGGCAGGGTCTCAAACTCTGCGATCCGTGCCATCAGCCAGGATTCGACGTCCACAGGTTCCTGGAGGTGTTCCGCACATTCCCCCGCAAGCTGGATCACGGCCTTCACCAGCGTGGACTTCGCCGCGCTGAAGTGGCCGTACTCGCCGTCGAACGCCTCTACCACCTCGCTGGCGAGCTGCCAGGCCTGGGCGCCGCCGAGCAGAACGACGTCACGTTCCACTCCGAGCCTCAGCCCATAGTCGGACACGATGCCGCTGGCGAAGGAGTGGTACGTGGAGACCTTCGGTTCGAGGGCGTCGCTGCTGAGCAGTCCTTCGGGGAACACGGTGTGCCCGGTGTCCTGCGCCGCGATGCGCTGCAGCACCGCCAGCTTGGCCCTGATCCGGGTGGCGAGCTCGCCGGCGGCCTTCCTGGTGAACGTGACCCCGAGGACTTGTTCAGGCCTGACCCACCCGTTGGCGACCAGCCAGACCACGCGGTCGGCCATCGTGGCTGTCTTGCCCGATCCGGCGCCGGCAATAACCAGCCTGGGCGTCAGCGGCGAGGAGATGATGGCGGACTGCTCGGCCGTGGGCAGGTTCTTCTCACCCAGCAGTCCGGACAGCTCTTCGGGGGTGAACCGGGGCTCGGGGAGTCCTGGCTGGGTCATTCTGTTACCTGCTTTCCACGGACACAGAGGGGGCAGACTTCGGGAAGCCTGCAGCCGTGACCGCCGTGGCCGCCCTTCGCGGGGTCGTGCCGGGCTTCGAAGACACTTCCTGCCATGAGCGCTGCAGCGCCGTTCACCATCTCCAGGGCCCAGTTGTCCTGCGGATCAAGGGTGTCCTGCTGCTGGACGCCCGGGCCTTTGGTTCCCGTCCCCAGCTGCGCGAGCACGGCACCGCCCGGGGTGGCCTCTGCGGGCAGGCCCGGGGCATCCCCGAAGCCGCCTGCCAGGACTGCGGCCTGATAGGCGCCAAGCTGGGGATGGCGGGAAAGCTCGGTCTTGCCGGGCTGCCTTTTCCCGGTCTTCAGGTCCACGACCACCAGCCGGCCTTCGGAATCGATCTCAAGCCGGTCAACCTGGCCGCGAAGGACAGCCGACCGGACGGGGATCTCCGGGCCGGCCCCGTCGATGCCCGCCGCGGGAGTGAGGTCCGGAATCTGGACAACAAAATCCTGCTCCACCCCCACCAGGCTGCGCCCTTCGCTCCGCATCACCAATACGTACTGCGCGAGTTTGCGGACCATGGCTTCGGCGCGCTGGAAATCGAGCCTGCCTTCCCAGTTGTCCTTCATACCGAGGGCCGGCCAACGCCTGACCAGTTCCGCGACGTATTCTCCGCCTGAGGCCTCCGGCAGGTCCTGCGCGATGGCGTGGACCAGGGTGCCCAGGCTTCGGGCGAAGTCGGTGGCGGCTTCGCCGCCCGCTGCCTGCACAAACCAGTCCAGGGGCGATTTCTGGACGGCTTCGACTTTCGACGGCGAAACATAGACCGTTCCACCGGGAGGCACCACAGCGTCAGTGGTTGTCAACGCAGCCAAGCCCCACCAGGTGCCCGGATGGGCACCGGGCACGGGGGGTTCGGCTTCGGCCAGGCGTGTCAGGACGCTGACGGCTTCCGCGGCTTCAGGGGCGTATCTGCCGTCGAGCTGGGCGTACTGCCGGAGTTCCGCCACGAGGGCGCGGAGGGTCATGGGCCTCTCCACCGGGGTGAAGCCGCGGCCATCCTGGCCGGGCCCCAGTGGTGCCACGTAGTCCAGGAACGAGGAGGGCTGGTCGTCCTCGGAGGAGACGGCAGTGCAGATCAGCAGGTCGCGGGCCCTGGAGACTGCGGTGGAGAAGCTTCGAAGTTCGTCATAGCGGATGTCCCGCAGGCGGCTCAGCGGGTCAAGCTGCAGCGCGTATTCCACACCGTGCTCCACGGCGTCGGCATACAGGGTGCTGCCCAGCAGCTCGCCCCGGAGCCGGGTGTTGGGCCACACGCCTTCCTGGAGCCCCGCAACGATCACCACGGGCCATTCCCTGCCGGCAGCACTGGCAGGGGTCATGAGTTCGACGGCGTCGTCCACCTGGGCCCTGGCGGCCAGCGTGTCCATGGGGAGTTCCTGGTTCAGGAGGTACTCCAGGAACTGTTCAGGACCGGCACCGGGCATCTGGTCCACGTAGCGCTCGGCGGTGTGGAAGAGGGCCATCATGGCATCGAGGTCCCGGTCGGCGCGGGCGCCGTGGGGACCACCTGCCAGGGCAGTTTCTGTCCAGGCGTTCGCCAGCCCGGTGGAGTGCCACAAGGCCCAGAGCACGGACTCGGCGTTGGCTCCGGGTTCGACTGCAGCAACCCGTCCTGCCTGGATCATGCGGGCGGTGCGCCTCGCCGACCGGCCTTCCAAACCCAACGTGGCCAGCGCACCGGGCTCGAGCAGCGCTTCGACCAGCAAGGCGTCGCTGGTCCGCCCGCCGCCGCCCAGGAGTTCTTCACGCCGAAGCGACTGCCTGAGCCTGCGCAGCTCAATCGACGTCGCACCGCCGATCCGCGACGTGAGCAGGGAAACAGCAGACTCAGGCGTCAGCAGCGCCGGGTCCAAGGCAACCGCATAGGCGTCCAGAAGCGGGCGGACGGCAACTTCATCACGGACCGCGGATTCGGCCACCGGAACGCGGACGGGGATTCCCTGGCCGGAGAGGTAGCGCTGGAGCTCGCTGAGCTGCCCACCGTTCCGGACAATAACGGCGATGTCGGCGAGGTCACGGCTGTGGTTGATGTGCTGGTCCAGGATCCGCTGGGCAACATAGCGCAGTTCATGGACCGGCGAAGGTACAAGGTGGGCTTCGACAGCGCCGTGATGCTGTGTGGACACGGTTTCGTGATCGTGCCGCTCCAGACGGCGTGCCAGCTGGCCGCCGGCACGCTGCGAGATCCGGCCGGCAACCCCGAGCCAGGCCTCTGCGACGGCGGGCGCGTGGCGGTGTGTGTGCCATAGGGGCCGCTCCAGGACGGCTGTGCCGGCGGACAGCAGCCGGGGAAGTTCGGCAACGAGATCCGGCCTGGCGCCGCGGAAGCCCTGGACGACGGTGTCCGGGGAGGATGTCACGTAGCAGTCCTTGCCCGCCGCAATGTCGGCAAGGAGTTCAAAAACAGCAGGGTTTGCTTCCTGGATGTCATCCACCAGTAGAAGCTGCAGACGGTCCCGTTCGGCGTCCAGGAAGTCGGGTGCGTCCTGGAAAATTTGCCGGGCAGCGGTGATGATCCCGGCGGGGTCGAAGGCCTCGGGCATGCGGAGGTCCAGCACGTCCCTGTATTCGGCATAGAGCGCCGCGGCGGCGATCCAGTCCTCCCTGCCGCAGCGGCGGCCAAGGTCTTCAAGGTCTTCGGCCGTCCGGCCCGATTCGATGATCCGGTCGAACAGCTGGCGGACTTCGTGCCGGAATCCCCTGGTCTCCAGCGCGGCGCCCAGGTCAGCGGGCCATGGCAGCTGCAGGCCGGGAAGTGCATGGCCCTCCAGCAGCTCCTTGATGATGAGGTCCTGCTCGGGTCCGGAAAGGAGGCGCGGCGGCCGTGGCAGCGGCAGGATGCCTTCAGCCTTGGCCCGCCGGATCAGGTCGAAGGCATATGACGCCCAGGTCCTTGCCGGGGTAGTGCTCAGGCTCCTGTCCAGCCTGGCCGTGAAGCGGTCCCGAAGCGAGTCTGCCGCCAGCCGGCCCGGGGCAAGGATCAGGATCCGCTCCGGGTCGACGCCGTCGTGGAAGGCCCGGCGCACGGCGGCTTCGATCAGGACGGTGGACTTGCCGGTCCCGGGCGCACCCGGAACGAGGACAGGTCCGGAACCATGCGGGACCTCCACAGCCTCCCGCTGGTCAGCTGAGAGCACGGGGACGGAGTCCTGCAGGCGCCGGGGCGGCAGCAGCCGAAGGCCGGTCCCGTTGGCACTCCGGCCGCGTGCACCGGCGTCGCCCGCCAAGGCATGCGCGTCATCAAGGTCGTCGAGAGGGGGGTCGGGCAGGAGGTCCGTCTGGAGGCTTGTTAACGTCACACGGACATTTCATCATCGGCCACGGACAATTTATGAAGCCCACGCTCCAGCCGGTCCGCAATTGCGTCCAGCTGGTCGAATTCTGCGTCTGTCGGCGCCCACCGTGCCGCAGCCAGGTCCACGCGCCAGCGGCCCTCGCCGGTGCGAAGGAATTCGTCAGGGCTGCCCAGGAGCGGCGTGCCCTCGTCCAGGTAGTGGCGCAGGGCTTCGGCGTCGTGGCCTTCGGGCGGCTGTCCGCTGGCTTTAAGGATCCGCCACCACGGCACATCACTGCCGTAATGGCTCATGACCGCGCCGACCTGCCGTGGTCCGCCGGCTCCCAGGAGCTCGGCGACATCGCCATAGGCGACGGCAGTACCCGGGGGTACCAGCTCCACCACGGCCAGCACCGCCTCGACATACTCCGTCCGCATGGATCCAGCGTAGCCGGTATCGGCGCACCGCCCGGTCCTCAGGGAAGGAAGAATCCTGACCCGCCGACGGGGCTGCCGGAGACTGTCGGTGCCTCCAGGTAGCGTGGAAACATGACCACTTGGAACACCCTCCCCCGCGCAGCGTTCGACCTCGAGACCACTGGCCGCAACTCCCGCGCGGCACGTATTGTCACGGCGTCGGTGACTGTGGTGGACCACCAGGGGGATGTCATCACGGAACATGAATGGCTGGCCGATCCTGGTGTCGAGATTCCCACGGAAGCAAGCGATATCCACGGCGTCACCACCGAGCAGGCCAGGCGCGAGGGCCGCCCCGCCCATGAGGTGACGCGGGAGCTTGCCACCGTCCTGCAGGAGCTCTTTGATGCCGGCGTTCCCGTGATTGCGTTCAATGCCAGCTACGATTTCACCGTGCTGGCCGCGGAATCGGCGCGGTACGGCGTCAAGCAGCTGAGCCGGTTTCCAGTCCTTGATCCGTACATCATGAACAAGCAGGTGGACCGGTACCGGAAAGGCAAACGAACGCTCACCGCCCTGTGCGAGGAATACGGCGTCAGCCTGGACAACGCCCACACCTCCGCCGCGGACGCCCTCGCCACGGTCCGGGTCCTGGACGCGATGGCGGGCAAGTTTCCCAAGCTCAGGATGCCGGCCAGCCAGCTTCACCAGCTCCAGGTGGACTGGGCCGTCAGCCAGGCAGCCGACTTCCAGGGCTACCTGAGGAAAACCAAGCCTGCCGCGGTGATCGAAGGCGACTGGCCGGTCCTGCCGCCCGAAGACGCAAGCCGGGGCGACTTCTAGCTGCGAGCTAACTCACACTTATTCGGCCGCCCGTGCGCGCGGGTTCAGATCATGCGCCGATTCGGCAATGGGGGCGCCGTCGGGCCGGGCCGGAGCGGCCCCATGGCCTGGGCCGAGCAATATTCGGCCTACGCCCCTATCGGCTACTACTTTCTTCGTCTATCCGCAGCAATAGGCCTAAGTGAGATGATTAAGTTTTGCGGTCCCTGTCCTGAACGTCAGTTCCCATGGTGTGGCAGGCCCCCGGCTCCACGTATGCAGCATTACGGCCGGGATGAACTTATGACTCAGATGAAAGTGACTACCTGATGAAATCGAAAGCCATGAAGTGGCTGACCAGCGTTCCTGTGGCTATTGCCCTGGCCGCCTCCCTCGCAGCCTGCGGCGGGGCTTCCCAGCCCACCGGCACGCCGACGGACGCCCTGGCCGGCAGCGATCAGCAGACGCTGGACAAGTACACCACCGCTGAGGTCACCCCGCTCGACAAGATCGACAAGTCCAAGCTGGGCCTGATCACGGACGGCACCCTGCGCGTCGGCACCCTGTCCGATGCCCCGCCGAATATCTTCATCGATCCCTCCGGCAAGTTCACCGGCTACGACAACGAGCTCCTGCGTGCCATCGGTGACAAGCTGGGACTGAAGGTCGAATTCGCCTCCACCGACTTCTCCGCCCTGCTCTCGCAGGTGTCGAACAAGCAGTTCGACGTCGGATCCTCCTCGATCTCGACCACCGACGCCCGCCGCAAGACGGTCGGCTTCACCAACGGCTACGACTTTGGCTACATGGCCGTCGTGACCAAGAACGACGCCAAGGTGACCGGCTTTGCCGACCTGAAGGAAGGCGTCCGCATCGGCGTCGTCCAGGGCACCGTCCAGGATGACTACGTCACCAACACGTTGAAGCTCGAACCCGTCCGTTTTCCTGACTACAACACCGTCTACGGAAATGTGAAGAACGGTCAGATCGACGCCTGGGTTGCCCCGTCGCAGCAGGCCTCCGGCCAGGTGAAGGAAGGCGACAACACCAAGATCGCCGAGAAGGTTGTCAACACGCAGAACTTCACCGCATACGCCGTGAACAAGGACAACCAGCCCCTGCTCGATGCCCTGAACGCAGGCCTGGACGCCGTTATTGCTGACGGCACCTGGACCAAGCTCACGTCGGAGTGGTACACCGACCGCACCACCGCGGCTGAGCAGACCCCGCAGGGTTGGAAGCCCGGCAGCAAGGCCGTCCAGATCCCCGCTAAGTAACCCGGCGTTCCATGGATATCCTCAAGCAGCTCTCTGACACCTTCCTTGATTGGGAGGCCATGGGCCAGGTCATTCCCAAAATGTTCGCCGTGGGCCTGCCGAACACGCTCGTCCTCGCGGTCATTTCAGGCATCATCGGCACAATGCTCGGGATGGCTCTGGCCCTGATGGGGATCTCCCGGAACGCCGCCGCCCGCTGGATTGCCCGGATCTACACGGACGTCCTCCGCGGGCTCCCTCCGGTCCTGACCATCCTGGTCATCGGATTCGGGTTCGGCCCCATCATCCGTGAGCTGACCGGCTCCACCAGTCCCTACCCCATGGCCATCGCGGCGCTGTCCCTGATGTCGGGTGCCTACATTGGCGAAATCTTCCGCTCGGGCATCCAGAGCGTGGACAAGGGACAACTCGAGGCATCCCGTGCCCTGGGGTTCGGCTACGGCTCTTCCATGCGCCTGGTAGTTGTTCCCCAGGGCATCCGCCGGGTCCTGCCCGCGCTGGTCAACCAGTTCATCGCCCTGATCAAGGAATCCTCGCTCGTCTTCCTCCTGGGCCTGCTGGCCACGGAGCGCGAGATCTTCCAGATCGGCAAGGACGCTGCGGCAACCAGCGGCAACCTCTCACCCTATGTAGCCGCGGCGATCTTCTACCTGGTGCTGACCATCCCGCTGACGCATTTCGTGAACTGGATTGACGCCCGGCTTCGTTCGGGCCGGCCGGAAAAGAAGGAACCGGACGAGGCCGCAGCTGTCGTCGGAAAGGGAGCACAGGCATGAGCGAATTCGCATCCGGAACGCTGACCGCAAAGAACATCCACTTGTCCTTCGGCAGCAACCACGTCCTCCGCGGCATCGACCTCCATGTCGAGAAGGGCACCACGGCTTCAGTCATCGGGCCTTCCGGCTCAGGCAAGTCGACGCTGCTGCGCGTGATGAACCGCCTCATCGAGCCGGACCAGGGCGACATCCTGCTGGATGGCCGTTCTGTCCTGAAAGACAACCCGGACGAGCTGCGCCGGCGGATCGGCATGGTGTTCCAGCAGTTCAACCTGTTCCCGCACAAGACGGTGGCGGAAAACATCTCGCTGGCACTGCGCAAGCTCCGGAAGCTGCCGAAGGACCAGGCACACGCCGAGGCGCTGGAGCAGCTGGACCTCGTGGGCCTGAAGCACAAGGCTGATGCCCGTCCGGCCAACCTTTCCGGCGGCCAGCAGCAGCGTGTGGCGATCGCCCGTGCGCTGGCCATGAAGCCTGAGGTGATGTTCTTCGACGAAGCCACTTCTGCCCTGGACCCCGAGCTTGTCAAGGGCGTCCTGTCGCTGATGGCGGACCTCGCCAAGGGCGGCATGACCATGGTGGTCGTGACCCACGAGATGGGCTTCTCCCGCAACGTCTCGGACACCGTGACGTTTATGGACGCCGGCGTGGTAGTGGAGTCGGGTCCGCCCGAGCAGATCTTCACTTCCCCGGCCACGGACCGGCTGAAGGGCTTCCTTTCGGACGTCCTCTAGGCGCCAACACAAAATCCCCGCCTCCTGGACATTTCCCCCTTGCATGCAGGGGGGATTCGTCCGGGAGGCGGGGATTTCCCGGTTTAAGGAACGACGCCGGAGCTAGCGTTGCGCGGCGGCTGCTGCCTTCGCGGCGGCCGGGAGGGCGTCGAAGATCCGGTTCATGGCGGCGTCGTCGTGGGCGGCGGACAGGAACCAGGCCTCGAAGACGGACGGCGGCAGGTAAACCCCGGCTTCCAGCATCGAGTGGAAGAACGGCGCATACCGGAACGTCTCCTGGGCCTGGGCATCCGCGTAGTTGTGGACGCCGTTGGCCGATGTTCCGAACGCAACCGAGAACAGGTTTCCGGCGAACTGGATGGAGTGGTCCACACCGGCCGAGTCCAGCGCCGCGGACAGCGCCGACGAGAGTTCCAGCGACCGGGCATCAATGAACGAGTAGACGTCACGGGTCGCGTGGGTCAGCGTGGCAACCCCGGCGGCCATGGCCACGGGGTTCCCGGACAGGGTGCCGGCCTGGTACACGGGGCCAAGCGGCGCGAGGTAGTCCATGACGTCGGCACGCCCGCCGAGGGCCGCCGTCGGCATTCCACCACCGATGACCTTTCCGAAGGTGAGCAGGTCAGGGGTCCACGGGTCCGCTGCGTCGGGTGCGCCGCCGGTGAGGCCCCAATAGCCGGAGTAGCCCGTGCGGAATCCGGTCAGCACCTCGTCAACGATCAGCAGCGCCCCGTGTTCGCGGGTGATGCGGGACAGCCCGAGGTTGAACCCTTCGGCGGGGGTCACCACGCCCATGTTGGCCGGGGCGGCTTCGGTGATGACGGCCGCGATGTTGGCGCCGTGGGCGGCGAAGGCGGCTTCGACCGCTGCGAGGTCGTTGTACGGCAGGACAAGGGTTTCGGCGGCGGTGGCTTCCGTGACGCCGGCCGAACCGGGCAGGGCCAGGGTGGCGACGCCAGAACCGGCCGCGGCCAGCAGCCCGTCCAGGTGGCCGTGGTAGCAGCCGGCGAACTTGATGATCAGGTTGCGTCCGGTGAATCCGCGGGCCAGCCGGACGGCCGTCATGGTGGCCTCGGTGCCGGTGGACACCATCCGGACGCGTTCCGCGGCGGGGACGCGTTCCTGCACGATGGCTGCCAGGTTGGCCTCATCAGGCGTGGATGCGCCGAACGAGAGGCCACGGTCCACGGCCGTGTGGACGGCGTCCAGGACGGCGGGGTGGGCGTGGCCCAGCAGGGCGGGGCCCCAGGAGCAGACCAGGTCGACGTATTCCTTCCCGTCGGCATCCGTGAGGTACGGTCCCTGGGCGGACACCATAAAACGTGGCGTTCCACCCACGGAGCCGAACGCCCGGACAGGAGAGTTCACGCCGCCGGGCATCAGCCGGCGGGCGCGGTCGAAGAGTTCCTCGTTGCGAGGGTTGCTGGAAGTCATGGTTCCTATTCTTTCAGTTGGCCGGCCCGTCAGTTACCGAGCAGTTCCGCCACCTTGGGCGCCACCGCCGTGCCCATCAGCTCGATGGAGCGCATCATGGCCGAGTGCGGCAACGGGCCGCTGCTGTATTTGAGGTCAAAACGGTCCACGCCCAGGTCAGCCTTGAGCCGGGCGATCTTCCGGGCCACGGTGTCCGGGGAACCGACATACAGGGCACCGTCCGGGGCGCAGAGGGCGTCGAATTCAGGGCGCCCGGCCGGTCCCCAGCCACGTTCTGCGCCGATCCGGTTCCGCAGCTTCAGCCAGTGCGGGAAGAACTCCTCGCGGGCCTGTTCATCAGTTGCAGCCACGTGCCCGGGCGAATGGGTCGCGACCTGCTGCAGGGGATGTCCGTACTGGGCCATGGCTTCCCGGTAGAGGTCTGCGAGCGGCCCGAAGGCGCGGGGCTGCCCGCCGATGATGGCAAAGATGATGGGGTACCCGTACTGCGCGCAGCGGAGGACCGATTCCGTGGTCCCGCCCACGCCGATCCAGGCGGGCAGCAGGTGGTGTTCCAGCGGCGGGTAAACGCTCAGGCCGTGCAGCGCCGGCCGGGTGCGGCCTTCCCAGTGCACGGGTTTCTGCGACCGCACCTTGTCGAACAGCTCGAGCTTCTCCTCGAACAGGACCTCGTAGTCGGCCAGGTCCAGCCCGAACAGCGGGAACGACTCGACAAAGGATCCGCGGCCGAGCATAACTTCCGCCCGGCCGTTGGAGAGCGCGTCCACTGTGGCGAAGCGCTGGAACACCCTGATGGGATCATCCGAGCTCAGCACTGTCACAGCCGAGCCGAGCCGGATCTGGCGGGTGCGGGCCGCGGCGGCGGCGAGGAAAACCTCCGGGGCGGAGACTGCGAAGTCCTTGCGGTGGTGCTCCCCCACGCCAAACGCATGAAGTCCGACGGCGTCAGCCAGTTCCGCCTGTTCAAGCAGCTGGCGGAGCACCTGGGCATGCGGCTGCGGGCTTCCGTCCGGGTTCTCACCGACGTCGCCGAAGGTGTTCAGGCCCAGCAGGATTTGGTCCGCGGCTACCGGCGCAGTGGGGCTTGCGGCTGCGGAAGCTGCAGGCTCCGAAGCCGGCTGCGCGGTCATCGGGATTCCCTCAGCCAGCCGGCGAGCTCGGCAGCCCAGTACGTCAGCACCATGTCCGCACCGGCGCGGCGGATGCCCAGTACGGACTCGGTGATGGCGGCGCGGCGGTCGATCCAGCCGTTGGCTGCCGCCGCCTCGATCATCGCGTACTCACCGGAGATCTGGTAGGCGGCAACGGGGACCGGGCTCATGGCGGCGACATCGGCCACGATGTCCAGGTAGCTCATGGCGGGTTTCACCATCACGATGTCAGCACCTTCGGCCAGGTCCAGCTCCACTTCCCGGATGGCCTCGCGGCGGTTTCCGGCGTCCATCTGGTACGTTCGCCGGTCGCCTTTCAGCTGGGAGTCCACGGCTTCGCGGAACGGGCCGTAGAAGGCCGAGGCGTACTTGGCTGCGTAGGCAACTACGGACGTGGTGGTGTGTCCGGCGTCGTCCAGCGCCTTGCGGATGGCGGCGATCTGGCCGTCCATCATCCCGGACGGGCCCAGCATGTGGGCGCCGGCATCGGCCTGGGCCACGGCCATCCTGGCGTAGATCTCCACGGTGCGGTCGTTGTCCACGTACCCGTCGGCGTCGAGCACGCCGCAGTGCCCGTGGTCGGTGAACTCGTCCAGGCAGACGTCGCTCATGATGACCAGGTCGTCGCCCACTTCGGCGCGGACGTCGCGGATGGCCTTGTTGAGCACGCCGTCCGGATCCAGGGAAGCGGTGCCTTCGGCGTCCCGGACCGCCGGGATGCCAAAGAGCATGATGCCGCCGATGCCCAGTTCAACGGCTTCTGCGGCGGCGCGCTTGAGCGTATCGGTGGTGTGTTGGAGCACGCCCGGCATGGACGTGATGGGGTTGGGCTCGGTGAGCCCCTCCCGGATGAAGGCCGGCAGGATGAGCTCGGCCGGGGCCAGCCGCGTTTCGGCCGTGAGCCTGCGCATCGCCGGAGTGGTGCGCAGGCGGCGGGGACGTTGGTTGGGGAAACTCATGGTGTGTCCTTCACAGGTGGTCCGGGTGGGGTCGGGGAATCCAGGGCTTCGCGCACCGCCGCCACGAGCCCGGCGGGGGTGGGCTCAGCCGCGACCGCAGCTACGCCCAGGCCGAGCGCTGCGGCCTCGTCCGCCGTCGAACGTCCGATCGCGACGAGGCGGCAGTCCTTCAGCGGGGCAAGCAGGGCGTTGATGCGCCGTGCGGCGCTGGGTGATGCGGCCACGACGGCGTGCAGCCGGCCGGCGGCGATCTCAGCCTGCGCGCCTTCCGCAGTCAGCAGCGCGTACGACGGCGGCGCGGCCACGGGGGCAGCGCCGCCGGTTTCCCCCCGGTCGGTTGCCAGCGGTTCGACGGCGAGACGACGCTCCGCATCGGCCGGAAAGTCGACAGTCCGGTAGGCGGTGACAACAGTGACGGAGGCCCCGGACGCCGTCAGCCCTTCGGCCAGGAGCGGCGCCGCGATGTCGGCCTGCGGCAGGAGCACCCGGCCGGCGCCTGCGGGCCAGGCGTCAAGCAGCCCGGCAGCCGACTGAGAGGCCTCAGGGACGAGCGTGACGGAGACTCCCGCGGATTCGAGCATTCCCCTTGAGGCCTGGCCGATGGCGGCCACCCGGGTCGTGGCGGGCAGCCAGTCCCCGAGGGCCAGTCCACGCTCGGCGGCCTTGTCGCCCAGGACGTGGACCGTTGTGGCGCTGCTGACCACCAGCCAGTCGAATGCCCCGGCCGCCAGGGCATCGCAGGCCACGTCCAGGGAATGCTGGTCCGCGGCCCGCTCAAAATCGATCAGCGGCAGCAGCAGTGCCTGCGCACCGGCCTGCTCAAGTGCTGAAATGAGGGAAAGCGACCGCTCCGGGCTGCGGGTGATCAGGACCCGGGTGTGCGCGAGCGGCCGCTTGTCCTGCTGGAAGCTGTTGTCCTGGCCCGCCATGTCAGGACGCCCCGGGGCGCGTGTCCACGGGCCCGGTCAGGATGCCTGGAGGTCTGCGATGTCGGCGGCGCCGCCGGCAAGGAGGACCTCCGCCAGTTCGATGCCAAGGAGCGTGGCCCCTACCTCGGTCAGCCCGTCGGTGGCGCGTTTGTCGCGGACCGATGCTGTCCCGTCCACGGCACAGACCACGGCTTCGAGGTGCAGCATGCTGCCCTTGCGGTAGGCGTAGGCGCCCACGGGGGCAGCGCAGCCGGCCTCAAGACGGGCCAGCAGGGCCCGTTCGGCGGTCACGGCGAGCCTGGTGTCAGGATCGTCGAGTGCCGCCAGGGCCTGGGCCAGGACGCCCTGCGAGCCTTCTGTTGATCCGGCCTTGCGGGGAGCGTCGGCGGTGCGGCATTCAATAGCCAGCGACCCCTGCCCCGCGGCCGGCAGCATTACGTCGGTTTCGAGGAACTCGGTGACGGCGTCGAGCCGGCTGATCCGCTCCAGGCCGGCGGCGGCGAGGACGACGGCGTCGAGGTCGCAGGACTTGCCTGGCACCACCTGGTCCGTCGCGTTGCCCGGAAGCCCCGGCACGCGGCCAAGGCGAGTATCCACGTTGCCGCGGATGTCCAGGATCTGCAGGTCCGGACGTGCGGCGCGGAGCTGGGCGGCGCGCCGCGGTGAGCCGGTGCCCACGGTGGCGCCCTGCGGCAGGTCGGCCAGCTTCAGGCCGTCGCGGGCGCAAAGGACATCGCGGACGTCAACGCGGCGGGGTGTAGCCGCCAGCGTCAGGCCAACGGCTGCGCCGGTGGGCAGGTCTTTCAGCGAGTGCACTGCCACGTCGCACTCGTTGCGCAGGAGCGCTTCGCGGAGGGCGACAACAAAAACGCCGGTGCCGCCCATCTGGGACAACGAACCGGTGAGGACGTCGCCGTCGGTCCTGATGTGCACCAGTTCCACGGGGAATCCGCCGACGGCGGCAAGCTGGTCCGCGGTCTGCTGCGTCTGGGTCAGGGCGAGCTTGCTGGCCCTGGTTCCGATCCGGACGGTCACTGGGCGCCTTCTCCCCCGGCCGGCACTGCGGTCGCGTCCGGGTAGGGGTCGTGCCCGGTTCCAACCGTGGTGTCCGCGCCGGCGATGGTGGGCTTTTCGCCGCGGAAGTTGGCGCAGCAGCCGGGCCGGCAGACGTCGTACCAGGGGCCCAGGCCGGTCACGGCGGGACGGTCGGCGATATTGTTGGCGCGGGTCCGCTCGGAGATGAGGTCCACCAGCCCGTTGACGAATTTGCGGTGCGTGCCGGGGGTGGGCACCCGGGTGGCGGCCAGGCCCAGGGTGCGGCAGGTCTCCAGCGCTTCGGTGTCCAGGTCCCAGACAACCTCCATGTGGTCGCTGACGAAGCCCAGCGGAACAATCACGATGCCCTTGATGCCCTGGGCGGCCAGTTCCTCGATGGCGTCGTTGATATCCGGTTCCAGCCACGGCACGTGCGGGGCACCTGAACGCGACTGGTAGACGAGGGACCAGGGTGCGGTGAGGCCTGATTCGGCCTCAACGCGGCTGATCACGGCGGCGCCGGTGGCGAGGTGCTGCGCGACGTATGCGGAACCTTCCTCGAAGTCGCGCGGCTCGGCGTCGGACCGTCCTGCGGCGTCGGCGTCGCGGGTGGGAATGGAGTGCGTGGCGAACAGGATGTGCACGGGCGCGTCCGGGTTGCCGGCCTCAGCGAGCTGGGCGCGGACGTCGGCCAGGCCGGCGGCGGTCCCTTCAACAAAGGGCTCCACAAAGCCAGGGTGGTCGAAGTACTGGCGCACCTTGTCCACCTCGAGCCGGCCGTCCAGGCCGGTCTCGGCAAGCGCCATGCCGATGTCCTCGCGGTACTGGCGGCAGCTGGAGTAGCAGGAGTAGGCACTCGTGGTGATCATCAGCAGCTTGCGGTGGCCGGCGTCGTACGCGTCCTGCAGGGTCTGCGGGATGTAGGGGTCCCAGTTGCGGTTTCCCCAGAGCACCGGCAGCCCGATGCCGCGGGCGGACAGCTCAGCCTCGAGGGCGGCCTTGAGCTCGCGGTTCTGCTGGTTGATGGGGCTGATGCCGCCGTTGGCCCGGTAGTGGTGGGAGACCTCTTCGAGCCGCTCGTCCGGGATGCCGCGGCCGCGGGTGACGTTGCGGAGGAACGGCAGGACGTCGTCCTGGCCCTCGGGGCCGCCGAAGGAGGCGAGCAGCACGGCGTCGTAGTCCTTGGGCGCCATCCGGCCGGCTTCGGTGACGGGGTTGACGGCAGTCAGCGTGGAGCCCGGTTGGGGATCCGCCGGGTTCATGCGAGGACCTCTGCGATCTCCGCTGCACTGATCCGGCGTCCGGTGTAGAACGGGATCTCCTCGCGGACGTGGTTGCGTGCCTCAGTGGCGCGCAGGTGCCGCATCAGGTCCACGAGGTCAACCAGCTCCGGCGCTTCCAGGCCCAGGATCCATTCCCAGTCGCCCAGGGCAAAGGAAGACACGGTGTTGGAGATGACCTGTGGGAAGTCGCGGCCCAGCATGCCGTGATCGCGCAGCATCTTGCCGCGCTCGGCCTCGGGCAGGATGTACCACTCGTAGGAGCGCACGAACGGGTAGACGCACAGCCACTCTGCCGGCGCTACGCCGCGTGAGTAGGCAGGCGTGTGGTTTTTGGCGAATTCAGCCTCGCGGTGCACACCCATGGCGGACCAGACAATCTCCGTTCCGGCGAACAGCTTGCTGCGGCGGATATCGCGGATCGCCCGCTGCAGTTCTTCGGGCTTGGGGCCATGGAGCCACACCATCACGTCGGCATCGGCGCGCATGGCGGAGACATCGTAGTTTCCGCGGTGGGTCACCCCGGCCTCGCCCAGGCGGGACAGCAGCGCATCGAAGTCGTCGGCAGCGTCAGCGCTGCGCAGGACATCAGCTGACCGCTTGAATACAGTCCAGAGGGTAAAAAACTGCTCGGCTGATTCTTCGGTTTTAGTGACAGATTCGGCAGAAGTGTGGCTCATGGTTACCAGTTTGCCCCTTCCCCTTCGCCAAGTCGAAACCGAAGAGTTCTACAAGACGTAGAAGTGTTGAATGTCACATCATGCGCCACAGGCATAGCGCTTCCGACCATCGGGAGCCGGCCTTAGAACCGGCGGATCCGGGTGAAGACCAGTCCGGCTGCCCCCGCTGACCCGACAAGCCCGACGCCGAGCCACACCTTGGCGGCCTCGGCCGCCGGTTCCGTCTGGGCAGTCATCTCGTGGCGGCTTTGGGCGGCGCCGCCGACTGCCTGGGGAACGCCGGTGCGCGTGGCCGTCGGGCCAGACGTGCTGGTTGGCTCTGATGTGGCGGATGCTGCCGCACTGTCCCCGGCGGCAGGCTGGTCGGCGGCCGGGGTGCCCGCTTCGCTGCCGGCCACCCCTGGCTCGGCCCCTGCTGTCGTGGACGCTGCGTCCGGCTGGCCGGCCGCAGGCTGCGGGAGCGGCACGGCGGTACCTCCCAGAGGAGACGGGGCGGGCACGGGCGTTGCAGTACCCGTTGCCGCAGCGCTGGTGGTGGGCGGCGGCGAAGCCGTGGTGGGCGCGGGGACCGGCGACGGGGAAACGGTGGTCGCTTCGGGGACCGGAGTGGGCTGGGGCGAGGCAGTGGCGGAGCCGAGCACGCCCTTCAGGAGTCCTCCGACTACGGGCAACTGCGCGCTGCCGCTGACCTGGACTTCCGGCTCGTCAGCGCCGGAAACTCCGTCTGCCTGGGACGCGGGAACACCCGCAGTAAGGACCAGTACCGCCCCGATTGCGGCAGCTGCACTGCCCCTTCGGAATCCCCCATGGATACCGGTCCGGGAACGTGAAAATTCGGACCTGTAGTCAACCATAGTCATCCACCCTAGCCACCGTGGCGGGTCAATTGAAAGTCGGCAAGAGCACTTGACTGGCCTTGTAAACGCGCTGACAACAGGCTGAATTGGGGCGATGCTCAGCTCAGGAAGCTTCGAAGCTGTTCCCTGGTATCGGCCACGACAGCAGCCAGTCCGTTGCCAGCCACCCAGCCTCCGACGACCGCGAGGCCTTCCTGCTGCGCACAGATCTGCCTGATGTCCGCAACGCGCGCCTTGTGTCCGACAGCGGCGAACGGCAGCGCCCCCTGCCACCGGACGACGTCCCAGCCGATGATGTCCTCCTGCCGGATGGGGACATCGAGCAGGGCGGACGCGTCACGCAGGGAAGAGGCCAGGAGCTCGTTGTCGGATGCAGGACCGCCTCCGCCGGCTGCCGAACCGTCAATGCGGCCGTAGGACAACCGCAGGACGTGGGTTCCCGGGCCGGCAGCTGCCGCCAGCCAGTCCCATTTCGCCGTTGCATGCGTCAGTGCCTTGGCTTCAATGCCCGGGGTCTGCGGCGCCACCAGGATGCCCGTCCCCCGGGGCCGCCGGTCCAGTTCGGGAACATCCACCACCAGGGTGACAAGCCGGACATCGGGACCGCTGTCGGGCTGCTTGCCGGCAAGGCCGGGGACCGCTGCTTCCAGAAGCCCGACGGCGGCCGGACCGTCGAGTGCCACCACCAGCAGTCCGGCGTCGTAAGCGGTTGGCCCGGCAGTGACGCGCCAGCCGTCCTGCGTCCTGGCGGCGCCGTCCGCGCGGGCGCCGTGCACCAGTGCCACGCCGCGGGCCCGGAGGTCCGACAGCAACGCCGTGACGAGGGTGTGCATGCCCCCGTCCAGTCCGGCGACGGCGGAACCCGCCTTGGCAACGGGCTGCGGCCCGGAGGCCGGCGCCACAGAGGGTCCGGGGCCGGACGCCGCAGGGCCAGGGCCGCGCCGTTGCGCGGAGACGGCGGCCGCGAGCGAACCGTGCCGGCGAAGCCCGGCACGCAGTCCGGGCGCCACCATATCAACGTCAAGCAGGCCCGGGTCGGCGGAGTGCACCCCGCCCACCACCGGGGCGACCAGGCGGTCAAGGACGCGGCGGCCCATCCGGGACCGAACCAGCGAGGACACGCTTGTCACGTTGGCTGACGCGCCGACGAACGCGGGCAGGAACCTGTCCAGCGAGGCGCGCAGGGAGCCCAGGAAGCCGAGCGAGCGCCGGACCTCCGGGTCCCAGGGGTTGGCGGGGATGCCCAGGACACCCGTCTTGGGGAGTTCCCGGGGCCCGTCGGGCAGCTGCACCCAGGCGCCGCCCGGCCGCGGCGCGACGATTTTTCCGGCCAGCCCCAGCTCGGTGGCGAGGTCGGCTACGGCGGTGGAACGCGTGGCGAAGGACTCGGCACCACTGTCGAGCAGGAGGCCCGCCACAACGTGGCTTCCCACGCAGCCGCCCCAGCGGTCCGTGGCCTCCAGGACGGTGACTGCGCGGCCGGCCGCTGCCAGTTCCCGGGCGGCCAGGAGGCCGGAGATCCCGCCGCCCACCACCAGAGCCGGGGCCAGGAACGCCTCGGCCTGATCGCCCGGCTGTTGTCCGGAATCCGCTGCCTTGCCCACGGAACTACTCCGGGGAAATGGAGTGGATGAGCTCAACAACCCGGGTCAGGACGGCTGGATCGGTCTCGGGAGGCACGCCGTGGCCGAGGTTGAGCACGTGCCCGGGTGCTGCGGAGCCGGCCCGGATGACTTCGCGCACGTGGGCTTCCAGCACCTCCCAGGGAGCTGACAACAGTGCCGGATCGATGTTCCCCTGCAGGGGCACCGTGCCGCCCAGCCTTCGGTTGGCCTCATCCAGCGGAAGGCGGTAGTCGACGCCGACCACGTCCACGCCGACGTCGCGCATGGCGACAAGCAGTTCCGAGGTGCCGGTACCGAAGTGGATCAGCGGCGCGCCGAGGTGCCGGACGTGGTCCAGCGCCCGGGCGGAGGCCGGTGCCACGTACTTCAAGTAGTCCGCCAGGCCCAGCGACCCGGCCCAGGAATCGAACAGCTGTCCGGCGGAGGCGCCGGCTTCAAGCTGGGCGCGGAGGAACATCCCCGAGGCATCCGCGGCCCAATTGGCCAGTGCAGTCCAGGTCTCCGGATCGGCGTGCATCATGGTGCGCGGGCCGAGGTGGTCCCGTGACGGCTTGCCCTCAACCATGTAGGCGGCGAGGGTGAACGGGGCGCCGGCGAAACCGATCAGCGGGGTCTTGCCCAGCTCAGCGACGGTCAGGCGCACGGCTTCCCGGATGGGTTCCAGGGCTTCCCACGTCAGCTGCGGCAGGGCCGCAACGTCGTCAGCCGTTCGCACCGGCTTGTCCAGCACCGGGCCCACGCCGGGAACGATGTCCACGCCGACGCCTGCAAGCTTGAGCGGAATCACAATGTCGGAGAAGAAGATGGCTGCGTCAACGTCGTGCCGGCGCACGGGCTGCAGGGTGATCTCGGACGCCAGTTCCGGCCGGAGGCAGGAGTCGAGCATGGCCACGCCTTCGCGGACTTTCAGGTACTCCGGCAGCGACCGACCGGCCTGCCGCATGAACCACACGGGCCTGCGCGACGGCTTGCCGCCCCGGTAAGCCGTGATGAGCGGGGAATCTGCGGTGCGGCCGTCCATCAGTGGATGGCCGGCAGCCAGGGCGCTGTCGCTCGACAGGGCACTGGACACGGCATTGGACACGGCGGAGCTGGAAGTCATGCCTCGATTGTCCCCAAAATCGGGCACAAAAGATAACGACAGCCTGTCACCCTTCGCGGCCGCAAAGCCGCCGTGGCAGGAATCACGGCCCCGCGCCGGGCGTCCCTGCGCTGCGGGTTGTTCTACCGAGGCACGAAAAAGCTATGATTGATCTGCTGTGGTTCTTTTTTCATTGGTGGCTACACACGCCGACATCGACCTTGAGACCGTTGCTCAGTTGAGCAACGGTGCTTCCGGTATCGCCACATCCGCACTCTCCGGATCGCCGGCAGTGACGGGTGCGGTGGTGCTTGCCACTTGCAACCGCTACGAAATCTACGGTGAGGCACCCCACGCCGATGACGTGGAGGCAGCCCGCGCGGCGCTCGTGTCCCAGATCAGCGGACTCAGCGGCCTCAACGAACAGCTCGTCTCCCGCTCCTTCAGCACCCGGACCGGCCCCGAAGTCAGCCAGCACCTTTTTGCCGTCAGCGCCGGGCTGGATTCAGCCGTGGTGGGCGAGCGTGAAATTGCCGGGCAGGTCCGCCGCGCACTGATCACCGCACAGCACGAAGGCACAGCAAGCCCCGGCCTCGTCCGGCTGTTCCAGGCCGCGTCCAAGACGGCCAAGGACGTCGGGGCGCAGACCGCCCTCGGCTCCCGGGGCCTGTCCATCGTCTCCGTAGCCCTGGACCTGGCCACCGATCTCTCCGAAAACCCGGACTGGTCCGCCAAGAAGGTCGTGGTGTTCGGCACCGGCGCCTACGCCGGCGCCACCATGGCACTGCTCCGCGAGCGGGGCTGCGCCGACATCTCGGTCTTCTCGTCTTCCGGCCGCGCCGAAGGCTTCGTGGCCACCCGCGGCGGTACAGCGCTGGACAGCGAATCCCTGCCCGCAGCGGTAGCGGCGGCCGATGTCATGATCGGCTGCAGCGGTTCGGACACCCGCGTCGAGGCGGACGAACTTGCCCAGGTCCGCGCTGGATCCACCCAGCCGCTGATCGCCATCGACCTCGCCCTCACCCATGATTTTGACCCGGAAGTCGGCGAACTCGACAGCGTCGAACTGCTGACCCTGGAGTCCGTGCGCCTCGCCGCACCGCAGGAACAGGCCGAGTCCCTCACCCAGGCCAGCGGCATTGTGTCCGGTGCGGCCAAGGCTTTCGAACAGGAGCGGGAGGCACGCTCAGTGGACACCGCGATCGTGGCATTGCGCAGGCACACCATGAACGTCCTGGACGCCGAAATGGAGAAGGTCCGTGCCCGGCACGGCTGCACCGCGGCGGCCGAGGAAGTGGAGTTCGCCCTCCGCCGGATGGTCAAGCAGCTGCTGCATGTCCCCACTGTCCGCGCCCGGGAGCTGGCGGCGAACGGCCAACAGGACGACTACGTCACGGCCCTCGAAACCCTCTACGGCATCACCGTGGAGCAGCCTGCCGCCGCGGCGCAGGCCGAATGCCCGGTGGACCACCAAGGCCTCGAAAGCGCCTGAACCAGACGCTCTCTCACTTTCCTGCAGCTTTTTCAACGATGCTCTCTCACTCCTTTCAGGAGAGTGAGAGAGCATCGTCGAAAAAAGCGCGAAAAGTGATAGAGCGTCGTGGGAGGGCAACCGTCTAGTAGACGGGCTTCTGCGGCTCCACGTCGCGCACCCAGGCCAGGATTCCGCCGTCGAGATGGCTGACCCGCTGGTAGCCTGCCTTCCGGGCCGCTTCCAGGACGTTCGCCGACCGGGTCCCTGCCTTGCAGTGGAACACAATGTCCTTGTCCTGCGGCAGTTCCGCCCAGGCTTCCCCCGCCAGAATCCGTCCCTGCGGGATCAGCACCGACCCGTCGATGCTGACGATGTCGTGCTCACCGGTTTCGCGGACGTCCACCAGGTCAAAGTCCTTCAGTCCGGCCTTCCGGGACGCCAGCATGGTGGCCAGCTGGGTGGCTGTGATGGTGTGCTCCGTGTCGGCCGGGGCAGCCGGAGCGATGCCGCAGAAAGCCTCGTAGTCCGTCAGTTCTGTAATCGGTTCCGCCGCGGGGTCCTTGGAGACACGGATCTCGCGCCAGCTGCCGCCGAGCGCGTCGAACAGTGCCACGCGGCCCAGCAGTGAACGCCCGACGCCGGTAATCAGCTTCACTGCCTCCGTGACCATCAGCGAGCCGACGGCGGCGCAAAGCATGCCGAACACGCCGCCCTCCCCGCAGGACGGCACGGACCCCGCCGGCGGCGCCTCCGGGTACAGGTCGCGGTAGGTGGGGCCGTACTGTTCCCAGAACACGCTCACCTGGCCGTCGAAGCGGAAGATCGAGCCCCACACGTAGGGTTTGCCCAGGATGGCGGCGGCGTCGTTCACGAGGTACCGGGTGGCGAAGTTGTCCGCCCCGTCCAGGATCAGGTCGTAGTCCGCGAAGAGCTCCAGCGCGTTGGAGGCGTCCAGCCTCACGTTGTGCAGCCGGACGTCCACCAGCGGGTTCAGGGCGGCGATTGCGTCGCGCGCCGATTCGATCTTGGGCCGTCCCACATCGGCCACACCGTGGATCACCTGGCGCTGCAGGTTGCTGAGGTCAACGTCGTCGTCGTCGATGATTCCCAGCGTTCCCACGCCCGCCGCCGCGAGGTACAGCAGGGCCGGCGAACCCAGTCCCCCGGCACCAATGACCAGGACCTTGGCGTTCTTGAGCCGCCGCTGTCCCATGGCGCCAATCTCGGGAATGATGAGGTGCCGCGAATAACGCTCCACTTCGGCGGGAGTCAAATCCCCTGCCGGCTCCACCAGGGGTTCAAGGGAAACGGAGGAAACATTTGCGGTGAATGTCGAAGCCATACTTCAATGTATGCCCCGAGATACCGCGAGGTCATATTACCCCGCAGTAAAGTGGAGGTAACTGCAATGGAAAGTAGGGCAACTGTGGTCCACGAAGCACGGGCTGACCGGGCGTCCGGCGGCGAACCGCCTGCACCTCAACGCACCGCAGGCCAGCGGTCCGCCCGACTTCCCCGGGACGAGCGCCGGGCCCAGCTCCTCGCTGCGGCCCAGGAGGTTTTTGTCGCCAACGGATACCATGGCGCCGCGATGGACGAGATCGCCGAGACGGCGCATGTGAGCAAACCCGTGCTGTACCAGCATTTTCCGTCCAAACGCGAACTGTACCTGGCCCTGCTGGACAGCCATCTCGCGTCGCTGACGGACCTGATGCTCGGTGCACTAAGCTCCACCACCGACAACGACGAACGCGTCCAGGCCGTGATGCGGGCGTACTACCGCTTTATCGCCAGCGACGACCAGGCCCACCGCCTGGTCTTCGAATCGGACCTGATCAACGATCCGGACGTCAGTTCACGCCTCGAGACATTCAACAAAACATTCGCCGACGCCGTCGCCCGGGTCATTGCCGAGGACACCAAGCTGCCCCATCTGGAGGCGCAGCTGCTGGGGCGCGGGCTGGCGGGAATGGCCCAGGTCAGCGCCCGGTACTGGCTGGAAACCGACGGAAACCTTGACCTCGATGTGGCCAGCGACCTCATCTACCGTTTAGCTTGGCGCGGAATCTCTCGCTTCCCCAAAGAGACCTAGACTACAAATAAGAGAACCCAAGAAACTTTGATTGGCTGGGAGGCCCCCTTTTGGAAATTAAGATTGGCATTCAGAATATTGGCCGCGAAATCGTGCTGGAATCAGCGCAGGACGCAGACGCCGTGGCTACGGTCGTTGAAGAAGCCATCACCAAGGGCACCGAGCTCCGTCTGAAGGACGACAAGGGCCGTATCATCATCGTTCCCGGCAACGCCCTGGGCTACGTCGAAATCGGCGCGGAAGAGGCCCGCAAAGTCGGCTTCGGCCAGTTCTAGCAGGCCGCCGGCCAACCCGCCCTCCGCGGGCGGGCATCCGTTGCGTTTTGAGGAGATTCAATGCTTTCGCTGACGATTGTTGTGCTGGTGACCGTGGCCGCAGGTTTTATTGTCTGGGCTAACGACAAACGGCACGCCAAATACGGCATGGGGCTTCCCGCTGGGGTCGCCACTGCGGTCGGCGCGTTGAGCTGGATCATCTTTATGGCCGCGGGCTTTGGCTACCAGCCAGGCCTGACCTGGATTCCGTGGGTCCTGCCCATGGTGCTGGGGACCGTGGCTGCCGCGGGTGCTGCTGTCTACCTCGGACGCACCAGGGCGCACTATGACACGCTCCGGCTGACGTCGGCGCTCAAGCTGTAACCGGCTCAATCCGCCGGCCGATGTCCTGCCTCCGTGCAAAGGCAGAGCCTGTTCCCTTGTGAATCCGTGACCACCACCCAGTCGGGTGCGTGGTCACGGTCCATTAAGGCGCCGGTGGCCCCGGTCTTGTCGAGGACGGCCGCAGACTCGGCCTGGCTTCGATGGATGTCGAGGTGGATGCGGCTGGTGTGTGGCGTGGGTGTCTCCTGGAACCACACCGAAGGGCCCCGGCCGTACGGATCCGCCAGATCCGTGCCGGGGCCTTTCTTGTAGCCGAGGGCAACGCGCCAAACTTCGGAGATCTCGGCGGCGTCCGTGGTGTCAACGCCCACCTCGACGGTACGGTGCAGTCCCGGTTCCGCTGTTGCTCCGACGTCCGCTGCAGCCGTACTTGCGGCAGCCGCTGCCGCCACGTCCCGTGAGGTGACCTCGCCGCCGACGTCATGGGAGGTGTACCGCAGGAACACGCGGTTGTAGCGCCAGTCGAGGTCAGGGTGGTGGTTTTGCTCTTCGGCGAGGCGTCCGACGGCGGCCATCAGCTGCAGTGCGGCGGCCGCCGTCGGCGTTTTGTAGACCGTCACCAGTCCGCCGAGGCGGTACCGCCAGTCCGGGAGGCCGCCCAGCGTATCATCGATGCCGGACCTGGTGAGTTTCTCTTGGCTGCCGGTCACGGCTGTCTCCCTCGCGTCGTCCTGTAGGAGCGGCACCGCGCTGGCCCGCGGCGGGGAGATGGTCAGAGGAACTCTGCCCGGCCTTCCATGGCCGACGACGCCAGGGCGTGCTCACGGCGCGGTATCCGCCCGGCCGCTTTCGCCAGCCTACCGGCGATGACCGCGTGCTTGAAGGCCTCTCCCATAACGGCCGGGTTCTGGGCACGGGTAACCGCCGTGGCCAGCAGGACGGCGTCGCAGCCCAGCTCCATGGCGAGCGCAGCGTCCGAGGCCGTGCCGATCCCGGCGTCGAGCACTACGGGCACCGAAGCGCGGGACACGATGAGCTCAATGTTGTGCGGGTTGAGGATGCCCAGTCCGGTGCCGATGGGCGATCCCAGCGGCATGACCGCCGTTGCACCGAGGTTTTCGAGCCGCAGGGCCAGGACGGGGTCGTCATTGGTGTAGGCGAACACTTTGAAGCCCCGGTTCACGAGCTGTTCAGTGGCGTCCACCAGTTCAACGGCGTCGGGAAGGAGGGTGTGCTCGTCGGCGATGACCTCCAGCTTGACCCAGTCCGTTTCCAGCGCTTCGCGGGCCAGTTCGGCCGTCATGACGGCGTCGCGGGCCGTGAAGCAGCCCGCCGTGTTGGGCAGGACGCGGATGCCGTGGTCCACCAGGAGCTGGAACAGCGAGCCGGTCTCGGCAGGCGAGTACCGCCGCATGGCCACGGTGGTCAGTTCCGTCCCGGAGGCCAGCAGGGCCGCGCCGAGTCCGTCGAGGCTCGGTGCTCCGCCGGTGCCCATGATCAGGCGCGACCCGAGCTCCACGCCGTCGATGATCAGCGGGTCCGGGTGTCCGGTCTGGTTGGTGGTGTTGATGGTTTCCGTCATGCTTCAGCCTCCCTGGACTGCGGTGACCAGTTCGACGTCGTCACCGTCGGCGAGCGCCGTGACGTACCACTGGCTTCGGGGTACTACTTCGGAGTTGTGGGCGACGGCGACACCCAGTTTCTGACCGTCGGTCGCCTGTCCGTTGGCGGCAAGGGGCCTGCCGGTGATCTGGCTGACCAGCGTGGTGATGGAGGTGCCGTCGGACACGGCGTGCTGCGTGCCGTTGAGGGTGATGTTCATGCGTGTTCCTTGGTGGGTTGAACGGTGGAAGGGCGTTGGCCGGAGAACCTGGCCGGGCTGAACGGGAGCCAGCGCGGATCCGTCCGCCCGTCCATGAGGTCCCGGCAGATGGTGGCCGCCGCGGGCGTCAACAGCACCCCGTGGCGGAAGAAGCCGGTGGCCACTATGAGGCCGGCCACGTGTCCGCCGCTTTCAGGGAAGTGGACCCGGCCCAGCAGCGGCGCGTTGTCCGGGGTGGCAGGGCGGGCCCTGGCCGTGCTTTCCAGCAGCTCCAGCTCGGCGACGGCCGGTACCAGCACCTGGGCGTCGCGGAGCAGCTGGTAGACGCCGCCCGCCGACACGCCGGCGGCGCCTCCGCCGTGCTGCTGGCCGGACGCAGCCAGGGCATCCTCACGCTGGGTGGCCCCGATAACCACCGTGCCGTCTCGCCGCGGAACGATGTACACCGGCACGCCCCGGACCATGCCCCGGACGGTGGCCGTCACCAGGGGGCGGAGGTGTTCCGGGACGCGCAGCCGGAGGATATCCCCGTGCACCGGACGCAGCGGCAACCGGAGCCCGGCCGGTAACGCCCCCAGGGAGGCCGCGTGCAGCCCGTTGGCCACCACGGTTTCCCCGGCGGTCACCAGTCCCCCGCCCGCCAGCCTGGCGCCGGTAACCCGGCCGTCCTCCCACACCAGGGACGACGCGCGGTCGGCGACAATGAAACCGTCGAGCGCACCCGTGACTGCGGAACGTGAATCTTTGCAGTGGCTGGCCAACGCCTGACGCAGGCACGCCACGAGCTTGCGCGGATCCACCTGATGGTCAGCGGGAATGTCCAGGGCGCAGGAGATCGCCGGGCTCAGGAGCGGCTCGCGGCTCCTGGCTTCACGGACCGTCAGCGGTTCAACGTCCAGCCCGTGGGCCTGCTGCACGGCCCGCAGGTCCATCAGGGCCCGGCGGTCGGCGGCGTCCGCGCCGATGGCGAGCGTGGGTGTGGCCAGGTAGCCGGCGTCAGCCGGGGCGTCGCGGGCCAGGTCCGCCGCGAACGCCGGCCACTGACCCGAGGATTCAAGCATCAGCTCCAGGAGGTCTTCCTCCTGGTAGTGCAGCTCACTCACGGGGGCGAGCATGCCGGCGGCAGCCCAGCTGGCGCCGGAACCGGGGGCGTCATCAATGACCACCACCGAGCGGCCCGAGCGCCTGGCCTCCCGGGCGATGCCGTGGCCGATCACGCCTCCCCCGATGACGGCGACGTCGGCATGAAGGTCGGCGCGAGCCGCAGCGGGCGGACTGCCGGTTGGGGGGACCATGTGTTTCCTTCCCTACGCCGGTACTAGCCGGATCAGGTCAAGCGGTCGGCTCTGACGCCCTCTCAGCCCGGCCGCTTTATGACAGCTGCCACGGGCTCCCGCAGTACGTGCCCAGTTTAGAGGAACTACTCTGGTTTCCATGAACCACGCCCTTTCCAACAGCACAGCCCTTTCCAACAGCGCACTCCGGTCCGACGCCCTCAGCAGCGCCCGGCTGTACTTGTGCACGGATGCGCGAAAGGACCGCGGCGACTTCGCCGGGTTTGTGGATGCGGCCTTCGCCGGCGGCGTGGACATCATCCAGCTCCGCGACAAGACCATCGAGGCAGCCGAGGAACTTGAGCTGCTGGAAGTGCTGAAAGAGGCGGCCGAGCGCCACGGGCGGCTGTGGGCCGTGAACGACCGCGCCGACGTTGCGGTGCTGTCGGGGGCGCCGGTCTTCCATGTGGGCCAAAAGGACCTTCCGCTTGCCGCAGCCCGATCGCTCGTCCGGGACGCCGGCGTCATCGGGCTGTCCACCCACACCACCGGGCAGATCGACGCCGCCATCACCGGGTCCGCGGCCGCCACCGGCCCCGGCGGACTCGACTATTTCTGTGTTGGCCCCGTCTGGGCCACACCCACCAAACCCGGCCGGGCCGCCGTCGGGCTAGATCTCGTGAAGTATGCGGCGGAAGCCGCGAGGCAGGCCGCGTCCGTTTCAGTCGGGGCAACTGTGCCCTGGTTCGCCATCGGGGGCGTTGACCTGGGCAACGTGGAGCAGGTCGTGGAAGCGGGTGCCAGCAGGGTTGTGGTGGTCCGGGCCATCACCGAAGCCGCGGACCCCGCCGCGGCGGCGGCGGCGCTCCTTGCGGCCCTGGACGCCGCCAACTCCTAGGACTGCGGGCCGGGGGGACCGATTGCGTGCATTATCGGCGAAAATCGGGCTACCCTGATTTTCGTGTCACATCATCGGTTGGCCCCAAATGTCCACGAGCACAACAATGCCCTCGAGGAGGCACTGGGCGCGCTGCGGACCGAGCTGGAATTGCCGGGCGCCTATCCGGCGGACGCCGTCCGCGATGCCGAGGCCGCCGTCGCCTCCCGGACACTTCCGGACGCCGACCTGACCGGCGTTGACTTCCTCACCATCGATCCGGAGTCGTCCACCGACCTTGACCAGGCCCTGTTCATAGAGCCTGCCGGCACTGGCTATCGGGTTCTCTACGCCATCGCCGACGTTCCCGCTTTCGTCGAGCCAGGCGGCCCGCTGGACGCCGAGACGCGCCGCCGGGGACAGACGTTCTATGCGCCGGACGGCCGAATCCCGCTGCATCCGGAGGTCATCAGCGAGCGGGCCGGCAGCCTGCTGGCAGGCCAGCTCTGCTCCGCCTTTGTCTGGGACTTCCAGCTGGACCAGGCCGCCCAGGTAACCACCGTGGCCGTCCAAAGGGCGCGCGTCCGCAGCCGGGCCAAACTCAGCTACAAGGGGGCGCAGGCGGAACTCGACGCCGGAACAGCTTCACCGGTCCTTCAGCTCCTGAAGGAAGTGGGCCTCAAACGCGTTGAACTGGAACGGGAACGCGACGGCGCCAGCCTGAACATGCCAGAGCAGGAGATCGTCCAGCTTCCCGACGGCGGCTACCGGATTGCCGCGGCTCCGCAGCTCCCGGTGGAGGACTGGAACGCCCAGATCTCGTTGATGACCGGAATGGCCGCCGCCACGCTGATGCTCGAGGGCAAAGTCGGCATCCTGCGGACCATGCCGGCACCTGACGAACGGTCCCTGCGGCACTTCCGGCTGCAGACCGAGGCGCTGGGCAAACCGTGGGACGGGAAGGCCGGCTACGGGGAGTACCTCCGCACCCTCGACCCCACCGACCCCCGGCAACTTGCCATCATGCACTCGGCCGGGATGCTTTTCCGGGGGGCCAGCTACACGGCGTTCGACGGCGGGATCCCGGACGACGCCATCCAGTCCGCGATCGGGGCGGCCTATGCCCACACCACAGCTCCGCTCCGCCGCCTGGTGGACCGTTTCGTGCTGGTGATCTGCGACGCCCTCAGTAACGGCAGGCCGGTCCCGGGCTGGGCACGCGAGGCTCTGCCTTCGCTTCCGGGGATCATGGCCGGATCCGACCAGCTGGCCGCCCGGATGGAGCGGCTGGCCCTGGACACCGTGGAAGCTGCCCTGCTGGTCAACCACGTCGGACAGGAATTCGACGCGATCGTCATTTCCGGGTCCAAGCCGCAGAAGGACGGGAATGAAAAGAGTGGCGGCAACGGCTCCAACGGGAATGGCAACGGCAACGGAAGGAACGGGAACGGCCCGTCCGGGATCATCCAGATAGCCGAACCCGCAGTCACCGCCCGCTGCGCCGGAGACCTCGAATCAGGCACCAAGGTCCGTGTCCGGCTTCTCTCCTCAGACATCGCCACGCGGGAAGTCCATTTCGAGCTGGTCAGTTAGCCGCGGGGCTGCCGAAGGGGCAAAGCCGGGATTAGGAGTCCTTGCCGGTAGACTGAAGAAGTAGATATGGATGCCCGGTCGTTGATTTCCTTGATTTTGAATTCAACAAGCCCGCCCCTACGCGATCTTGAGATAGACCCGCTGGTCACCAGTGCCAGCAATTAGATAGCCCGCGATCGGCTTCCACTGGATTTGCTTGCGCGCTTCGAGCGTGCTCCGGAACGGCCACGTTGGCCGGCCCGTTGAGCAGGCAGCGCCAATGCCCAAATGAATAAGGAAACTCCCCTGTGAGTGAATTGCATACCCACCAACTCCTGACTGACGACTCCGGCACCGAGACCATCGAGCCGGAAGAAACCATTATCTCGGACGAAAAGCCGCACGAGATCGAGGAGAAATCCTTCGCCGACTTCAACGTCCGCGCCGATATCGTGGAGTCCCTGGCCGACGCCGGGATCACCCACCCGTTCCCCATCCAGGCCATGACCCTGCCGGTGGCGCTCTCGGGCCACGACATCATCGGACAGGCCAAGACTGGCACAGGCAAAACCCTGGGCTTCGGCATCCCCGCGCTGCAACGCGTTGTGGGCCGCGACGACCCCGGTTTCGATAAGCTCGCCGTCCCGGGCGCCCCGCAGGCGCTGGTGATCGTCCCTACCCGCGAACTTGCCGTGCAGGTCGCCAACGACCTCCAGACCGCCTCCCGCAAGCGCAATGCCCGGATCGCCACCATCTACGGCGGCCGCGCGTACGAGCCCCAGGTGGAGGCCCTGCAGAACGGCGTCGAAGTGGTCGTCGGCACCCCCGGCCGCCTGATCGACCTTTACAAGCAGAAGCACCTGAGCCTGAAGAACGTCAAGATCGTCATCCTGGACGAAGCCGACGAGATGCTCGACCTCGGGTTCCTGCCGGACGTCGAAACTCTGATCGCCGGCACTCCTGCGGTACGCCAGACGCTCCTCTTCTCCGCCACCATGCCCGGCCCGGTCATCGCCATGGCCCGCCGCTACATGACCCAGCCCACCCACATCCGTGCGGCCGACCCCGACGACGAGGGCCTGACCAAGCGCGACATCCGCCAGCTCATCTACCGTGCCCACAGCATGGACAAGATCGAGGTAGTCGCCCGCATCCTGCAGGCCCGGGGCCGTGGCCGGACCATCATCTTCACCAAGACCAAGCGGACCGCCGCGAAGGTGGCCGAGGAGCTGGTGGACCGCGGGTTCGCGGCTGCCGCCATCCACGGTGACCTGGGCCAGGGCGCCCGCGAGCAGGCACTCCGGGCCTTCCGCAACAACAAAGTCGACGTCCTGGTGGCCACAGACGTCGCCGCCCGCGGCATCGACGTCGACGACGTCACGCACGTCATCAACTACCAGTGCGTCGAGGACGAAAAGATCTACCTGCACCGCGTGGGCCGCACCGGCCGCGCCGGCAACAAGGGCACCGCCGTCACGTTTGTGGACTGGGACGACATGCCCCGCTGGGGCCTCATCAACAAGGCATTGGGCCTGAGCGTCCCAGAGCCGGTTGAGACGTACTCCTCCTCCCCGCACCTTTACGAAGAGCTGGACATTCCGGAGGGAACCAAGGGCCGCCTGCCCCGCAACAAGCGCACCCTCGCCGGTGTTGACGCCGAAGTCCTTGAGGACCTGGGCGAGACTGGCAAGAAGAACTCCCGCTCCGGCGGACGGGACAGCGCGAAGGACGCCGGGCGCGACGCCGGACGTGACGGCAGCCGCGACCGCGCACGGTCATCCAGCCGCCGCGCAGGGTCGGAAACGGCATCCCGCTCGGGTGAGCGCCGCCGTCGTACCTCCGACGCGGCGACTGCCGGCACCGGTCCCGCCGCGGAACCGGCGGCATCAGCCCCGGCCGACGGCGACCAGTCACGCACGCGCCGCAGCCGGACCCGCACCCGCCGCCGCAACGGCGAAGTGGTGGCCGGCGGCGACAACGGCACGCAGCCGGGCAGCGCCGAGGCCTAAAAGCCTCAATGACTGAATCTGTCTGGGCGCCGGACGGCAGCAACCTGGTGGTACACGCGGACAACGCGGAATTCCTCCCCTCGCTGCCGGACGGCGCCTTCACACTCATTTACGTGGACCCGCCGTTCAACACGGGACGGGCCCAGCAGCGCCAGGAAACGCGGATGGTGGTCAACGCCGAAGGATCCGGGGACCGCGTGGGCTTCAAGGGGCGGTCCTACGACACCATCAAGGGCGCCCTGCACCGGTACGACGACGCGTTCAGCGATTACTGGTCGTTCCTGGAGCCCCGGCTCGTGGAGGCCTGGCGCCTGCTCGCGGACGACGGCACCCTCTACCTCCACCTGGACTACCGTGAGGTCCACTACGCCAAGGTGATGCTGGATGCCATTTTCGGCCGGGAGTGCTTCCTGAACGAGATCATCTGGGCCTACGACTACGGCGCCCGCGCCAAGTACCGCTGGCCCACCAAACACGACAACATCCTCGTATACGTCAAGAATCCGGCGAAATACCATTTCGACAGCGCCGAGGTGGACCGCGAGCCGTACATGGCACCCGGCCTGGTGACGCCTGCCAAACGGGAACTCGGGAAGCTGCCCACCGATGTCTGGTGGCACACCATCGTCTCACCCACGGGCAAGGAAAAGACCGGCTACCCCACGCAGAAGCCCGAGGGCCTTGTCCGCCGGGTGGTGGCCGCTTCGAGCCGGCCCGGGGACTGGTGCCTGGACTTCTTCGCGGGTTCGGGAACCCTCGGCGCCGTGGCAGCCAAACTGGACCGGAAGTTCGTGTGCGTGGACCAGAACCAGCCGGCCATCGACGTGATGGCCAAGCGGCTTGGCGCCAAGGCAACGTTTACCTCATACCCGCCCAACTGAGTCGCAGTATTACTTTCGTCGGTGGTTTCTACGGGCAGCCTTCCATCAGCTGGATCCCGTGGTCGGTCTGCCGGTGCACTAGGACCGATCCCTGCGAATCGCAGATGGCGTTGACCAGCAGTGCGAAGCCCTGGCCGTTCTGATAGTTGCCCTTCTGGCCGATGGGCGCCGTTGGATCAATCACTTTGAGCGATCCGGGTGGGACAAATGCCCAGACTTCAGCAGCGCCGGGGAAGACACTGGGAAGCCACGCCCAGTTGCCGTTCAGGATCGGGCCGTCCGTGCAGACGGCTCCGCACGCAGCGGGCGGCCTGCTGGCGTTGTAACAGTCCAACGCGTTGGCTGTGGCGGGAACAAACATAAAAGCTGCGGCAAGGCCAGCCGCGGCGAGTGATTTCCTAAACATGGTTTCTCTCCGTCTACCGTTAGAAATGTTGCATGGCGACGAGACCTTTTTTTGGGGTTCCAAACCACCCTCAGTAAGCGCAACATTACTCAGCCGGAACTGTCCGTCAAGACGCTGTGGAAGTTCCGCGAACCACCGGCGTGCCCGTCCCCAGCTCCTCGATCCGGCCCAGCACTTCCGGCGCTGTCAGGTTCTCTCCCAACAGGTTTGGCTTGCCTGTCCCGTGGTAGTCGGACGAACCCGTAATCAGCAGTCCATGCTTCGAAGCAAGGTCCCGGAGGAATTTCCGACCCTCCTCCGGATTGTCCCGGTGGTCGATCTCCAGGCCAACCAGGCCGGCGTCGATCATCTCCCGGTACGTGCGCTCCCCCACGATCCTGCCCCGCGCGGAAGCGACCGGGTGGGCAAACACGGGGACACCACCTGCGGCACGGACCAGTTCGACGGCGGTGGCCGGGTCGGGTGCGTAGTGCTGGACGAAGTAGCGCGAATGGGATGTCAGGATGGACGTGAATGCCTCCGACCTGTCAGCCACGACGCCGGCCGCCACCAGGGCGTCCGCGATGTGGGGCCGCCCCAGCGTTGCGCCGGGCGCCACATGGTGGATCACGTCGTCCCATGTCAGCGGGTAGTCCTCCGCGAGCAGGGTAACCATGCGCTCCGCCCGGGTGAGGCGGGCGTCCTTGGCTTTGGTGATCTCCTCCAGCAGCCCCGGGTGGTCCGGATCGTGCAGGTAGCTCAGCAGGTGCACGCTGATGCCCTGCTCAGTCCGGCAGGAAACCTCCATGCCGGGAACAAGCGCGACGCCGAATTGCACGGCTGCCAGCGACGCTTCGGCCCAGCCGTCCGTGGAGTCATGGTCGGTCAGCGCCACCGCGTCCAGCCCCGCCCGCGCAGCGGAGGCCATCACATCGGCGGGGGTTTCCGTGCCGTCGGAAACATTGGAGTGGGCATGCAGGTCGATCCTCACCTGCCCAGCCTAGTTGACCGCGTTCGCGCCGGTATTCGTCCAAGGCTCAGTGCTGGTGAGACGATGGTGCCGTGAACGATGCCGAAAACACCCTGAACTCTGCTTCCCAGCCCCTCGACGAGCGCGTCAACAACCGCTCGCAGCGGCCCAGTTCCGACGCCTTCAAGGCCTTTATGGCCAGCAACTGGGCGCCTTCCAGCCAGGAACTGCCCACCCGCGACGCCGTCGCCAGCTTCGCCGCGACCCGGCGAAAGGCCATCTCCGACCAGTTCAAAGGCGAACGCCTGGTCATTCCCGCGGGCCCGCTGAAGGTCCGCTCCAACGACTGCGACTACCGGTTCCGTCCGCACTCCGGATTCGCGCACCTCACCGGCCTGGGCCTGGACCATGAGCCGGACGCCGTGCTCATCCTGGAACCGGCCGGCGAAGGAAAGGGCGACGACGGCGGGCACCACCACGCCACGCTGTACTTCCGCCCGCTGGCCGGCCGGGACACAGAGCAGTTCTACGCCGACTCACGGTCCGGCGAATTCTGGATCGGCGCCCGCCCCACGCTCGCCGAGTTTGAAGCCCGCCTGGGCCTGCCCACCGCGCACATCGATGCGCTCGAATCTGCGATCACCAAGAACGTGGGGGCCCCCGAGATCGGCGGCATCTCCATCCGCCTGGTCCGCAAGGTGGATGAGAACATCGACGCCCTGGTGGACACGGCCCGCTACAACACGGCCAAGGACCCGGACAACCTGGACCTCGCCGTCCTCGATGCACTGGATGAAAAACTGTCCGAAGCCCTGTCCGAACTCCGTCTCCTGAAGGACGAGTGGGAGATCGAGCAGATGAAGATTGCCGTGGCGGCGACGGTGGAGGGCTTCGTGGAGGTGGTCAAGTCACTTCCCCGCGCCCTGACCCATGCCCGCGGCGAACGGGTTGTGGAAGGCGCCTTCTTCGCCCGTGCCCGCGAGGTGGGCAACGAACTGGGTTACGACACCATTGCGGCCTCAGGCAACAACGCCACCGTGCTGCACTGGACCCGCAACACCGGGAGCATCAACGCCGGTGAGTTGCTGCTCCTCGACGCCGGTGTGGAAGCCGACTCCCTGTACACCGCCGACGTCACCAGGACCCTGCCGGCCAACGGCACGTTCACCGACGTTCAGCGGAAGGTCTACGAAGCGGTCCTGGACGCCGCCGACGCCGGATTCGCCGCGGCCCGGCCCGGAACCAAGTTCCGGGACATCCACACGGCCGCCACCACTGTGCTGGCCGAACGCCTCGCGGAGTGGGGCCTGCTCCCCGTGAGCGTGGAGGAAGCTGTCAGCCATGAGGGCCAGCAACACCGCCGCTGGATGCCGCACGGCACCAGCCACCACCTGGGGCTGGATGTGCACGACTGTGCCCAGGCCAAGCGGGAGCTGTACCTTGATGGCGTCCTCACCGAAGGCATGGTCTTCACCATCGAACCGGGCCTGTACTTCAAGAACGAGGACCTGGGCATTCCGGCGGAGTACCGCGGCATCGGCGTCCGGATTGAGGACGACATCCTGATGACTGCCGACGGCCCGGTCAACCTCAGCGCCGCGCTGCCCCGCAAGGCCGACGACGTCGAGTCCTGGATGGCGGGCATCTACCGGGAAGCCAACGGCGAAGGCAGCCAGCACTCCCCCGCCTAGCCGCCCTCTTAAAGCGCGAACGGACGCTTAAGCCCCTGGGCTTAAGCGTCCGTTCGCGCTTAACGAGTCTGCGCTGAGTGTGGCGGGGCGGGCCGGCTACGAGCCTGCTTCGTCCCGGCTACGCTCAGGTGCCACTTCGGGCTGCCGCGCCGGCTGTGCGGCGTCCTGGCGTTCGTCACCCGGAGCTGCATTGTCGCCGGCGGGGGCGGGTGCAGGGTTGTCGCTGACACGGACACCGTACTGCGGCCGGCCGTCGGGCAGGTCCGGGTAACGGACCGCTGCCGCCGGTGCCGGAGCCGGCTGCGCCGGGCTTTCGGCGGGCGGGCCGGGCTGCGCGGCTGCAGCCGGGGCGCCCTGCGTGCCGGGACCCTGCTGGCCGTAGGGATCGTTCCAGCTGGCCGGCCGCACGGGGGGCTGGCCCTGCTGCGGGCCCGGCTGCTGCCCGGGCTGCTGGTACGGCTGGTTGTAGTAGTCGGCCTGGGCATGCGGCCTGGGGCCGGCAGCCGCATCGGACCGCGTCATCGGCAACTGCTGGAGCAGGCGCCGGGCCTCGTGGGCTGCCTCGACCGACACCACGACGTCATAGTTGGTGGCCACCACCTGGCTGGTGGAGGTGAAGTCGCGCTTTCCCCGCTGCATGGCATAGGTGACGATGCCGAACAGCATAAAGAACGCGGCACCCATCAGGACGGAGGTCAGGATGGAGAAATATCCCGGCGAAGGAGCGAAGAACGACAGCATCACGCCGACGAACAGACCGAACCACATGCCGCTCAGCGCCCCGGACAAGGCAACGCGGGGGTAGCTGAGGCGTCCCGTGACACGCTCCACCATCTTGAGCTCATTGCCCACGATCGACACCATCTGGACCGGGAACTGCTGGTCAGCGAGGTAGTCCACAGCCTTCTGGGCATCCAGGTAGGACGTGTACGAACCGACGGTGTCACCGGTGGGGACGGTGCGGGACTCGTCCACGCCGTTGGGCCCGCCGGCCTTGGGAGCACCAAAAATGTTTGACATAACACCATTCTTGCCCATCAGCATGTGTGCCGCCTGTAAATTCAGCTAAAAGAGAGCAGACTCGGTAGCCTGTAGACGTGAGCACAAATCTTTCGCGCGTCTTTGTGGCGCGCCTTCTGGGTCTTGACGTCTTCGACCCGCTGGGCGACCGTCTGGGACGGTTGCGCGATGTTGTGGTGCTCTCCCGTGGAAGCCGGGGTGCCCCCCACGTTGTGGGTATCGTCGTCGAAGTTCCGGGAAAGAAGCGCGTCTTTGTGCCAATGACGCGCATTACCTCGATCGACCAGACCCAGATCATCTGCACTGGCCTGGTCAACCTCCGTCGCTTTGAGCAGCGGGGTGCCGAGACGCTGGTGGTCGCTGAGATGTTTGACCGCCGGGTGACCCTCAGGGACGGCAGCGGAGACGCCACCATCGAGGACATCGCCATGGACCAGCACCGTTCCCGGGACTGGTTCGTCAGCAAGCTGTTCGTCCGCCGCGGCCATTCGCTGTCGCCGCTCAGCCGCCTGCGCCGCAACGAGACCATGATCATTGACTGGGCGGACGCCCTGCAGGGAGCCCGCACCGAGCCCCAGGCCGCCACCCAGTTCGTCGCCAACCACGAGGACCTGAAGCCCGCCGACTTCGCCGAGGCCCTGCAGGAAATGAGCGACAAGCGCCGCTTCGAGGTGGCCAGCGAGCTCCAGGACGAACGGCTCGCCGACGTCCTGCAGGAACTCCCCGAGGACGACCAAGTGGAAATCCTCTCGGCCCTTGACGTCCAGCGCGCCGCCGATGTCCTGGAAGAAATGGACCCCGATGACGCCGCCGACCTCCTCGGCGAACTGCCCACCGCACAGGCCGAGGAACTGCTGCAGCTCATGGAGCCCGAAGGCGCCGAGGACGTCCGCCGCCTGCTCGAATACGACGAGGACACCGCAGGCGGCCTGATGACGCCAGTGCCAGTGATCCTGCCCCCTGAGGCGACGGTGGCCGAGGCGCTGGCCCACGTCCGGCGCGAGGAACTCTCGCCTGCCCTCGCTTCCTCCATCTTCATCGCCAGGCCTCCGCTTGAGACCCCGACCGGCCGCTTCCTGGGCGTGGTGCACATCCAGCAGCTGCTGCGCTTCCCGCCGTTCGAGCCGCTGGGCAACCTGGTGGACAAGAACCTTGAGCCGTTGTCGGACCAGGCCCACATCAGCGAGGTTGCCAGGACCCTTGCTACGTACAACCTGAACTCCCTCCCCGTGGTCAATGACGACGGCCGGCTTGTGGGGGCGGTGACTGTTGATGACGTTTTGGATCATCTGTTGCCGGATGATTGGCGCGCCCATGATGGCGAAGCCCCGATAAGAAGGCTCGGTGGCCGCATTGGCTGACAACAGTCCTCCCAAAAACCCCGGCCAGCGCGGCCCGGCAAAGACGGCAACCAAGGGGAGCCTCGACACCCCCCTGAGCGGCCGCAAGCGGATCCTGCCCAAGTTCTCCCCGGACCCCGACGCCTTCGGCCACGCCACCGAGGGTTTTGCCCGGTTCATGGGCACGCCCCAGTTCCTCGTCTACATGACCATCTTCGTAGTCATCTGGCTGGTCTGGAACACCTGGGCACCCCTTGAATGGCAGTTCGACTCCCGCGCCCTCGGCTACACCCTGCTGACCCTGATGCTCTCCCTGCAGGCGTCCTATGCCGCGCCGCTGCTGCTGCTCGCCCAGAACCGCCAGGACGACCGCGACCGCGTATCACTGCAGCAGGACCGCCAGCGCGCGGAACGCAACCTGTCCGACACCGAATACCTGACCCGTGAACTCGCCTCGCTGCGGATCGCGCTCCGCGAAGTGGCCACGCGCGACTACGTCCGGGCCGAGCTGCGGTCCCTGCTGGAGGACATGCTGGAGGCGCAGGAGGAGCTGCGGACCCACGACCCGTCGGGTACCGGCAGCCACGAATCGCCGCGCGACAAGATCAAGGAGAAGCTGAAGGAGAAGAGGGACCGGCAACGGAATCCCCGTACTCAGCAGATCCCCCGGGTCAAGCCCAGCCATGTTGCGCAGAACCCCGGCGTGCCGCCGCAACCTGCACCCCCCGAAACCCGTACAACCCCGGAAGCCGAGTAACGCCTGCATGACTGAAAACCTCCACCAGGCGGTTAACGCTGCCCTGGCCACCGTCATCGATCCCGAGCTGCGCCGCCCCATCACGGAGCTGGGCATGGTTGATTCGGTGGAGATTTCCGACGACGGGCGTGTCCGCCTTGCGGTGCTGCTCACCATCGCCGGTTGTCCCCTGCGGGACACGATTACAGCCGATTCGGAAAAGGCGCTGTCCTCGGTTCCCGGCGTCACCGCCGTCGACGTTGAACTGAAGGTCATGAGCCAGGCCCAGCGCGATGCCCTCAAGGAACAGCTCCGCGGCGCAGGGGGCCAGCGCGGCATCCCCTTTAATCAGCCCGGTTCGCTGACCAAGGTTTTTGCCGTGGCCAGCGGCAAGGGCGGCGTCGGGAAGTCGTCCGTCACCGTCAACCTGGCCTGCGCCCTCGCAGCGCAGGGGCTCAGGGTAGGGATCGTCGATGCCGACGTCTACGGCTTCTCGGTTCCGGCGCTGATGGGCATCACCCAGGCTCCCACGCGCGTGGACGACATGATCCTGCCCCCGGTGGCCTACGGAGTCAAAGTCATTTCCATCGGAATGTTCGTCACGGGGAACCAGCCGGTCGCCTGGCGCGGTCCCATGCTCCACCGTGCGCTGGAGCAGTTCCTCACCGACGTCTACTTCGGCGACCTGGACGCGCTCTTCCTTGACCTTCCGCCCGGCACCGGCGACATCGCCATCTCGGTGGCCCAGCTCCTGCCGAAGGCGGAAATCCTGGTGGTCACCACCCCCCAGGCCGCCGCAGCCGACGTTGCCGAGCGCGCCGGCGCCATCGCCACCCAGACTGGCCAGTCAGTCGCCGGCGTGATCGAGAATATGTCTTACCTGGAAATGCCCGACGGCGGCAGGATGGAACTGTTCGGAAGCGGCGGCGGGGCGGTCCTCGCCGAGCGGCTGACGGCGACGGTAGGTTCGGACGTGCCGCTGCTGGGCCAGATACCGCTGGACATCCTGCTACGGGAGGGCGGCGACGCCGGCTCACCGATCGTCCTCGGCCAGCCGGACACGCCGGCGGCCGTGGCACTCGTTGAGATTGCGGGCAAGCTGGCGGCAAAGCCGCGTGGACTGACCGGGATGAAACTGGGGCTGCAGCCGCGCTGACAGCCTTGGGGTGTTCCTAGGTGGCCTCAGTGTCAAAAGGCGCAGCTTCGCCGGCAGGCAGCTGCTGCACAACGCGCTCCGGGCGGAAGGCGCGCGTTGACGTGCTGGCAGCGGCCGCTGCGGTTCCGGCCACGGCTGCCACGGCGGGCGCCCCCGCGCTGACCGGCTTGGTGTCGTCGTCGAGCAGCGCTTCCTTGATGATGCGGCGTGGATCGTACTGGCGGGGGTCGTACTTCTTCCAGTCGACCTCGTCGATGTCGATCCCCACCTCCTCCTTGATCTGCTCGCGCGCGCCGGAGGCCATGCGTCGGACTTCCTTCACCAGGTTCGCTAGTTTCTGGGTGTATTCGGGCAGCCGTTTGGGGCCGATCACCAGGATGCCGATGATCAGCAGAAGGAAGAACTCCGGGCCGTTGATTCCAAACACTTTAGGAAGATTACCCTCTCCGGGGTCGTGCTGACGATTCCCGCAGGCGGGGGGCGGAATCGGCCAGGTTTAAGGCGTCAGAATACGGGCTATTTTGTCCAGGCCCCGCTGCAGCCGTGCACTGAACGGCTCGACGGGTCCGCTGCCGGCCGCCGGCGGCTCCTGCGCGACTCCTGCCGTGATTCCCGCGGTGGCCAGCGCACTGAGCCGTTGCAGGACAGGGACGGCGTCGTCGGCGCGGTCTGCCGGCAGATCGGACTCGTAGGTGATGGTGCTCCCGGCGGACTGGAAGACCGCTGTCCAGGGAGCAGAACTCCGGATCGACACGTCCCCGCCGTCGGTGGTGGTGCCGCCGTGCTGTTCGAGGACTATGGCATAGTGCTCGCCGTCCGACAGCTTCATCTCCACGGCCGGGACGCCGTCCATGGTGGTTGCCCTGGCCGAGAGGACACGGAAGCCCATGGACTCCAGCCCAGGACACACCCAGCCCTCCGTGCGGAGCCCTGCCAGCTGTTCTGCGCTCAGCTCGCGCCCGTCGGCCGGGACGTGGGCGGACTGCTGGACGAAAGAGCCCGCCGCAGCATTTGCAGCCATCGGCAGCGGGTCACCGGCCAGTGCGAAGGCGCCCGCGGCAAGGACCCCGGCAGCCGCCGCTGTCCCGCCGGCGGCGAGGGCAATGATCTTCGCTCCCCGGTGTGGACTTCGTAACGGCTCGCAGGGGGCCATGGCCAGCACATGGGTCTGCTGCAGGAGGCGGGCGGTCAGATCCTGGCTGGCAGGCGGGATGGCCGCTTCACGGAGCCGTTCTATGTACTGCCGTTCGCGGTGCACCGCGGAGGTGCATTCCGGGCAGGTCCTGACATGGCTGTCGCTCCGGGGATGCCTTCGGAATAGCGGGTTGTCGGAAGTCATGGGGCCGATCAGAGAATGCTGGCGATGCGGGGCAGCGAAAGCTTCGGCTTGCGTGAGTGCTGCGGCCGGGGATCCCGGTGCGCCAACTTCTCCCGCAGCATGGTCCGGCCGCGGTGGATGCGTGACCGCACGGTGCCCAGCTTGACGCCGAGTGCCGCTGCCACCTCGTCGTACGACAGGCCCTCGAGGTCGCACAGCACAACCGCCGCGCGGAAGTCCGGCGGGAGTTCCTCCAGTGCGGCCTGCACGTCGAGGTCGAGGTTGTTCAGTTCGAAACTCTGCTCAGGCCCCGGTTCACGGCCCGGGATGCGGGACTCCGCGTCCTCGGCCAGCGCGTCGAAACGGATGCGGCTCTTCCGCCGCGCCTGGTCCAGGAACAGGTTGGTGGTGATCCGGTGCAGCCAGCCGTCCAGCGTCCCGGGCTTGAAGTTTTCCAGTGACCTGAAGACCCGGACAAAGACCTCCTGGGTCAGGTCCTCGGCGTCGAACTTGTTTCCGGTCAGGCGGTAGGCCAGCCTGTAGACCTTCGCGGAATGGTTGGCAACCACTTCTTCCCAGGTGGGCCGGACCCATTCAACTGCGGAATCTTGTGACGCAGGGACAGGTGCCACAACTGATGCTGACATCGTCCACTCCCCTCGTGGATAAGCTAACGCCCGGATACTGTTGACATCTCTGGTTCGGCGCCGATCACCGTATGGATGAGCGGATCTCCATCATTTCAAAGTTGGCTGGGAATTTCCTGATTGGCCGGCGTCTTCTGCCAAAGGCGCAACCCCGGCATCCGGCAGCGGCGCCTCCGGACACAGTAGGCTGTATCCAACACTCCCCTGCCGCCCAGAAAGCGAAATCATCCATGAGCGCCGACAAGTCCACGAGCTGGTCCTATGCAGAAGATCTGCCCGCAGAGGATGAAGTCATGCTTCGTGCACGCGAGCGCTCCTTTGAGCTGGGAGTAACCCCGATCGGGCGCGGCGTAGGAGCTGTACTGACGGTGCTGGCGGCATCTTCCAAGGCGCAGACCGCCGTCGAAATTGGTACCGGTGCCGGCGTCTCCGGCGTCTGCATCCTGCGCGGCCTGGGACCCCAGTCGGTACTGACCACCATCGATGTGGACGTCGAACACCTGAAAGCGGCCCGCGAGGCCTTCGCCGAAGCGGGCAGCCCGGCCAACCGGACGCGAACCATCTCCGGGCGAGCCGGCGACGTCCTGCCGCGGCTGACCGACGCCGCCTACGACCTCGTCTTTATCGACGCTGACAAGCCGGGCCTGCCGGGTTACGTGGACCAGGCCATCCGTCTGCTGAAGTCCCGGGGGCTGCTGATCATCAACGACGCCCTGGACAAAGACCGTGTGGCCAACCCCGCGAACAGGGATGCCACCACCGTGGTGCTCCGCCAGGTGGGCAAAACCATCCGTGACGACGAGCGGCTCGCAACCACCATGCTTCCCACGGGCGACGGTCTGCTGGTAGCGGTCAAGAAATAGACACCGCCACGTAGACACCGCCGAAAATAGGCCCGGCCTTCAAAAAGGCCAGGGTCCGCAGCCCGGAGGCTGCGGACCCTGGCCCAGTGCGATTATTCGGTAACGCCTACGAGGCATTCCTTGAGGTTTGCCGCTTCCGCTGCATTGAGTTCAACAACAAGCCGTCCGCCGCCTTCGAGCGGCACACGCATAATCAGGCTGCGGCCCTCCTTGGTGACTTCCATAGGGCCGTCGCCGGTGCGTGGTTTCATAGCCGCCATGAGGAATTTCCCCTCCAATTAGTCCCAGGACTTACCAGCCCGGACGGGCTGTGTCCGCATGGTCAATCAAGCCGCTATGGCGGCACGTGTGGGCACCGCCATGGCTGAACATCTTCTGAATGCTTTTGTCCTTGCTTACTTACTATTATCCCGTAATTACCCGCACGTAGCTAATCGATGGACATTTCCGGCCGCGTCGCATTCCTGCACTTCGGTGCCCCGCGGCGCAGGCAATCACGGCGGATAGTCGCCGCCGCCGGGCAGTTGCGCCCACGCCCACAGCCAGACAATCCAAACAATCTGCAAAAGAATAAACATCACAATTACCGCACCGCGGTAGGCCCGTGAACGGGACATCACAGCAGCGCCGAGTGCCAGCGGGAACAGCGGAAGCAGCATCCTGAACGTGCTGGTCTGGGGATGAAGGAACAGCAGCAGGTATGCCATGTAGCAGGCGCACCATAAGCGCAGTTCAACCCCGAGCTTCGCCGCCGGAGGGCTGAACAGCATCAGGGCGAACAGCCCGGCGAAGACGAACGGCGCCAACACGCCCACAACGGGACCGAACAGCTGGATGCCGGTATCGAACCACGGCTTGAACGGCACCAGGTCGTGTCCCCGCCAGACAGTTTCCGTCTTGGTGTAGGCCTCGATATCACCTGTCGTGGCCCACGCCGCCGCCGGCCAGATCAGCGCGGCGGCCCCGCTGAGGGCGGTAAGGGCTGCGAGGCCACCCAGCTCCCGCGGGCTGTGGACCTGGGGGCCGCTTCCGCGGCTGCGCTGCACCAGCCGGTAAACAAACAGCAGCCCCACCAGCGCGGCGAACGGCACTCCCACAGGCCTGGAAAGGCACATCAGCAGCACCACTGGCATCGCCACGTAGTACTGCCGCCGGATGACCAGGAGCAGCGCGGCAGACAGGAGGAGGATCGTTAGCGGCTCGGCGTAGGGCACCTGCAGTATGCCGGAAACGGGGAACGTCGCAAAGAAGGCAACCGCCCACATGGCCGTACCGTGCTGCGCCTTATGGCGAAACAGGCTGTAGATCACCAGGGCGGCCCCCAGCCCGGAGAGCATGGCGACGATTGTCAGCGAAGCCGCCGGGGCAACGCCTGTCAGTGTCGATAGGGCCCGGCCCAGGAAAGGGAACAGCGGATAGAACGCCCAGGCGTTTTCCTGGACGTTTCCGGCGGCATCGACCGGCAGGGCCGCCGGGTAGCCGTTGCTGATGACTTCGCCGTACCACCGCGCGTCCCAGATATTGATGAAGTTCCAGTAGTCAGGCTTGGCGGGGAACCAGGGGTTCGTGCCCTGCTGCAGGGCTGCGGCCATGAAGATGCACGCGCTGGCCAGCCTGGCCAGCACGTAGAGGGCTGAAACCTGGAGCCACCAGGGCCACCGGCGCATTGCGTCACCGGCGCGCACGGCAAGGACGCTGATCGAGCCGGCGGGTCCCGGCCTGCTCCCGGTGTCAGTAGTCAAGCCCCCGCCTCCGACTCGCCCCGGTCCTGGCCTTGCGGAAGGTGCTCCGGGTCCGCCGGATTCTGCGGCGGATGCTGGGCTTCGGACAGCTGCGCCTTTAAGTGCTCCACTTCCTCGCGCTTGGCGGCCAGTTGGTCGCGGAGATCATCAAGCACCTGGTCCACCTGATCCATGCGGTAGCCGCGCAGGCCAAGGGAAAAGCGGACACGGTCGACGTCGGCCGGCGCCGCGTCAGCGGGGAGCAGGACCGGAGGAAGGTTGGCTACCGGCTGTTCGAAGCCGCTGTCGAAGAGCCCGCTTTCCCGGACCCCACCCGGGCGGCCGCGCCAGGACACGCCGCTTTTGGCACCGGCACCCGCCCACACGACGGCGCCTACCAGCGCGATGGCAAGGAAAACCAGAAAAAAGCTCACAGCATCAATCGTGCCAGATCAGAGGTCACCTGCTATTCGGGCCGCTGCTCCCCGTTGGACGGTGCCCGGACAGTGCCATGGAGCACCCGGTCCACTGCATCGGCCGGATCATCAACCACCTGGATCAGGTCCAGGTCCTTCTCCGAAACCATGCCCTCGGCCACCAGTGTGCCCTTGATCCACTCGATCATGGGGCCCCAGAAGGCAACACCGAGCAGGACGATGGGGAACGAAGTGACTTTCCGTGTCTGGACAAGCACCATCGCTTCAAACAGTTCGTCCAGCGTGCCCAGCCCGCCGGGGAGGACGATGAAGCCCTGGGCATACTTCACGAACATGGTCTTCCGCGCAAAGAAGTAACGGAAGTTGATGCCCAGGTCCACCCACTGGTTGAGGCCCTGTTCAAAGGGAAGCTCAATGCCAAGCCCTACCGAAACGCCGTTTCCTTCCACGGTCCCCCGGTTGGCGGCCTCCATGGAGCCGGGTCCGCCTCCGGTAATCACCGCCACGCCGGCTTCCGCCAGGTGGCGGCCAACGGCTACGCCCATCTCGTAATATGGGCTCCCCGGCTTGGTCCGGGCCGAACCGAAGACACTGACCGCCGGGCCGAGGTCCGCCAATGCGCCAAAGCCTTCAACGAACTCGCTCTGGATCCTCAACACACGCCACGGATCGCTGTGGACGAACTGGCCGGCGCCTTTGGTGTCAAGCAAATGCTGGTCAGACATTTCCACGGCCGCCTGCTTGCGGCGAAGTTCAAGGGGCCCCTTACGGCGCGGCTGGGTGGTTTTGGCCGGATCTGCGTTGATGCTCATCCCCCAAGGCTAGCGCCACGGCCGGTCCACAAGCGGCAGGTATCTCTTGAATCACGATCCGCATGAACTTGGCGTGATTCCCGTCATATCCAGTCTTTGTTCGCTAGATTCTTCTTATGACTACTCATGTGCCCGGCGATGCGCTCGTCTCCCTGAACGGTGTGAATAAGCATTACGGTCAGCTGCACGTCCTCAAGGACATCAACCTCCACGTCCGCAAGGGCGAAGTGGTTGTTGTCATTGGTCCGTCAGGCTCCGGCAAGTCCACATTGTGCCGTGCCATCAACCGCCTGGAAACGATTGAGGGCGGCACCATCAGCATTGATGGGAAGGTGCTGCCGGAGGAGGGGAAGGAACTGGCCCAGCTCCGCGCCGACGTCGGCATGGTTTTCCAGTCCTTCAACCTGTTTGCGCACAAGACCATCCTCGAGAATGTGACGCTTGGGCCCATCAAGGTCAAGGGCGTGGCCAAGGCCCAGGCCGACAAGGAGGCCATGGCTTTGCTTGAGCGCGTGGGCGTGGGACACCAGGCACCCAAACTCCCGGCGCAGCTTTCCGGCGGCCAGCAGCAGCGTGTGGCCATCGCCCGCGCACTGGCCATGAAACCGAAGGTCATGCTCTTTGACGAGCCCACCTCGGCTCTCGACCCCGAGATGATCAACGAAGTCCTTGACGTCATGATCCAGCTGGCCAAGGAAGGCATGACCATGGTGGTGGTCACCCACGAAATGGGCTTTGCCCGGAAGGCCGCAGACCGCGTGGTCTTCATGGCAGACGGCCAGATCGTCGAAGATGCCAAGCCGGAAGAATTCTTCACCAACCCCAAGAGCGACCGCGCCAAGGACTTCCTGTCCAAGCTGCTGACGCACTGATTTCCACCTACGAACGCACACACTCCAGTTCGCACCCAGGCCGTGACCCACGGCCGACCAATGAAAGGAATGTCATGAAGGCATTTATGACCCGGCGCAAGTCGTTCCTCGTGGCGGCTACCGCTGCCCTGGCGCTGTCCCTGAGCGCATGTGGCGGCTCCACCCCGGGCACCAGCAATCCCACCGTTGCCGAGAAGCCGACATTCGCTGCAGGCACCACCATGGCGAAGCTTTCCTCTGCCGGCACCATCAAGATCGGCACCAAGTACGACCAGCCGCTCTTCGGCCAGGTGGGCCTGGACGGCAAGCCTGTTGGCTTCGACGTCGAGATGGGCAAGCTGATTGCCGCCAAGCTCGGCATCGCCGCGGACAAGATCGAATGGTCTGAGACCGTTTCCGCCAACCGCGAGCCGTTCATCGAGCAGGGCAAGGTTGACCTTGTCATCGCCACCTACACCATCAACGACAAGCGCAAGCAGGTTGTCAGCTTCGCGGGTCCCTATTACGAGGCCGGCCAGGCCCTGATGGTCAACAAGGACAATGACTCGATCAAGAAGCCTGAAGACGTCAAGGGCAAGAAGGTCTGCTCCGTGACCGGCTCCACCCCTGCTGCGACGATCGTGGACAAGTACGGCGCCGAACTGGTTCCGGCTGCTACCTACTCCGCCTGCCTGGAACCGCTGCGCAACAAGCAGGTTGAAGCCATCACCACCGACAACGTCATCCTTGCCGGTTTCGTGGACAAGGAGCCTGACGCCTTCAAACTGGCCTCTGATGAAACCTTCACCAAGGAGCCCTACGGCATCGGCCTGAAGAAGGACGACACCGAGTTCCGCAACTGGATCAACGACCAGCTGGAAGCATTCGACAAGGACGGGTCCTACAAGAAGGCCTGGGAAGCAACCGCAGGCACGGTCATCAAGACGGCACCTGCCCTTCCGGCCATCAACCGTTACTAGGTAACAACGGCGGTTTTCCGGGGGATTCGTTCAATAGCGGATCCCCCGGAAACCGCCACCTCCTTTTTCGACCGCCTACGCCCAGAGCCGAAGGATCCTATGGAAGTCATCATTGAAAACCTCCCGCTGTATTGGGAAGGCCTTCTCCGCACTCTTTTCCTGTCTGTCGTCTCCGGGATCATCGCGCTTATCGTCGGAACACTCCTGGCAGCAGCCCGTGTCTCCCCCGTTGCCGCACTCCGCGGATTCAGCACCGTGTATGTGGAAGTCCTCCGGAACACCCCACTGACTATTGCCTTCTTCTTCGCGGCGATCGTCCTGCCCCGCCTCGGCGTCACGTTCCAGCAGTTTGAGGTGGCAGCCATCATCGCCCTCAGCGCCTACACAGCGGCCTTCATCGCCGAAGCCGTCCGCTCAGGCGTGAACAGTGTCCCCCTTGGCCAGGCGGAAGCTGCACGCAGCATCGGCATGAAGTTCGGCCAGGTGCTGTCCCTCATTATCCTGCCGCAGGCTCTGCGGACGGTGATCCCGCCACTGATCAACATCCTGATTGCCCTCGTGAAGAACTCCTCCGTAGCCGGTGCCTTCTTTGTCCTTGAACTGTTCGGCTACGGCCGCCAGATGGCCAATGCCAACGGTGACCAGGTCATGGCCGTGCTTCTGGGCGTGGCGTTCTTCTATCTGCTCCTCACCATTCCGCTGGGCGTCCTGGCCAGCACGGTGGAACGAAAGGTGGCGATTGCCCGATGACTTCAGTCCTCTACGACGTTCCCGGGCCCAAGGCCCGCCGGGTTTCGCTGATCGGTTCCGTCATCGGAACCGTGCTGATTCTCGGGCTACTCGCCTTTATCGTCATGACCTTGGCGCAGCAGGGCATTTTTGAAGGACGCCGCTGGGCGATCTTCACCCGGGCCGATGTCTGGACCCTGCTCGGAAACGGCATCGGCGCCACGCTCAGCGCGGCCGCCATCGCCGCGGTCATCGCATTCCCGCTCGGCCTGATGCTCTGCCTGCTGCGGATCTCCCTCGTCGCCTGGATCCGGATCCCCACCCGTGTGGTCCTGGAGTTCCTGCGTGGCATGCCGGTTGTGCTGATGATGCTGTTCGTCCTGCTGGTGTTCGGTACCAGTTCCTTCATCGCCGTGATTGCCGGGCTCGTCCTGTACAACGCCGCCATCTTCGCCGAGATCATCCGGGCAGGCATCCAGTCCCTGCCCAAGGGACAGCGGGAGGCGGGACTGACCATCGGCCTGACCAGCTTCCAGTCCCGGATGCTGATCGAACTGCCGCAAGCCGTCCGCCGGATGATGCCGTCGCTGGTTGCCCAGCTCGTGGTGCTCCTCAAGGACACCTCGCTTGGGTACATCGTGGCTTACGGCGAGCTCCTCCGGGCCGTCCAGGTCATGGCCGACTTCCTGGGTAACGCGTTCCTGTTCCCCATCTTCTTTGTCGCCGCAGCCATCTACATTGCGATCAACATCTGCGTGTCCCGGCTCGCGGTCTGGATCGAGCGCCGCGGCTCCAAAAAGGCCGCCGGCGGCGTTGCCAAGGCACCAACCGCCGTCGTGGCACCGGAACTGCCGGACGCAACCGAACTCAAGTAACCACATCCACTGCATACGCAGAAGGGTCCGCAGCCTGCAGGCTGCGGACCCTTCCGTTTTGCCGTTAGGCCGAGAGCCAGCTGCGCAATGCCCGCAGGCACTCCCGGATCGCGTCCGCGTCGACGTGCTCGTTGTCCTTGTGCGCCAGCAGGGGGTCGCCGGGACCGAAGTTCACTGCCGGGATGCCCAGTTCGCTGAAACGGGCGACGTCGGTCCAGCCGTATTTCGGTTTCGGCTCGGCCCCGACGGCGGCCACGAAGGACGCGGCAGCGGGATGGTTCAGGCCCGGCCGCGCGCCGGCCGCAGCGTCAGTTCGGACGACGTCGAAACCGTCTAGCAGTTCGCGGACATGCGCCTCTGCCTGGTCCGGGGACTTGTCGGGCGCGAAGCGGTAGTTGATTTCCACCACGCAGCGGTCAGGGATGACGTTGCCGGCCGTGCCGCCATTGATCTTCACGGCATTGAGGCTCTCACGGTAGTCGAGGCCGTCCACGTTGACGGTCTGCGGTTCGTAGGCGGCAAGCCTGGCGAGGATCGGCGCCGCGGCGTGGATGGCATTGCTGCCCATCCAGGCGCGGGCGGAGTGTGCAGCCTCCCCTGATGTGGTGGCTTCGAAGCGGCTGGTGCCGTTGCAGCCACCCTCCACCGTTCCATGGGTTGGCTCCAGGAGGATGGCGAAATCGCCGTCCAGGAGCCCACCGTGGTTGCGGACCAGGCGGCCCAGCCCGCTCTTGACCGCTTCCACTTCCTCGTGGTCGTAAAAGACAAAGGTGACGTCGCGCCCGGGTTCCGCGCCGCCGTCGAACATGGTGGCTGCCAGCGCGAGCTGGACTGCGACGCCGCCCTTCATGTCCGTGGCTCCCCGCCCGTACAGGACCCCCTCGCCCGGAATGCCGGATTCCCACGTTGACGGGACGGTGCCCCGGGCCCCCTCGGTGACCGGCAGCGGAACGGTGTCCAGGTGCCCGGCCAGGATGACGCGTTCCGGCCGTCCCAGTTCCGTACGGGCAATCAGGGAGTCGCCGTCACGCACGATGCGCAACCCGGGAATGGTACGGAGGGCGGCTTCTACGGCGTCGGCCAACGCCGTCTCGTTCCCGGACACGCTGTTGATGTCCATGATCGCGGCGGTGAGCAGGGAGACGTCCTGGCGGAGGTCAAGTGGCAGTACGGAGGCAACGGGTGCGGTTTCGGCAGTCACGTTGCCAGTCTAGTTCGAACCCGGGGCCCCGCTCTCGATAGACTGGGGCCATGACTGAGACCGCTACTTCTGCCGTGCCCGAAAACCAGAACGCAACCGCTGATGCCCGCTCCGCCTATGGCTTCGGGCTTGCCACCATCGCCACCGCCAATGGTGACGCCACCGTCCTGGATGTCTGGTTCCCGGCGCCTGCCCTTGGAGTTGCTGCGGAGAGCCTGCGTGCCGTGGAGAACGCGGACCCGGCCCTCGCCACCATCGCGGCGGACGGAGCCGACGCGGACCGCGGTACCGAGCAGAAAGTGGTTTTCGTCCAGATCAACCTGGATGAGGCACCGGCTGATACGGCCGATGCGTACCTGCGGCTGCACCTGCTTTCACACCGCCTGGTGCGACCGAACTCCATCAACCTGGACGGCATCTTCGGCAAGCTGCCCAACGTGGTCTGGACCAACTTCGGCCCGGCCGCCGTGGACGGCTTCGAACTGACCCGCGCCAAGCTGCGCAAGCGCGGCGCCGTCACCGTTTACGGCGTCGACAAGTTCCCGCGCATGGTGGACTACGTGGTGCCCGCCGGAGTCAGGATCGCCGACGCCGACCGCGTCCGCCTCGGTGCCCACCTCGCCGAAGGTACCACTGTGATGCATGAGGGCTTTGTGAACTTCAACGCCGGCACCCTGGGGACGTCCATGGTGGAGGGCCGCATTTCCGCCGGTGTCGTGGCCGGTGACGGCAGCGACGTCGGTGGCGGAGCGTCCATCATGGGCACCCTGTCCGGCGGCGGCAAGGAAAAGATCGCCATTGGCGAGCGCGTCCTGCTGGGCGCCAACTCCGGCGTCGGGATCAGCATCGGCGATGACTCCGTCGTCGAGGCCGGCCTGTATGTCACCGCCGGCACCCGCGTGCGCGTGGTCGGCCCGAAGGATGCCGACGGCGAGGACACCACCAAGGTCGTCAAGGCCGTGGAACTGTCCGGCGTCCCGAACCTCCTGTTCCGCCGCAACTCCACCACCGGCGCTGTGGAGGTCCTCCCCCGCAAGGGCCAGACGGTGGAACTCAACGACGCCCTGCACGCCAACTGAGCCGGGCGGCTCATCCTTCAGTGGCACGTCGACGTGGCCTCCACCGGCCCCTGGTGCTGATCCTCACCCTGGCACTGGTAGGAGGCGGCGTCTACACGGCCGTGTCCTTCCTGCAGCGCTCCGAGACCCTCGTGTCGGAGCGCTGCACGGCCGTGGTTGGTTCCCAGACGGCGGAGCTGGCCACGGACCAGGCGGTGAATGCCTCGCTGATCACGGCCGTCGCTGTCCAGCGCGGGCTGCCGCCACGGGCCGCGACCATCGCCCTTGCCACCGCCATGCAGGAATCCAAGCTGCGCAACATCGGCCACGGCGACCAGGCCGGGCCCGATTCGCGGGGCCTGTTCCAGCAACGGCCCTCGCAGGGGTGGGGTACGGAGGCCCAGGTCATGGACCCGTACTACGCGGCCAACGCGTTCTACGACGCCCTGGTCAAGATCCCTGCCTACGAGTCCCTGGAAATCACCGACGCCGCCCAGCGCGTGCAGCGCTCCGCCTACCCTGAGGCGTACGCCCAGCACGAGGAGATGGGCCGGTTTTTCGCGTCGGGATTGTCAGGCCAAACGCCCGAGGCCGTGCACTGCACGTTGCGCTCCCCCGACGCTCCGGGCGACACCGCCCAGGTCGCCACTGAACTCTCCCAGGCCTACGGTCCGCTGGCCGCCACGGCCGACGGGCAGACGCTGACCATTGAAGCCAGTGGTGCCCAGGCCTGGTCGGTTGCACAGTGGGCTGTCGCCAATGCCAAGGGCCTTGCCGTCACCGACGTGGCTGTTGCCGGGCGTAGCTGGAGCCGCGCTGCGGATGAAGGGTGGCAGGTTTCCGATGCCGCCGACGGCGAAGTCAGGATCACTGTCTCGGCCGCCGTCGAAGGCTGATGCTTCCCTTGCGTGCTGGTCGGCCCTTGGCCGAACGTGCTCAGACGAGCATTTCCACCACTGGCTGGACGTAGCTGCGGAAGAGCTCGGGCTGGGACATCAGCTCATGGCTCATGATGATCTTGTCCGGTTCGAGGTACCACGCCCGCTGCTCGTTCAGGGGCAGTTCGATGATGGTCAGGTTGAAGTCCCGGGAACCCCGGCCTACCTCCATCAGGCGGTCGTCAACCATGTCATCGAGCAACTGGTCGGAGCCGCTGGCCACTCTCTCTGCCTCCAACTCCGCATACTCGCTGCGGCGCTCCCGCGCCCATGTCAGGGCTGCACCAAAGTGCGCCTGCAGGACCCGCTGCAGGGCCGGCGAGTTACCGAAGGCCTCGAAGTCGGGCGGAGTGAGCTCCGGCAACATCTGGGGATGGGACTTGAGCAGCTGGTCCCACCAGGCTTCCCATTCAGTCTTGAGGGCGCTGAGTCCGCCTACTTCGGCCGTCAGATGGGTGTGGTCCGCATGGCGGATCTTCGGGGCGGCGTGGGACAGTGCGGGACGGCCGGCGCCGTCCAGTCCGGCGGCATCACGCACATACAGGGCGATCATCATTGGACCCGATGTGTCCATGGTTATCTGCCAACCGGAACCGCCTGTGTGGTGCATCCCTTGTCCTTCCGTGGCGTGCGCTGTACCGGCCTGATGTCCGGATCTGCCTCCCCCGGCTCCCAGTCTATTCCCGAAGCTGCCCGACGTTAACGGCCTGACCAGCGGACATGCCCGCAAGGTGCCGCTCCAGGACGTCACGGCACATCTGCGCGGTCATCCACTCGGGCTGCAGCAAGGCGTGCATGCACAGCCCGTCGATTGTGGCCAGGAGCCGTTCCGCCTCGATAACCAGGGCCTGCTGCCCGCTGCCGTTGTCCGGCACAAGTGCCGTGACCAGCTGGCCGACGACGGCGGCTACCCCGCGGTGGCTCCGGTCAGCCTCGGCAGCCAGGAAAGGCTTGATGCGTGCCGCGTTTTTGAAGGCCATCCACACGCATGCGTCCACCGCACGTTCCTCGTCCAGCGGCAACATTTCACCCAGCAGTGTTAATACAGCCTCGTGGTACCCCGGCGCACCCGGCGGCAGCGCTTCCAGTTTCGCCAGGGCGTCGGAGAGGCGGAGGATGATCCGGTCCACGACGGTGGCGAAGGAGTAGCTCAGGAGCTCCTCGCTGCTTGCGAAATAGTGCCGGACGGACCCCACCGCCAGTCCCGCCTCATCGGCTACTTCACGGAGCGAGGCCCTCTCCAGGCCGTCCACTGCAATGATCCGGAAAACGGCGTCGACAACTTCCCCGCGCCGGACTTCGGCATCTACGATTTTTGGCACGCCTCCTTTTTAACACAGTTGTGCTTCAAAGATGGTTTTCTGTCGCGGCGTTTCCGGCCCGGACCGTGACCGGCATCCGGAATGGCCGGGCGACGCGGACCGTAGTGGGATAGCTTTGAGGCATGAAAATTCTGGTCACAGGTGGCACCGGCTACATCGGCTCCCACACAGTTCTGTCCCTGCAGGAAGCCGGCCATGACGTGGTGGTGATCGACAACCTGGTGAACTCCAGTGAGGAGTCGCTGCGCAGGGTTGCCGAGCTCAGCGGAAAAACCGCCGAGTTCCACAACGTGGACCTGGTGGACGAGGCCGCAGTGGAAGCAGTGTTCGCCAACGGCGGGATCGACGCCGTCATCCACTTCGCCGGCCTCAAGGCGGTCGGGGAATCGGTCCGCGAACCGCTGAAGTACTACTACAACAACCTCGTGGGCACACTGAACCTCATCCGGGTCATGGACCGGCACAACGTCCGCTCCCTCGTCTTCAGCTCCTCCGCCACCGTCTACGGCGAGCACAACCCCATCCCATACGTGGAGAAGATGGAAATCGGCGCCAACAACCCCTACGGCCGGACCAAGGAACAGATCGAGGACATCCTCTCCGACCTCGGCGACGCCGACCCGCGCTGGCACATCGCCCTGCTCCGCTACTTCAACCCCGTCGGCGCACACCCCTCCGGCCGCATCGGCGAGGACCCCCAGGGCATCCCCAACAACCTCGTCCCCTTCATCGCCCAGGTCGCCGTCGGGCGCCGCGAAAAACTCATGGTCTTCGGCGGCGACTACGACACCCCGGACGGCACCTGCCTGCGCGACTACATCCACGTCGTGGACCTCGCCGAAGGCCACGTCGCAGCCCTGAACCACGTCGCCGACCGCACCGGAGTGTTCCGCTGGAACCTCGGCTCCGGCAAAGGCTCCTCCGTCCTGGAAGTCCTGCGCTCCTTCGAAAAAGCCGTAGGCCAGCCCATCCCCTACGAGATCACCGGCCGCCGCGCCGGGGACCTGCCCGCCTTCTGGGCCGACGCCACCTCCGCCCTGGCCGACCTCAGCTGGTCCACCACCAAAACCGTCGACCAAATGTGCGAAGACCACTGGCGCTGGCAAAAGAACAACCCGAATGGCTACAACAGCTGATCGGTCCGGTGGTTGAGCTTGTCGAAACCCTGATCTCGACAAGCTCGATCACCGGCAGCACGAAAAGCGGCCGCACACCTCTCACGAGGTGGGCGGCCGCCGTCGTATTTCAGGGGATCTAGCGGACCGGGTAGTCGCGCTCGGGCTCGCCGATGTACAGCTGCCGCGGGCGGCCGATCTTGGTGTTGGGGTCGCTGATCATTTCACGCCACTGCGCGATCCAGCCCGGAAGGCGGCCGATCGCGAAGAGCACGGTGAACATCTTCTCGGGGAAGCCCATGGCCTTGTAGATCAGGCCGGTGTAGAAGTCCACGTTCGGGTAGAGCTTGCGCTGGATGAAGTAGTCATCATTCAGTGCCTTCTCTTCCAGGCGCATGGCGATGTCCAGCAGTTCGTCGTTGCCGCCGAGCTTGCTGAGGATCTCGTGCGCCGTCGCCTTGACGATCTTGGCGCGCGGATCGTAGTTCTTGTAGACGCGGTGTCCGAAGCCCATGAGGCGGACGCCGTCTTCCTTGTTCTTGACCTTTTCCATGTAGTCCTCGGGCTTGGTGCCGTCGGCCTGGATCTGGCGCAGCATCTTCAGAACGGCTTCGTTGGCGCCGCCGTGGGCCGGGCCGAAGAGGGCGTTGATGCCTGCCGAGACTGATGCGAAGAGGTTGGCGTTGGAGGAACCCACCAGGCGCACCGTGGAGGTGGAACAGTTCTGCTCGTGGTCGGCATGCAGGATCAGGAGGAGATCCAGCGCCTTGGCGATGACCGGGTCCACCTCGTACTGCTCGGCCGGAAGGCCAAAGCTCAGGCGCAAGAAGTTTTCCACGAGGTTGTGGGAGTTGTCCGGGTACAGCATGGGCTGGCCGATGCTCTTCTTCAGGGCGTAGGCGGCTATGACCGGCATCTTGGCCAGCAGCCGGTACGTGGAGACCTCAACCTGCTCGGCGTTGAACGGATCCAGCGAGTCCTGGTAGAACGTGGACAACGCCGACACGGCCGAAGAGAGCACAGGCATCGGGTGTGCATCACGCGGGAAGCCGCTAAAGAAGCCCTTGAGCTCTTCGTGCAGCAGCGTGTGGTGACGGATTCGCTGGTCGAAGGCTTCCAGTTCAGTGGGGCTGGGGAGGTTGCCGTAGATCAGCAGGTAGGACACCTCGAGGAAGCTGGAGTGCTGCGCCAGCTGTTCGATGGGGTACCCGCGATAACGCAGGATGCCGGCATCGCCGTCGATGTAGGTAATAGCGGACGCGGTTGCTGCGGTGTTCATGAAGCCGGGGTCAAAGGTGACTGCGCCCGTCTGCTTGAGCAGCTTGGAAACGTCGTAACCTTCGTTTCCTTCAACAACCTGGATGCGCGGGAGCTTGAGCTCGCCTCCTGCATGGTGCAGGGTTGCGCTGTTGGTCTCAGTCATGGAGTCCCCTTCATGAGGCGCGTGGGCCTCTGTCGAAAGCTTGATCCAACATCCGGTGAGCCGTGGCACTGATCCTGTTCATCCAGGAATCCAACACCCGGGCTGCCTTCTTGTAGAAAGCCACCATTGATAGTCACTTAAAAAGTACCGCTCCTTGGCGGGTGTCACTAATCGGGGACGTTCGGAAATGCCCTAAAATGGTCCCGTTGTGGCGCGAGTCACACGATTGTTACGCGGCCCCGGCGAGCCGCGACACCGCCGCGTCGATGCGTTCGTCGGCGGCAGTCAGCGCTACTCGCACGAATCCGTTGCCGGCCTCGCCGTAGAAAACGCCCGGGCCCACCACAATCCCGCGGTCCGCCAGGCGGCCCACGGTGTCCCAGGTGCCCTCACCGGCACTGGACCAGAGGTACAGCCCGGCTTCGGATTCCTTGATCTCCAGGCCGAACTGCTGCAGCGCCGGCACCAGCCGTTCCCGGCGTCCGCGGTAGAGATCCTTCTGGGCCACGACATGTGCGTCGTCGCCCAACGCCACGCGCATGGCTTCCTGCACGGGATAAGGCACGATCATGCCTGCGTGCTTGCGGCTGTTGACCAGGTTGGCCATGATCTCCGGATCGCCGGCCACAAAGGCTGCCCGGTAGCCGGCCACGTTGGATTGCTTGCTCAGCGAGTACACGGCCAGCAGTCCGTCGTGCGACCCGCCGGCAACGCGGGGGTCCAGGATGCTGGGCACCGGTTCGCCTCCGCGCTGGACGTCCCAGGCGCCCCAGCCGAGCTCGGCGTAGCATTCATCCGATGCGACGACGGCTCCCAGTTCCCTGGCCTGCTCCACCAGCGCCCGCAGGGACTCAACGTCCCTGACGCTCCCGGTGGGGTTGCCGGGGGAATTCACCCAGATCAACCGCACCCTGGAGCGGGTGGTTTCATCCAGCTCGTCGAGGTTGTCCGTGGCGACCGACGTGACGCCGGCGAAGGTGGCACCGATGTCATAGGTCGGGTAGGCCACCTTGGGACGGACGACGACGTCACCCGGTTTGAGTCCCAGCAGCAGGGGCAGCCACGCAACAAGTTCCTTGGAACCGACGGTGGGCATGATGTTCTTGGGGTCCAGGCCCGGAACGCCGCGGCGCCGGTCGAACCAGGCGGCGATGGCTTCCCGCAGCGGGATGGTGCCGTGCACGGTCGGGTAGCCGGGGGCGTCCGCGGCCGCCTTGAGGGCCTCCTGGATCAGCGCGGGCGTCGGGTCAACGGGAGTGCCGATCGAGAGATTGACGGCCCCGCCGGGGTGCTCCGCAGCCCTGGCCAGGTACGGCGCCATGGCCTCCCACGGGTAGTCGGGCAGGCTTAGGCCAAAACTGTTCACCGCTGCGGTCACCGGGGCGTCCCGGCTCAGTGGTCTTGGTTCTGCGGAGGCAGGGCCGCGATCATCGGGTGGTCCTTGCCCGTGTTGCCGATCTTTGCGGCGCCGCCGGGCGAGCCGAGGTCGTCGAAGAATTCGACGTTCGCCTTGTAGTAGTCGGCCCACTCATCGGGGGTGTCGTCTTCGTAGTAGATGGCCTCCACCGGGCATACCGGTTCACAGGCACCACAGTCGACGCACTCATCCGGATGGATGTACAGCGAACGCTCACCCTCATAGATGCAGTCGACCGGGCATTCCTCAATGCATGCCTTGTCCTTGACATCTACACACGGCTGCGCGATTACGTACGTCACGTCCCTTGCCTCTCCACGTTGTTTCCGGCGAAGGCCGGCAGTTGCATCCGGCGCACTGGCCGGACTCTTGACTTCTGAGCCTATTATCTCCCAGCCCGTTCCTGCGAACCTAGCGGGGCCCATAGTATGAAGTGGTGAGACCCACCCAGCCTACGCCCCAAGAGTTTTTGGCAGCCGCCGCACCCGGGACCAGGGTGGTGGTCCGCTACCGGATCGCCGGCGGGGGCCTCACTGACGCACTGGGCCACCTGGTGGACACTGACGACGGCGACTGCACCGTGCGTACGCGGCAGGCCGACGTCGTGATCCCCCTGGAGCTCGTGGTGGCGGCGAAGGAAGTTCCGCCCGCCCCGCCGCGGCGCCCGGCGCGCACCAGCGACTGAGCGCAGGCGGCAACGGACTCAAAACAAAACTGCCGGTACGACGGCGGGGTTCCCGCCTGCCGTACCGGCAGTTTCAGTTAGCGCTGTTTGTGACTAGACCTTCGCGCGGGCGCGGTTGGCCTTGGCACGCTCGTTGGTGTCCAGGATGACCTTGCGGATGCGGATGGACTCCGGGGTCACCTCGACGCACTCGTCCTCGCGGGCGAATTCGAGGGACTCTTCGAGGGTCAGGTCGCGCGGCGGCGTCAGGTTCTCGAAGGTGTCCGAGGAAGCGGCACGCATGTTGGTGAGCTTCTTTTCCTTGGTGATGTTCACGTCCATGTCGTCGGCGCGCGAGTTCTCGCCCACGATCATGCCTTCGTAGACCTCGGAGGTGGGCTTCACGAAGAAGGAGCCACGTTCCTGCAGGTTGATCATGGCGAACGGCGTCACAACACCGGCGCGGTCAGCGATCATCGAACCGTTGGTGCGGTACTCGATCGGACCGGCCCAGGGCTCGTAGCCCTCGGAGATGGATGCCGCGATGCCTGCGCCGCGGGTGTCCGTGAGGAACTTGGTGCGGAAGCCGATCAGGCCACGGGCGGGAACGATGAACTCCATGCGGCACCAGCCGGTACCGTGGTTGGCCATGTTGGTCATGCGGCCCTTGCGGGCTGCCATCAGCTGGGTAACGGCGCCGAGGTATTCCTCCGGTACGTCGATGGTCATGTGTTCCATCGGCTCGTGGATCTTGCCGTCGACGGTCCTGGTGACAACCTGCGGCTTGCCGACGGTCAGTTCGAAGCCTTCACGACGCATCTGCTCAACGAGGATGGCCAGTGCCAGCTCGCCACGGCCCTGGACTTCCCAGGCGTCGGGACGCTCGGTGGGGAGAACCTTGATGGAGACGTTACCGATCAGTTCCTTATCCAGGCGGTCCTTCACCTGGCGGGCGGTGACCTTGGCGCCCTTGACCTTGCCGGCCAGCGGCGAGGTGTTGATACCGATCGTCATGGAGATCGCGGGATCGTCCACGGTGATCAGCGGCAGCGGCTGCGGGTTCTCGGCGTCGGTCAGGGTCTCACCGATGGTGATCTCCTCGATGCCGGCGACGGCGACGATCTCGCCCGGTCCGGCGGACTCGGCCGGAACGCGCTCCAGTGCCTTGGTGGCGAGGAGTTCGGTGATCTTAACGTTCTTGAGCTCACCGTTGGCACGGGCCCAGGCAACGGTCTGGCCCTTGCGCAGGGTGCCGTTGTAGATGCGAAGCAGCGCGAGGCGGCCCAGGAACGGGGAGGCGTCCAGGTTGGTGACGTGGGCCTGGAGGACACCGTTCGGGTTGTACGTGGGGGCCGGGATGTGCTCGATGATGGTCTTGAACAGCGGCTCCAGGTCTTCGTTCTCCGGAGCGGTGCCGTCTGCAGGCTGCTCGAGGGAGGCGCGGCCTACCTTGGCGGCTGCGTAGACAACGGGAACGTTGAGGATTTTGTCCAGGTCCAGGTCCGGAACTTCGTCTGCGAGGTCGGAGGCGAGGCCCAGGAGCAGGTCCATGGACTCGTGGACGACTTCCTCGATGCGGGCGTCGGGGCGGTCGGTCTTGTTGACCAGCAGGATGACGGGCAGGTGCGCGGCCAGGGCCTTGCGCAGCACGAAGCGGGTCTGGGGCAGCGGGCCCTCGGAAGCGTCAACGAGCAGGACAACACCGTCAACCATGGAAAGGCCGCGCTCGACCTCGCCGCCGAAGTCGGCGTGGCCGGGGGTGTCGATCACGTTGATGGTGATGGTCTCGCCCTGGGAGGACGGTCCGTTGTAGGCCACGGTGGTGTTCTTGGCCAGGATGGTGATGCCCTTTTCGCGCTCCAGGTCACCTGAGTCCATCACTCGGTCTTCGAGGTGGTTGTGCTCGGCAAAGGAGTTGGTCTGCTTGAGCATGGCGTCGACCAGCGTGGTCTTGCCGTGGTCAACGTGGGCCACGATCGCGACGTTGCGCAGGTCACTGCGCGATGCAGTGGCTACCGCAGTGTTGGTGGTGGTTTCAGACATGCGTAATGGCTCGATTCAGTGGGTCAGCTGTAAGGTATCGCAACATTTCCAACTGGAACGCACGACGGATTAGTCCCTTAGCACAGGGCACCTTCCCCCATTCTAGCCGCTGAGCCTTTTATTGGCCTAAAAACTCCGGACAGTCTTTGCGGACAGGCGGCCGCAGAACCGGCACCGACACGCATTTTTTGTGAGAAATATCACTGGCTTTATTTGACTTGATAGACCATCATGGCTGTGATACTTCAAGCAAGTCCGGAGAACCACTGATGCGAAAAGCCTCGGCTCTGTGCCGCTTCGTCGCATCCGGAGTCGCTGCAGGCGTCCTCCTTTGCGGCTGCAGCCAGCCCCCTGCTCCCCCCGCTGCGTCCACAGTGCAGGCTCCCGCGTCCGGAAGGTATGCGGCCCGGGGCGTTGATCCGGCCAATCTTCCTGCCGGTACCATTTACCGGAATCCCGCCAGCGGCCGGGACGAAGTGGTGGTCCCGGACATCAGCCGCACGGCACTCCTGATTGGTGACTCCCAGTCTGAACCGGCGGACGGCTGGCCCCGCCTTGCGCTGGCCGCAATCGGATACAAGGTCCACTTTTGTGGGCTGGGCGGCACGGGCTTTGTGGCCGCCAACGGTAAAACGGGAAACTACATTGATGCCCTCGAGCGGGGCGACTGGAAGCTTCCTTACGCCACTCCACCGCTGATAGTCATCCAGGGCGGCGGCAACGACGCCGGCAAGGGCGCCACGGACGCACAGATCGTGGCCAACGCGGACCGCCTTATCGCAGCCCTCCAACAGCGGTATCCGGGTGTCCCGCAGGTGCTGATCGGCACGCTCGGGCGCGGCGCGAACTATGGCGGTGGCCGCCGCAGCCAGGTGGATGCCCTGCTTGGCACCGTGGCAGCAAGGCATGGCATGCCGTTTGTGGGCGTCGGCGACTGGCTGACCAAGTACGGCCTCGCCAAGGACCTGAGTGACGCCGTCCATATGAACGCCTCCGGCCGCCGGTCACTGGGCACCCTCCTCGAAGCCAGGCTGCGGGCGCTGGGCATAACGGCTCCGACCGGCGACGGGGCAGGCTCCGCGACCGTGACCGAACAGTTTGCGACCGATCCCCAATAGTCCTTAAACGGGTGGAGCCGGCGCCCACCAGGGCACCGGCTCCATCAGCCATCCGCTTGTCAGGCCACCTCGGGCGGAAGCATCAGCTTCGCTCCCGGGATGGCGTTGAGCAGCGCCTGGGTGTATTCCTGCTGCGGGGACTCGAAGACATCGTCCGTTGACCCTGTCTCCACCAGCTTGCCCTTTTCCATGACGCAGACGTGGTCTGCGATCTGCCGAACGACCGCCAGGTCATGGGTGATGAAGAGGTAGGTGAGTCCCAGGTTGGACTGCAGGTCAGCCAGCAGGTTAAGTACCTGCGCCTGGACCAGTACGTCGAGCGCGGACACCGCTTCGTCGCAGATGATCACTTCCGGATCCAGTGCCAAAGCACGCGCGATTGCGACGCGCTGGCGCTGGCCGCCCGAAAGCTCGTTGGGGAACCGCTGCATGCTTGATTGCGGGAGCGCCACCTGGTCGAGCAGCTGGCGGACCTTCTTCTCGCGGCTCGCCCTGTCTCCGATCTTGTGGACGCGCAACGGCTCCTCGATGGTACGGAAGATGTTGTACATCGGGTCCAACGACCCGTACGGATCCTGGAAAATAGGTTGCACCCGCCGCCGGAATTTGAAGAGTTCCGAGGCTTTCAGCACCGACGTGTCGACGCCGTCGAAAAGGATCTTCCCGTCCGTAGGCTTCTCCAGCTGCAGGACCATTTTTGCCACGGTGGACTTGCCGGAGCCTGACTCCCCCACAATCGCAGTGGTGGTCCCCCTCGCCACGTCGAAGCTGACACCGTCCACGGCTGCGAAATCCGTCGATTTACCCAGCCCTTGCCGCAGCTTGTAGACCTTTCGGAGGTCCTGGATCTCCAGGACATGGTCCGCTGCGGCCACCTCCGCATCAGGGGCGAGCAGATCAGACGCTTCCACGCCCTGTTCCTTGGCAACCTGGATCCGGCGGCTGGCCAGTGATGGCGCGGACTCAACCAGCCGTTTGGTGTAAGGGTGCCGCGGATTCTGGAGCAACGCGAGTGAAGGCCCAGCCTCCACCACCTGCCCTTTGTACATGACAACAACCTTGTCCGCACGCTCGGCGGCCAGCCCCAGATCATGGGTGATGAGCAGCACAGCGGTACCAAGTTCGGTAGTCATGGTGTCCAAGTGATCCAGGATCTGCCGCTGGACCGTGACGTCCAATGCCGAAGTTGGCTCGTCCGCGATCAAGAGCCGCGGTTGGCAGGACAACCCGATGGCGATAAGTGCCCTCTGGCGCATGCCGCCGGAGAACTCGTGTGGGTACTGGTTTGCCCGCCGATGGGCGTCCGGAAGTCCTGCCTGAGCCAGAACCTTCGCGATGTCATCCGGCCCGCTGGGCCGGCCGTTCGCGCGAAGGGTCTCCTTGACCTGATAGCCGATCTTCCAGACCGGGTTCAGGTTGGACATCGGGTCCTGCGGAACCATACCAATCGTGTTGCCACGGAGTTCGATCATCCGCTTCTCGGTGGCATGGGCGATGTCCTCGCCATCAAGAAAGATTTGCCCTCCGGACACCGCGCCGTTGTTTGGGAGAAGGCCGATTGCGGCTAAAGCCGTGGTGGATTTGCCCGATCCGGACTCACCCACGATGGCCACGGTTTCTCCGGGCATGATGGTCAGGTGGGCGTTGCGGACTGCCTGAACCTCGCCACTGCTGGACTGGAACGTAATGGCCAGGTCTCGGATTTCCAGGAGCGGTTTGGTTCCTGAATAGCCCGCTTCGTCGACGTGGACGTCGGGAATTGTCATCTTGTTTTCTCTCATCGCTGCCGGCTTTTCGGGTCGAGGGCGTCACGCACGGCGTCACCCAACATGATGAAGCTCAGGACCGTGATGGACAAGGCTGCCGCCGGATAAAGCATGATCTCCGGCTTGGTCCTGATAGACGACTGTGCTCCCGCGATGTCGTTGCCCCAGGACATGATGCTTTGCGGCAGCCCAATACCCAGGAATGACAATGTGGCCTCCAGAACAATGAAGATGCCCAAATCCAAAGTCGCAAGGACGATGATCGGCGCCAGGGCGTTCGGCAGGACATGGCGCAAGAGTGCCCCAACCTTCGATACACCCAGAGCGCGGGCGGCTGTTACAAAATCAGCATTCCGGACCTCGATGACAGCGCCGCGCGCGATGCGTGCCATTTGCGGCCACGCCAACAATGCAATGATCACCACTACAGTCCAGACACTCTTGTTGTCCCGGAAGGCGGGCAGCTGGGTGATAACCAGAGCGCCAAGGACCAACGGCAAAGCGAAGAAAATATCACCGAGTCTAGCCAGTACGGAATCAACCCAGCCGCCGTAGTACCCCGCGATGGCACCAATCGTCACACCGATGATCACGACGCACAGCACCGAAAGGACGCCTACAGAAAGAGAAGCCTGCGTTCCGTGGACAACCCTCGAGTAGATGTCGCAGCCCTGGAAGGTGAATCCGAAGGGGTGTCCGCCCGTGGGCCCGGCCTCGGAATTGCCGAGTTGGCAGTCGTCGTTGGGCGGGACCGTCGACAGGAGGCCAGGGAACAACGCGATGATGATCAAAGCCAGGATCAAAAGCGACGAAATGATGAACAACGGACGACGGCGAAGCTTGCGCCAGGCGTCAGCCCAAAGACTCAGTGGTGCCTGATCCGTCGTCAGGGCATCCGTTGCCTGCAGCGGCGTCTCGTCGATGGGCGCCACAAAGTGAATGTCTCTACTGGTCATAACGAATCCTCGGGTCCAGCCAGGCGTACAGGAGATCAACGAGCAGGTTGGCAACCACAAACACCAGAACCAGCACACTGACGATGGAAACAATGGTGGGGCCCTCAGTCCGCAAAGTGGCCTGATAGAGCTTGTTGCCCACGCCTGGAACGTTGAAGATGGCTTCCGTGACAATCGCACCGCCCATCAGACCGCCTAGGTCTGCGCCAAGGAACGTCACGACGGGGATCAGCGAGTTGCGCAGGATATGTGCCAGCACAACGCGGGGCCGCGAAAGGCCCTTGGCGGTGGCTGTCCGCACATAGTCGGCATTCATGCTCTCGCTAACGGAAGCACGCGTCAGACGGAGTACATATGCGAATGACACGAGGCCAAGCACCGTTGCCGGCAGCAACAAATTTCCCCAATCAGCGTTAGCGCCGACTGTTGGTTTAGCCCAGCCCAATTGGACTCCAAAGACCAACTGGAAAACAAAGCCGAGAACGAAGGTGGGAACAGCGATGACCACGAGCGAGGCCACCAGCACGGTGGAGTCGAACCAGCCACCGCGACGCAGGCCAGCAAAGACACCAAAGGCCACGCCGAAAACAGTCTGGATAACCAGCGCCTCCAGTGCCAGCATCGCCGTTACCGGAAAGACCCGTGCAAGGGACGCCGAGATGGGCTGGCCCGTGAAGTCGTTGCCTAGATTGAAAGTAAAGATGTTCTGAAGGAAGAGGCCGTACTGGACCCAGAACGGTTCATCCAGGTGGTACTGGCTGCGCAACGTGTCGATGACAGCCTGCGGTGGCTGGCGGTCACCGAAGAGGGCCGCAATGGGGTCGCCGGGAAGGGCGAAGACCATGTAGTACACCAAGAGGGTGGTGCCAAGGAAGACGGGGATTGCCTGAAGAAGCCTGCGAAGGATAAAGCGGACCACTGGATCACCAGCCTTCGGGGAGCGAAGAGAGGGGGTTCATTTGTGCCTTCCTGCCGTACAGGAGAAATGGGGGCCCGGCTTTTGGCCGGACCCCCATAAGCCTGGCGGCAAGTTAGATCCTGGTGATTACTTGGCCGTGATGTTGTAGTAGAGGATTCCGCCATTCCAGCCGGTCTCGGCCTTCACAACGTTTTCACTCCATACGATCGCGCGTGCCTGGTCCCAGAGCGGCAGGCCGGGCAGGTCCTTGAAGAGGATCTCCTGGGCCTTGTTGAACTTGTCGTTCGCCTCAGTGGTGGACTTCGCAGCGAGGCCCTCCTGGAGCAGCTTGTCGAACTCAGGGTTCGAGTACTTCTCGTAGTTGGAGGATGCACCCGTTGCCCAAACTGGTCCGAGGAAGTTGTAGAGCGACGGGTAGTCGCCCTGCCAACCGGCGCGGGTCAGGCCCGGAAGGGACTGGGACTTGCGCAGGTTGAGTACTTCAGCGAACTTGGCGAAGGGCTGGATTTCAGCCTGGATGCCGAGGTTGTTCTTGAAGCCGTTTGCCACGGCGTCAATCCATTCCTTGTTGCCGCCGTCGGTGTTGGAGGCAATCTGGAGCGGCTTGGAGCCGTCGTAAGGCTGGATCTTCTCAGCCTGGGCCCAGAGGTCCTTGGCCTTGGCGGCGTCAAACTTCAGGACTTCGCTGCCCGGGATGTTGTCCTTGAAACCATCGATGACCGGCGGGGCGAAGGCCTTGGCCGGAGTGCGGGTCCCGTTGAAGACCACCTTGGCGATTTCTTCACGGTTGATGGCGTAGGAAAGGGCCTGTCGGCGCAGCTTTCCGGCTTCGCCCTGGAAGTTCGGGTTGTAGCCCGGAATGTTCAGCGTGGAGTCGGTGGCAACCGGCTTGGTGGAGTTGCGGTCCGGGAAGTCCGCGACGTAGGTCTTCAGTGCGTTGGAGGGCAGCACATCGGTGATGTCCAGGTTGTTGGCCTGAAGGTCCGTGTATGCGGGGCCCGGATCAGTGTAGAACTTGAAGCTCACGCCACCGTTCTTCGCTGCGCGGGGTCCACTGTAGTCAGCGTTCTTTACGAGGGAAATCGACTGGTCATGTACCCATGAGCCGGTCTTTTCGAACTTGTAAGGACCGTTGCCGACCGGGTTTTCGCCGTACGTCTTCGGATCCTTCAGCGCTGCGGAAGGCAGGGGGAAGAAGGCGGAGTAGCCGAGACGCAGCGACCAGTCAGCTTCCGGCTGGGCCAGCTTCACCGTCAGGGTGGAGTCGTCAGTGGCCTTCAGGCCGGACATGGTTTCGGCCGTAGGAGCCGGAGTTGTGGTGGTCTTGCCATCGGCGGACTTCTCGGTGGTCACTGCCGAGACATCTGCATAGCCCTCGATGGACTCGAAGAAGAATCCATTGTTCTGGAGGTTTTTGGAGTTTGCGGCGAAGTTCCAGGAATCAACGAACGTCTTGGCGGTGATCGCTTCCCCGTTGGTGAACTTCTGGCCCTGCTTGACCTTGATGGTCCAGTTCTGGGCGTCCGGCGACTCAATGGACTCGGCCATGGCGTTGACCGGCTTGCCGTTGGCGTCGTAGCTGCGAAGCCCCTCGAAGAGCAACTCAACGACGCGACCGCCATAAACTTCATTCGTGTTGGCCGGCAGCAACGGATTCTGTGGTTCGTTGCTGTACGCGGTGATGACCTTGTTGGGGTCGCCAGCGGATTGGCTGGCACCGTCATTGCTGCCGCCTCCAGCGCCGCAGCCGGTCAGGGCGAGCGCGGCGATTGCCACGATGCCCAGTGCTTTGGAAGTGCGCGTCAAACGCATTCCGCCTCCTATGAGTTGTAAGAGATATTCAGGGGAAATCTTTTGCTTCCCCGCAGCCTCGCCACAGTTTTCCACTGTGACGCAGACTACATATACGAGTAGCCTAACCGCATAGAGTCCAAATACTGGTACTCCGTTGCCAAACCGTAACCGGTTAATGATCATTAGCTAGCCGGGTCGCGGAAGTTGTGCAAGTCACATGCTACTCGCAGGTAGGGGTGACGGCGAATCGGCCCCGATATCTCCCTCTTGGCCGCTGTGCTGGCGGCTGGGCGCCTACTTCTGGCGCCACTCCCACACGTTCCACCACACACCCAGTGGGCCGCCACTGGGCTTCACGCCGGCGATGCGCCCTGCAACAGCGGTGGTTCCCGTGGTCTGGTATAGCGGCAGGCCGTAGTCGCTTTCCCACACCCTTTTATCGATGTCGGCCATCAGTTCGTCCTGCTTGGCCAGGTCCGTGGTGGTGGACAGCTGTTCCATCATCCTGTCCGCGTCGCCGTCGGAATAGCCATTGAAATTGCTGCCCGCACCGGTCCGGAAAATCTGCGGGACGCGGCCGACGCCCACGCCTGTGCTGATCCAGCCCAGAATGGCGGCATCGTACGTTCCACTGCCGAGGGTCTTGGCCCAATCGGCGCTGCCCTGCCCGGCGTCCAGGACACGGAATCCGGCGAGGGCCGCCGAGCTCCGGATGAGCTCAAAGGCCCGCGCCCGGTTGGGATTGTCCCGGTTGTACAGGATCCGGATGGTGGGTGTCGTCCCGTCCAGGAGCGAAGCGGCTCCTTCGATGTCCACGTCCGCGTATTCTTTGGAGCCGTTGTCCTTCACTGTGTCCGCGTATTTGGGGTGGGACGGCAGGAAAACGTGGGAGTCCAGGGGTTTTGCGTCGGGCACCAGGTCGCCGACGATTTCGTCCACGATGTCCTGCCGCGGGACGGTCTTGAGGAACGCCTCGCGGATCTTGCGGTCGGCGAACGGACCGGCAAAGTTCAGGTCGAGATGGTCATATCCCGCCTGGCTGTACCGTTGCACAGTGATCCCCTGCGCTTTCAGCCCGCTGAATAAACCCTCGGAGCCTGCGGATGGCTGGGGCGAGATGATGTCGGCCCGGCCAGTCTTGAGCGCGTCCACGGCAGCCGGCACTGCACCGGTGAACTGTATGGTGATGTCATCCAGGTAGGGTTCCGGACCCCACACGTAGTCCTTGTTCCGCACCAGCGTCACCGACGATTCCGGGACGATATCCCGCACGAGATACGGCCCGTTCGACAGGTACACCGCCGGATCCCCTGGCAGCGTCTTGGCGTCGAATCCGGAGTTCCAGAAGTTGCTGACCACTTGCAGGTCCGTATTCAGCGCCGGTTTTTTCGCGTCACCGCGTGGCGCATCGCGCAGCAGCTCAATGAGGTCGTCTTCGTCGTTCAGCCCGGCTTTGGCAGCCACCACGTGGGCCGGGAGACCGACGTCGAAGGCTACTTCCCAGTCGGCGTACGGCGATCCGTACTCCAGCGTGATGGAGCGGCCGTCTCCCCCGATTTCGGGAAAGCCGGTGGTGGCCAGGCCGCTGGTGTCCGATGCTGCCGAAAAGTACTTGGTTCCCGTGCCTGCAGCGGCGTCTGCATCGTCAAAGAAGCCGGACCCTGCGGCCCACGCCAGCACAAGGTCCCCGGCATCAACGGCCTCCCCGTCGGACCATTTCACGCCGTCATTGACCGTGTATTTCACCTTCAGCGGCTGGTCGGAGACCTTTTCATACCGCCCGAATTTCTCGTTCCGGACCACTCTCGCGGAGTCGTCCACATAGTAAAACCCGGAGTGCGTGGCGTACCAGACCTTCGAATTTATGTCCGTGTTGCCGTCCGTGCTGAACGGGTTGAACGAAGAGAGTGCGTTGACTTCAGCCACCGTGGCGCTGCCACCGCGTTTTGCCTCGCCCACCACGACGGGCACGGCTCCTCCGCCGCTGGAGCAGGCCGCAAGAAGCAGGGCCGCCGCCGCTGCACCGCTGATGAGCTTGACCAGACGCCTGAGAGGCATGCCGTCTCTCCTTATGTGTTCCCTCTGCCGGAGGGGCCCTGGAGTCGCCAGGATCACGTCCAATGTCCTTCAGTAAGGATACTTCGTATGGTGCGGGGCCAGCACCAAAAAGCTGCCCGGTTCATTGAACCGGGCAGCTGCCTGACTACACGTTGAAGCGGAACTCCACGACGTCGCCGTCGGCCATCACATATTCCTTGCCTTCAATGCGGACCTTGCCGCGGGACTTGGCCTCGGCCATGGAACCGGCCTCGATCAGGTCGTTGAAGGAAACCACTTCGGCCTTGATGAAGCCACGCTGGAAGTCAGTGTGGATGACGCCGGCCGCCTGGGGGGCGGTGTCTCCCTGGTGGATGGTCCACGCACGTGTTTCTTTGGGACCGGCCGTGAGGTAGGTCTGCAGGCCCAGCGTGTGGAATCCTACCCGGGCCAGCTGGTCAAGGCCGGACTCGTCCTGGCCGTTCATTTCGAGCATTTCCCGTGCTTCTTCCTCGTCCAGTTCCACGAGGTCGGACTCGAGCTTCGCGTCGAGGAAGACGGAGTCCGCTGGGGCCACCATGGCCCGCAGCTCTTCCTGCTTTTCCGGGCTGCCCAGGATGCCTTCGTCCGCGTTGAAGACGTAGATGAAAGGCTTGGCCGTCAGGAGGCTGAGCTCCTTGAGGTGTTCCATTTCCAGCTTGTCGCTCGTGATGGATGCGAAGATTGTGTCGCCGCGTTCCAGGACCGCCTGCGCAGCTTTGATGGCTGCCAGCTCGGCAGCTTCCCGCTTCTTGATCTTGACTTCTTTTTCGATCCGGGGAATGGCATTTTCGATCGTCTGCAGGTCAGCCAGGATGAGCTCGGTGTTGATGGTTTCCATATCCGAGCGGGGATCCACCTTGCCGTCGACGTGGATGACGTCGGGATCATCAAACACCCGGACCACCTGGGCGATGGCCTCGGCCTCACGGATGTTGGCAAGGAACTTGTTGCCCAGGCCTTCACCCTCCGACGCGCCCTTCACGATTCCGGCGATGTCCACGAAGGACACCGGCGCGGGCAGCAGGCGCTGCGAGCCGAAGATCTCCGCGAGCTGCTTCAGCCTCGGGTCCGGCAGGTTCACGACGCCGACATTGGGCTCGATCGTGGCGAACGGATAGTTCGCTGCGAGCACCTGGTTGCGGGTCAGTGCGTTGAAGAGAGTTGATTTGCCGACGTTGGGCAGTCCGACGATGCCAATAGTAAGAGCCACGAGCATTGATTCTACCCGCAGCAGGCCGCGAACCTTCCAGCGGCCGTCAATGGAGGCCGGCTGCACCGTGCGGACATACCGCCCGCCGGATTGGCGCTGCCCTAAATTGTCACAGGGGCATGCCAAAGTGAGGATATGGATGCTTTCGCCCTGATTCTTGCCCTATTGATGCTTCTGGTGGGCGCCTTTGCCGGTGCCGCCGCCACCTACTTTTCGTTCCGCCAGCGCGCACACGCGCTGGAGGAGGATTTCGACGCCGTCTCGTCCCGCCTTTCCGAGGTCAGCGCCCAGTTCGCGGCCGCCGACGCCGAACGCCGCCTCCTCAGCGTCCAGAACCGGGAGCTGGGCGACTCGCGCAGCCAGGACGGGAATGTGCTGCGTGCGCTCGCGCCGGTGGCGGAAAAACTGACTGCCGTGCAGCAGCAGGTGGCACTGCTGGAGCGTGACCGCCTCGAGCAGTACGGGCAGCTGGCACAGCAGCTCCAGGAAGCCCGGCTGTCCGATGCCCAACTGATCCGCTCCACGCACGCCCTCGAGTCCGCCCTCCGCTCCAACAGCGCCCGGGGGCAGTGGGGCGAGGTGCAGCTGCGCCGCGTGGTGGAGGCCTCAGGGATGCTCAAGCACGTGGATTTCCTGGAGCAGGTCCACAGTTCCGGAGCGGACTCCGCTATCCGCCCCGACCTCGTGGTCCAGCTGCCCGGGGAAAAGCAGCTGGTGGTGGACGCCAAGGTGCCATTGTCCTCCTACCTCGCCGCCCAGGAACTTGGTTCCGGATCAGGCACGGAACACCACAACCACTCGGAGAACTCCCAGCAGGCCCTGCTGGCCGCCCACGCAAAAGCCCTGCGCGCCCACGTGGACGCCCTCAGCAATAAGAAGTACTGGGACATTCCCGGCAACACGCCCGAGCTGGTGATCTGTTTCCTGCCTGCTGAATCGATTCTGGCGGCCGCGCTCATGGCGGACGCGACGCTCCTGGACCATGCCTTGTCCAGGAATGTGGTCCTGGCTTCGCCGAGCACGCTGCTTGCTGTGCTGAAATCGGTGGCCTTCACCTGGCGCCAGGATGTGCTGACGGACAGCGCCCGCGAACTGTTCGAGCTCGCCCATCAGCTGTACGAACGGATGGGAACCCTCGGCGATAGCGTAGGCAAGCTGGGATCATCGCTGAAGTCCTCAGTGGACCGCTACAACTCGATGATCGGCACGCTTGAGGCCCGGATCCTGCCGACCGCACGAAAGCTCAACGCCATGGACGGATCCGGCCTGGCGACGCCGCCTGCCCTGGAAGTGACGCCGCGTTCACTCGCGGCACCGGAACTTCAGCAGGACGAGGCCGCGGCCTGACGCTGGCCGGACTGGTCAGTCGCGCGGGCGGCGTCCGCCGAGCGCGCGACTGACGTCGCCGGCTTCCTTGAGTGTTGCGCGGAGCTCCTTCGGCAAGGAGAAGAGCAGGTCTTCCTCGGCCGTGACGACTTCTTCCACGGCACCGTAGCCATAGTCGGCGAGCAGCCGCAGGACATCCTTGACCAGGACCTCGGGCACGGAGGCGCCGGAGGTGACGCCAACGGTGGCCACGCCTTCAAACCATGCCTCGTCCACTTCGTTGGCAAAGTCCACGCGGTAGGAGGCCTTGGCGCCGTACTCCAGGGCGACTTCCACCAGGCGGACCGAATTCGAAGAGTTGGCCGAACCCACCACGATGACCAGCTCCGCCTGGGGCGAGATCTTCTTGATGGCCACCTGCCGGTTGGTGGTGGCGTAGCAGATGTCGTCGCTGGGCGGATCCTGCAGCGTGGGGAACCGTTCCTTGAGAAGCCGGACGGTCTCCATGGTCTCGTCGACGCTCAGGGTGGTCTGGGACAGCCAGATGACCTTTTCGGGGTCGCGGACTGTTACCTTGTCCACTTCATGCGGGCCGTTGATGATCTGGATGTGTTCCGGGGCTTCGCCCGCGGTGCCCTCAACTTCCTCATGGCCGTCGTGGCCGATGAGGAGGATGTCGAAGTCGTCCTTGGCGAACCGGACGGCTTCCTTGTGGACCTTTGTCACCAGCGGGCACGTGGCATCGATGGTGCGCAGTCCGCGGTCCTCTGCGGACTGGACCACGGCCGGCGATACACCGTGGGCGGAGAAAATGACCAGGGCACCTTCGGGCACCTCGTCGGTTTCGTCCACGAAGATGGCGCCCTGTTCCTCGAGCGAGCTCACCACGTGGACGTTATGCACGATCTGCTTACGCACATACACCGGCGGGCCGTAGTGCTCCAAGGCCTTTTCGACCGCTATCACAGCCCTGTCCACACCGGCGCAATAGCCGCGGGGGGCAGCGAGCAGGACCTTCTTGGGGCCGGTCACCGGTGCAGCGGCGGATACTTCCTCAGGGGAGCGCCGCCTTCGCGGGACGGTTGGCATCGAAAGGGAAACAGCAGAGGAAGTCATTTCTCCATGCTACCGGCTGAGGGCCCGGCGCCCCCGCGAAGCGATCCCGATCACAAAGCCGGCCGCGAGAAGCAGACCGCCGGCAACCGCGGCTCCGGCCGTCCAGGCCTGGAAGCTGCCGGACGCCGCCGCGGCAAACGTGTCCTTGAACATGTCGGCAACCTCGTTGCCACTGGGCGTCCCCACGACGGCGTCCCGAGCCAGCTGCGAGCCGTAGGTCCACAGCGCGGCCAGCAGAAGCGCCCCAACGCCCGCGCTGAAAACCACGGTCCAGCGCCGGCGTGCGGCCACCAGGGCAAGCGCCAAGGCGATTCCGGCGCCGATTGCCAGGGAATAGCCCAGTGGCGCGTACGCGGACACTCGTTCGATCCATTGCCGGTGTTCCGGCTGTCCAACGTTGATCAGGGTCTGCTCCGGCGCTTCCAGCGGCAGGCGGGTGGTGCGTGCAAGCTCCTCCGTCGCGAGCGCCACAAGTGGCGCCACGTCCAGCGTGAGAGATGTGGAGGTCTCCGCATCGGCCGGCGGCGACGCAGGGTCGGGAAAGCTCAGCCGATGGCTCTTCCTGAGCGTCTCCTCCCAGGCGGCCGGGTAACCCGGCAGTCCGGTCAGGGAACCGGCCGCCGCTTCGACCACCGGCCGGACGACGTCCGCCAGGGCATCCGGGACGGCGCCAGTGTCGATGGTTCCGACAGCTGCGGCCGCGAGCCGCTGCTGGAAGTCTGCGTCCTGGCCCAGCGGGCCCGACAGCGCCACAAAGCCGTCCTCGTGCACCACGTTGCGGTCAACCCAGATCGCGGGGACGGCGACGGCGGTCAGCAGGACGCCGATGATGAGGGCCACGGCTGAAACGAAGGTGCGCAAAGCAGGTCCTAACTGGTGGGAGGCTGAGGAGCCATCCTACGCATGAAGGCTGGACAGTGAATGTCCGCCTCCGGTGATAGAGCTTATGGATAAGGTTGATGACAGCCGCCATTCAACCACGAGCCACCATCTGCCCAGCAAAGGACCGCCATGCCGCCAGCCACAGCTTCCCGGGGCAGGGCGCATGCCTGAACAGGCTGCCCTGCCGGACACTGCTGCCAGCACGCTGCCTGCGACAGCCGCTGAAACCAGTCCGGACAATCCCTGGCCATTGCAGCTGCTGTCCCAGAAACTCAAGGCGCACATCGACCGGACGCCGTCGGCGTGGGTCGAGGGCCAGGTCATCGAAATGAACCGCCGCGGCGGAAATGCTTATCTGACCCTGCGCGATGTGGACGCGGAGGTTTCCCTTCCGGCCTCCGTCTGGACCAAAGTACTGGACCGGCAGAACATGCCGCTGGAGCGTGGATCCCGGGTGGTCGCCCTGCTCAAGCCCGAGTTCTGGCTGAAGACCGGCCGCCTCAACATGCAGGTCAGGGACATCAGGCCGGTAGGGCTTGGCGACCTGCTGGCGCGGATCGAACGCCTGCGCCAGGCCCTCGCAGCCGAGGGCCTGTTTGCCGACTCCCGCAAGAAGCCCCTGCCCCTGCTGCCCCACCGCATCGGCCTCATCACCGGTCGGGATTCCGATGCCAAGAAGGACGTCCTGCAGAATGCGGCGCTTCGGTGGCCGGCCGTCGAATTTGAGATCCGCGAGGTGGCCGTCCAGGGAAACACCGCCGTGTCCCAGATCGTCCGGGCACTCAAGGAGCTCGATTCCCGTCCCGACGTTGACGTCATTGTCATCGCCCGGGGTGGCGGCGCCCTGGAGGACCTGCTGCCGTTCAACAGCGAAGAGCTGATCCGGGCTGTCGCCGCCGCGGTGACACCCGTGGTCAGCGCCATCGGCCACGAAGCGGACCGGCCTCTGCTCGACGACGTCGCCGACCTGAGGGCTTCAACGCCAACGGATGCTGCAAAGCGGATCGTCCCGGACGTGGCAGAGGAACTGGCGGGCGTCCGCCAGGCCCGGGAACAGCTCCGCCGCTGCATCAGCCGGCTCGTGGACCGGGAGACCGACCGCCTGCACGCCCTGCAGTCCCGCCCGGTCCTGTCGGCGCCCGAAACCATGGTGACCGGCCGCTCCGAGGAGATCGAGCGCCTGCTGCGCCGGTCGTCCGCCGCGGTCAGCTCACTGGTGGTGCGTGCCGCCGACCAGCTGGTCCACCTGCAGGCCCAGGTGCGGGCACTTTCACCGCAAAAGACCCTCGATCGCGGCTACGCAGTGGTGGAACTTGCCAACGGCCGCCCGGCCCGGGCAACAGAAGCCGCCGGCCATGCCGTCGTCCGCGACCCGTCGGAGGCGCCGTCCGGAACCGCGCTGTCGGTGCGCGTCGCCCACGGCCTCTTTGGGGCCACATCCACAGGGGAACTTCAACAAGGAGAAGCACATGCCCGAAACAAAGCCTGATCCGGAAATTGACGCGCTGAGCTACGAGGAAGCCCGCGAGCAGCTCATCAGTGTAGTCGGCAAGCTGGAGGCCGGCGGGGCCAGCCTCGAGGAGTCACTGGCCCTTTGGGAACGCGGCGAAGCCTTGGCCAAACGCTGCGAGGAATGGCTCGAAGGCGCCAGGAAGCGCTTGGCTGCGTCCCGGGACCAGCCCCTCTGACCAACCCTCGGACCACCAAGTGCGGGACTACCCTTTGGAACAACCCGCCCCAGGTCAGGACCGATCAACCAGTTCCCGTTCGATGGGGACATCGAACTCAGCTTTGGGCCAATCCAGCTTCATGTCGGACAGCGCGCCCAACACCAACTGCTGCACCGCGATCCTGGCATACCATTTTTTGTTTGCCGGAACCACATGCCATGGTGCTGCTTCCGTATTGGTCTCATCGAAGGCAGCCTGGTAGGCGCCCATGTAGTCGCCCCAGAACGCCCGTTCCTTGAGGTCACTGCCGCTGTACTTCCAGTGCTTGGCGGGGTTGTCCAGCCGGGCAAGGAGCCGGGTCTTTTGTTCATCCTTGCTGATATTGAGCATCACCTTGATGATTTTGGTTCCGGCATCGGTCTGGCGCGCCTCGAACTCATTGATGGCCCGGTAGCGGCGCTTAAGTTCGCTAGGCGTGGCCCAGTTATGGACCCGGTGGATCAGGACGTCCTCATAGTGGGAACGGTCGAAGATGCCAACCATGCCGGCTCCGGGCACCTCTTTCTCGACCCGCCAGAGGAAGTCATAGGACTTTTCCTCCTCGGTGGGTGCCTTGAAAGCCTTGAACTGGACGCCCTGCGGATCCATGGCGGCCATGACATGCTTGACGATTCCGCCCTTGCCAGCGGTATCCATGGCCTGCAGGATCAGCAGAAGCCGTTTTTTCCCGCCAAAGCGCGACTCCGCGAACAGCTTTTCCTGAAGTTCGGCCAACGCGCCGTCCAGTTCAGCGAGGATTGTCTGGCCATCGGCTTTGTTGCCCTTGTAACCCGGCGTCGCGTCAGGGTCGGCGTCGGCCAGCGAGAAGCCTTTCCCGACTCTCAGCGTATCGACGGGGTGCTGCTTGAACTCAACCAAGTCGGCCATCGGTTTCCTTTGTCCGCAGTTTACGCGCGGGATGGCGCGTGAGGACAGGCTAGTTCCCCTGGTACCTGCTTAGGAAGTCCCCCATGCGGCCCACGGCTTCCTCGATGTCCTTGACGTTGGGCAGGGTGACCATCCGGAAGTGGTCCGGGCGCACCCAGTTGAAGGCACGGCCGTGGGATACCAGGATTTTCTGCTCGCGCAGCAGGTCCAGCACGAATTTCTCGTCATCGCGGATGTGGTAGACCTCGGGGTCCAGCCGGGGGAAGAGGTAGAGCGCGCCCCTGGCCTGCTGCGTGCTGACTCCGGGAATGGCGTTCAGCATGTCGTAGGCCTTGTTGCGCTGTTCCAGCAGCCTTCCGCCGGGAAGGATGAGGTCGTTGATGCTCTGGTATCCGCCCAGCGCTGTCTGGATGGCGTGCTGGGCGGGCACGTTGGCGCACAGGCGCATGTTGGCCAGCAGGTTGATGCCCTCCAGGTAATCGGCGGCTTCCTTTTTGGGTCCGGAAATGGCCATCCAGCCAGCGCGGTAGCCGCAGACACGGTAGGCCTTGGAGAGCCCGCTGAAGGTGAGGCACAGGACGTCGTCGCCGGTCAGCCCGGCCAGGTTTATGTGGACGGCGTCCTCGTAGAGGATCTTTTCGTAGATTTCATCGGCGAAAAGGACCAACCCGTGCTTCTCGGCAAGGGCCACGATCTTCTTGAGCGTCTCTTCGGGGTAAACAGCGCCCGTGGGATTGTTCGGGTTGATCACCACGATGCCCTTGGTGCGGGGCGTGATCTTGGCTTCCATGTCTTCAAGGTCGGGCTGCCAGCCGGACTCCTCGTCGCAGAGGTAGTGCACGGGCTTGCCGCCGGCCAGGGCCACGGATGCCGTCCACAGCGGGTAGTCCGGCGTGGGAATGAGGACCTCGTCGCCGTCGTCCAGCAACGCCATGAGCGACATGGTGATGAGCTCACTGACGCCGTTGCCGAGGTAGATGTCGTCAACGTGGATGTTCTGGATGCCGCGGGTCTGGTAGTACTGCGAGACGGCGGTGCGGGCCGAGAAGATGCCGCGGGAGTCGCTGTACCCCTGAGCATGCGGCAGGTGGCGGATCATGTCCACCAGGATGGCGTCCGGGGCTTCAAATCCAAACGGCGCGGGGTTTCCGATGTTCAGTTTGAGGATCCGGTGACCCTCCGCCTCCATCTGCTGGGCGGCCTGAAGAATCGGTCCACGGATGTCGTAAAGGACGTTGTGAAGCTTGGTGGACTGCCTGAATTCTGCCATCCATCAAATATGCCACAGGAAGGATGTACTTCCGTTGAGACCTCGCCCACACCCGCGGCGCATGTACGACGGCGGCTGCCGGACTGGCGGAAGGCCGGCAGCCGCCGTCTTGGTGCTTCATCAAGGGTCAGGCGTTACTTGACGATGCCCTTGTCCTTGAGCCAGGCCGCCGCGGCGTCCTTGGCGTTCTGCTTCTGGCTGCCGCTGACCGCCCGGTTGAGGTTGACCAGGTCATCAGTGGTGAGGACGCGCGAAACGGCGTTGAGGGCTTCCTTGGCCTTGTCGGTCATCTTTGCCTTGTTGTACAGCGGCAGGACCTGCTGGGCCTTGAAGTTGTTCTTCGGATCCGCCAGCACCACAAGGTCGTTGTCCGCGATGGACGGGGTGGTGGTGTAGATGTCGGCCACCTGGACGTCATCGGTCAGCAGGGCCTGCAGCGTCAGGTTGCCGCCGCCGTCGCTGAAGGGCTTCAGCGCCTTGAGTTCACAGCCGTAGTTCGCCTTGAGCCCCGGGAAGCCGTAGGCGCGGGTTTCAAACGTTGCCGGCGCAGCCATTGTCAGGTCCTTGCAGACCTTGGCGAGGTCCTCGATGGACTTCAGCTGGTACTTCTCGGCCGTGGCCTTGGTGACCACCATGGCGTCCTTGGACTCAGCCTTTGCTGCTTCCAGGACTGCCAGTCCGTCGGGGAGCTTCCCCGGCAGGGCCTTGTAGATGTCGTCGGCCGAGACCTCTGCGGCCTCCGGGTCCACGTGCGAGAGCAGGTTGCCGGAGTAGTCCGGGACGAGATCCACGGAACCGTCCTGCACGGCCTTGAAGTAGATCTCGCGGGAGCCGATATTTGGCTTGGTGGTGGCCGTGACGCCGGCAGCTGTCAGCGCGCCGGCGTAGATCTCGGCCACGATCTGGCTTTCCGGGAAGTCCGCCGATCCCACCACCAGCGAGCCGCCGGTTGAACCACCGGTTCCGGTGGTGCTGGGCGTCGACAGCGGGTCGCCGCCGCCACAGGCGGAAAGAGCGACGGCGATGCCGACGCCCGCCGCCAGGCCGGCGAGGCCCCGGCGGGTAATGGTTGTCCGGGCGGTTTTCTTCATGGGGTGCCTCCTTGAACAGCAGCTGCCGCAGGCGCGGCAACTGTGAGATCGGCGGTGGCCTTGTGGCCGCCGTGGGGATCGGTGGACAGGCCGGGCGACAGAAGCATTCTCTGCACCGCGGCGAGGATAAGGTCAACGGCGATGGCCAGGCCGGCGATGAGCAGCGAACCGGCAAGCATCCGGGGGAAATCCTGCAGGACCAGGCCGTCGAAAAGATACCGGCCGAGGCCGCCCAGCGGCAGGTACGCCACAACGGACACCGTGGCGATGACCTGGAGCACGGCCGTCCGGATGCCACCGAACATCACTTGCAAACCGTTGGGTACTTCCACCCGGAACAGGATCTGCAGTTCGGTCATCCCCATGGCCCGGGCAGCATCCACCACCGTCCGGTCAACGCTGGAGATTCCGGCATAGGTTCCCGCGAGCAGCGGCGGAACGGTGAGGATCACCAGCGCCCACACCGGTGGCATCAGGCTGCTGCCCGCGAGCAAGGCGAACAGGACCAGCAACCCCAGGGTGGGCAGCGCACGGAGGGCGCCGGCCAGAGCAACGGCAACCACCCGGCCGCGGCCGGTATGGCCGATGTAGAGCCCCGCGGGGACTGCGATGGCTGACGCGATCAGGAGCACCAGTCCGCTGTACTGGAGATGCTCCAGCAAGCGCACGCCGATGCCGGAGCTTCCGGACCAGTGCGCGGGGTCGGTCAGCCAAGCCAACGTATCAACGAAGATGTTGCTCATCCGGCCGCCCCCGCAATCCCGGGCAGGCCCGCGGCGTCAATCCGGTCCGCATCCCCTGCCGGCGATTTTGCAGCCCGCGTCCACGGCGTCAGCAGCCGCTCCAGCAGCACCAGCACGCCGTCCATCAGCAGGGCAAGCACCAGGATGGCAACAATGCCCACCACCACTTCGGTGACGAAGGTCCGCTGCAGGCCGTCGGTAAACAGCATGCCCAGGTTGCCCACGCCCAGCAGCGCGGCAACGCTGACCAGGGAGATGTTGCTGACGGAGACCACCCGGAGTCCGGCGAACATCACGGGGAGGGAGAGCGGCAGGTCGATCTGGAAGAAGCGCAGCCAGGGCTTGTAGCCCATGGCCACGGCGGCCTGGCGCAGGTTTTCGTCCACGGAGTCAAAAGCATCGAGGGCGGCCCGCACCAGGAGGGCCACCGCGTACAGGGTGAGGGCAACAATGACGTTCACCGGGTCGAGGATCCGCGTCCCGAGGAGGGGAGGCAGGATGATGAACAACGCCAGCGACGGGATGGTGTACAGCAGCGAACTCGCGGTCACCACAACGGACCTCAGTGTGGAATTCATCCGGGCGAGCTGGGCAAGCGGAATGGAAATGACCAGCCCGAGGACCATCGGAATCAGGGCAAGGACCAGATGCTGGCCTGCCCGTTCCAGGACCATGCCGCTGTTTGCCAGGAACCAGTCCATCAGAGTGCAGCCTGCCGGACCTGGCGGGCTTCCTCAATGACGGCAAGGACTTCGTGGGCCCTGATGGTGCCCAGGACGCGGCCCTCCCGGTCAACAGCCACGCCCAGGCCCGACGGCGAGGAGAGCGCCGCGTCCAAGGCCCGGCGGAGGGTGTCGCCGGGGCGGAACAGGGAGCCGCCGGGAATGAGTTCGGTGTCCGTACCCGGGCTCGCCCAACCCAGGGGACGCATTCCGGCGTCCACCACCAGCTGCCAGCCGGACACGGCGTCGGGATCCCCGGCGAAGGCTGAGTCCTCCTGGACGAGCGTGGGCACCGGGTGGATATTCACGCCGTCGGACGCTGTGAATCCCAGGTGGCGGAATCCCCGGTCCCTGCCGACGAAAGCCGCGACGAAGTCGTTGGCGGGGGCACGCAGGATCTCCTCGGGCGTGGCGTACTGTGCCAGTTTGCCGCCCACGGCAAACACTGCCACCTTGTCCCCCAGGACCGTGGCTTCGTCAATATCGTGCGTGACAAAAACGATGGTCTTGGCGAGGTCTTTCTGCAGCCGGAGGAGCTCCTGCTGAAGCTCGTCCCGCACCACGGGATCCACGGCACTGAACGGCTCGTCCATCAGGAGCACGGGCGGGTCGGCGGCGAGCGCGCGGGCCACGCCTACGCGCTGCTGCTGTCCGCCGGACAGCTGGGAGGGGTAGCGCCTTCCGAGGGTGGAGGCCAGGCCGACGACGTCGAGAAGCTCTTCGGCGCGTTTGCGCGCCGCTGCCTTGGAGACGCCGTTGAGCCTGGGAACGGTGGCGATGTTGTCCAGCACTGAACGGTGCGGCATGAGCCCGGAAGACTGCATCACATAGCCCATGGAACGCCGGAGTTCCGCCGCGGGAACGGACGTGACGTCCTTGCCGTCCACGGTGATGACGCCGGACGTCGGCTCGACCATGCGGTTGATCATCCGAAGCGACGTTGTCTTGCCGCAGCCGGACGGGCCCACGAAGACGGTGATCGCACCCCGGTCGATGGACATGGTCAGCTGGTCCACGGCCGGGTGTCCGCCCTGATACTGCTTGGTGACGCTTTGGAACTCAATCATGGCCTGGTCCATTGCGGGACTTACCTGTTCTGTTGGACGGCATCGGAGTGGGGATCGACTCGATCACAAGCGCACTGATGATCACGGTAACCCTCATCCGACCCCAGCTTAACCAGTGGCGCACCGAAAGTGGGCGAAGGAATCCCTACTGTAATCATTCGGAGACCTCGACTGTGCGGATGGGCCGTCCGGGGAAGTACGCCGGCGGCGGCGCCCGCAGGCGGCTTGGAGCCGGCACCGACCGGGGGCGGCGGTGGGCCTAGAGTTGGACTGTGACCAATCTCGAAGTGACTCCCGAGCAGGAAATTTGTCCCCCGGCGGCCCCGGAGGAGAGCTCGGGCCCTTGCCTGCAGCTCTGGCCGGAACGGGAAGTTCCGCTGGGCGGAGTGCGGGCCATGAATGTCCGGCGCACACTGCCCCAGCGCGGACTGCCTACCATCGGAGCCTGGTGCTTCCTGGACAGCTTCGGCCCGGACCGCACAGCCATGTCGGTGCTCCCGCACCCGCACATCGGGCTGCAGACCGTGACGTGGCCGCTGGCAGGGAACATCCGGCACCGGGACAGCGTCGGCAGCGACGTCGTGGTCCGCCCCGGCGAGCTGAACATCATGACGGCGGGGCGGGGCGTATCCCACTCGGAGTTCGCTGTTCTTCCGTCGCCTCTGCCGGCGTCCGACGGCGGCGGGCGGCTGCCGCTGCAGCGTGGCCTTCAGCTCTGGGTGGCGCTCCCGGACAGCCAGCGGCACCGGGAGCCTGCCTTCGAGCAGCACCGCGAACTTCCCACCGTGACCGGTGAAAATTTCACGGCCACCGTAATGGTGGGCGAATTTGCCGGCGCAACGTCGCCGGCAACCATGTACTCCCCCATTGTCGGCGCAGACATCACGTGCGCGGGCCCCGTCGTCCTGCCGCTCAACCAACACTTTGAACATGCCGTCCTGGTACTCGATGGCGGGCTGGTGGTGGACGGGCAGGAGATTCCGCCCGGGCCCTTGGGCTACCTGGGCGTGGGCCGCTCCCTGCTGTCCATCCAGGCACTCCCGGACACACGCTTCGTGATCATCGGCGGTGAACCGTTCCAGGAGGAACTGCTGATGTGGTGGAACTTCGTGGCCCGCACCCATGAGGAAGTGGAGGAAGCCCGCGAGGCCTGGCAGGCCCAGGACGGCTTAACCGATGCGGAGGCCCGGGGCGCCCGTTACGGGCTGGTCGACGGGCATGGGCCGGAGGCGGGCGCTGAGGCCGGCCGCATCCCGGCGCCTATGCTGCCCACCGTCAGGCTGACGGCGAGGAAGCGAGCGCACCCCTGACCGGCCGGTCCACCGGACTTTATTCCTGCTCGGAGACCAGCTGCAGGACACCAAACACCGGTTCCTGGTCCAGTACCCGCACGTCGGTGATGCCGGCCGCGGCCAGGTGCCTGCGGAAGGCATCCTGGAGCGAGACCACGTTCATGCCGAGACCGCCACCCAGGATGACAGGACCAGCAATGCCGAGCTTTCCGAGTGCCTGCGCGGCCAGGCCGGCAAGGTCGCTGCCCGCCTGGTCCAAGAGCTCCAGGCTCGCCAGGTGGCCGGCGGCGGCGGTTTCCACCACGGGACGGGCCTGCTGTGCCCAGAAGCGGCGGCCCGTGTCAGGGGAATGGAACAGGGAGATCAGCCTGTTGGGATCATCCACGCCGCAGGATGCAAGGAGCGCCGCCGTCAGTCCGTCGACAGGCAGGCCCTGGTTCATCCGGCGCAGGCTGTAGCGGACCGCTTCGCGCCCCAGCCAGTAGCCGCTGCCTTCATCACCAAGGAGGTAGCCCCAGCCGCCGGCCCGGGCCTCGTCTCCGCCGGCGTTCCTGCCCCACGCGGCTGAACCCGTTCCGGCAATCACCGCAACGCCTGTGCTGGCGCGTCCGGCCGCCAGGAGCAGGCGGGAGTCATGGACCACGGTGATCCTGGCTCCGGGAACATGGGGTTCGATCAGCGCTGCGAGCGCTGCGGCGTCGTCGTCCGTGTCGATGCCGCCGGCGCCGGCATAGACCTGGGACACCTGGCCGCCGCCGATCCGGGCGAACAGGTCAGCCAGGTTGAAGGCAGCGTCCTCACGGCTGACGTTCTGGACGTTGGAGCTGCCGGCGGACTCATCCGCGACTGCCTTCCCGTCCTCGAAGCGCACGCCGCGGGTCTTGGTGCCCCCGATGTCCAGTCCGATGATGACTCCCGACAGCGGGCCAGGCCTCACGGTGCCGTGTGCTTCAGAAGGTGCGGTGTGTGGGTTTTCGGTGTAAGTCACGTCACCAGCCTACTGAGGCTGACGCTGGAAGCCCGTGCCGCCGTCGCCATATTTCACACGCCGCCGGACCGGGACCGGACCAGGCCTGCCAGCAACTGGGGACCCTCCTGGAGCACCATCTCGCGGAAAAGCCGGACAGCGTCGGATTCCGCATCGGGGCCAGGCTTCCGAACCCGCCATGCCAGCCCGATCTCGCGGGATGCCAGGTCCGACTCAATCGCGAGTTCAACCCAGCCCAGGTTGCCAGTCTCCGGGCTGACCTCACGCCCCGGGCCGTTGCCGCCGGGCGGGAGGATGCTCACGCCGAGCCCGGCCGAGACCAGCCCCCGCACCGTGTGCGAGTCCTGGCTTTCAAAGGCGATGCGCGGCCGGAAACCCGCTTCGCGGAATAATGCATCCGTCAGGGACCGCAGGCCGTACCCGGACCCCATTGCCACAAAGGGATCGCTCCTGATGTCCCGGATCCGGACGCTGCGCCGGGACGCCAGCGGGTGGGCGTGATGGACCACCAGCCGCAGCGGTTCACGGTAGAGGGCTGCCGACGAGACTGTGCGGCCCGCCGGCGCCACCGGAGCCGTCAGGGCAAGGTCAGCCGCGCCGGATGCGAGTTCCGCGAGGCAGCTGTCCCGGGCACCCTGGCTGAACGTGAAGCCGGCTTCCGGATGCCTGCCCCGGAAGGCGCTGATCAGCAGCGGCAACGTGGCCTCACCGAAAGTGTGCTGGAACGAGATGGAAATCCTTCCCCGCACCACATCCGATTCGTGCCGGACCAGGTCCAGCCCGGCCTGGAACTCAGCCAAAGCCGCTTCGATGAACGGCAGCAGCGTCCGGGCGGCGGACGTCAGCCGCACTCCCCTGCCGTCCCGGATCAGGAGTTCGGTTCCGACGGCGGCGCTGGCGCGGCTGAGCGCACGGCTCACGGTGGACTGCGGCACGCCCAGCAGCTCCGCCGTTTCGGTGACGTGCTGTGTCCGGCCCAGCTCAGCGAGCAGCGGCAACAGGGGCAGCAGTTGGGCCAATTGTTTGTGGTCAGCGTCCATGGGGCCGCCCTTCCAGGTCGGTTTACTGTTCCATATTTGATATGAAATTTTATTCAACCATGCATTGGAAGCATACATTCCCCCGGGTCTAGGGTGGAGAAATGGGCACACATCCGCGTACAGCAGGCAATGGGGCGTCTACTCCGAAAGCGTGGGACGGCCACCCGAAGGGTTCTGCTGCGTACGGCAAGGTGCTGGCCGGCCTGGCCTTTGCCGGCGTGGCCACGTTTGCCCAGCTCTATTCCACCCAGGCGGTGTTGCCCATCATGGCGGCGGAGCTGCAGATTACGGCTGCCGAAGCAGGCCTGACCATTTCGCTGGCCACCGTCGGACTGGCGGTCACAGTTATCCCGTGGTCCTTCCTGGCGGACAGGATCGGACGGGTCAAAGCCATGGCCATGGGGATCACGGCGGCCACGGTCCTCGGCCTGCTGGTGCCGCTCGCCGGAAGCTTCGGGATGCTCCTTGGGCTGCGGCTGCTCGAGGGCATGGCGTTGGGAGGGATCCCCGCGATCGCCATTGCGTACCTGAATGAGGAAGTAAACAAGGCACATGCTGCCCTGGCGGCCGGCAGCTACGTCGCGGGAACCACCCTGGGCGGCCTCGCGGGGCGGCTTGTTGCCGGACCCGTCGGCGAACTGTGGGGCTGGCGGGCGGCCGCGCTTGCCGTTTCCCTGCTGGCCACCCTCGCAGCGGTACTGTTCCTGCTGCTCGTCCCCAGGGCGCGGGGATTCACGCCGGCCAAGGCGGCCGGTTTGCGGGGTGCGTGGCGGACCCTCGCCGGGCATGTCCGCAACCGCAGGCTGCTGGCCCTGTACGTCCAGGCCTTCCTCCTGATGGGCGGCTTCGTGGCGGTCTACAACTACCTCGGCTTCCGCCTGGCCGGTGCGCCCTTCGCCCTGCCGGCCACGCTGATCAGCCTGATCTTCCTCGCGTACCTGTCCGGAACGTTCTCCTCACGGTGGGCAGCGGCGCTGACACTGAGGTTCGGGCGGCGGAACGTGCTTCTGGCCGGGGTCATCCTGATGGTGGCCGGGCTGGCCCTGACCCTGACCCAACTGCTGGCCATCATCCTGCTGGGCCTCGTCGTCTTCACCGGAGGGTTTTTCGCTGCCCACAGCATCGGCGCAGGCTGGACGGGCAGCATCGCTTCCACGGGCCGGGCCCAGGCGGCCTCGCTCTACAACCTTTCCTATTACCTGGGCTCCAGCGTCATCGGCTGGGCCGGTGGACTGGTCTTCCAGTCTTGGGGCTGGCCGGCACTGGCCGGGACCGTGATGGTCCTGGCCTGCCTCACGGCGGTGACTGTGGCCGTTGCCCATCCCTGGCGCGAAACCCGCTCAGCCGCCGCGCCCGAGGCTGGGCGGCCGGAAGCTGCCGCCGCCTAGGAGTGAACTATCCTCTGCCAACGGCCTGATCTTCTGGCGAATATTCGGACTGAAGGACCGGAACGGGGGTGAACTGCCGGAATTGGGCGTCTAGGATGAACTCAGAACACTTTGAGGAGATCCCATGAGCAGTAACGGCAAGAATGTCCGGCCCGGGCAGACCGAACCCCTGGATGCCATCGACGAGCGGCTGCTCGCAGCCTTGGTGGACGACGCCCGGATCTCGAACAAGCAGCTGGCCGAACTCGTGGGCATCGCCCCCTCGACGGCACTGATGCGCACCCGGGCACTCTCCGAACGCGGCATCGTCCAGGGCTTTGAAGCCAAACTCAGCCTGTCCGCCATCGGACGGTCTGTCCAGGCGCTGGTGGCCGTGCGGCTGAGGGCCCATGACAGGGACCAGATCGACCGCTTTACGGCACGGGTTCCGCATCTTCCGGCTGTGCTCTCCACGTTCCACACCTCAGGCTCCGTGGACTACCTCCTGCACATCGCCGTGGCCAGCACCGAGGACCTGCGTGACTGGGTGCTGGACAATTTGGCGACGGACCCCGTGGTGGGCCATACCGAGACAACCCTTGTCTTCGACCACATCCAGGGAAACCACGGGCCGCTGCCCGAGTAGGCCGGCCTGACCGCTGCTAGCGGCGGGCGCGCAGCCGCATCGCCGAACGCATGGTGACTGCGGCGAGCACCAAAGCCGCCGCGCTGCACAGCACCACAAACCCGGCGACGGACGCCTGCAGCCCGAACACCGCCGTCGCCCACCCGAGTCCCAGGACGGGCACCGCGCTGCCAAGGTATGTGATCACATACACCGTGCTGATGATCCGGGCGTGATGGGACGGCTCCACCTTGCCGGCAACGTCGTTGAAGACAGTGCGGAACGCCACCCCCTGGCCCAGCCCGGCACAGATACTGGCCACCACCAGCACCAGCGGACTGTTCCACGCCGCCGAGGCAGCCAGCAGCAGCACCGAAATGCCCAGGACGGCCAGGCCTGCCGGGACCGCGTAGCGGCCACGTACGCTGAGCAGCTGGCTCAGGGCAGATGCGCCCAGGGTGATGCCAGCCAGGGCGCCGATGACGGGGCGCGACTCTGCGTGCACTATCTGGGCAAAATAGCCCGGCGCCAGGGACAGGCAGAAGCCAAAAACGGAAAAGCTGAGGAAGCCGACGGCGGCCGCGAGCCAGAAGGCACCCCTCGCCTCGGTGGAAACGGACGGCCGACGCGGCGCCAGCGCCTTGAATGGCTTGGCGGCGTCCGCGGGCATGATTGCAGGCCGCGCCTGGAGTAGGTAGAGGGGCACGAGCAGGCAGGCAAGTACCGCGGAGTGCACGTAGTACGGCGCCGTCGTCGGCCCGGGCAGCATCGACAGGACGCCGCCAATGACCGGGCCTGCCGCCACACCGCCGGCAGAGGCGAGGAGCGTAAAGCGCGAGGCCCACTCGGGGCGGGAGGGCAGCAGTTCACGCAGGGCGGCTGCGCTCGCGCCGGTGGCGAGGGCCACGGCCACTCCCTGCAGGGCGCGTCCGGCGGAAAGGCCTGCCAGCCCCTCCGCATGGGCGAAAATCCAGCCGCCCGCGAGCCCCACCACCACGGCGAGGATCAGGGTAGCCCGCCGGCCTATGTAGTCCGACCAGTGCCCCGCGAGCATGAGCGTGGATACCAGGGCGAGGACGTAGCTTGCGAACGCGATGGTGATCCCGAACGTCGAGAGCCCCAGGTTTTCCTGCAGCAGCGGATACAGGGGCGTTGCCAGGTTCGCACCCACCAGCAACGTAAAGATGACGGTTCCCGCCATCACCAGCCGCGCGGTGGTGGAGGCGTCCCACCCCGCACGCCCGGCGGTGGCGGGCCGCATGCGGAGTTCACTGAAGACGGTCATCGGCGTGCCTTTGTTTCGACCGGCGCCGGGTGTCCTTGTGGGTTCCGGCGCCCTGGTAAAAATGGATACGTACAGATTGCGGCATTTCTGCCCTATCGGTCATCCGTACATGAAAGAATTGATCAAAATCATCAATTCTTGGGTGCCAGTCATGGCAGAAAGTGACAGTTTGAATAATCTGGACCCCACCGACCTGAAGATCCTGCTGGAACTGATCCGCGATCCCCGGGTGCAGATCGGCGAGCTGAGCGAATCCCTGGGCATTGCCCGCAATACGGCACAGTCGCGCATCCGGCGGCTGCTCCGCACCGGCGTCCTGCACGACGGCGGGCGGGAGATTGACCTCGAAGCGGTGGGGTACGACGTCGTTGCCTTCGTCACTATTGAGGTGACGCACCGGGAACTCGACGGTGTGGTGGCGGCACTGCGGCTCCTCCCCCAGGTCCTGGAAGTCCACGAAATCTCAGGCCGGGGAGACGTATGGTGCCGTGTGGTGGCCACCGACACGCATAACCTGCAGGCCGCCCTCCGCCAGATCCTCAGGATCAAGGGCGTCATCCGGACCGAAACCGTGCTGGCGCTGCACACCCACATCCCGTACCGGACCGAACCCCTGATCAGCAGGCTGGCCCAAGGCGGACCGGCCCAGGCAACACGGGCTGTCCGGGCCTCCACAGCCTCCCGCGGGCAGCCAACCGACTAGGCTTTCGAGCATGGATTGGCTCTCATATATCTCGCAGATCAATTGGCTGGCCGTGCTGCTTGCCTTCGTCGCCAGCATGGCTATCGGCTTCGTCTGGTACCTGCCCGCCGTGCTGGGCAACCGGTGGATGGCCGCCATTGGCAAGACGGAAGAGGACCTGAAGAACATCAGCGGCGGCGCCCGCATCTGGGTCCCCATGATGGTGGCCGCGGCCCTGACAGCCATCCTGCTTGCTGTCCTGATCAGCAAACTGGGCCTGGACAATGCGCTGGCCGGAGGCTTCTTTGCGTTCGTCCTCGCCCTGGTGTTCCGCGCCGGCGGCCATGTGATCCACAATGGCTTCGCCGGCCGCCCCGTGGCCGTCACCCTCATCGACTCCGGCCACGACCTGCTGGCAATGACCGTTGCCGGCGCGATCATCGGAGCCATGTCCTGAACCCCCGGCACCCTTCCGTACAGACGGGCCGCTCCCTCCCATGACCATCATCGACAACGCCGTTTACGTGGACGGTGTCCGCAGCGCGGAACCGGAATCCCTGGAACAGACGTTCGAGACGCTCGCCGGGCACGGCGGGATGGCCTGGATCGGGCTGTACCGGCCGACGGCGGCAGAGATGTCGGCCGTCGCCAGTGAATTCGGCCTTCACGCACTGGCCGTGGAGGACGCCATCTCCGCGCACCAGCGTCCCAAGCTGGAGCGGTACGAGGACAACCTCTTCACTGTGCTCCGGCCTGCCCGCTACCTTGATGCCACCGAAACCGTGGAATTCGGCGAGCTCCATATCTTCACCGGCAGGAACTTTGTGGTCACTGTCCGGCATGCTGAAATGGCAGGCGTGGCCACCGTGCGGAGACGGCTGGAATCCCGGCCCGACCTTCTCAAGCACGGCCCGGAAGCAGTCCTCTACGCCCTGCTGGACAAAGTGGTTGATGATTACGCCCCGGTGGTGGCCGGGCTCGAGAACGACATCGACGAGATCGAAGACCAGCTGTTCAGCGGCGACAGCACGGTCTCCCGGCGGATCTACGAGCTTGCCAGGGAGGTCATCCAGTTCCAGCGGGCGATCCACCCGTTGCCGGGCATGATGCAGCAGCTCAAGCGCGGCTTCGAGAAATACGGCGTGGAGACGGAACTGCAGCACAGCCTCCGGGACGTGGAGGACCATGTGGAGCGGGTCATCTCCCGCGCCGACTCGTTCCGGGACCTCCTGCAGAACGCCCTGACCCTGGACGGGACACTCACAGCCAACCGCCAGAACGAGGCCAGCGCCGAGCAAAACGAACAGGTCAAGAAGATCTCGTCATGGGCCGCGATCTTTTTTGCGCCCTCGTTCGTGGCCGGCGTCTACGGGATGAACTTCGACCACATGCCTGAGCTCCACTGGGCTGTGGGCTACCCGATGGCCATCGCGCTGATGGCCGGAACAGCTGGCCTGATGTACGGCATCTTCAAGAAGAAGGGCTGGCTCTGATGCCGGCCTCGGCGGCCGACGGCGGGCCGGCACCGGCGCTGGTGAATGGCCGGATCATCACTCCCGGCACAGAGCACCAGCTGGGCACCTACGGCCTGTTTCCGCCGTCGGCCGCCCAGCGGCGCACGGTGACGCCCGGCGCCGTGCCGCTCACGGCCAGGAACGCTGAACCGGAACTGCTGTGGATCGGCTTCGCCGAGCTCTGCGGCGGCGCCGCAACGCGCGCGGACTACCGGACATTGGTAGACCGGCACTCCACGTGGGTCATTGACGGTGTTCCTGACCCCGAAGCCGTTTCGGCGGAAGAGGCACCAGCGTGGCGCCGGTTCGGGGATGCCGTCGAAGCCCTCTGCGAGCAGGGCAGGACGCTGTTCGTGGTCAGCGCCCACGCCCCTCACTGGGAACGCGCCACGGTGGCCTGGCAGGGCGCCAGCATCCCGGGTGCTGCGGACGTTCCGGAGGTGATGGCGGGGATTGCCCGCCGCCTGTCAGGCCTGGTGCGGGTGGAATCCACTAGCGGGGCGGTTCCGGAGGGCGTCTCCGGAAGTTAGGCCGCGTGAACGCCGATGTCCGCGCTGTCCTCAGTGAAGACAAGACGGCGGTTGGCGACTTTGTCAGTGAAGAACCGGTCGTGGCTGACCACGACGACGGCGCCGGGGAAATGCAGCAGTGCACGTTCCATCACCTGCGTGCTGGAGAGGTCCAGGTGGTTGGTGGGCTCGTCCAGCAGCAGGACCGAGGCTCCGGAGAGCAGGCACTGGGCCATGGCCACGCGGGCACGCTGGCCACCGGAGAGGTTGCCGATCCGCTGCTTGAGGTCGGCGTCCGAAAACTGGAACATCGCCAGGAACCGGTGAACGGATTTTTTCGTCGCCGTCAGTGCCAGGCTGTCCGGCATCGCATTGACCGCATGGGTGACCGTGTCGTCGTCGTTAAGTTCTTCAAGCACCTGGTTGTAGGAAACCATGCCGGCACCCTTCGCCCAGGTGACCGAACCCGAATCGGCGGGCTCCTCGCCCGTGAGGGCGCGCAGCAGCGTGGACTTGCCGCTGCCGTTGGCGCCGATCACGGCGATCCGGTGCCCGCGGCCGATCTCGAAGCTCAGGTCCTGGAACAGCGTCCGCCCGTCGTAGGCCTTGCCGAGCGAATCCACCCTGCAGAGCACATCCTTGACGTACAGGCCGCCGTAGATCTCCGTGATGATCTGGTCCACGGGCCTCGGCGTACGCGACTTCTTGATCTTGGCCAACTGGTTGGCGAGCCCCTTGCCCGCCGCCTTGGCAGCCTCACGGCGGTCCGAGATGCCTTCGGCTTCGAACGCCAGCAGCTCGGACTCGTGCAGAAACTGGCTTTCCAGGCTCTTGAGCCGGAACTGCTTTGCCACGACATACTCGGCGAAGTTGCCCGGATATTCGTGGAGGTGGAAGTTCTCCACCTCCACGATCCGGGTGACAACGGCGTCCAGGAAGGTCCGGTCATGCGAGACGACGATCGCGGCGCCCTTGAAGGTCCGGAACCAGCCTTCCAGCCATTCGACCCCGGCGACGTCGAGGTAGTTGGTGGGCTCGTCCAGGAGGAGCACGTCAGGGGCCTCAAGCAGGATCTTTGCCAGCGCGGCGCGGTTCCGCCAACCACCGGAGAGTTCATCGATGGAGCAGGCCCGGTGGGCGTCGCTGAAGCCCAGTGTGGTGAGCACCTTGTCGATGCTGCGCTGGTAGTCCCAGCCGTCCAGCCGGTCCATGTCTTCGAAGAGCTCCGACTGGCGGTGGATCAGGCCGTCCAGCTGGGAGTCCCCCGGGCCCGCTGCTATGGCGGCGTCGATGGCCGCCAGTTCCGCTTCAATGTCCTTGATGTGGGCGAACAGCCCGTCCAGGACCTCAAGGATGCTCGACTCGCCATTCAGTTCCGAGAACTGTGAGAAGTAGGCGGTGGTGACGCCGGGGTCCAGGCTTATGCTCCCGGCATCCGGGGCAACCTGCCCGAGGATGAGCTTGAGGATGGTGGACTTGCCCGATCCGTTCCTGCCGATGAGGCCCACGCGGTCCCCCGGTTCGAGCCGGAAGAATGCTTCACGGAGCACAGGGGTTTTGTCGAAACTGACGCTGACGTCGTTCAGCCGGATCAAACTCATTGACTCTGTCCAATCCAGGGAGTTCAGGCGCCGAAGATCCCGATTGGATCAGGCAGCCATGGTGTGGAGCTAAGGAGATTCGAACTCCTGACCTCTTCGATGCGAACGAAGCGCTCTACCAACTGAGCTATAGCCCCGGAACAGCCCGCTCTCCGGTGGGAGCCGCGGGGCCGGTGACCCTAGGCTACAAATTTTCCGGCCACTTTACCAACCGGGACCGCAAATGCCCCTGCGGCGGTAACGCCGGTGGCCTCCAGGGTGTCAGGCGCGCCGGCGCTGCAGGACGTCGTCGAGGTTGCTCAGTGCGCTCTGGGCTTTGGTCAGCGGCTTCGGCGCCGGTCCGGCAGCGGGTGCGGCGACAGTGCCCTGCTTCAGTGACGGCTTCCCGACGGCTTTGGGTGCCTCGGGGAGGTCCAGGGGCTCGGGTGCCGGCCGTTCGGCCTTCGCGGCCTCGACGTAAACCGGCTTGGGAACCTCAACAGGCTCCCAGGTTTCACCGGCAGATCCAGCGTCCACCGCGGTCCTGGCGCTGGTGTCGCCGGCCTCGAGGGCAACGGCGAGTGCAGCTTCGCGCAGTTCAGCGGCGGTCAGCGGCTTGGCCTTGGGCTGGTGGGCCTCGGCGTCGAACAGGGGCCGTTCCGGCTGGGACGCAGGCTTGGGTGTGTTGAGGGGAGTCCGCTCCGGCTCACTGTGTCGGCGGGCCGGCGAACCCATAGCGGCACGGAACGCGGCGTTGACCTTTTTCCTGCGGTCACGGACTGCCAGGCCGCGGAGCAATGCCAGCGATCCGAAGGCCACCAGGAAGGCAGAAACCGGCAGCAGCCCGCTGCCCAGTCCAAACGGGAGAAGCATGCCGGCAATGAGCGCGGTCAGGAGTGAGACCAGGGCCGCGAGGGCGAGTGCCGTGCGGCCGTAGCGGATCTTGAATCCACTCGGCGCCGGCCTGTCGCCGGGCTCCGGTGCGGCGGTGTCCGCTGCGCCGGCGCCTGCTGCGGCAGCGGGGCTCTTCCTGATGTCCATGGCTTTCTCCTGCTGGGCGGTGATGTTCATGACCGTCCCGGCTCTCGGGTCCGATGAGTCAGTAGCTGGTGCGTCCGCCGTCATCTCACCTGCAGCCTGAAACTGGTGCCGGCGGTTCCGGAGAACATACGGGGCAACCCAGACAATCCAGAGCACAACGGCAACCACAAGGATCACTGAGCTGCTAAGGGGGAAGTCCACAATCAAAACCGTATGAGCATTAAGTCAGCCCCTGCGGCATTAGCCACGGTGTGTCGTCGGCAACGTGGCAAATCAATGGAATTATGACGGCCCGGGACTCAGGACTGGCGGGAGGCCAGCCACCGGGGCAGCAGCCCGTCAGGGACTTCTTCCGAGGTCAGGGCAAAGGTCCGGTGGTCGGCCCACTCGCCGTTGATATGCAGGAAACGGGGCCGGTAACCCTCGTCCCGGAAGCCCAGCTTTTCAACCACCCTCAGGCTGGGCCCGTTCTCCGGACGGATGTTGATCTCCATGCGGTGCAGCCCCAAAACCTGGAAGCAGTGGTCCGTGGCCAGGGCCACGGCCGTAGGCGCAATGCCATGTCCTGCCCGCCCCTGGTCCACCCAGTACCCGAGCGTTGCCATCATGGCTGAGCCCCACACAATGGATGACACGGTCAGCTGGCCAACTATGGCTGGAGCCGCCGCGCCGGGCCGCCGCTCGGTGATGAGGAACGGCAGTGCCGTCGACTGCGCGGCCTGGATCTTGAGGGACCGCACCATCTGCCGGTAATCGGGCAGGCCTCCCCCGGGCGCCGGGTTGGACGCCTCCCACGGAGCAAGCCATTCGCTGTTGCGCCCCCGGACTTCGGTCCATTCCTTCCTGTCCCGGTACCGGATGGGACGCAGTACCAGGTCGCCGCACTCCAGCGTGACGGGCCAGATGGGGCCTGCGCGCACGGTGCGTTAGTGGGAGAGGCCGGCGGTGAAACCGGGCAGCCACTCGCGCAGACCGGGACCAAGGTCATCGCTGTCGATGGCCAGCTGGACGCAGGCCTTGAGGTAGCTGAGCTTGTCACCGGTGTCGTAGCGGCGTCCACGGAACACGACGCCGTAGACTCCGTGGCCTTCCCCGTCGCCGGCAGCCAGTTCCTGCAGGGCGTCGGTGAGCTGGATCTCGCCGCCGCGCCCCGGTCCGGTGCGTTCGAGCACCTCAAAGACCGCAGGGTGCAGGACGTAGCGTCCAATGACGGCGAGGTTGGAGGGCGCATCTGCGACGTCGGGCTTTTCCACCAGCTCGTTGATCCGGACATAGCTTTCGCCGTCGATTTCCTGGATGTCCGCGCAGCCATAGGCGCTGATCTGGGACGGTTCCACCTCGATCAGGGCCACAACCGAGCCACCGGTTTTCGCCTGGACGTCGATCATGGTGCTCAGCAGTTCGTCCCGGGCGTCTATCAGGTCATCGCCCAGCAGGACGGCGAACGGTTCGTAACCAACGTGCTGCTTGGCACGAAGCACCGCGTGGCCAAGGCCGTTGGGGTCGCCCTGGCGGACGTAGTGGATGTCACCGAGGTTGCTGGCGGCCTGGATGGATGACAGTTTTGCTGTCTCACCCTTGTCCGCCAGGGTGGCTTCGAGTGCCGGGACCCTGTCGAAGTGGTCTTCGAGGGCGCGCTTGTTGCGGCCGGTGATCATCAGGATGTCGTTAAGGCCAACCTTGACGGCTTCCTCAACGACATACTGGATGGCCGGTTTGTCGACTACCGGGAGCATTTCCTTCGGCATGGCCTTGGTGGCAGGCAGGAACCTGGTGCCGAGTCCCGCAGCGGGAATGACGGCCTTGCGTACTGTCTGGTTAGTGGTAGTCACCGGACTAATCTAGCGGAGGGAACATACAGACAGTAATTATTGGACGGGAGAAACCCGGCCGGGACAAACAGGAGGAGCAGCCACTATGACTGCTGGCAGCAGCTCAGCCAAGGAAGAGATCCGTGCACTGCACCGGGCTGTCCGCGCCGCCATGGACCCCGCCGCCCGCGAGGCGGCCGGTGCCGGCATAGCGCGCCACGGCCTCGACTGGGCTGACCATCTTTCCCCGGGGAGGCCGTCGACGTTTTGCGTTTACCTCGGCGTGGGTTTCGAGCCGCCCACAGGCCCGCTCATTGATGCTCTTCACGGCCGGGGCCACAGGATTCTGCTGCCGGTCTGCGAAGCCGGACGCCGGCTCAGCTGGGTGTTCTGGGCACCGGGCGGGGAGCTCGTCCGCAGCACGTTTGCCCCCATCCTTGAGCCGGCGGGGACCCGGCACGGGCTCGACGTGATGGCCGGCGTCTCCGGGCTCTTCCTGCCGGCCACCGCCCTGGACCACAACGGCCACCGCATCGGACAAGGCGGTGGCTACTACGACGTTTTCCTCGATGCGCTCGACGGCGTCCGGCCCGGCCTTCCCTCGGCGGCGATCGTGTACGACCGGGAGGTACTGCCTGCCGGCAGCATTCCCGCCGAGGACTTCGACCGGAAAGTACCGGACGCCCTCACTCCCTCGGGGCTGGTTCACCTGGGCCCGGAGCGGGCCTAACTTCCGACGCCGGCCAGCCTCCCCGGCGGGGATGATAGAATTGGCACTCAGGCCCTGCGACTGCTAATGGACGGAAACGTTCGTCCTGGCAGCACGGGACCTCTCGTTTGTCCAAGAGGAGGAGCACCAGTGCCAACGTATGCGTACGCCTGCAAGGATTGCAGCCATGCCTTCGATATTGTCCAGTCGTTCACGGACAGCACACTGACGTCCTGCCCCGAGTGCCAGGGCACCTTGCGCAAGAAGTTCAACAGTGTTGGCGTGGTCTTCAAGGGCTCCGGTTTCTACCGCACCGACTCCCGGGATGCCAAGGGAAGCACGGTTTCGGCCGCCCCGTCGGCGCCCGCCGCGCCGGCACCCGCCCCCGCCACGGCCGCTGCCGCAAGCTGACGCGCCAGGCCTGTTCCCAGGCCCCGCATTGCCGCGACATCCTCAGCGCTGCCCGGTCCGGTTGTCCACATAGCCTTAGACCGGTCTGTTCTCTGTGTCCGGCCCGAAATAGCGTGGGCCCATGTCCGCCACACTGTTTCGCCCTCATCGAAGAACTCCCACCAGCCGAAAGAACCCTGAGCCCGGGCGTCCGTCACGTGGTGCGCGTCCGCTGTCGGCTGGCCGACCGCCGGGCCGTCGGCTTGGCCCGTGGCTGGCCCGCAACCGCCGTCTCGCCATAGCGTTCCTGCTCTGCGTTGCAGCCGCCGTGGCGGTCCATCAGCTCACTCCGGCGCCTGCGTATTCGGTGACGGCCCTCGCCGCGGCCCGGGACCTTCCGACCGGTTCCACACTGGCGCCCTCGGACGTGGCCGAAGTACAGGTTCCGCCGGGCATGATCGCCGCCGGATCCCTTCAGGTCACCTCCGAGGCAGCGGGAAAGCAGTTGGCAGCCCCGCTCCGCAAAGGGCAGCTCCTGACGGACACCCAGCTGCTGGGCCCCGGTTTGCTTGCGGGGACTCCGCCGGGTTCTGCAGCTGTGCCGCTGCGGATGGCGGACGCTTCCTCCATCCAGCTCGTGTCACCGGGGCAGCTGGTCAACGTGGTGCTCACGTCCGCGAACGGCTACGACCAGCAGGCTGCCTCGGAAGTGCTGGCGACGGCCGTGCCAGTGCTCTGGACCTCGGGCCAGGGCGGTAAAACCGGAGAATGGCTGGGAACAGGCGAGACAGACGGCCTCATCGTGGTGGCGGCCGACCCCGGACAGGCTGCACGGCTGGCAGGCGCCTCCACGCAAGGCAAACTGTTTTTCGTCCTTGTCGGGCCGCCGTGAGGGTGACACGAGGGGCCGTCGGCGGGGTGACCCGCCCGCGCCCGCTGGTGAGGCCCATGGCGCGGTGGGGCGCCGGTCCATCACCCCCAGTGCGGCGGTTTCTGTTCCTTCAGCCATGCGTCGTGGTCGTCATCGGGGCCATCGCCCCAGCGCCGGGGGTCGTCCTCCGCGGCTTTGTTGGGCAGGATGCCCTCTGTTCCGGTGGCAGCCTGGCCGTACGGGGCAGGCGTTTTGGCTTCCTCGCGGGCGTTTTCCTGGCCTGTGCCCTGGCTTGGCACCTGGCCGTCGGCGGCTTCTCCGCCGGCGCGGGCGTCAGCGTTGTGTGTTGGGGCCACGCGGACCGCCTCCTCCTCATCCGGACGTGCCGCCCGGTTCTGGTAGTTTTCCGGCGCAGCAGGCTGTCCCTGCCGCGTGTGGTCAGCCCGGCTGGGAAGGTCATCCTCCCGGCTGAGGCTCCCATAGGCTTCAAGTGAGAGCGGGTCCACGTCGTCGTCGAAGAAATTTGCGGATGCCGTGGCCCGGCCCGGCAGGACCACTTTCTCCAGGCCCAGGTAACCGGCAATGCGGTCAGCGCACGCCGAAGGGTCGGTGAAGACCTCGATGGTCCACAGTGGCATGTACCGCCAGCCCATACGCTCGAGGAGCTGCGGCCGGAGCCGGCTCCGCTCCCGGACACTCATGGTCCGGTACTGGTCGGTGCCGTCTGATTCGATGGCCACCGGCCACGGCGTCTCGGGGTCGTCCTGGCCCATGGTGCTGAGCGGGTCGGCTGCGGCCACCATGTCGATGACGCCGTCGTACTGGTGCCAGACGCGCGCGCCGCGGGCACGCAGGCGGTCCCCGAGGTCAGCAACCAGCGGATCCGCTCCGAGCGCCTGCTCGCTGGCGGCCGCCCGGGAGGCAGGGGTGCCGAGGTTGGTGTTCCCGGCAATCTCCCGGTCCAGAAGCTCGTAAAGGTCGACGGCGCCGTGGGCCAGCCTGGTGTGGTCCAGGTCTTCCGGCCGGAAGCAGGTCAGGACGTGCAGGGACCGGCGCGCCCGGGTCATGGCCAGGGCGAACTTTTCCCGGCCACCCTCGGCGGACAACGGACCGAAATTGTGCAGGGCGCGGCCATGCGGCGTCCGTCCGAAGCCGGGTGAAAAAATCACGTGGTCCCGGACCAGGCCCTGTGCACGTTCAAGGTCCACGACGCGGAAGGATTCGGGACCTGCGCCGAAGAACCCGGCAAGGCCGGGGTGGTTGGGCAGCTGCAGCCGGATGGATTCGCCGATCCTGGCCGCGTGCCTCAGGCTGGCCGTGACAACGGCGAGGGACGTGCGCGGGCGGAGCCGTGCATGTTCGAAGACAAGGTGCACCACCCGGTTCACCTCTGCCACGACGGATTCAACACCTTCGTGGTCGGCGCTCGGCAGCCCGGTGCCGTCCGGCAGGTACTCAACCAGCAGGGCCCTGTCCAGGCCTGTGGCGGACTGGCCCTCCGGCAGCCGGCGGAGGCCGCCGTCGTAGAAATTCTTGCTGAGCTGGAGGACCAGGTCCTCGTCCACGGCCCGGTACACAAAGTTCAGCCGCCAGACCGGCAGCACGGCTGACAGTGCGGAGAAGGCGCTCTCCACGCGCTGGTGGGCCGTTTCGCCGGCCGCGAGCCGTTCCACTCCGACGGTGAAAGTGCGCGGGCTGGCAATCCGGGAATCGCCGAATGCAATGACCTGCTTGGCCCGGGCCATGGCTGGCAGGACCGCCTGGAGCGACGTTGCCTCGGCGTCCAGGACAACCACGGCATCAAAACGCTGCTCCGCCGGAAGCAGCCCGGTCATCAGGTACGGGCTCACGGACCAGACAGGCACCAGCATGGGCACCAGCGCCGGCGCCTGGGCGGTCAGCGCGGCAAGGGTCACCCGCCCGTCCTTGAGCAGACTTCGCAGCAGGGCGGCCTGGCGCGGGTTCTCGCCGATGGCTGCGCGCCACCGCTCGGACAGGTCCCAGCGGAGCCGCGCTGCGCCGCTGGCAATATGCGCGTTGTCGGCGAGCCGGTATTCAGCTTCCAGCTGCCGGAGGGCGTCACCGTCGGACATGGCGAGGTAGTCGTCGCCGCTGATCATGGCTTCCAGCGCGGACTGCCACCATGCGAGTTCAAGCTCCGCGGCCACGGATCCGGCCGGGACCTCCCGCTCGGCGAGGTCGGTGAGCAGTTCACCCAGGCCGTGTTCGCGCATGTTCTCCACCAGCAGCGTGCGCTCCGGCAGTGTTTTCAGGGTGTCCGTGTCCGCGACCAGCCGCTCGAGGCGTTCCATCAGCTCCGGGTACGGCGTGGTTGCCAGGGAACCGCCCGCCTCGGTGTGCCGCAGGGCCTCCCCCAGCTCCGTCAGTTCACGGTCCAGAGAGCGGTACATCATGTTCATCTCCGCCAGCCCGGACGGCACGGCGGGGTGGCGCTGCGTTGTGGCGTAGCCGGACCACAGTGCGCGCTGTTCCTGCACGAGCAGCAGTGAGCTGTGGAGGTCCGCGATGTGGACCCCGGGGCGGACGTATTCCTTCGCCACGCGGCGCAACCGGGAGCGCTGCATGGACGCCATGTCGATGTTCCGCTCACGCCGCCAGGCCGAGGATGCGGTCGCCGATATCAGGTCATGGACGGGCCGGTCGAAAATGTCCGGGGTGAACTTGTCCAGGCTTTCCCGCACCGCCATAAGGAGCTCAAGCTGCTCGCCCCATTCGGCAAATGACAGGCCAAGGCGGATCTCGGCGTGCTCCGCCACGGCGTTCATGCGGTCCCGCAGGACCGGCAGGGTTTCTTCCACGGAGCGGGCCAGCTGCTGGGCTTCTTCCGTTTCCTTGCGGGTGAGCAGCCTGGCCCCGTGCCAGGGGCTGGTGGTGGACGCACGGCTGAAACTGCCGAGTTCGGCGGCACGGTGGAGCCGGCCCGCGAGTTCGTTGCGGTCCCTGATGTTGTCCAGGACGCTCCGCTTGAGCCGGACAGTAGTGGCCGGGGCAGGCTGGATGGAGGTCAGTTCGGCCAGTGACTGCATGGCCTGATAGGGCGAGCACCCCCAGCGCTGCCGCACGTTGTGGAGGGACGCAACGTGGTCCGTCAGGGCGTGCCGGTGTTCGGTGAGGGTCTTATGCAGGTTCCCGAGCTGGGGCTGGAGGGACTTCTCGTTCCGGACGATGGCGCGCACCAGCTGTGCCTTGAACTGCTGCGGAGTGGCGGTGCCGGAGAGCTGGAACAGGATGGATTCAAGGCCGAGGGTCTCCAGCTGCGCCGACACCTCGTTGAGGCTGGCACGCCGGTCGCCAACCACCAGGACGGTTTTGCCGGCATCCACGAGCGCGCCGATGGTGTTGATGGCGGTCTGCGTCTGGCCGGTTCCTGGCGGACTGCTGACCAGGAGGGAATCACCGGCCCGGGCGGCGTCAAGCACGTACTGCTGGTCCGCGTCGGCGTCGAGCAGGAGCAGTTCATCCTGAGGGTGGCGCTGGTCCACGCCGGGAAAGCGCGAGGGGTCCGGTTCGTCCACGTCCACGACTGCACCGCTTGCGGCGGTGGCCAGGGCAGCCACCAGCGGGTTCGCTTCGTTGATCCAGGGGTCATCGAGGTTCCCGGACAGGTCGGCAAAGGTGGAGACCAGCAGGTTGTGCTGCGCCTCGGCACCGTGGATGGGCCTGATCAGCATAGCCAGCCGGTCAAGCACCGGCTGGGGGTCAAAGCGCGCGGTGCTGTACGCCAGGCGGGTCACCGCGTTGACGTCGAAGACGATCCCGTGGATGTTCTTCAGGTGACGGACCAGCGCCGGGTTGATGTGTGCCTGTTCCGTGAGCTGCAGCTCGTAGTCATCTTCGCCGGGGCGCACTGTCAGGGAGATCGCGGTCAGCATGACCGGGGCGGAAATCCGCTGCGGTTTGCCCCCGACGGCGGACGTCCAGACCACAGTGCCGGCGGACAGGTAGCCAGCGTCGATGCCGCGGTCATTGCCCAGTTCGAAGATCTTGGAGCGGATGTTCCGTGATGCGCGGGCCGCGACCACGTACTGCTGGCGGTCCCGGATCAGGGTGGAAAGCCGCGTGCGCCGGCCTGCCATCAGCTGGGCGAGGCCTGACGGGTGGGCGTGGGTCAGGTCGATGGAACCTTCAGGGGTCTTGGTGAAGCGCAGCATGGTGTCTGCCCCGGTGACGGGCTTAAGACCGGACAGCCATTTCCTGAACTCCTCGGAGCCCTCCGGGTGGCCTTGACCAACTGACACTACTGCCTTCTTTTCTGCGTTTTCACGTGACGCCCTGGACCATACCGGCATACTTTCGAGCGTAGCCGGAAAGATGCCGTAGTGAGAGACCGCAACACTGATCATGCCAAATTGCGGAGTAATTCCCCTCAAACGACCAGTGGCCGGCCTCCGTAACGGAGACCGGCCACTGTTATGCGGTTATTCCCATTCGATGGTTCCCGGCGGCTTGCTGGTCACATCCAGCACAACGCGGTTAACGCCTTCCACCTCATTGGTGATCCGGTTGGAGATCCGGGCCAGGAGGTCGTAGGGCAGCCGTGACCAGTCCGCCGTCATGGCATCCTCGGAGGAAACCGGACGGAGGACGATCGGGTGGCCGTAGGTGCGGCCGTCGCCCATGACGCCGACGCTGCGGACGTCGGCCAGCAGGACAACCGGCATCTGCCATACGTCGTTGTCCAGCCCGGCAGCAGTCAGCTCGGCGCGGGCAATGGCGTCCGCCTTGCGGAGCAGGTCCAGGCGTTCCTTGGTCACCTCGCCGACGATGCGGATTCCGAGGCCGGGCCCGGGGAAGGGCTGGCGTCCGACGATTTCCTGCGGCAGGCCCAGCTGGGCGCCGACGGCCCGGACTTCGTCCTTGAACAGTGCCCGCAGCGGCTCGACGAGCTCAAACTGCAGGTCCTCGGGAAGGCCGCCCACGTTGTGGTGGCTCTTGATGTTGGCTGCGCCTTCGCCGCCGCCGGATTCGACGACGTCGGGGTACAGGGTTCCCTGGACCAGGAACTTGATCTTTTCGCCGTGTGCGGCTGCCTCGGCGATGATGGCCAGTTCGGCTTCTTCAAAGGCGCGGATGAACTCGCGGCCGATGATCTTGCGCTTCGTCTCCGGATCGCTGACTCCGGCCAGGGCGGCCTGGAAGCGCTCCTGCTCGTTGGCGACGTAGAGCTTAACGCCGGTGGCGGCGACGAAGTCGCGTTCCACCTGCTCGGCTTCGCCTTCGCGCAGAAGCCCGTGGTCAACGAACACACAGGTCAGCTGGTCGCCCACGGCGCGCTGGACGAGGGCCGCGGCCACTGCGGAGTCGACGCCGCCGGAGAGGCCGCAGATGACCTTCGCGTCGCCGATCTGCTGGCGAATGCGCTCCACCTGCTCGTCGAGGATGTTCCCCGTGGTCCAGTTCGGTTCCAGCTTGGCGCCCTTGAAGAGGAAGTTCTCCAGCACCTGCTGGCCGTAGGCCGAGTGCTTCACTTCCGGGTGCCACTGCACGCCGTAGAGGCATTTTTCCTCGTTGGCGAAGGCTGCCACTTCGGCGCCGGCGGTGGTGGCCAGCACTTCGAAGCCTTCCGGAGCCTCGTGCACGGAGTCGCCGTGGCTCATCCAGGTGTTCTGGTGCTGCGGCATCCCCTCGAGCACTGAGCGGCCCTCGCCGAGGATGGTGGTCTGGGTGGAGCCGTACTCGCGCAGGCCGGTCTTGTCGACTTTTCCGCCGAGGGCGTTGGCCATGGCCTGGAAGCCGTAGCAGATGCCGAAGACCGGGATCCCGGCTTCGAAGAGGTCGGCGCCGACAGACGGTGCACCGTCAGCGTAGACGCTGGACGGACCGCCGGACAGGATGATGGCGGCGGGGTTCTTGGCCAGGAGCTGCTCGGTGCTGTAGGTATGCGGAACCACTTCCGAATACACATTCGCTTCCCGGACGCGGCGGGCAATAAGCTGCGCGTACTGGGCACCGTAGTCAACAACCAGCACCGGCTTCTGGGAAGTCTGGGATGCAGTGGGAGTAGTCACCGTACTAGCCTACTTTGCGCGGTTGCCCCGCCGCACATCCAGGGCCGCCGGTGTGACGGAGTGAACGTCCGATGGCGGGACAGCCTGGGCGCCGCCGCCCTAGTAGCGCTGGGGTGCCTGCGGGTTGTCTGCCAGCTCCGCCTCGACCTCGGCGTGGAACTTCTTCTCCACGATGAAGGACAGGAACGGAATAACGCCGCCCAGGGCCAGCAGGATGAGTTTGGCGAACGGCCAGCGCATCAGCGACCAGAGGCGGAAGTTGGACATCAGGTACACAACGTACATCCAGCCGTGGACGATCAGCACCGTGACGGAGATGTTGACCCCGCCGAGGACGCCCTTGGGTTCGGCGTCGGCGAACCCCAGGGCGAACGGCTCTCCCGTGACGGCGTTGGTCCCGCCGGCGAAGAGGTACTGGCCGAAGGCGTAGCGCGCAATGAGCTCGGCGCACAGCAGCAGCAGCATGCCGCCGGTGAGGTATGCGAGCACCTTGTAGAACTTCAGGGCCGAGCGGATCTGCTGCTCCGTGCCGCCGAAGCGGCGCTTTTTGCCTTTGTTGGCCGCTCCGCCGCTGGTCTGGCTGCTGTCACCGGACGGCTGTGCCTGCATGGCAGGTTTGGGTTCAATCATGGCTGTACCTTTTGTTGGGTCGGTTCAGAAGGTGTGGGGGCTGGGAGGTGGTCGTGGGCGCCGTCGGTGCCGTCGCCGCCGTCGTGCTGGTCCTCGAGGGTCCGGCGGTAGTCGTCCTTGACCAGGCGCCACCAGATAAACAGGGCAAAGCCGGCGAAGACCACCCACTCCAGGGAGTAGAAGAGGTTGAGCCAGTTGATCTTCTGGGCGGGCGGCTGGGGTCCGATGTTCAGCGGCTTGAGCGCACTGTCCGTGGCCCCGGCGCTGAGGTCTGTTCCGGCTGACACTTCTTCCGTGGCCGCGATGAACCCGGGGTAGCTGCTGACGTCCCAGTAGTTGATGAGTTCGGCCACGGACACCGCCGTGGCCCGCCCCGGGCCGGGAGCCGTTTGGGGCAAGGGCGCCTCGGACGGCAGGAGCCGTCCGGTCAGTTCAACAGTGCCCGACGGCGGTCCGGCAGCATCTGCGGGATCGGCCACCCAGCCGCGGGCCACGGGGATCCAGGTTTCCGGTGAGGCGCCGGCGCCGCTGAGGACGGGCGCTCCGTTGACGGCAAAGGCCGTCACCACCCAGTAGCCGGACTCGCCGTTGTGCAGTCGTCCGGGTATCAGGACCTGCTTGTCGGCGTCGTAGGTCCCGACTGCGGTGACCATCTGGTCCGCCACGGAGCCATGGAAAAATTCTCCGGGCTGGAGCGTGCCGGTCAACGACTGTGCCGTCTCGGTGGCGGGGTTGACGGGGATCTCGGCTTGCGTGGACCTGCCGAACTGCCATTGGCTGAGCAGGACGAAGACCCCGGAAACGGCAATCGCGAACACCAGGCCTGCGATCCATCGGGGTTTGAGGGCTGTTTTCCACACCCCTTAACCGTACTTCGTTCCGCCGTAGAACAACTAAACGCAGGGCTCTGGTCCCAATCTCAGTGGTCGAAGAAGACCAGGCTGGAGTTGATGAGCTCGGCGATAACTTCGGGGTCGTAGGCACGCCGCAGGGACTCACGGAACGATTCCTTGGACAGCGACCGGGCCAGGGTGGCCAGTACCTCCAGGTGGTCCGAGAAGGAACTCGCCGGCGTCGCGATCAGGAGAATGACGGTGGCCGGACCGTCGGTGGCGCCGAAGTCCAGTGCGTGCCCGTACTTGGTGATGCCGACGGCGATGGAGGTCCGGGACACGAATTCGCTCCGGGCGTGCGGCAGGCCGATGCCGCCCGGCAGGCCTGTGGCCAGCTGGTGCTCACGGGCGTGGACGTGCTCCAGGAAGCCCGGCAGGTCCGTCACCCTGCCGGCGGCGAAAAGACGCGCAGCGAGCTGCGATGCTGCGTCCACCTTGTCCGATGCCTCAAGCTCGAGGATCACCATTTCGGGCGTGGTGAGTTCGGCATCGTACCGGTCAAGTGGTTCCGCCAAGGCGTGTCCCTTCAGTGAGGCGAGAATGCTGGAGCAGGAGCCCCTCAGCGCAAGGGAACGATGTCGTCGACGCCCATTCGTGCGGCGTCGGCGGATTCATCATCGGGTTGCTGCTGGCTCAGCCGCTCGGCTTCTACGCGTGCAATGTAGTGCTTGATTTCGCTTTCGCGCTGCACATCGCTCCAGCCAAGGACTTCACCCATCAGTTTAGCGACTACCGGAACCGCGGAGACACCACGGTCCCACGCCTCGATCGAAATCCGCGTCCTGCGGGTCAGGACGTCGTGGACATGCCGGGCACCCTCGTGGGTGGCGGCGTACACGGCCTCGGCCTGGAGGTAGTCGTCGGCGCCGGGCAGCGGCTCCGCCAGCTCAGGCCTCTCCGCGATGATGGCGAGCACTTCCGGCGCCATCGATCCGTAGCGGTTGAGCAGGTGTTCGACCCGTGCCACGTGGACGCCCGATTCCTCAGCCGTCCGGTTGCGCCGGTTCCAGGCAGCCTTGAAGCCGCTGGCACCGAGCAGCGGGATGGTCTCCGTGCAACTCGGCGGCACGCGTTCGTCCATGGTGCGGGTGGCTTCGTCTACGGCGTCCTTGGCCATGATCCGGTACGTTGTCCATTTGCCGCCGGCCACCACCACGAGGCCCGGCACCGGGTGCGCCACGACGTGTTCGCGCGAGAGTTTGGCGGTGGAGTCGTTTTCGCCGGCCAGCAGGGGACGCAGCCCGGCGAAAACCCCCTCCACATCTTCCCGGGTGAGGGGCCGCTTCAGGACCCTGTTGACGCGTTCCAGGATGTAGTCGATGTCCTTGCTGGAGGCTGCGGGGTGGGCCTTGTCCAGGTTCCAGTCGGTGTCCGTGGTGCCGATGATCCAGTGCCGCCCCCACGGGATGACGAACAAGACAGACTTCTCCGTGCGCAGGATCAGGCCCACGGTGGACTGGAAGCGGTCCCTGGGCACCACGAGGTGGATGCCCTTGGAGGCGCGGACCTTCAGTTGGCCCCGTTCGGTCACCATGGCCTGGGTTTCGTCCGTCCACACACCGGTGGCGTTGATGACCTGCTTGGCGCGGATCTTGAACTCCGTGCCGTCTTCGTGGTTGACCACCTTGGCCCCGACCACGCGTTCGCCCTCGCGCAGGAAGTCCACCACCGCCATCTGGTTGACGGCGTGGGCGCCGTAGTGGGCAGCGGTGCGGATCAGGTTGGCCGCGTATTTGGCGTCATCGACCTGGCCGTCGTAGTACCGGATGGAACCGACGAAGGCGTCGTCCTTGAGGCTGGGCGCGGCGCGGAGGGTACCGCGCCGGGTCAGGTGCTTGTGGAAAGGCACCCCGCGGCTATGCCCGCCGGTGATGGACATGGCGTCGTAGAGGGCGATCCCGGCGCCCACGTACGGCCGCTCCAGGAACGGTTTGGTCAGCGGGTACAGGAACGGCACTGGCCTGGCGAGGTGCGGGGCGAGGACGGACAGGATCAGGCCGCGCTCGTGCAGGGCCTCCTTGACGAGGCCGAAGTCCAGCATTTCGAGGTAGCGGAGGCCGCCGTGGATGAGTTTGGAGGACCGGGACGAGGTGCCGGCCGCCCAGTCGCTGGCTTCCACGATTCCCACGCTGAGTCCGCGGGTCACGGCGTCCAGGGCCGCGCCGGTACCCACGATGCCGCCCCCGACAATGAGGATGTCCAGTTCCTTGCCGGGGTCAGTGGTGGCCCGGAGCCGTGCGATGGACTGCTCACGGGCCGCCGGGCCCAGGGTGCCGCTGGTGTTTGGAACACTCTTCATGGAACGCCTCCGATGCCGCTGGTGCAGGTAGTAATCCACACTACTTGCTAGCCGCACGGTTCGGCAGGCGGGTCCGGGTCCTGCACCCGGCCCGCGCCGGACGTCAGTTTCCTGAGTAGGGCGAGACGACGACGTCGACCCGCTGGAATTCCTTGAGGTCCGAATAGCCGGTGGTGGCCATGGAGCGGCGCAGCGCGCCGATCAGGTTTGACGTGCCGTTGGTGTGGTGGCCCGGCCCGAAAAGGACTTCCTCCAGGGGGCCGACGGTGCCAACGTTGGCCCGGTCGCCGCGGGGAAGTTCCAGGTGGTGGGCCTCTTGGCCCCAGTGCCAGCCCTTGCCCGGTGCCTCTTCGGCTCGGGCGAGTGCGCTGCCGAGCATTACGGCGTCGGCGCCCATCGCGATGGCCTTGACGATGTCGCCTGAGGTTCCCATGCCGCCGTCGGCAATCACGTGCACGTAACGTCCGCCGGACTCGTCCATGTAGTCCCGGCGGGCCGCAGCAACGTCGGAGATGGCCGAGGCCATCGGCGAGTGGATGCCCAGGGCGCGGCGCGTGGTGGTGGTGGCTCCCCCGCCGAAGCCCACGAGCACGCCGGCAGCGCCGGTGCGCATGAGGTGCAGTGCCGGGGTGTAGCCGGCGGCGCCGCCGACAATGACTGGCACGTCGAGTTCGTAGATGAACTGCTTGAGGTTCAGCGGCTCGTGGTCCTTGGACACGTGCTCGGCGGACACGGTGGTGCCGCGGATGACAAAGATGTCGACGCCGGCAGCCACCACGGTCTTGTAGTGTTCCTGGGTGCGCTGCGGGGTCAGGGAGCCGGCCACGGTGACGCCGGCGGCACGGATCTCGGCGAGGCGCGAGGTGATCAGTTCGGGCTGGATGGGCGCACGGTACAGCTCCTGCATCCGTCCCGTCACGGCGGGGCTGTTGACCTCGTCCTCGAGGGCGCCGATCTCTTCCAGGATCGGCTGCGGGTCCTCGTACCGGGTCCAGAGGCCCTCAAGGTCCAGGACCCCGAGTCCGCCAAGGCGGCCGAGGGCGATGGCTGTCTGCGGTGACATGGCCGAGTCCATGGGGGCGGCGATGACAGGCATGTCGAACTTATAGGCGTCGATCTGCCACGACACGGAAACGTCCTTGGGGTCGCGGGTACGACGGTTAGGGACAATCGCAATGTCATCCAGGGAGTAGGCACGACGCCCACGCTTGCCACGGCCGATCTCGATCTCGTAAGTCACTGGTCTAGGTTATCCTCCAACGGTGTCAACTGCGATTCGAACATCCTGAAGTAGCGGCCGCGCAGCGCCACCAGCTCCTTATGGGTGCCCTGCTCCACGATGCGGCCGTCTTCGAGCATGTACACGATGTCAGCCTTCTCGATGGTGGCCAGGCGGTGGCTGATGGCGATGATGGTGCTGCTGCGGTCAGCAAACAGCCTTGTGAAGATGCGGTGCTCGGCGAGGGCATCGATGGCCGAGGTGGGCTCGTCCATCACCATGAACGTGGCGTTGCGGTAGAAGTTCCTGGCCATGGCGAGCCGCTGCCACTGGCCGCCCGAGAGCCCGCTGCCCTTCCGTCCGCGCGGATCCTCCATCCAGTTGCTGACGTGGTTGTCCAGGCCGTTGGGCAGTTTGTTGATGAACTCCAGCGCCTCGGCATCTTCCGCCGACCGCCGGATCCGGCCGTCGTCCTTCGCCGAATCGACGTCCCCGAAGTAGATGTTCTCCGCTGCGGTGGCGAACTCGTACTTCAGGAACTCCTGGCTCAGCACCGCCAGGTGGCGGTGCCAGGAGGTGACGTCGACGGCGGCGAGGTCCACGCCGTCGAGCATTACCTGCCCTGAATCCGGGGCGTAGAGCCCGGCCAGGATCCTGATGAGGGTGGACTTTCCGGCCCCGTTCTCCCCCACGATGGCGATGTGCTGGCCTTCCCGGATGGTCATGCTGATCCCGCGGATCACCTCGATGTCGCTGCCGGTGTAAGTGAAGCGGATGTCCTTCAGCTCCACGGTCTTGGGGGCCTGCAGCAGCGGCGGCGCGTGCCTGGAGTGGACGGGCAACGCCATGAACAGTTCGTAGTCCTTGAGGTTCGCGAGGTCCTCGTCGATGGAGCTCAGTGACGACACCAGGTTGTTGGCGGTGGAGAGTGCACGGCTGACGATCTGCTGGACGTACAGGAACTGGCCCACCGGCTGGGCGCGTGCGATGATCTGCCCAACCACCCAGATCAGGGACACCACTTCGGCGCCGTACTGCAGGGCATCGGCGGCAAGCTGCTTCGGGATGTACCGCTTCTGGAAGTCCAGCCGGCGGCGCTCGTCCGCGTCCCGCAGCCGGGACCGGAAGTCCATCAGGTAGCCAACGATGCCGTACAGCCGCATTTCGGCGATGTGCTGCGGGCGCAGCAGGTTTGTCTCGATCATCCGGCGCTGGCGGCGCGAGTCCACCTGCGTGTTCCAGTGGGCGATCTGCTCCCGGGAAAGCTTGAACTGCAGGTAGACACTGGGCACGATCGCGACCAGGACGATGACGGCGATCCACCAGCTCACCAGCAGCAGGGCGCCGACGGCGAGAATCACCGACACGAGCTGGGTGAAGATCGCGGCGATGCGGTCCAGGACGCGGGCGTAGGAGTCAGAGAACCGCTTGGCACGGTCATAGAGGTCAACGGTCTCTTTGTCGTCGTACCGCCAGAATTCGAGGGCCAGGAACCGCTCGTACATGAGGTCGCCCACGATGGCGCCGACCTTGAAGCTCATGAGCTGCTGGATGTAGCGGTCCACGCTGCTGAAGGCACCCCAGAACATTCCCAGCGCCGCGGTGATGATGACGTAGACAATGGCCTGCTGGCCGGCCGCCGTGTCTCCGGAGTAGGCAGCCGCCAGGGCCGTGGTGGTCAGCGCAGCAAAATAGGTGGTGACCAGCGGAAGCAGCGCCGAGATCAGGGATCCGACCACTTTCATCACGACGGCGGCCGGTGAGGCCCGGAAGCTGACCCGCAGCACCTGCGCCACCGCACGGGCATAAGGCCGCACGGCGAGCTTCCGTTTAGGATCCCGCTTGGGGTTCAACTCAACGGGATGGCGGGGTCCAGGCATGAATACAGCCTAGTTCGGCCCGGTGGCTGAGCTGGTCGGCCCCGGTGGTTGAGCTTGTCGAAACCGGGGTTTCGACAAGCTCAACCACCGACACCGCCGGTCAGCGCGAACCGTAGTTCGGTGCCTCCACCGTCATCTGGATGTCGTGCGGGTGCGATTCCTTGAGCCCGGCCGGCGTGATGCGGACAAACTTGCCGCGCGCCTTCAGCTCCGGAATGGTCGGGGAACCGACGTAGAACATCGTCTGGCGGAGCCCGCCCACGAGCTGGTAGGCCACGGATGCCAGTGGCCCGCGGTAGGCCACCCGGCCTTCGATGCCCTCAGGGATCAGCTTGTCGTCGCCGGAGACGTCGGCCTGGAAGTAGCGGTCCTTCGAGTAGGACGTGTTCTTGCCGCGGGACTGCATGGCACCGAGGGAGCCCATGCCGCGGTAACTCTTGAACTGCTTTCCATTGACGAAGATCAGCTCGCCCGGGGACTCGTCGCAGCCTGCCAGCAGGGAGCCGAGCATCACGGTGTCGGCGCCGGCAACCAGCGCCTTGCCGATGTCGCCGGAGTACTGCAGGCCGCCGTCGGCGATCAGCGGAACACCGGCCGGGATGGCCGCCTTCGAGGATTCGTAGATGGCGGTGATCTGCGGGACGCCCACACCGGCCACCACGCGGGTGGTGCAGATGGAGCCCGGACCCACGCCCACCTTGATGCCGTCGGCGCCGGCGTCGATCAGTGCCTGCGCGCCTTCACGGGTGGCGGCCTGGCCGCCGATGATGTCCACGTGCGCCGCCACGGGGTCGGACTTCAGGCGGCGGATCATGTCCAGCACGCCCTGCGAGTGGCCGTTGGCGGTGTCCACGAAGAGGGCGTCGACGCCGGCGTCCACAAGTGCCATGGCGCGTTCCCAGCCGTCGCCGAAGAAGCCGATGGCTGCGCCCACGCGCAGGCGGCCTTCCTCGTCCTTGGTGGCGAGCGGGTACTGCTCGGCCTTGGTGAAGTCCTTGGTGGTGATCAGGCCCTTGAGGCGGCCCTGCTCGTCGACGAGCGGGAGCTTTTCGATCTTGTTGGTGGCCAGCTTGTGCGAGGCTTCCTCGCGGCTGATGCCCACGTGGCCGGTGACCAGCGGCATCTTGGTCATGACGTCGCTGACCAGCCGCAGCGGGAAGTCGGCTTCAGGCACAAAGCGCGTGTCGCGGTTGGTGACGATGCCCAGGAGCCGCATGCCCTCATCCACCACGGGCAGGCCGGAAACGCGGTACTGGGAGCAGATCTCGTCCAGTTCCGCCAGCGTGGCCTCAGGGCCGATGGTCAGCGGGTTGGTGATCATTCCCGACTCGCTGCGCTTGACCCGGTCCACCTGGTCGGCCTGGTCCTGGATGGACAGGTTGCGGTGCACCACGCCCAGGCCGCCCTGGCGGGCCATCGCGATGGCCATCCGGGATTCGGTCACGGTGTCCATCGCGGCGGACAGCAGCGGGGTCTGCACCGTGATCCGCTTGGAGATCCGGGAGGAGGTGTCGGCGTCGGAGGGGATGACGTCGGTGTGGCCGGGGAGCAGCAGGACGTCGTCGTATGTCAGGCCAACAAAGCCGAACGGATCGTGTGCGGGCTGGGTCATGAGTGCGCCTCTTACCTTGGTTGCGGGGTTCACGGGTAGGGGTTGCAGCTGATGACCAGCCCGTCATTACGGGACTGGTCCGTGCATGGGTTGCGGTGCGGGGGTACTTCGTACACGGGTTCAGTGCAGAAAGTGTTGAGTAAATATTAGAACCTCGGCGCCGATCCCCCTATTCCGGGGCGGCAATGTGAGCAACGGCACGATCCCCACCCGCTCCCTAGCCTCGCAAGCTCGGCCAGGGAACCCTGCGGGCGTGGGCCCGGCGCAACCTCAGGCCCAGCCGGTGGCCGCCAGCAGCCGCTGCTCAAACATGGGGATCATGCTCTGCACGTAGGTCTTGGTGAGGTGGTTGTCGTCCTTGTAGACGTAGACGTTCCCCACCACGGCCGGGCAGGTGCCGCCGGCGCAGATGAAGTCGCTCAGGTCCATCAGGTGGAGTCCCGCAATCTGGCCGCGGTAGCTGTCCAGCGGCGACGATTCGGCGAGGGACTCGTTCAGCGGCGCGTTGCATTCCGGGGCGTCCGCGCCATGTTTCTGGACACACTCCGGCATGTTGATACTGAACCGCGGGTTGTCCCGGACCCCCACCACGTCCATCCCGGCCTGGGTGAACTCGCGGATGCCGTCGAGGTAGCCGGGAACCTCGGTTTCGAACGGCGCCTCCGCGTGGGTCAGCGAAGCGACGGTGAATACGGCGTCCGGCCGGTGTTCCATCACGTAGGCGGCGCTGGCCTTGTTGAACGCGTTGCACTCAGCGTCCCGTTCGGGTGACTCAGCACCGAAGCGGCAGCTACCCCTGAGCAGCGTCACAACTTCCCAGCCGCGGTCTTTGGCGATCGGGCCGAGGGCGGCCATGTACTGCTGCGCGTGGGAATCGCCCAGCACCACGATCCGTTTGGTGACCGTCTCCGGTTTTGTGTTCTGCAGGCATCCGTTCAGTAAGGGATCGGATGGCACGTTGGCGTCGGTGCAGAGCCCGTCGATGTCCGCCCATTCGTCCTTCATCGCCGCCGGCGCCGGAATGATCCGGGCTTCCGGGGTGGGTTTGCCGGCGTTCTCCGGCGCAAGTGAAGCGGCCCCCGGCGTCAGCTCGCGGGGCTGCGCGGCCGCGGCGGCCTCCTCCGCGGTGATCGTGGTTTGCCACACGGCCACCGGGCCGGCGAGCACCCCGCAGCAGGCGGCGATGACGACGGCGGTGCGCCAGGACCGCTTCTGCGGCCAGTGCCAGTCCCGCAGCGGCTTCTCCACAAACCGGGTGGTCAGCACGGCGAGGACGACGGACGCGGCGACAACGGCCAGTCCCTGGCCGAGACCGGGCGTCCCGATCCCGGTGGCGGCCAGCGCCAGCACCAGCACTGGCCAGTGCCACAGATACAGGGCGTAGGAGTTGTCGCCGAGGGCAACCAGCGGCTTCCAGCTCAGGAGCCGGTCCACGCCGAACCGGCTGCCGCTCTGGCCGGCAACGATAATCGCCGCTGCGGCCAGGGTTGGCCACAAGGCAATGAATCCAGGGAAGGAGCGGTCCACGGTGAGCACCAGGCCGCAGGACACCATGGCGGCCAGGCCGGCCCAGCCGAGCATGACGCGCAGCGCCTTGCCCGGCTTCACGTACGGCAGGACCAGGGCCAGGAGGGAGCCGAGGGCAAATTCCCACAGGCGCGTCCGGGTGTCGAAGTAGGCATAGGCCTGGTTGGTGGCTGTCTGCTCGATCGAGTAGGCCAGCGATGCCAGGAAGATCGCGGAGAAGGCCGCCGCCAGGACCAGCCGGTAGCTGGCGTTGCTCCGGCGACGAAGCCACCGCCACACCATTGCGGCACCGGCGAACACCAGCGGCCACAAAATGAAGACCTGGCCCTGGATGGACAGCGACCAGAAGTGCTGCAGCGGGCTGGCTCCGGAGTGGTCCTGGGCGTAGTAGTCGACGGCGGTATCGGCCAGGAGCCAGTTCTGCCGGTAGAGCAGGGAGGCCCAGGCCTGGTCCAGGACGTCGGGCCAGCGGCTCTGCGGCAGGATCAGCCACGTGCCGGCCAGGATGCCCAGCAGAACCACGACGGCGGCAGGCAGCAGCCGTTTGAACAGGTGCAGCCAGTGCCGGATAAGGTTCAGGGGTTTGCCCGCTTCGACCTTCCTGATGAAGGAAAGTGTCAGCAGGAATGCTGAGATCAGCAGGAAGATGTCCACGCCGCCGGAGACCCGCCCCAGCCACACGTGGTACGTCACCACCATCAGTACTGCGAGCGCCCGGAGCCCCTGTACCTCGGGCCGGAAAGTCGCCTTGCGTCCTTTGGGGGCCGCTTCGCTCGCACGGCCGGGAGCGGCCGTGGTTCTCGCAGTCGACACAAAAGACCTCTCGCAGCGGGCAACCAAAGCATCCATGCTACCGAGCCGTATTTTCGATGACCAATCAGGGCGGGCCGGTCAAGGGTCCCCAAGCACCGGGAAACTATGCTGTCCCCAGGCCAGGAAAGGGATCTGACGTGATTGTCCAGATGCGTATTTGTGTTCCCGGAGAGCTCTCCGCCGTCGTGCAGGAATGCTGTACCGGGCAGACCGGATGCGCCGGGCTGGCAGTTTCTGCCGAAGCGTCCGTCCTGCCTCCCGGCGACGTCATCGAGGTCCAGATCGCCCGCGAGGCGGTCGAAGAGCTGCTGGAGAAACTGCACGTCCTGAAGGTGCACGAGACTGGGTCAATTTCCCTCTCCACGCCCGAACTGGTCCTGTCCCGGCGCGCGGACGAAGCGGAAAACGCAGCGCCGGGCGACGGGTCGGACGCCCTGATCTGGGACGAGGTGACGCGGCAGACCGGTGAGGACTCCCGGCTGACCTGGAGCTACCTCGCCTTCCTCGTGCTGGCAACGCAGCTGGCCGCCATCGGCATCGTGACCAACTCGACGATCGCGATCGTCGGTGCCATGGCGGTGGGGCCGGAGTTCGGCCCGCTGGCCGCCCTCGCCGTCGCCCTGGCAAGGGGACACTGGCGGCTGGGGCGCCGCGCCGCCGTCGCACTGGCCGTTGGTTTTCCGGTGGCCATGCTGCTGGCGGCGCTGAGCGCGTGGCTGTCCGTGCCGTTGGGGCTCTTTCCAGCAAATGTCCTGGACTCCGGCTCCGCGGTGGAGTTCATTTACCATCCGGGACCGTACTCGCTGATCGTTGCTGTGCTGGCGGGGGCGGCCGGAATGCTGTCGGTGATCAGCCGGCGTTCGGCCGCGCTCATCGGTGTTTTCATCTCGGTGACCACGGTGCCGGCGGCAGGATTCGTCGCAGTGGCGCTGGTCCTCGGTGAATACCAGAAAGCTGCAGGTTCGGCGCTGCAGCTTTTGGTCAACCTGGTGGGGATCGTGGCCGCTGCCGTGGCCGTGCTTGTCTTCTACCGGCTGGTGTCCAGCCGGTTGCCCGAGGACATGGCGCGCCGGCTTAGGTGGAAGATGCGGCGGACTCGCGGCTGACGGAAACCGGGATTCTTCCGGCCAGGTAGCGGGCGTCACGGCTGGCGCCCGGAAGCGTTGCCGATGCTGCCGCGAACATGAACTCCTGCCCCAGGAAGAACAGCCCGGGCGAGTCAAGCGCAACACCGCGTTCCTGCCGGGGCAGCCCGCCGTCGTCAAGAAGGGCCGGATCGATCCAGCTGAAATCATCCTTGAATCCCGTGCACCAGATGACGTTGGCGACTTCAAGCCGTGTTCCGTCCGCCAGGACGGGCATTCCGTTGTCCACTCCGGCGACCCGCGGCACGAGGCGGACGCCTGCGTTGGCGAGGTCTTTGGACTTTGTCCGGATGAGCGGAGCGGCGTGGGCTTTGAAGGCCGGAGCCGCTTTGCGTCCGATCGGCGTGTTGAGCGTGAGGACGTGCAGGCCCAGGAACCGCACTACCGGCAGGAAGTATCGCGCCGCGGTCCGGCCGTGCTTCACCGGAATCTCGCCGCCGGGCTTGCCAGCCACGGTGGTGGGATGTGTACGGGATACTTCGATGCCGATCTCCGCCCCCGAGTTCCCCAGCCCCACCACCAGGACCGGACCTTCCTGCAACTGCCGGGGGTTCCGGTACTCGCTGGAGTGGAGCTGCACGATGGACGGCGCCAGTTCGGCGGCGAAGCCAGGCACTTTGGGTTCCTGGCTGCATCCTGTGGCGACGACGGCGTTGCGCGCCTCCCAGCGCCGGCCGTTGGCGGCGGCGATGTAGCGGTCACCTTCCCGCCAGAGCCGTTCGATGCGGACGCCGTTGAGCACTGGCAGGTCGAACCGGGCGGCGTAGCCTTCAAGGTATCCGGCGACTTCATCCTTGGTGGGGAAGGTCAGCGGATCCGCCGGGAACGGCGCGCCCGGCAGTCCGTCGTACTTGGCGGGAGTGAACACCCGGAGCGAATCCCAGCGCTGGCGCCAGGCGTCGCCCGGCCGGACGTTGGCATCCAGGATCAGGAACTTCCGTTGTTGTTCGTTCAGGTAATAACCCATGGCCAGGCCGGCCTGGCCGCCGCCGATGATCATCGTGTCCAGCATGCCGGTCAGATCGTTGTCGTTCATCACTGCGCTCCTTTTTGACTGAGGTTGATTCTTACGGCTGAACCCTCTGTGCGATCTGTCGTCCGTCCGGCCGCTGTGCCGCCGTCGGCTTCGCGTCCCGTCTCCCTGTAGCGCCACCACCAGGCCAGCATCAGGGCGGATGCCAGGACGTAGGCCAGGTGGAGGGCCCAGATGGGGCCGGCGGGCAGGTTGAAGACGTAGATGGAGTGAACGGCATTGGCCACATTGCTCAGGACCAGGTTCCCCAGGCTGTACGAGGCGAGGTCCCGCGTGCGGGCCGCTTTCACCAGCATCGGCAGCATTCCCAACGCAAACAGCACCGTCGAAAGGGTGCCGGCAAGGACTGGAAGGTTCATGCTTTGAGGCTACGGTCGGGGCCAACCCGACCGCGTCGGGCAAAACATGCAACTCTGCCCGGGGGCGTTGTGGGTATTTTTGCGCAGGTGGCCCTAGCTGGCCAGCCCGTGCTCGAACGCATACCTCGTGGCGGCCGTGCGGGACGAAACACCCAGCTTCAGGAAGATGTTGCTGAGGTGCCGGGCAACCGTCTTTTCGCTCAGATACAGTTCGGCGGCTATCGCCCGGTTGCCCTCACCGGACGCCACAAGCCGAAGAACTTCCGTTTCCCTCGGGGACAGCGGGCCTTTGGCACCGGCGTCGGTGCCTTCCCGCATGAGCGAGGCGGCCCAGGCGGCGGCCGGCCCGGCGCCCAGCTCCAGGAGGTCGGCATGTGCTGCTTCGAAGTCCATCAGCGCCGACGGCTCATCGCCGAGCGCCCGGCACGCACGCCCGATAAATACCCGGCATCGGGCCGCCTCGTAGGGCACACCGAGTTCAAGCCACAGGTTCCAGGCCTGGCGCAGGGCTTGTGATGCACCCGCCGGGTCGCCCGCAGCGAGGCGGACAGCGCCGTCGGCCTGCGCGGCAACCGCCCGGACCATGGGCATGGGGCATTCGCGGGCAAAGGCCTCCAGCTCGTCCGCGCCCCGCCGTGCCGCCTCCAGGTCGGAGGCTGCCAGTTCGATCTCCACCAGTGCCGGCAACAGATTCCGGCGGGTGGCGACGTCGGCCACGCCGGCTGCCCTGCGGACCATCACCTGTGCCTGCTGCACGTCCCCCCGAGCCAACAGGAGGAGCGCAAGGCCAGGCTGGGGCTCATAGCCGCTTCGGGCCGCCTCACGGTAGGAAGCATCGGCGGCCTCCAGTTGGCCGGTGAGCCGCTGCACTTCGCCCTGCTGGTAGTAGCCCCCGTACATTGCCTGCGGGTCACCCCGGGTGGAACGCCCCTGGGCCGCGGCCGCAGCCTCCATCGCTTCGGCCCAGGCCCCGTGCAGCCGGAAGATTTCGGCGCGGTGTGACTGGCACTGGCCGCTGAATGCAACCATGTCGGGGCGGGCGTTGCACCAGCGGTCAAGTGCGGCAGTCCATTGCAGGGCCCGCTCCAGGTCGAAGGCCAGGTGGCAGTTGCCAATCACTGCGCAGTAGATAATTCCTGACGGGATCGCCGACAGCTCCCCCGCCGTCACGGCCACCATGACCTCGTCGAACATCCGGAGGCCCTCGTCGGGGTGTCCAAGCATCAGGGTCGCCTGGCCGGTCCCGAGGAGGGCCAGTGCGGACAGGTCTTTGTCCTGGAACCGTTGGCCGAATTCCGCAACCTGCGTGAAGACCTGCAGGGCGCCTGCCGGATCACCGCCGTAGAGCTTGCCCAGGCCCATCGGAACGAGCAAGAGGCCTTGTACGGCGTCCGGTTCGGCCAGTTCATCCACGAGCCTCTGGCCACGGGCAAACCAGCCCCCGGCCCGTGCCGCCTCCCCCACGTTCATCAGCTGCATCCCCATCCAGCCCGCACACCGGGCGGCGCCGACGACGTCGCCGACAACGAGGTATTCCTCGTGCGCCCGGGTGAGGGTATCCAGGCCAGCTGCCGTGTTGCCGGTCAGGATTTCCGCGATGGCGAGCCGGTCAAGGTCGGGTGCCGGCAGTCCGCCGCGCCGGTCGGCATCACGTAAGTTCTCGAAGGCATCGGTCCAGCGGTTCTCGCGGAATGCTGTCCTGCCTTGGTCGATGCCCGTCTCAGCAGACATCCGGCCTCCTTTCGGATACCTGCCCGCCCAGCCGGTTGGCTTTGCCGCACGATGGGCGCGGCGCTAGTTAAGCGCCACGGTACGCCCGCCGGGGAACCCGCACAACCTAGGGACGCAGCAGCGCGCGCAGCGTCTGAATGGTGTCTGCCTCAGCCGCTGCCTTGTCGTCGCGGTAGCGCTTGACGCGTGCGAACCGGAGGGCAATTCCGCCCGGGTATCGCGAGGAATTCTGTACGCCGTCGATGGCGATCTCGACCACGGTGACGGGTTCCACCCAGACGGTGCCCGCCGTCCGCCGCGTTTCGAGCTCCTGGAACTTTCCGGTCTGCCAGCGCAGCAGCGCGTCGGTGAGGCCCTTGAATGTCTTGCCCACCATCACGTAGCCGCCGGGTTCGCCGAACTCGCCGGTCGGGTCGAGTGCTCCGAGGTGCAGGTTCGACAGCAGCCCCGTGCGCCGTCCTGAGCCCCACTCGCAGGCCAGCACTACCAGGTCGTAGGTGAGAACCGGCTTCACCTTGATCCAGTTGGAACCACGCCGGCCGGCCGCGTAGGCCGATCCGACCGCCTTCACCACGACGCCCTCGTGGCCCGCGGCGAGCGCATCGCGCGACACCCGCTCGGCAACAGCCGCGTCCGCCGTGATCTCCCCCGGGATCCGGTGTTCCGGGGCGATGCGTTCGAGCACACCAATGCGCGTAGACAGCGGCTCGTCGAGCAGGTCGCGCCCGTCGATGTGCAGCACGTCGAAGAACCACGGATGCAGCACTGTAGCGCGCACCGCATCCGCGCCGAACCGCGACATCGTCTCCTGGAACGGCCGCGGTCCGCCGTCCTCGTCCAGGGCCAGGGTCTCGCCGTCGAGGATCACATCGCGGACCGGCAGTCCGAGAACCACCTCCGCCACCTCGGGCAGCCGGTGGGTCACGTCGGCCAGCGTGCGGGTGTAGATGCGCACCTCGTCGCCGAGGCGATGCACCTGGATGCGGGCGCCGTCGAGCTTGTACTCCACGGATGCCTCCCCCGTGGCCTCCAGCGCCGCGCTGGCGCTGGACGCGGTTGCGGCGAGCATGGGCTGCACGGGACGGCCGACGACGAGGCCGACGGCGTCAAGCTGGGCGGCCGTGCCTGTGATCGCGAGCAGGGCGGTCCCGCCGAGATCACCGGAGAGCATCGCCGCGCGGCGTACGGCCTCGACGGGCCGGCCGGCGGCGCGGGCAACGGCATCCGTCAGCACGCCCTCAAGCGCACCGGTACGCAGCTCACCGAGCAGCACGCCGGAAATGAATGCCTGCTCGCGTTCGGTGGCTGCCGCCGTGAGCGTCCGGAGTGTGGCGGCGCGCTCCGCCGCCGATCCGGTACCTGCGGTGACGAGCAGCCGGTCCAACGCAGCGTCGACGTCGGCGACAGTAAGGCCCGGCTCGGCGGCCGGCTCCCCCATGGCCGCTCCCACGCCTCGCCAGCCAACCCCTACCCGGCCCTGCCGCGGCCGGGCGATGAGCAGGCCGACGGCCGCAGGGATGTCCGCGGGCTCAAGCCGTCGCAGCAGGTCGGCCAGAGCTTCGACCTTCGCCAGCCGGGAGCGGGTGGCCGCGACGGCATCAGTGGTTCTCACGAGCTCGTCGAGCAGCATGGCACCAGTCTGCCACGCCGGCCGATGCTTGCCGCTGGCCGCTGGGTATGGACAGTGCCGGTACCCCGTTCCAGACTGGACGCATGGGCATCATCGTCGCGAACCTGTTCATCACCCTCGACGGCGTCTACCAGGCACCCGGCGGCCGCGAAGAAGATACTGAAGGCGACTTCGCTTTCGGTGGCTGGCAGGCGCCCGTGTCCGATGACGAAGCCGGCGCGGCCATCGGCGCCGAGGTCGAACGCATCGATGCCCTGCTTCTCGGCCGGAAGACCTACGACATCTTCGCCGCGTACTGGCCGCACCAGTCAGACGACATCGGCGGCACGCTCAACCGGGTGCCCAAGTTCGTTGTCTCCAAGACCCTGACGGCTCCGGGCTGGGCCGGAACCACAGTGCTGCCGGATGCCGCGGCCGCAGGCCGGCTTCGCGAGGAGTACGGCGAGGTGCATATGTTCGGCAGCGGCGTCCTCATCCGTTCGCTGCTGGCGGCAAACGTCATCGACCGCCTTCACTTCTGGCTCTATCCGGTCACCCTTGGGCAGGGCAAGCGCCTCTTCGACGCCGGGACTGTCCCCGCTTCCTTCCGCCTCGCCGAGCCGGCACGCACTTTCCCGAAGGGGGCGGTGTCGCTGGTCTACGAGCGCGCAGGCGACGTCGAGACGCAGGAGATGGGCGCGTAGTGCCGCAACCGGCCCAACGATACAAAAAACACAAAAAACCGGCCCAGCGGATGCTGGACCGGTTTTTTATGTGGCAGTTGCCGTTAGTGGCTGTGGCCTGCGTGCTCGTCTTCGTCAGCCGGCTTCTCCACCACGAGGGTTTCGGTGGTGAGGACCAGCGCGGCGATGGACGCTGCGTTGCGCAGGGCTGCACGGGTGACCTTGACGGGGTCGATGACACCGGCGCCGATCAGGTCCTCGTACACGCCGGACTTGGCGTTGAAACCGTTGTTGGTTTCGAGCTCTGCAACCTTGGCCGTGACAACGTAACCGTCGAACCCGGCGTTCTGGGCGATCCAGCGCAGCGGCTGGACCAGGGCGCGGCGGACGATGCCCACAGCGGCTGCGGCGTCACCTTCGAGGGCCTTGACGGCAGGGTCCTCGTCGAGTGCCTTGAGGGCGTGGATCAGCGCGGAACCGCCGCCGGCCACGATGCCTTCTTCGAGGGCGGCGCGGGTGGAGGACACAGCATCTTCGATGCGGTGCTTCTTTTCCTTCAGCTCGACCTCGGTGGCTGCGCCAACCTTGATCACGCCGATGCCGCCGGCCAGCTTGGCCAGGCGTTCCTGCAGCTTTTCCTTGTCCCAGTCGGAGTCGGTGCGGGTCAGCTCGGCGCGCAGCTGGGAAACCCGGGCTGCGACGTCTTCTGCGGAACCGGCGCCGTCAACGATGGTGGTGTTGTCCTTGGTGACCGTGATGCGGCGGGCGGTACCCAGCACCTCAAGGCCAACGGTGTCCAGGCTCAGGCCCAGTTCCGGGGAGACAACCTGCGCACCGGTAAGGGTGGCGATGTCCTGCAGCATGGCCTTGCGGCGGTCGCCGAAGCCCGGAGCCTTGACGGCAACCACGTTCAGGGTCCCGCGGATGCGGTTGACGATCAGCGTGGACAGTGCCTCGCCGTCGACGTCTTCGGCAATGATGAACAGCGGCTTGGAGCTCTGCAGCGCCTTCTCCAGCAGCGGCAGGAAGTCCTGGACCGAGGAGATCTTGCCCTGGTTGATCAGGATGAGGGCGTCTTCGAGGACGGCTTCCTGGCGTTCTGCGTCGGTGACGAAGTACGGGGACAGGTAGCCCTTGTCGAACTGCATGCCTTCGGTGAGGACCAGTTCGGTCTGCGTGGTGGAGGACTCCTCGATGGTGATCACACCATCCTTGCCGACCTTGCCGAATGCCTCGGCGAGGAGCTCGCCGATTTCGTCGCTCTGGGCGGAGATGGCTGCAACGCTGGCAACCTGGGTGCCCTCAACGGGACGGGCGTTCTCGAGCAGGCGGGCTGCGACGGCTTCGACGGAAACCTCGATGCCGCGCTTGATCTGGCCGGGGGCAGCGCCGGCAGCAACGTTGCGCAGGCCTTCCTTGACCAGTGCCTGTGCCAGGACGGTGGCGGTGGTGGTGCCGTCGCCGGCAACATCGTTGGTCTTCGTGGCGACTTCCTTGGCCAGCTGCGCGCCAAGGTTCTCGTACGGGTCGTCCAGTTCGATTTCACGGGCGATGGTGACACCGTCGTTGGTGATTGTGGGAGCGCCCCACTTCTTGTCGAGGACGACGTTGCGGCCGCGGGGGCCGAGCGTCACCTTGACAGTATTGGCGAGCTTATCGATGCCGGCTTCAAGCGACCGGCGGGCAGCGTCGTTAAACGCAAGCTGCTTTGCCATGGTTGTGTCCTTTCAAGACAGAAACCCCGCGCTGCCGGCCAGCAAAAGCATGACCAGCGGCACGGGGATCCAAAGAGTTACTTTACGACGATCGCCAGAACGTCGCGGGCGGACAGCACGAGGTACTCGGTGCCGCCGGTCTTGACTTCGGTTCCGCCGTACTTGGAGTAGATAACAACGTCGCCAACGGCAACGTCGATGGGAACGCGGTTGCCGTTGTCGTCAAAGCGGCCGGGGCCTACTGCAACAACTTCGCCTTCCTGCGGCTTCTCCTGTGCGGAGTCCGGGATGACCAGGCCGGAAGCCGTGGTCTGCTCGGCTTCGAGCGGGCGGACAACAATACGATCCTCAAGAGGCTTAATAGAGACCGACACTCGGACCTCTCCTTTTCGTCAGCAAATTCATGGACTGGAGAGCTGCCGCACCGTGGCTGGCAAACCGTCGTCGCGGTGCCGGCAGCAGCCTGGCTGGCAGCTCTTCATGTGTTAGCACCCTCCTAGGGAGAGTGCTAATGATGACTCTATGTAAGTGGTTAGCACTCGGTCAAGGCGAGTGCCAGAATTTTGCCCCCAGTGAACAGTCAAGGACCGTCTCAGCGCCCGGCGAGGTCATCGAAATCGACGTCCTCGTCACCTTCGTTGCCCTCGTCTTCGCCGTTGCCCCGCTGGAGATACAGGACGACGGCGCCGGCTGCAGCGGCCAGCAGCGAAACCACCAGCAGGATAATGCCGCCCAGCCGGGCCCCGGCGTAGAGGTCCCTGATGTCCCGTGCCTCGTCGGTGGCGTCCTGGATGTTCTTGCCGCCCACGGAGTAGACCGTGGCGTTGAAGGTGTCCAGGAAGAAGATGATCACCAGCAGGGTGGTGCAGACCACCGCCACGGCAGCGCCTGCGATCAGTGCGGGACGGGCGAACTTCACCAGGCCTGGGTGGTTCGGATGTGGCTGTTCGGACGGCTGTAGGCCTGCGCTGTCTTCCATGCCTTCAACCCTATCGGCATCTCCCCGTGGCGCTCCTCCACTACGCTTGAACCCATGGCTCAAGCACCGCAGGACCAGATCGCACCACTGCTCACGAGCGAAGGATGGGACCTGCTGGCGTCCCTTGGCCCGTACCGTGAGGACACCTCTTTCGAGCTGAATTCCTCGCTCCGCAAGGCCGGCCACTCCCCCGCACTGGTGTCCGCGGTCCTCACCCAGTCCAGGCTCCGCACCAAGGCTGAGCTGAAGTTCGGGGAATTCGCGCGGAGCATGCTGTTCACGCAGGCCGGGCTGGAACAGGCCACCCGGCTGCAGGTTGCCGCCCGGCACGCCGAACGGTTCGCGCAGGCCGGGATCGGCCACGTCGCCGACCTCGGATGCGGGCTGGCCGCCGACTCGTTGGCCCTCGCCTCGATGGACATCACCGTCACGGCCGTGGAAATGGATGAGACCACTGCAGCCTGCGCCACGGTGAACCTTATCCCGTTCCCCAACGCCACCGTCGTGCACTCGGACGCGACGTCAGTCCCGCTGGACGGGATCGACGGCGTCTGGCTGGATCCGGCACGCCGGGTCACCTCCACGTCGGGAACCAAGCGGATCTGGGACCCGGAGGCCTTCTCCCCGCCGCTGTCCTTTGTGGAGTCGCTGGCCGCGTCCGGCCGGGCCGTGGGGGTCAAAATGGGCCCCGGGATGCCGCACGAATCGGTGCCGGCGGACTGTGAGGCGCAGTGGGTCTCCGTGGGCGGCGACGTCACCGAGGTGACGCTGTGGTTCAACGCGGTGCGCCGGCCCGGAATCCGCCGGGCAGCATTGCTTTTGGGCACGCAGGGCGCCTCCGAAATCACCAGCGCTGAGGATTTCGACGGCGGTCCGGTCGCCCCGGTGGGCCCGGTAGAGGGCTATCTGTACGAGCCCGACGGTGCCGTGATCCGCGCAGGGCTGGTGGCCGATGTCGCCCTTGAACTGGGCGGGCACCTGGTGGACGAGCACATCGCCTATATTTGCGCCCCTGACCTCGTGGACACGCCTTACGCACGGGCCTACAAGGTCCTGGAGGTCATGCCGTACAACGTCAAGGCGCTCAAGGCCTGGGTCAAGGACAACGGCATCGGCGTGCTGGACATCAAAAAACGCGGCACGTCCGTCACCCCGGAGGAGCTGCGGAAGCAGCTGCTCCCCGCAGGGGGCAAGGGCAACAGCAAGGGCAGCAAGAAGGCCGGAAACAAAACGGCCACCCTGGTCCTGACCCGCATCGGGGAGGACCGGGTGGCCATCGTGGTGGAACCGGCCTGAAGCTACTGGGCGCGCGTGAATTCCTCGGCGGCCCGGACCTGCTCATCGGTGGGGCGGACCCCGGTGTACAGCACAAACTGCTCCAGTGCCTGGATGGTGGCCACCTCGGCGCCGGTGATCACCGGCTTCCCGGCGGCACGTGCGGCCTGGATCAGCGGCGTTTCGGCCGGCAGCGCCACGACGTCGAACACCACTTTGGCCGCTGCTATGGTCTCCTCCGGGAAGGACAGTGAGCCGGCTTCCGGACCGCCGTGCATGCCGATCGGGGTGACGTTGATGATCAAATCTGCCGTGACGCCGTCGAGCGCTGCGCGCCAGCGGAACCCGTACTGCTCGGCGAGGGGCCGCCCTGTGTCTTCGTTTCGCGCAATCACTGTGACGTCCGTGAAGCCGGCGTCGCGGAGGGCGGCGATGGTGGCTTTCGCCATTCCGCCGGCCCCCTGCACCAGGACTGAATAGCCCACGGGCACCGCGTTGCTCTTGAGCAGCTGCTCAATGGCCGTGTAGTCCGTGTTGTAGGCCTTGAGGTGCCCGTCGGTGTTCACGATCGTGTTGACGGAATCGATGGCCTTGGCCGAGGGGTCCATCTCGTCCACGAGCGCGATCACGTCCTCCTTGTACGGCATGGACACCGCGCAGCCGCGGATCCCCAGGCCCCGGACGCCGGCTATGGCCTGGCCAAGGTCCGTGGGGGCGAAGGCCTTGTAGATCCAGTTCAGGTCCAGCTGGTCGTAGAGGTAGTTGTGGAAGCGGGTCCCGTTGTTGCTGGGCCGCGCCGACAGCGAGATGCAGAGGGTCATGTCTTTATTAAGAATGGGCACCGCTCCATTAAACCGCTGCTGGTCCCGCGAACAGACTTGGCGCAGTTCGTTACGGGCAGCCGGTGCCGGCGGGGAAGCTCCCGACGGCGGCAGGCAGCTTCCCGGGGGCGGTTGCCTTGCCTGCCAGTACGGCCGCCAGCGCGTCGAAGGCGCCCGGACTGCGCCCGTACACGGCGACCTTGACCGGCGCGGCGGAGTCCTGCAGCGGCCAGGGCGCGTCCAGCGAAACGGCAATGTCCCCTGCGGCCGGGGCGCCGCCGTAGCCAATGAGGCTGACCACCGGCCCCTCGCCTACTGCGAGCCCGGCCTTGGCGGCGGCGGCCTCGAACCGGGCCCGGTCCTGCGGGGAGCCGCCGGCCACCCGGACACTGCCGGGAACCAGCGGGCCGCTGCAGGGTCCGGACAGGACCGTGACAGCTGCCGCAGATACCCGCGCGGAGATGTCCGCGCCGGTCCCGGCCGCGGACCCGGGAGGGACGGATGTCCTGCCCCGCCAAATCATCATGGTGGCCACCCGCTGCGCGGCCTCGTCCAGGCGCGCGGCCGGCAGGCTGCCGCCGGCCACGGCACCCACGATTGCCGCGTGTGCCTGTGCCACATCCGTGGGCATCAGCAAAAGGTCCGCTCCGGCGGCGAGCGCAGCAACAGCAGCTGAGCCGTCCGGATACTGCTTCTGGACCGCACCCATGTTGAGGGCGTCCGTCACCGCCACCCCGTTGAACCCCATGCCCCGCAGCGCAGCGTAGGTGGGCGCGGACAACGACGCCGGCACGCCGGGTTCCAGCGCGGGCACCGCGATGTGCCCCGTCATGACCATGGGCACACCGGCCGCAATGGCGGCCCGGAACGGCTTCCAGTCGCGGGCCTCGAGGTCGGCAATGCTTGCGGGCTGCACGGGCAGGTCCTGGTGCGAGTCAACCGTGACTGAACCATGGCCGGGGAAATGCTTCACGGCCGGCAGGACGCCCGACTCCTGCATCCCCTGCGAAAAGGCGATCCCCATCGCCCCTGCCGCATCCGGGTTCCCGGACATGGACCGCGCGCCGATGGTCGGATCCGCGGGGCCGATGGTGACGTCCGTGTCCGGCGCGAAGTCCACGTTGAAGCCCAGCGGTGCGAGCTCGGACGCCAATGCCCGGCCCGCGTCCTTCGTGAGCGCCGCGTTGCCCGCGGCGCCGTAGGCCATGGGCGACGGCCATTCGGTGAGGGGCGCACCGAGCCGCGCCACCATGCCGCCCTCCTGGTCCACGCCGATGAGGCCGGGCCAGGTCCGGCCGTCCGCGCGGGCTGCCTGGGCCAGGCGTGCGGTGGTTGCAGCCATGGCCAAGGGGTCCACCTGCTTCCGGGCGTCCACGGGAACGTTGTCCCCCATGATGATCGAGCCCGCCAGGTGGAGGCGCTCGATGGTGGCGGCGTGCGCCGCCGCGTCCGTGCCCGCGAAGAAGGGCATCAGGACCTGGCCTGCTTTCTGCTCCGGGGTCATCGCGGCGACCGCTGCCGCGGCCGCGTCCCTGTCACGCTGCTGCGGTCCCCAGCCGAGGGGCCTGGCTCCCGGGTCCGGTGCGGCAGACGATGGCGGGGGTGCCGGCGTCGTCCGTTGGGATGCCGAGGGTGACGCGCTGGGAGAAGGGGTCCCGGAAGAGGGCGCCGCCGATGGGGCGGGCACGCCCGTGCAGGCGCTCAGGGCGGTGAGGGTGGCCGCCGCTGCCAGGATGAGGGTGGTTTTGTGAAAACTGTCACGGGTCTGCGGGAACAAGGCCATCAATACGATGCTACCCCTGCACTAGACTTGAACCACCCGTTCGCCTGCCTGCCGCCGATTGCCAGGACACCCTTCCGGGGCGGCGTGCGCCAGGGACAACAGAACAGTTAGGGGAACGCATGAAGATTGATTTCGCTTCATCGAGGCAATCAACTCTTGGTGTGGAGTGGGAGCTGGCGCTCGTGGACGGCCAGACCGGAGAGCTGGCTTCCGTGGCCAACGAGGTGCTCCGTGGCGTCGCCGCCAAACACCCCGAGCTGAACGAGGACGACGAACATCCCCACATCAAGCAGGAACTCCTGCTGAACACGGTGGAACTTGTCACCGGGATCTGCGAGACCGCCGGCGAAGCCAAGGAGGACCTCAGCAGGTCCCTGGCCGCAGTCCGCGAGATCACCGACCCCATGGGCGTGGAGGTCTTCTGCGCCGGAAGCCACCCCTTCAGCCCCCCGCAGCTGCAGCCGGTCACGGACAAGGCCCGCTACGCCAAGCTGATCGACCGCACCCAGTGGTGGGGCCGGCAGATGGTCATTTACGGTGTGCACGTCCATGTTGGCCTGGACCGGCGCGAAAAGGCCCTTCCCGTGCTGGACGGCCTGGTCAATTACTTCCCCCATTTCCAGGCGCTGTCCGCGTCCAGCCCGTTCTGGGGCGGGGAGGATACGGGCTACGCCTCGCACCGGGCCCTGATGTTCCAGCAACTGCCCACCGCAGGCCTGCCGTTCCAGTTCCAGTCCTGGGACGAATACGAGTCCTACGTCCAGGACATGTTCACCACCGGCGTGATCGACACCCTGTCCGAGATCCGCTGGGACATCCGCCCGGTCCCCAACCTGGGCACCATCGAGATGCGCATCTGCGACGGCCTGGCAACGCTGGAGGAAGTGGGCGCCATTGCCGCCCTCACCCAGTGCCTCGTCGACGAGTTCTCCACCACGCTGGATAACGGCGGGACCATCCCCACCATGCCGCCGTGGCATGTCCAGGAAAACAAATGGCGTGCCGCCCGCTACGGCATGGAGGCCATCATCATCCTCGATGCCAAGGGCCGGGAGCAGCTGGTGACGGACCACCTCCTGGAGACCCTGAACCGGCTGGAGCCCGTCGCGGCCAAGCTCGGCTGCCCGGACGAGCTCGCCGACGTCGAAAAGATCATCAGCCGCGGGGCCGGCTACCAGCGCCAGCGCCGCGTGGCAGCCGAGCACGGCGGCGACTTGCAGGCCGTGGTGCTGGACCTCGTCAAACAGATGCGCAACGGCCCCACCGCCTGACCCCGCCCGCCCGAAACGGGGCACTCCGACACGGACACGCCCGCCGCCGTCGTGATTTACGACGACGACTCCCCCAAAGTGCCCCGCGACGGTTCGCCGGGTGGTCGAGAGTCCGGTCGGCGTCAGGCGGGGAGTGACACCGCGGTGACCGGCATCGACGAGTCCGGCGCGAAGCGGATGCCGCTGGGCGCCACCCCGGCCATGACCAGCTGGGCCCCGAGGGCGGCCACCATGGCACCGTTGTCCGTGCAGAGGTCCAGCGGCGGAACATGGAGCCGGATCCCGGCGGACGCACAGCGCTGGCCGGTCAGCTCCCGCAACCTGGAATTTGCCGCCACGCCCCCGCCCAGCAGGACGTCCTTGATTCCGTTCTCGCGGCAGGCCAGGACGGCCTTGGACGTGATCACGTCCACCACGGCTTCCTGGAACGCCGCGGCGATGTCCGCCACCGGGACCTCCTCGCCGCAGGCTTCGAACTGCTCCACGCAGCGGGCTACGGCGGTCTTCAGTCCGCTGAAGGACCAGTCGTAGCGGTGCGGGCCTGGTTCCTCGGCGGAACCCATGTACTTGGGCTGGGTGAGGCCGCGCGGGAACCGGATGGCTTTGGGGTTGCCGGTCTTCGCCAGCCTGTCGATGGCGGGACCGCCCGGATAGCCGAGGCCCAGGATCCGGGCCACCTTGTCGTAGGCTTCGCCGGCGGCGTCGTCGATCGTTGATCCCAGCAGCTGGACGTCGTCGGTGATGCTGTTGATCTTGAGGATTTCCGTGTGCCCGCCGGACACGAGCAGGGCGCCGAGGTTCTCCGGCAGCCGCGGGGCGCTGCCTGGGGCCGCGCCGGCAGGCGAAGCGCCGGCAGGCGATTTGCCGTCGAGAAGTCCCACGCCCACGTGCGCCACCAGGTGGTTGATCGCGTACAGCGGCTTGCCAGTGGCCACGGCCAGGGCTTTGGCGGCGCAGACGCCCACCATCAGCGCCCCGGCGAGCCCCGGTCCCGACGTGACCGCAATGGCGTCGATGTCCGCGAGCTCCACGCCGGCGTCGTCGAGGGCCTGCCGCAGCGTGGGGACGAACGCATCCAGGTGCGCGCGGGAGGCGATCTCCGGGATCACCCCGCCGAAGCGCACGTGTTCGTCCATGGAGGAGGAAACGGTGTTGGTCAGCAGGGTGGTTCCGCGGACGATTCCCACGCCGGTTTCGTCGCAGGAGGATTCGATGCCCAGTACCAGGGGCTGCGGGCGGTTCATGGCTGGTCTGCTTCCGTGGTGGGGACCGGGTCGGGTATGAGCTGGAGCCGCATGATCAGCGCGTCCACGCCGTCGCGGTAGTACCGGCGGCGGACATGGATCTGCTCGAACCCGAAGCGCAGGTACAGCTGCTGCGCCCGCGGGTTGTCCGCGCGGACCTCGAGCAGGACGTCCTGGGCGCCGCGCTGTCCGGCTTCCCCAATGAGCCGGGTGAGCAGGGCCGAGCCGATCCCCCGGCCTTCGAATTCAGGCACGACGGCGATGGTCTGGACGTCCGCGATGGGCTCGATGCACATCAGGCCGGCGTAGCCCACGATCCCGGAGGCTGTCTCGGCCACCAGATACCGGCGGGTGTCCGTTTGCGACAGTTCCTCGAAGAACATGTGGAGGGGCCAGGCATCGGCGGGGAACAGCCTTTGTTCCAGGGCGTTGACAGCCGGCACATCGTCCAGCGTCATGTCGCGCAGGACCACCCTGTCGGCGCCGGGCACGGCCGGGGTGCTCACAGCGCCCGCTTCCGCGGCCCGGGGACCTGCGCGTCCGATTCGCGCAGGTACAGGGGTGTGGAATCGGGCAGCGGGTCGCCCGCAGCCAGCCGGGCCAGCGCGAACTGGCCCAGGTACAGGGCGTCGGGCTGTTCGGCGCTGAACGCGGGGTTGGCCTTCAGGACATCCGAGTACAGGCCCGCGCCGGCACCATAGGCGGGCAGGTCCGGGAGGTCCGCGGCGAAGCCCACGTGCGGGCCGTCTTCCAGCTGCGGCAGCTGCCCGTCCGCCAGGCTGTAGCGGGCCCAGTAGACCTCTTTCCGGCGCGCATCGGTGACCACCAGGAATTCGGGCACCGCATCGGTGGACTCGGCAACCTCCAGGGCCACGGCGTCCAGGCTCATCATGCCGTACAGGGGTTTGTTCCAGACGAAGGCCAGGGTCCGGGCCGTGGCGATGCCGGACCGCAGGCCCGTGAAAGGGCCGGGACCAACGCCGGTGACAATGGCGTCGACGTCGCTGCCCGAGACCCCAGCCGAGGCGAGCAGGTCGTCGATGCCCGGGGCGAGCACCTCAGCGTGGCTGCGGGTGTCCTCGGTGGCAAAGCTGGCCACGACACCTTCCAGGGCGTCGTCTGACACGAGCGCGGCGCTGGCCACGGCGGAAGTGTCGATGGCAAGTATGAGCATCAGGGTGTCCCTTCGATGATTCCGCCGAGGGCAGGCCTGGACGCCCAGCGCGGGCCGAAGCCGCGCATCACGATCGTGCGGGGCTCGTCGTCGTCGTCCGTATCAAAGTCCAGGACCCCGGCCTCCCCTTCGTGGACGCCGGTTGCCGGGTGCGGTTCCGTTGCGGGCAGGCCGATGGCCCGGTGCAGGTCAATCTCAAGCCGGCTGTCGCTCAGGTGTTCCACCCGGCCGCGGCCCCATTCCACCACGGTCACGGCCGAGTCCATGGTGTTCTCCAGGTCGATGTCGTCAATTTCCGACGCCGATCCCAGCCGGTAGGCGTCCACGTGGACCAGGTCCGGGCCGCCGGGGCGGGGACCGTCGGGCAGGTTGGGATGGATGCGGACCAGGACAAAGGTCGGCGAAATAACGCCGGACCGCACCCCCAGGCCCTCCCCCAGGCCCTGTGTGAACGTGGTCTTGCCGGCGCCCAGCTCGCCGGTCAGCACCAACAGGTCCCCGGCGTCCAGTTCCGATGCCAAAGCCGCACCAAGCTCATGGGTTTGGTCCGCCGTCGACACGCTGAGCGTCAGCTCCCAGTTGGCTCCGGAGCTGGCTCCCGCGCCCACGCCAGTGTCAGGCAGGCTCATGGCGTGGACTGCTTCCCGGATCCGGGAGCAACGAAGGCCTCGTTGATGAACCGGCGCGGAACCCGCGGACTGATCCGGGTCACGATCTCGTAGTTGTTCGTTCCGGCGGCGAGCGCCCAGTCGTCGGCTGTGGGACCGCCGTCGGACCCGCTGCCGAAAAGCTCCGCCTCGGCGCCCAGCAGGCCCGCACCGGCCGGGACTGCGTCGCCGAGGTCGATGACCATCTGGTCCATGGCGATCCGCCCCACCACGGGATACGTGTGGCCCGCCACCCGGACCGGACCGCCGGTGGCAACGCGCGGGATGCCGTCCGCGTAGCCGACGGGGATCAGGGCCAGGGTGCTGGGGCCGGTGGTGTGGTAGCGGAGGCCGTAGGAAACGCCCTGCCCCGCCGGCACGTGCTTGCACTGCGACACCAGAGTCCGCAGCGTCATTGCGGGGTGCAGGCCCAGCTCGGCGGATGTCTGGCCCTCGAATGGTGACAGGCCGTAGATTCCCAGTCCCACACGGACCAGGTCGAAGTGGGTGTCGGGCCGGGACAGCGTCGCGGGAGTGTTTGCAAGGTGGCGGACCTCGGGGTCCACGCCGGCATCCTCGGCCACGGCCAGCACCTCGCGGAAGGCAGCCAGCTGCTCGTCAGTTTCGGGCCGCTCGGGTTCATCGGCGACGGACAGGTGGGAAAAGATGCCCACGACGCGCAGGAGGCCCTGGTCCTGGTATTCGAGGGCCTCGCCCACCAGGTGGTCCCAGCCTTCGAGGGTGACGCCGTTCCGGCCCAGGCCGGTGTCCACCTTGAGATGGATCCTCGCGGGGCGTTCCTGTTCGCGGGCGGCGGCCACAATTTTGTCCAGCTCCCAGCCGGAGCAGCCGATGTCGACGCCGGCAGCCACGGCCGCGCCGAAGTTGCTTTCCGTGGTGTGCAGCCACGCCAGCATGGGCGCGTCGATTCCGGCGGTCCGCAGGGCGAGTGCTTCGGAGATGTGGGCGACGCCCAGCCAGGAGGCTCCTGCTTCGAGGGCGGCCCGGGCCACGGGAACGGCGCCGTGGCCGTACGCGTCGGCCTTCACCACCGCCATGACCTTTGCGGGCGATGCCGCGGCGGCCAGCCTGCGGACGTTGTGGCGGATGGCGTCGAGGTCGATGACGGCGGAGCGTTCGTAGAGCGGATCCGCTCCTGGGGCCGCGCTGAAGTCACCGGTTGCTACGGGGTAAGTCACCTTAGTGATTCTAGTGCGGGCGGCGCAGCCGCAAATCACAGCCGCAAATCACAGCCCGATAATTGCGGACCGCAGGCGCCTCGGCAAACCCGGGGCCTCAGGCGTCGGAGAGGTGGGCGATCGTGGCGGTGGCCCGGCGCTGGGCGGCCAAAGGGACGTCCCGGATGATCTCTTCGAGGAAGCCGTAGCGGCGGAGCCACTGGCTGCTCTGGCGTTCCCGCCGGGCGTTGGCCCGCTGCCACCAGTCGGCGATGTCGCCCCAGCCGGGGGCCGCGAGGGAACCGCCCACCTCCTGGACGGCCAGCGACGCGCACAGGTTGGCGAAGCGGAGCCGGTTCCCCAGCGGCCAGCCGGCGAGGCTGCCCACGATGAAGGCGGCGTCAAAGCAGTCGCCGGCGCCGGTGGGGTCGAACGCCGCGACCGGCAGCGACGGCACCCATTCCTCCTCGCCGGTCTCCGAGTCGACAGCCATGGCGCCCTGCGCGCCGAGCGTCACCACGGCCACGGGCACCCGGTCCGCCAGGGCATAGAGGGCGGCCCAGGGGTCGTCCTTGCCGGTGAATGCCATGGCCTCGCGCTGGTTGGGCAGGAACGCGTGGAAGTACTGCAGGTTTTCGAGCCGGACCGGGGACCATTTGCCGCTGGGGTCCCAGCCGACGTCGCCGAAGAGCTTGACCCCGGATTGGTGCGCTTCCACCGCCCAGGGTTCAATCTCAAGATCCAGCTCGGCAATTCCGGCGAGCGCCGGCGGCGGCGTGCCGATCAGTTCCGACGACGTCACCGGGGCCGGGTGCCCGTGCGTCACCAGCGAGCGGTCCTTCTGGACGCTCAGGGACACCGTGACCGGCGAGTGCCACCCGGGGATGCGGCGTGACAGGCTGAGGTCCACGTGCTCCTGCCCGGCCAGGATTTTCCAGTTGTAGTCGCCGTAGCCGTCGTCGCCGAAGGCCGCGGCCAGGCCAGTCTTGAGGCCCAGCCGGGCTGCTGCGATGGCCTGGTTGGCCACGCCACCGGGGCAGCTGCCCATGCCCTCGCTCCAGATCTCCGTTCCGGGTTCCGGTGCGTGCGGCAGCCCGGTGAATATGATGTCCTGGAACACCGTGCCGGCGAGGATCAGGTCGAACTCACCGTCCAACGGCGCGCGGACGGCGGAGAGCGGGTCGAAGCGGCGGGCGGGGATGGCGTCCATGTCCGGCACGATACGCCCTGCCGCCCGCCGGCGATAGGGGCGACCCGCCGTCGGGCCTAGACTGCTGGTTATGCGGCTCATGATCGCCGGCGGCGGCGGATTCCGGGTTCCCCTGGTGTACCGGGCGCTGCGTTCGGGCGCCTTTGCCGGGCTGGCCACGGAACTGGTGCTGTACGACGTCGACCCCGGCCGGCTCAGTGCCGTCGCTGCGGTCCTCGCGTCCATGCCCTCCCCGTCTGCCGGGGAAGGCGACCGGCCGCCGTCGATCCGGACCACCACGTCGCTGCCGGACGCGCTCCGGGGCACGGACATGGTGTTCGCCGCGATCCGGCCCGGCGGCACGGCCGGACGGGTCGCGGATGAACGCGTGGCGCAGGACCTTGGCCTGCTGGGACAGGAAACCACGGGAGCCGGCGGGATCTCCTACGCCCTGCGCACCATTCCACGGATGCTGGAACTCGCCCGGCACATGCGGGAGCTGTGCCCCGAGGCCTGGCTGATCAACTTCACCAACCCGGCCGGGATGGTGACCGAGGCCGTGCTGCCCGTCCTGGGACCGAAGGCGATCGGCATCTGCGACTCGGCCGGCGGGCTCGTCCACCGGGCCGCGCACGCCGTCGGGATTCCCTTGCGGGACGGAAGGCTCGACGGCGTGGGCTACTACGGGCTGAACCACCTGGGCTGGCTGTACCGGCTGGAGTCCGGCGGCGATGATCTGCTTCCCGGCCTGCTGTCGGACCCTGCGGCCCTCCACACTTTCGAGGAAGGCCGGCTGTTCCCGCAGCCCTTCCTGGCGGAGCTCGGCGCCCTGCCCAACGAATACCTCTATTACTACTACCGGCTGGACAGCGCCGCGGCGGCCATGCGGGCCATGCCGCAGACCCGCGGCGAGTCCATCCACGCCCAGCAGGCCGAACTCTATCCCCGGCTCTCCGCGGCCGGAACCCGCGCCTACCGGCTGTGGGACGCCGCCCGCCGCTCCCGCGAGGAAGGCTACCTGGCCGAAGCCCGTACCCAGGGTGAGCAGCGCGACGAGGAGGACCTTGCCGGCGGCGGCTACGAACGTGTTGCCCTGGCGGTGATGCGCGCTGTCGCGGGTGCCTCCGGTGACACCCAGCTGATCCTGAACACGCGCAACACCATGCCGGCAACCGGAGCAGCCCCGCCGAAACCGGCCATTCCGGGGCTGCCGGCGGACGCCGTCGTCGAGGTCCCCTGCACGGTGACGGCCGACGGCGCGGTGCCGCTCCCCCAGTCGCCCCCGGGCGGGAAGCAACTCGGGCTGATGCGCCGGGTCAAGGAGGTGGAGCAGCTCACCGTCGGCGCGGCCACCCACGGAGACCGGGCAGCGGCCCTCGACGCCTTCGCCCGGCACCCGCTGGTGGACTCCCCGGAACTGGCGGGTGCCCTGCTCGAAGGCTATGAACGGGCGTTCCCGTCGCTGAAGGAACTCTGGCGCTGAAATCCTGTGGCTGCATTCACACACGCCACGCGGGCCACCGCGCACCTGCCGGGAGGCCGCGCGTTAACGTCAGGAGTAGTGTTTTATCGGATGCACAACTGACGGCGCGCACGCGGCGCCGGCGCTGGAAGGAGATGCCGTGGCACTGATCCGCAGGGTCGCCTTGCTCTCCCTCCACACCTCGCCCATGGAGCAGCCGGGTTCCGGGGATGCCGGCGGAATGAACGTCTACATCCGCGAACTGGCCTCCGCCCTGGCCGAGACCGGTGTGGAAGTGGAAATCTTCACACGCTCCACGTCGGCCAGCCAACCCGCCGTCGAGCATCCCGACCCCGGCGTCTGCGTCCACAACGTCCTGGCCGGACCGCCGCACAAGGTTCCCAAGGAGGAGCTGCCCGGCCTGCTGCACAGCATGGTGGCCGAGATCGAGCAGATCCGCCTGCGCCAGCCGCATGGCAGGTACGACGTCATCCACTCGCACTACTGGGTGTCGGGCGTGGCCGGCCTGGAGCTCTCGGAGCTGTGGGGCGTGCCGCTGGTACACACGATGCACACCATGGCCAAGGTCAAGAACCTGCTGCTCGAGTCCGGGGAACAGCCGGAGCCGCGGCGGCGCGAGGTGGGCGAACACCGGATTGTCGACGGCGCCGCCCGCCTGATTGCCAACACTCCCGCCGAGGCCCAGGAACTGGTGTCGCACTACGGCGCCGACTACGACCAGATCGACATCGCCGCACCGGGGGTTGACCTCGCCACGTTCACGCCGGCGTTCCGCGCCAGGTCGAGGGCCGAGCGCGAAGTCCCCGCGGACACCTTCCACCTGCTGTTCGCCGGGCGCATCCAGCGGCTCAAAGGCCCGCAGATCCTGATCAAGGCGGCCGCGAAGCTGCGCGCCCGGCGCCCCGACATCAACCTGCGGCTCACCATCCTGGGAGCGCTCAGCGGCAACAAGGACTTTAACCTCCGCCACCTGATCACGGACGCGGGAATGGACGACGTCGTCACGCACCTCCCGCCGGTGGGCGCACCGGAGCTCGCGGCCTGGTTCCGGGCCGCGGACGTGGTGGTGATGCCCTCCTTCAGCGAATCCTTCGGGCTCGTGGCGCTCGAGGCGCAGGCGTGCGGAACGCCGGTGGTGGCCACCCGCGTGGGCGGACTGTCCCGGGCCATCTGCCACGGCCGGACCGGGCTCCTGGTGGACGGGCACCATGCCGAGGACTGGGCCGATGCCCTGGAAGCCCTCTACGACGACCCGGCAACACGGGTAGACATGGGGCGGGCGGCCGCCATCCGGGCCCAGAACTCCGGCTGGCAGCGCACCGCCGCCATCACGCTGGAAAGCTACCACGCCGCCGTCGACAACCACCTGGTGCGCCGGCTGATCCCGGCTGCACCGGCACCCTGAGGCGGACGCCACCGCGCCCGCCCGACCCGCCCGAACAAAGGACAAAGATGTCTGAATACATTCCGCTGACCGACCTTGAAATCGCGCGCCAGGCGACGATCAGGCCCATCGGCGAGGTGGCGGCAGCGGCCGGAATCAACGCTGACGCACTGGAACTCTACGGGCGGTACAAAGCCAAGATCGATCCCGCCCTGCTGGAAGCGCCCGCCCCGGCCGGGAAGGTGGTGCTGGTCTCCGCGATGTCCCCCACCCCCGCCGGCGAGGGGAAGTCCACCACCACCGTGGGCCTGGCCGATTCGCTGGCGCGGGCCGGCCACAAGGTCATGATCGCCCTGCGGGAGCCCTCGCTTGGACCCATCCTGGGCATGAAAGGCGGCGCGACGGGCGGCGGCTACTCCCAGGTGCTGCCGATGGACGAGATCAACCTGCACTTCACCGGCGACTTCCACGCGGTCACGTCGGCCAACAACGCGCTCATGGCGCTCGTGGACAACCACATCTACCAGGGCAACGAGCTGAACATCGATCCCCGGCGGATGACGTTCAAGCGGGTCCTGGACATGAACGACAGGTCGCTGCGGGAAGTGATCATCGGCCTGGGCGGGCCCACCCAGGGTGTGCCCCGGCAGGACGGTTTCGACATTACGGTGGCGTCGGAGATCATGGCGGTGTTCTGCCTTGCCACGGACCTGGCCGACCTCCGCGAGCGTCTGGGCCGGATTACGTTCGGCTACACGTACGACCGGTCCCCCGTGACCGTGGCGGACCTCGGCGTCCAGGGCGCTCTCACCCTGCTCCTCAAAGACGCCATTAAGCCCAACCTGGTGCAGACCATTGCCGGCACTCCCGCACTGGTCCACGGCGGGCCGTTCGCCAACATCGCGCACGGCTGCAATTCGCTGATCGCCACACAGACAGCGCGGCGGCTGGCGGACATTGTGGTCACGGAGGCCGGCTTCGGGGCCGACCTGGGCGCGGAAAAGTACATGGACATCAAGTCCCGGGTTGGTGACGTGGCTCCGTCCGCCGTCGTGGTGGTGGCCACTGTCCGGGCGCTGAAGATGCACGGCGGCGTGGCCAAGGACCGGCTGACCGAACCCAACCTCGAGGCGCTGCAGGCCGGCGTCGCCAACCTCCGCCGGCACGTGCACAACGTGGAGAAGTTCGGCGTGACGTCGGTGGTGGCGATTAACAGGTTTTCTTCCGACACTGCTGAGGAGCTGGACTGGCTGCTGGAGTGGTGTGTCGCGGAGGGGGTCCAGGCCGCCGTCGCCGATGTCTGGGGACGGGGCGGAGGCGGTGACGGGGGCGACGAACTCGCGGCCAAGGTGGCGGCGGTGGTCTCCGCGCCGAACAGTTTCCGGCACCTGTACCCCCTTGACCTGCCTGTGGAGGAGAAGATCCGGACTATCGTCCAGGAGATCTACGGCGCCGACGGCGTGGACTTCTCCGTCCCCGCCCTGAAGCAGCTGGCTGACATCGAAAAGAACGGCTGGACCGGGCTGCCCGTCTGCATGGCCAAGACCCAGTACTCCTTCAGCGACGACGCCTCCCGGCTGGGCGCGCCGAAGGGCTTCACCATCCACGTGCGCGACCTGATCCCCAAGACCGGCGCGGGCTTCATCGTGGCCCTGACCGGTGCGGTCATGACGATGCCGGGCCTCCCTGCAGCCCCCGCGGCGATGCGCATGGACGTGGACGGCGAAGGCAACCCGGTAGGCCTCTCCTGACCTATCAGGACCCTCTCTCACTTAATGTCGCTTTTCCGGCGACCCTCTCGCATTTGATGTCGCTTTTCGGGCGACCCTCTCTCACTACCTGCAGGTTTTGAGGGCACCCTCTCTCACTACCGGCCCGCCGGCCACGGGCCTGTGGATAACTTCTGCGGGACCGTGCCAATTCGAGTCACAATGCCAACATGCAAAAGCGCGACGTCCTCCCCCTGCATTTGGCTGCTGCTCCCTTCACGTTCGACTCCGCCCGGGCGTCCGGGATCCCTGGCAGCCGTCTGCGGCGCAGGGATGTGGCCCACGTCGGCCGCGGACTTTACCGCCCGTCGGACTGGAGCTTTGAGCTGGAGGCTGCAGCGCGGGCGTTATCTGCCGCATCGGCCGGCGCCTGGATCTCACACGTTACTGCTGCCAGGCTTCGCTGCCAGATACTTCCACCTTGGCTGTCGGATTCGACGGAGCTCCATCTAAGTAAGCCGCGCTCCTTGCCGTCGGTGCGGCGGAAGGGCGTGTTCGGCCACACTTTGCTCGCGCGGGACGATGAGATTGAAACAGTGGACGGCATCCGGATCAGCACGCGGTCACGGACGTGGCTGGATTTGGCGCGAACGCTGCCGCTGAGAGACCTGGTGTGCATGGGCGATCAGTTGATCCGCGTCCCGCGCGTGGATTTCGAGGGGCGGACGCGGCCCTACGACACGGTGGAGGGGTTGCGCTCGCTGGTTGGCCGTCATCCGAATTTGCAGGGCATCGTCCGGGCCAGGGATGCACTGGATTTGATGCGGGTGGGGTCCGATTCCGGACCCGAGTCGCTGCTCCGCATGGCGATGGCCGATGCCGGTCTCCCCGAGCCAGACCTTCAGCTGCCCCTACGAGCCGATGATCCCTTATCGCCGACGGCGGATCTGGGATACCGTCACAGGCGGATTGCAATCCAATACGACGGCGGACATCACCTTCTTGACGCCCAGGTCCTCAGCGACAAGCGGCGCGATAAGGCCTTCGAATCAGCCGGGTGGACGGTTCTGTTGTTCGACAAGGCCGATCTTGCCGACGACTTCGAGAAGGCTATCGGCAAGATCAAACACGGACTGCGCTCCGGCTGGGTTGACCACCCACTTGCGTCCGGCTTTGCCAGCCCCCAGTGAGACAGCGTTGCACCAAAGCCTGCAGGAAGTGAAAGAGGGTTCCGGCAAGTGGAGGCTCATCGCCGCCACAGGAACCCAGCGATCAATCCGTGGAGCTGATCCTGCTGACCAGGAGAATCAGCTGGTACACATACTCCGGCTTGCCTGATCCAGGCGGAGCGTTCCAGTCTCGGCTGATGTAGACGGATACCTGGGTGCGGAGGTCGTTGACCGGTGTGGTCTGACATCCGAAGTTGCTAATGCCGTTCTCGACCGGACTCATTTCGTCGACTGAAAAGTCCAGGCACTCCGAGAACTTCAGCAGGTAGCCGGACTCCGTAATCATCCTGATGGCATCGTCAGCCGTCGGAGCATCATAACGCTCCCAGATCCTCTGGATCCCCGGGCAACGGACGGCGACGCAATACGCTCCCGGCCCCTTGATGTTCTCTTTCGTCAAGGTCCATCCGTCAGTCACCACGAACTGGTCGGCGGCCGCCCTGACACGAGGGACCGCGGCTGCGCTCTTGTTGTAGTCCACCGCAAGAAACGCGGCAATGCCGGCGGCGAGGATGGCAATGACGGAGACCGCCGCGATGATGCCCTTGAGCCACCCCTTCATGCTGCTCCCCCGGTCAGCGACCCACTTCGGTCGGTTCAGTGTAGCGCCCGCGCATCCCGCCCCCAACGCAAAACGCTCCCCCACCAAAGTGAGAGAGCGTTAAGCCAAAACCTGCAGGAAGTGAGAGAGGATCGCCCGAAAACCTGCAGAAAGTGCGAGAGCGTCCGGGAGGGGGTTAGCGCTCCAGGTCTCCGCGGATGAAGGCCTCGACCTTTTCACGGGCGAGGTCGTCGTTGAACTGCTCCGGCGGGGACTTCATGAAGTAGCTCGAGGCCGACAGCAGCGGGCCGCCGATGCCGCGGTCCAGGCCGATCTTGGCGGCGCGGATGGCATCGATGATCACGCCGGCAGAGTTGGGCGAGTCCCAGACTTCCAGCTTGTACTCCAGCGACACCGGGGCGTCGCCGAAGTTGCGGCCTTCGAGGCGGACGAAGGCCCATTTGCGGTCATCGAGCCACTGGACGTAGTCCGACGGGCCGATGTGGACGTCCTTGGCAGCCAGTTCGGCTTCAACGTTGGAGGTCACGGCCTGGGTCTTGGAGATCTTTTTGGACTCGAGACGGTCGCGCTCCAGCATGTTCTTGAAGTCCATGTTGCCGCCGACGTTCAGCTGGTACGTGCGGTCCAGCGTGACGCCGCGGTCTTCGAAGAGCTTGGCCATGACTCGGTGCGTGATGGTGGCACCGATCTGGCTCTTGATGTCATCGCCCACGATCGGGACGCCGGCGGCGGTGAACTTGTCAGCCCAGGCCTTGGTGCCGGCGATGAACACCGGAAGCGCGTTGACGAAGGCTACCCCGGCGTCGATGGCTGCCTGCGCGTAGAACTCGGCGGCTTCCTGTGAACCAACAGGCAGGTAGCAGACCATAACGTCGGCCTTGGCGTCCTTGAGGGCCTGGACAACGTCGACCGGCTCTGCCGGGGACTGCTCGATGGTCTCGAGGTAGTACTTGCCGAGGCCGTCCAGTGTGTGGCCGCGCTGGACCGTGACACCGGTGGGGGGAACGTCGGCGATCTTGATGGTGTTGTTTTCGCTGGCGAGGATGGCATCCGCGAGGTCAACGCCGACCTTCTTGCCGTCCACGTCGAAAGCGGCAACGAACTGGACGTCGTTGACGTGGTACTTGCCGAACTCCACGTGCATCAGGCCGGGGATCGTGGCCTCGGGATCGGCGTCACGGTAGTAGTGCACACCCTGGACGAGCGATGCGGCGCAGTTACCCACACCGACGATTGCAACACGAATCGGATTTGAAGACACGGAACTCCTTTGAGGACAAAACATCAGCCGCCGGACGGTCAGTACAAGAACGTACGACGGCGGACAGCAGGCATGGCGCCATGCGGCGCCTTTTCATAGTACCCAACTGAGCGGGAGCCGGGATTGTTCCCCGGCGCCCGGCCCAGTTGGTTTATGTACAGATCGGAAGTGTTACTTCTTCTGCCAGAGGTTGATGTCCGATGCCTCCGCGAACTCGTCGATGGCGGTCAGCTCGTCGGTGGTGAACTTCAGGTTGTTGATGGCGGAGAGGGTGTCCTCCAGCTGCCTGACGCTCGAGGCCCCCACCAGGGCAGAGGTCACCGGCGTGCCCTTGGGCTGGTCGCGCAGGATCCAGGCGATGGCCATCTGGGCCAGGGACTGGCCGCGGCCCTCGGCGATCGAGTTGAGGCCGCGGACGCGGTCCAGTTTCTCCTCCGTGAGGGCCGCTTCGGAGAGGAAGCGCTCCTTGGCAGCGCGGGAATCGGCGGGGACACCGTTCAGGTACCTGTTGGTGAGCATGCCCTGCGCCAGCGGCGAGAAGGCGATGGACCCGGCGCCCACCTGTTCCAGTGCCTCGTAGAGGTTGGGGGTGCCGTCTTCGGTCCAGCGGTTCAGCATGGAGTAGCTGGGCTGGTGGATGAGCAGCGGCGTCCCGAGCTCCTTCAGGATCCGGGCGGCCTCAAGGGTCTGCTCGGGCGTGTAGGAGGAGATGCCGGCGTACAGCGCCTTGCCGGAGCGGACGGCGTAGTCCAGCGCGCCCATGGTCTCCTCCATCGGCGTCTCGGGGTCCGGCCGGTGGCTGTAGAAGATGTCCACGTAGTCCAGGCCCATCCGCTGCAGCGACTGGTCCAGGCTGGAGATGAGGTATTTGCGGGAGCCCCACTCACCGTACGGGCCCGGCCACATGTAATAGCCGGCCTTCGTGGAGATGGTCAGTTCGTCGCGGTAGGGCTTGAAGTCGTCCGCGAGGTGGCGGCCGAAGTTGGTTTCGGCCGAGCCGTCCGGCGGGCCGTAGTTGTTGGCGAGGTCGAAGTGGTTCACGCCAAGGTCGAACGCGCGGCGGAGGATGGCGCGCTGTTCATCAAAGCGCTTGTCGTCACCGAAGTTGTGCCAGAGGCCAAGCGAGATGGCCGGGAGCTTCAGTCCGCTGCGTCCGACGCGGCGGTAGGGCATGGATTCATAGCGGTCTTCCGCGGCTGAATAAGTCATACGTTCCATCCTGCCAGCTGTGGCGCAGGCTACAGCCTCCACAGCCGTTGTTACGCCGCGGGCTGACACAATCAGCCCGGGGCGCAGCAGCCGGTACTAGGGAGCCTTGACGACGGCGGCACTCCACGGACTGAGCGCCAGCGACCCACTGTCAGCGGCTGGCACTTCCTCGGTGGAGAGCAGCACTGTTCCCTCGGCGCGGTCGAGGGTGACCTTCTGCTCGGAGAGGTTTAGCAGCACCTCGACGGATCCGCGGCGGAAACGCAGCCAGCCGGCGTCGTCATCGAACTCCACCCCGGTCTCGGCAAACCCCAGGCCTGCCAGCTCCGGATGCTCCCGGCGCAGCGCGGCGAGTGAGCGGTAGAGCCCCAGGAGCCGCGCGTGGTCCCCTGCAGAAGCCTCGGCCCAGTTGAGTTTGGAGCGGCGGAAGGTTTCCGGGTCCTGCGGGTCAGGTACGACGGCGGGATCCCACCCCATCCGTTCGAACTCGCGGATCCGGCCTTCCGCCGTCGCCTTCCCCAGCTCGGGCTCCGGGTGCGAGGTGAAGAACTGCCACGGCGTGGACGCACCGAACTCCTCGCCCATGAACAGCATGGGCGTGAACGGCGATGTCATGGTCAGGACCGCCGCGACGGCCAGCTGCCCGTAGGACAGTGACTGGGAGAGCCGGTCCCCCGTGGCCCGGTTGCCGATCTGGTCGTGGTTCTGGTTGCAGACCACCAGGGCCGCAGGCTGCACGAGCGAGGTGTTGATGGGCCTCCCGTGGTGGCGGCCGCGGAAGCTTGAGTAGCTGCCGTCGTGCAGGAAACCGTCCTTGAGTACTTTGGCCAGCACCGTCAGAGACTGAAAGTCCGCGTAGTAGCCGGTGGTCTCCCCGCTGACATTGACGTGGACGGCGTGGTGGAAGTCGTCGCTCCACTGTCCGGCCAGGCCGTAGCCGTTGGCATCGCGCGGGTAGAGCAGCCGCGGGTTGTTCAGGTCCGATTCGGCGATCAGGGTCTTGGGCAGCCCGGTTTCGGCCGAGACCGCGTCACCCAGTGCGCCGAGATCCTCCAGAATGTGCACTGCCCGCTCGTCCCGGAGGGCGTGGACGGCATCAAGGCGCAGGCCGTCCACGTGGTAGTCCCGCAGCCACAGCGCGGCGTTGTCCAGGATGTACTCGCGGACCACGTCCGAGCCGTGGCCGTCCAGGTTGACGGAGTCGCCCCACGTGTTGGCGTCGCCCTGCTTGAGGTACGGCCCGAAGCGGGACAGGTAGTTGCCGCTGGGTCCCAGGTGGTTGTAGACAACGTCCTGGATGACTCCGAGGCCGGCGGCGTGGGCGGCATCCACAAATCGCTGGTAGGCCGCGGGCCCGCCGTAGCCTTCCTGGACGGCGTACCACTGGACGCCGTCGTAGCCCCAGTTGTGGGTTCCGTTGAAGCCGTTGACGGGGAGCATCTCCACGAAGTCCACACCCAGGTCCGCCAGGTAGCCGAGCTTTTCCGCGGCTGAATCCAGGGTTCCCTCCGGCGTGAACGTCCCCACGTGGAGCTCGTAAATGACGGAGCCGCGGAGTTCCTTCCCCTGCCAGCCGGCGTCCTGCCAGTCATGGTCGCGGGGGCTGAACGTCCGGGACAGTGCGTGCACCCCGTCCGGCACGCGGCGCGACCGCGGGTCCGGCAGCGGATGCGTGTCCCCGTCCAGCAGGTATCCGTAGTCCACGTCGCCTTCCGCGGGGGCATCGGGGGCGGTCCACCAGCCGTCAGCACCGGCGGCACTTTCCAGCTTCGCCATCGGGTAGTGCGTCCCGTTGGCCAGCAGGGTCACTGCGGATACGTCCGGCGCCCAGACGTCGAAGCGTCGGGAACCGGTGTGGGTCAGGCTCATGAGTCGTCTCCGTCCGCCGGTACCAGCAAGGCCACCGGGTAGGTACCCAGGATGTCTTCCACCGAAACGGTGCCGGGCCCGAAGGTGGTACCGGTGAGTTGGTCGCGCAGGGAGCCGGGGAGTTCGACGGCGGTGTCCCGCCACCCGCCCCCGGCCTCCAGACCGGCGGGAAGCCGGGTAGCCAGGGTTAACGCTCCGCCCCGGTCAAAGGCCAGCAGGTGTCCCGCTGCCGCCCCGGATGCCACGACGGGGGTGTAGCTGTCGAAAAGCCCGGGCCTGTCACGGCGGAGCCGGAGGGCGCGGGAGGTGACCAGCAGCTTGCTGGCTTCCGTGCCCGCGTCCGGCAACAGCCCGCCGTCGAGCCTGGCCAGCTCCTTTTCACGGCGCGTGAAGTCCACCGGGCGCCGGTTGTCGGGGTCGGTCAGCGACCGGTCCCAGAACTCCGTGCCCTGGTACACGTCCGGAACCCCGGGCATGGTCAGCTGGATCAGTTTGGCGGCCAGCGAGTTGGAGGCGGCGAAGGAATCCGTGCGTGCCACGAAGCTCTCGATCACGGAGGCGACCCGAGCGTCGTCGAAGGCGGCGTCAACAGCTGCCCTGACGGTCGCTTCGAAGTCCTCGTCCGGGTCGGTCCACGTGGTGGAATTGCCCGCTTCCCGGGCCGCCTTCTGCGCGTAGCCCTGCAGCCGTTCCCGGGAGGCCGGCCACGCGCCGACCACTGCCTGCCACAGCAGGTTGGCGAAGGGGCCGTCCGGAACCGGCGCCAGCTCCTGGAGCCTGCCGAGGGTTGCCGTCCATTCCCCGGGCACCTCGGAAATGACCGAAATCCGGGCCCGGGCGTCCTCGCTTCGCTTCGTGTCGTGGGTGGACAGCGTGGTCATGGATTCCGGAAGTTCCGCAAGCCGCCGTCGCATTCGGTGGTGGAATTCCTCCGGTGCCAGGGAAAACTCGGTAGGTTCAGCCCCCACCTCAGTGAGCGTGCCCAGACGGGTGTAGCGGTAGAACGCGGTGTCCTCCACGCCCTTGGCCATCACCATGCCGGAGGTCTGCTGGAAGCGGACGGCGATGGCGGTGCTGGGATCGAGCAGGAGGGGCAGGAGCGTGCCCACGGCCACCTCAAGGTCCGGACGGCGCGCCGCTGCCGACTCGCAGGCTTCCTTCAGCACCTCAGCGCCCACCGGCAGGTATGACCGGTAGACCGGGAACGCGGCGATGATTTCGGCGATGGCGTCGGCTGCCTGGTCTTCCGCCAGTCCGTGGGAGGCGGGAACCAGCCGGGCCAGCCGCAGCACCTCGGACCGCAGGATGCCGTCGGCGATCATCCGCTTGGTGCCGCGGATCATTTCGGCGTAATCCGCCGTGGAGCCGCCGCGCATACTAGCGTCCAGGGCATCCAGTCCTGCCTCGCCGGCCGGGTCAACCAGGACCCGGTCGATCTCGGCCAGGGCGTCGTAACCGGTGGTTCCTTCGCAGGCGAACTCCCCGGGCAGGACCTCGCCGGGTTCCAGGATCTTTTCCACCAGGATGTAGGCGCCGCCGCTGAGGTCCTTGAGCCAGCGCAGGTACCCGGCAGGGTCGGCGAGTCCGTCCGGGTGGTCCACGCGCAGGCCGTCCACCAGTCCTTCCCGGAACCAGCGGGCCACCTCGGCATGGGCTTCCTCAAACACGCCGGGGGTTTCAACGCGGATGCCCGCCAGCGTGTTGACTGCGAAGAAGCGGCGGTAATTCAGTTCGCTGTCCGCCCGCCGCCAGGAGACCAGCTCGTAGTGCTGGCGGTCATGGACGGCCCGCGGCGAATCGCCCTCAGTGTAGGAGCCCGCCGCCAAAGGAAAGCGGTGGTCGTAGTAGCGAAGCTCGCCGTCCTTGACCTCCAGCGCGTCCACGTCGTCATCGGAGCCCAGCACCGGAAGCCGGATCCGGCCGCCGCCGAACTCCCAGTCGACGTCGAACGCTTCCGCGTAACGCGAGGCCTGCCCCTCCGCCAGCAGCGACCACCACCATGGGTTCTGCGGCGGTGACGCCACGCCCACATGGTTGGGGACGATGTCCACCAGGACACCCATCCCGTGCTCGCGGGCAGCCTTGGAAAGGGCCAGCAGCCCCTCCGGGCCGCCGCGCTCGGGGTCGACAGCCGACGGGTCCGTGACGTCGTAGCCGTGGTCGGAGCCCTGCTCGGCCGTCAGGATGGGTGACAGGTAGAGCCAGTCGGCCCCGAGGGACTTCAGGTAAGGGACCTTGGCCGCCGCGTCAAAGAGGGTGAAGCTGCGACGGATCTGCAGCCGGTAGGTGGATGCCGGAACCCTCATTTTGCAGGGCCTTTCGGCTTGCTGACCTTCTTTGTTTTCTTGGGCTCCGGCACCGTGGGTGTGCTCAGGGCTTCGGTCTCACTGGTGCTCGTCTGGGTCAGGGCCGCCAGCGACGCAGCAACTGAATGGTCCGGCTCGGCTTCCTCCACCATGTGGGCCCGAAGGACCACCAGGGATTTCGCCTCAACGGGAATGGACTGCCCGGCCTTCACCGGTGCAGTGTCCGCGTTGTGGCCGGCGGTATCAATGATGATGTCCCACGCGGGAGCGTACTCATCGTTGGGAAGGGTGAACTTCACCGTGTCGTCGTGCGCGTTGAAGTACAGCAGGAAGTTCACATCGGTAATCCGGCGCCCGCGGACATCCTTGCCCTGGATCCCGTCGCCGTTGAGGAACATACCCACGGAACGGCCGAAGCCGCTGTCCCAGTCCTCGGGTTTCATGGTGTCGCCGTCGACGTCGAGCCATACGATGTCCGGCAGCCGTTCGCCTTCGCCCCGCAGCACGGGGCGCCCGTCGAAGAACCGGCTGCGGCGGAAGGTGGGGTGTTTGGCCCGCAGTGCGTTGACGGCGGACGTGAACTCCACGAGGGGCTGGTCGATGTTCTCCCAGTTGATCCACGTCAACTCGGAGTCCTGGCAGTACCCGTTGTTGTTGCCCTGCTGGGTGCGGCCCAGTTCGTCACCGTGCAGCAGCATGGGGACTCCCTGGGACAGCAGCAGGGACGCGATGAAGTTCCGCTGCTGGCGGGCGCGCAGCCCGAGGACAGCCGGATCATCCGTGGGGCCTTCCGCCCCGCAGTTCCAGGAACGGTTGTGGGATTCGCCGTCGTTGTTGCCCTCGCCGTTGGCGTCGTTGTGCTTCTCGTTGTAGGACACGAGATCGGACAGGGTGAAGCCGTCGTGGGCGGTCACGAAGTTGATCGACGCGACGGGGCGGCGGCCTGAGTGCTCGTAGAGGTCCGCGGAGCCGGTGATGCGCGAAGCGAATTCGCCCAGGGTGGCCGGCTCGCCGCGCCAGAAGTCGCGGACAGTGTCGCGGTACTTTCCGTTCCATTCCGTCCACTGCGGTGGGAAGTTGCCCACCTGGTAGCCGCCGGGTCCAACGTCCCACGGCTCCGCGATGAGCTTGACCTGGGACACTACGGGGTCCTGCTGGATGAGTTCGAAGAACGTGGAGAGCTTGTCGACGTCGTAGAACTCGCGGGCCAGGGTGGAGGCGAGGTCGAAACGGAAGCCGTCCACGTGCATTTCCGTGACCCAGTACCGCAGGGAGTCCATCAGCAGCTGCAGCGAGTGCGGCTGGCGGACGTTCAGCGAGTTGCCGGTGCCGGTGTAGTCCATGTAGTGCTTCTCGTCGCCCTCCATCAGCCGGTAGTAGGAGGCGTTGTCGATGCCCTTGAAGGACAGCGTGGGGCCGAGGTGGTTGCCTTCGGCGGTGTGGTTGTAGACCACGTCCAGGATCACTTCGATGCCGGCGCGGTGCAGGGAGCGGACCATGGCCTTGAAGTCCTGGACCTGCTGGCCGGTGTCGCCCGTGGAACTGTAGGTGTTCTGCGGCGCGAAGAAGCCGATGGTGTTGTAGCCCCAGTAGTTGTTCAGGCCCTGGTCCTGCAGCGTGCCGTCGTTGACGAACTGGTGCACCGGCATCAGTTCGATGGCGGTGACGCCGAGTTTCTGCAGGTGCGAGATGACCGACGGGTGCGCCACGCCGGCGTAGGTGCCGCGCTGCTCTTCGGGGATCTCGGGGTGGAGCTGGGTGAGGCCCTTGACGTGGGCCTCGTAGATGACAGATTTGTGGTATGGAACGCGGAGGTTGTGGTCGCCGTCCCAGTCGAAGAACGGGTTGATGACCACGCCCATCATCATGTGCGGCGCGGAGTCCTCGTTGTTGACCGAATCCGGCTCGCCGAGGTTGTAGGAAAAGAGCGCGGGGTCCCAGTCCACCTGCCCGTGCACAGCCTTGGCGTACGGGTCCAGGAGGAGCTTGTTGGGGTTGAACCGGTTGCCGGAGGCAGGGTCATACGGGCCGTGGACGCGGTAGCCGTACTTCTGCCCGGGCTGGACCTGGGGGATGTAGCCGTGCCACACGTAGCCGTCAACCTCGTCCAGCCCGAACCGCGTCTCGACGCCGTTGTCATCGAAGAGGCACAGCTCCACTTTTTCGGCGCGTTCGCTGAACAGCGCGAAGTTGGTGCCGGTTCCATCAAAAGTGGCTCCAAGCGGATAAGCCGATCCGGGCCAGATTTCCATGCATGCTCCTCATTGTTGTTCGGCAGCGCGGTCCGGACACTCCGGTCCACGCTGCCGTGCAGAACCTATGCCTACCGTAACGGGTGGCTGTGACTATTACGTTTCCGGGCCACCTATTAAGTAAGCATGCTGACTTTACCCCAAATGTCCGGTAGGGCGTCCGCAATCCGGCCCGCTGTCAGCGGTCCGCCGGCAGACGCGGCCGCTCCTGCCCGGCCGTGCAGGCTCGCCGCCATGGCGGCAATGGCGGCCCAGCGCTCGTCCGGATCGATGCCCGCATCACGGAAGCGGCCGACGTCGGACCCCAGCTGGGCGAGCAGCGCACCGATGATTCCGGCCAGGACGTCGCCGCTTCCTGCCGAGGCGAGCCAGGGCGTGCCGTCCGCCTGGCTGTAGAAATCCTGGAAGGGGGAAGCGACCAGCGTGGTGGCGCCTTTGAGGAGGACTGTGGCCTCGGTGAGGCCCGCGGCATGCCGGACGGCGCCGAGGGTGTTCGCCTCCACGGCGGAGCGTTCGGTCAGGGAGTGGTCAGCATCGAGCCGCCGCAGAAGGGACGCGAGTTCGCCGGCGTGCGGCGTGAGCACCACCTGCGGCGCCAGGATCAGCGGCAGCCCGGGAAGTGCTCCGGCGTCGGCGACGGTGGGGAGCCCCGAGTCAACGGCGTCCCATGCGCGCTGGAGCTGTTCGTGGTCCTCGGGGCCCATGCCTGGGCCTACCAGCCAGGCCTGGACGTGGGTGTCGGCCACCGCCCCGGTGCTGCACACCACCTCGGGACAGGCCTGCCGGACCAGGTCCGCCACCTCGGGCGGGCCGAGGTACCGCACCATGCCAACGCCAGCGGCCAGCGCGCCGCGGCAGGCCAGCACGGCCGCTCCGGGATAGGTAGCAGACCCAGCGACCACGCCCAGCACGCCACGGGAATACTTGTGTGAACGCCGCTGCGGCTGCGGGAGGAGCCGTGCCAGGTCAGCGGCTTCAAACCGCCGAAGGGCGGGCCATGGGAGATGCTCCTCGATCCCGATCGGCACCACCTCGACGCGGCCGGCGTGGTCGGCGCCCGGATCGGCCAGCAGGCCGGCCTTCGCGGCACCGAATGTCACGGTCAGGGCGGCGGACAGCACCGGCGAATGGGCCTCGCCGGTGTCGGCGTCAACACCGCTGGGCACATCACACGCCACCACCAGGGGCAGGCTATGGCCGGAAAGTGCGCTTACCAGGGCCGCAGCCGCCCCGCGGAGCCCGCCTTGGGCTCCCGTTCCCAGGATCGCGTCAATGACGACGTCGGCACTTGCCACGTGTGCCGCCAGCTCGCCGGCGTTGGAGTCGGTGAGCCGGTGCACGCGGCCGCCCGAACGCTCAAAGGCGGCCAGCGCTTCCGGATGCGCGGAGTCGGAGGTGAGCACCGCCGTCGTACGCATTCCCCGGGCAGCCAGGAAGGACGCGGCGAAAAGGCCGTCGCCGCCGTTGTTGCCTTTGCCCGCGAGGACGACGACGCCGGCACCATAGAGCCTCTGCCCGCGGGCCTGCAGCTCGCGGACAACGGCGATGGCCAGGCCGTGCGAGGCGCGCTGCATGAGGACAGCACCAATGCCGGCGCCCAGCAGGGGCTGTTCGGCCTCCCTGACCTGGGTTCCGGTGTAGGCGCTGATCATCGCGTCAGTCCCGCTGGCAGGTCCAGCCTTGGGGCTTTCAGCCTTCGGCCAGGACCGTTGCCGTGGCGATCCCGCCGTCGTGGCTTATGGACACATGCCACCGTTTGACGCCCTTGGCCTCAGCCACCGCAAGGACGGTGCCCTTGACCTGGATCGTGGGGCCGTGCTGGTCCAAACCGATCCAGCAGTCCTGCCAGTTCATGCCGGCAGGCGCGCCCAGGACCTTCGCCACCGCTTCCTTGGCCGCGAACCTTGCGGCCAGGGACCGCGTGTTCAGCTCCCGCTCCGCGGGCACGAACAGCCGGTCCCGCAGCCCTGGGGTGCGTTCAAGCTGGCGGCCGAACCGCTCGATGTCTACAACGTCTACGCCTATGCCAACAATCATGCGGCTTATTCTACGGTGACGCTCTTGGCCAGGTTGCGCGGCTGGTCCACGTCGTAGCCCTTGGCCGAGGCGAGTTCCAGTGCGAAGATCTGCAGCGGCACGGTGGCCAGCAGCGGGGCGAGCAGCGTGGGCGTCTCCGGAATGTAGAAGACGTGCTCGGCGTAGGCCTTCACGGCCTCGTCGCCTTCCTCGGCGATGACGATGGTCTTCGCGCCGCGGGCCCGGACTTCCTGGATGTTGGAGACGATCTTGGCGTGCAGCGAATCGCGGCCGCGCGGGGACGGAACCACTACGAAGACGGGCTGGCCTTCCTCGATCAGCGCGATGGGCCCGTGCTTCAGCTCGCCGGCCGCGAAGCCTTCGGCGTGGATGTACGCGAGCTCCTTGAGCTTCAGCGCACCCTCCATGGCCACCGGGAAGCCCACATGGCGGCCCAGGAACAGCACCGACTTCGCGTCCTTCATCGACCGGCCCAGTTCCTTGATCTGGTCCTCGTTGTCCAGGATCCGCTGGATCTTGGCCGGAATCTTGCCCAGGTCCGCCAGGATGTCCTTGATCTCGCCCTGGAACTTGTTCCCGCGCAGCTGTGCCAAATACAGGCCCAGCAGGTACGCGGCGGTGATCTGCGCCAGGAACGCCTTGGTGGAGGCCACCGCGATTTCCGGGCCGGCGTGGGTGTACAGCACTGCGTCGGATTCACGCGGGATGGTGGACCCGTTGGTGTTGCAGATGGACAGGGTCTTGGCGCCCTGCTCCTTGGCGTAACGGACGGCCATCAGCGTGTCCATGGTCTCGCCGGACTGCGAGATGGACACGATCAGGGTGTTGGCATCCACGATCGGGTCGCGGTAACGGAACTCGTGGGACAGCTCAACCTCGGTGGCGATCCGGCACCAGTGCTCGATGGCGTACTTGGCCACCTGCCCGGCATACGCGGACGTGCCGCAGGCCAGGACAATGATCTTGTTGACGTTCTTCAGCAGCGCCGGGTCGATCCGGAGTTCGTCCAGGGTCAGCTTGCCGTTGATGTCCGAGCGGCCCAGCAGCGTCTGCGCCACGGCGTCGGGCTGGTCATGGATTTCCTTCTCCATGAACGACGGGTAGCCGCCCTTCTCGGCGGATTCCGGGTCCCAGTCCACGTGGTATTCCTTGCCCTGGGCCGGGGCGCCGTAGAAATCGGTGATCTCCACGGAATCAGCGGTGATGGTGACGATCTGGTCCTGGCCCAGTTCCACCGCGCGGCGGGTGTAGTCGATAAAACCGGAGACGTCGGAGCCCAGGAAGTTCTCACCCTCACCCAGGCCAACAACCAGCGGCGAGTTGCGGCGCGCGGCCACCACCACGTCAGGCTGGTCAGCGTGCACCGCGAGGAGCGTGAAGGCTCCTTCGAGGCGCTGGCAGGCCAGCTGCATGGCCTTGGTCAGGCCGCCGTTGCTGGTGTCGCCGTTCAGTTTGGTGCGGAAGATGTCGCCGAGCAGGGCGGCGGCCACTTCGGTGTCCGTTTCGGAGGCGAAGGTGATGCCCTTGGCCGTCAGTTCGAGCTTGAGCTCGGCGAAGTTCTCGATGATGCCGTTGTGGATCAGTGCCAGCTTGCCGCCGTCGGCCAGGTGCGGGTGCGCGTTCTGGTCCGTGGGGCCGCCGTGCGTGGCCCAGCGCGTGTGGCCGATGCCCGTGAGGGTTTCGGGCAGCGGGTTGGCTTCCAGTTCGGCGAGCAGGTTGCTCAGTTTTCCGGACTTCTTGCGGGAGGAGATGACGCCGTCGGCAACAACAGCCACACCCGCAGAGTCGTAACCCCGGTACTCCAGGCGGCGCAATCCTTCAAGGACAACATCCAGCGCACTGTGACCGGCAATTCCCTGGCCAGTCGAACGGCCTACATATCCCACGATTCCACACATGGGGTCAAGCTTATCGGCAGCCGCAAGGGAGATCTAAACTGGACAGTGCCGGGCAAGCCGTCCTATCCGCCCGTGTTCGCCGCCGCCGCAGCAGCGGCAGGCCACGTCTTGCATTTCGCTCTCAGCCGCGCGAAGGGCAGAATCTCTAAAGTGACTGTGCAACGCAATGAAGCGAACGGCGAAGGTGTCTCCCCGTTCGTTGAGCTGGACCGGCAGACCTGGTCCCGGCTCGCAGCCCAGATGGAACAGCCTCTGAACGAGGAGGACATTGTCCGTCTGCGCGGCCTCGGCGATCCCCTGGATATGAAGGAGATCCGCGAGGTCTATCTGCCGTTGTCCCGTCTCCTGCATTTGTATGTCGAGGCGGCCGGCCAGCTTCATGCCGCCACCACCACTTTCTTGGGCGAACAGACCCAGCGCACCCCGTTTGTGATCGGTGTGGCCGGCTCGGTGGCGGTGGGCAAATCAACCATCGCCCGCGTGCTCCGGGAGATGCTCCGGCGCTGGCCGGGCACGCCCAACGTGGAGCTGATCACCACCGACGGGTTCCTGTACCCCCTGGCCGAACTCAAGCGGCGCCAGCTCCTGGAACGCAAGGGCTTCCCGGAGTCCTACGACCGGCGCGCCCTGCTGCGCTTCGTCAGCGAGATCAAAGGCGGCGCGGAGGAAGTCCGGGCCCCCTGGTACTCGCACGTCACGTACGACATCGTTCCGGACAAGGAAGTAGTGGTCCGCCGCCCGGACGTGCTGATCGTCGAGGGCCTGAACGTCCTCGCTCCCGCACGCCCGCGGCACGACGGCAAGCAGGGACTTGCCCTGAGCGACTTCTTCGACTTCTCCATCTATGTGGACGCCCCGACTTCCTACATCGAGGAGTGGTATGTGGAGCGGTTCCGCAAGCTCCAGAGCACGGCGTTCGCGCAGCCGGAGTCCTACTTCCACCGGTATGCCACGCTCTCCGAAGCGGAAGCGGAGACCACCGCGCGGGACATCTGGAAACGGATCAACGAACCCAACCTGGAAGAAAACGTGCTGCCCACGCGCGGCCGTGCCCAGCTTGTGCTGTCCAAGGATGCCGACCACTCCATCCGCCGCATGCTCCTGCGCAAGGTCTAGCACGCGTGTGCCACGACTGCGCCGCGCTTGACGGCACCCCGGCGGCAGGCGCCAGCCGCCGCAGCTTTGCCCGGTTCCTCGCGGCCGGTGCCGGGCTGACTGTCCTGGCAGCCTGCACACCCGACGCACCCGCCCAGGTGGCGCCGTCGTCGTCCTCCCCTTCAGCCGTTCCTTCTGCAACGTCCGCTTCTCCGGCTGCGGCGGCCGCGTCGGAAAGTCCGACGGCGGCCGTGGAGCCGGCGGCGCAGGCGCCTGTTGCGCCGTCCCCGGCGGCAGCACTCCCCCGGCAGTTCTCGCTGACGGATCCGGCGAGCCCGTGGCTGGTGGTCAATAAGTACCGGCCCCTGGCGCCGGCTGACTATGTGCCCGCGGGCCTGGTACAGCCCAACGTCCCGGTGACGGTTTCCGGCGAGGCGGCCCTGCTGAGCAGCACGACGGCGGCCGCCGCGGAAGCGATGTTCGCTGCGGCCGCGCAGGACGGCGTCAGCATCACGCTGGCGAGCGGCTACCGTTCGTACGGCACGCAGGTGACCACGTACAACGGCTATGTGGCGGCGCGCGGGCAGGCCGATGCGGACACGGCCAGCGCCAGGCCGGGCTATTCGGAGCACCAGACGGGCTGGTCATTCGACATCGGCGACGGCGGCGGGGCGTGCAGTTTCCAGCCCTGCTTCGCGGACCAGCCGGCGGCGGTCTGGGTCAAGGCGAACGGGCACCGGTTCGGCTTCATCGTCAGGTATCCATGGATGTTCCACCCGATCACGGGGTACTACTACGAGCCGTGGCACCTGCGGTACATCGGTGTCGAGGCAGCCACGGACATGGCCAACCGCGGCATCAGCACGCTGGAGGAGTACTTTGGCGTCGAGGCTGCGCCCGGGTATCCGTAAAGTACGCATGCTTGGTTCCCGACACGCAGTCAGGAATTAACAGTCCTGTCATGAGCGGCTAACCCACCTGCGCTAGCTTGGATCCTATGCTGACAGGATTCAAGAATTTCATTATGAAGGGCAATGTCGTAGACCTTGCCGTCGCAGTTGTGATGGGTGCCGCCTTCGGCGCTGTCGTCACCTCGATTGTCGAAGGCCTGCTCACGCCACTGATCGGACGTCTGTTCAGCGCCAAAGGCATTGAAGAAATGCAGTGGGAGGGATTCATGTATGGGTCCGTCATCTCCTCCATCATTTCGTTCCTCCTGATCGCCTCCGCCATCTACTTTGTGGTGGTTCTGCCGATGAACCACATGATCGAACGCCGCAACCGCCGGCTAGGTATCGACAAGGACGTCAAGGAGGAATCCGGCGAAGACCCGCAGATCGCCCTGCTGACTGAGATCCGGGACGCGCTTCAGGACCGGACTCCCTAGGTTTCGCTCCTACCCAAGAGCGGCCCGCTTCCTTTCGGAGGCGGGCCGCTTTCATATGCCCCTGGACCGGCCTCAGTAAGAAGCTGCCCGGGAATGCTCGGATGAATGAGAAGAAGATGCCGAAGCTCCGTCTGCTCCCCATGCGAATAACACGTATCCACTAGCCATCAACATGCCAAATCCCACGAGTGGCGCCGGGGAGTCCAACAGCAGAACGATCCCCAGATGGAGCCCCGCGCCCAGGACGAAGGCTAGCTTCCGAGTCCAAGGCAGCCAAAGCGCCACTGCAAGGAAGGCTTCCGTGACAATGCTGAGGAATGCAACTGCAGGCAACAGCGGATCGGGAATCGGTATCCAGGGGTGGAGGTAAGTGCCCATGACTTCACCGGACAGATACTGGGGATTGATCTTTGTTATCGCGGTCCATGCATAAAGCGTCGTAATCTGCGCCTTGATAAGGAAGGCTGGCCAGTACGGGACCATCGCGGCGCGTGGAGCCCTGGACACACTCAGGGTCTGGGCAGCGCCACTCAGGCCAAGGAACAACGCCAACATCATCAGCAGCACCAGGTGATTGCTGTACGTCTGCTGATCAACTAGGAGAACAGCAGCCACCGTTGCGGCCACCAGGATGGCCGGAAGCCGACTAGCCAGGCCAAGGACCATGGCAACGGAGGCACATATGGAAACGGCGAAAATCATCCATACGAAGCCGGGAGCAGGGGTAGACCAACCTTCGATTACCGGAATCGAAAGAAATTTGCCTGATGAGGCGCGCACAAGAACTCTCAACCATTCGAACGAGAACCCTGCGGCTACCAGGCCGACCAGAATTCGGCAGAGCGCGAGCGGACGAGGATCCATGAAGCAGCTCAGAACTGTTCGCATTCAACCACCACCTGATACTTGGGGTGTTGACGTGACATATGCACGGAGCTGACGTTCGGCTCCCTGCTGCAGATGAATCGTGCCACGGGATTGAAGTAGTCTATCTCCGGCCGAAAACCGGACGCGATGTTCCCAATAGTTCGCTTTTCGCGCGATCCGTCAGACAGTACGACGTCGATCTGGGGGAGGTCGACCGCCGCTGTATACATCTGCCACCCGAACTTTGCGGGCCGGGCGTCATCCAAGGCAGCTAAAGGCAGGATGGTCATCAGGCCCAACGCGCATAAGACGAGGCCGCATCGAAGTATTACAAAAGCTCGGCTCACCTCGGTCGCACCGAGGTCCACAATTGACTCAAGCACCCCTCCCCCATAGGCAGATGCTAGTTCAAAATGAGCGGCTCCGGTATGCCCAGGCCAAAATCATCACTCGTTGACGAGTTCCAGCGCTAGCTCGCTGCGGACCACCTGGGCGAGGTGCTCGGCAATGGACTGTGCGGTTGCCTCGTCGCCTGCTTCGACCATGACCCGGACCACCGGTTCGGTCCCGGAGGGGCGCAGCAGGACACGGCCGGTGTCGCCCAGTTCCGCCTCCGCGACGGCCACAGCCGCTGCGAGGGCTGCGGAGCTGGCGACCCGGGTGCGGTCCACGCCGCGGACGTTGATAAGGACCTGCGGGAGCTTGGTCATGACCGTGGCGAGCTGCTTGAGCGGCTGGCCGGTGAGGGCTATCTGCGCGGCGAGCTGCAGCCCGGTGAGGACGCCGTCGCCGGTGGTGGCGTAGTCGGCAAAGATTACGTGCCCGGACTGTTCGCCGCCGAGGTTGTAGCCGCCTTCGCGCATGCTTTCGAGGACGTAGCGGTCCCCTACTGCAGTTTCGCGGATGCTGATGCCGGCCTCGCGGAGGGCAATCTTTAGGCCGAGGTTGCTCATGACAGTGGCCACCAGGACGTCGTCCTTGAGCTTTCCTGATGCCTTCAGGGCCACGGCGAGGATGGCCATGATCTGGTCGCCGTCCACCTCGTTGCCTTCGTGGTCCACTGCGAGGCAGCGGTCGGCGTCGCCGTCGTGCGCGATGCCCAGGTCAGCGCCGTGCTTGACAACAGCTTCCTTGAGCGGGCCGAGGTGCGTGGAGCCCACACCGTCATTGATGTTGTGGCCGTCCGGGTCGGCGCCGATGAGCACGACGTCGGCGCCGGCGTCCTTGAAGACCTGCGGGGAGCAGCCACTGGCAGCGCCGTGGGCGCAGTCCAGCACCACCTTGATGCCCTCAAGGCGGTGCGGCAGCGTGCGCAGCAGGTGCACGATGTAACGGTCCTCGGCGTCAGAGAAGCGCTGGATGCGGCCCACGTCCCCGCCGACGGGACGCACGGGCTCGCTGCCCATCTGGGCTTCGATGGCGTCTTCGACGTCGTCAGGGAGCTTCTGGCCGCCGCGGGCGAAGAACTTGATGCCGTTGTCCGGTGCCGGGTTGTGCGACGCGGAAATCATTACGCCGAAGTCTGCGTCCAGGTCCGCCACGAGGTATGCGGCGGCAGGCGTGGGCAGGACGCCGGCGTCGTAGACGTCGATGCCTGAGCTGGAGAGCCCTGCCTCCACGGCTGCGGCGATGAACTCGCCGCTGGCGCGCGGGTCACGGGCCACTACGGCGCGCGGCCGGCTGCCGTTGGTATTGCGGTCGTGGCCAAGCACGACGGCGGCCGCCTGGGCCAGCTGCATCGCCAGCTCCGCAGTGAGCAGACCGTTAGCCAGGCCCCGGACACCATCTGTTCCAAATAATCTAGACATCGGGTCAAGTCTAGAGGATGGGGGCTTGACGCCTGCCTACCTGTTCCATCGGCCCCAATACCTGTCCTCGGTGAAGGCCGATCATGAGGACTACTTGGTTTTCTTGTTCTGTACCTGTCTTTGCCGGAAAGCCTCGCCCCCGACCTTTCGGCGCCCCTACTCTTCATGCATGACACCTAGCTATGGGGGCTTGGCGCTCGAAATTGTAGTACCGGTTTTCAATGAGGAAGCCGTACTCGAAAACAGCATCTCAAGGCTCGCCGAATATCTGACGCACGAAATGCCTTCGACGTGGAAAATAACCATCGCCGACAACGCAAGCACCGATCGGACTCCGGTGATTGCGACTCGACTCAGCGAGACGCTGCCAAATGTCGAGTATCGCCGCCTTGAGGTCAAAGGACGCGGATTCGCTCTTCGGGATGCCTGGGGCGCCTCCGAGGCGAAAGTCCTGGCGTACCTGGACGTGGACCTCTCTACAGACCTCGCCGCACTGCCTCCGCTGGTGGCTCCTCTGCTTTCGGGACATTCCGATATATCAATTGGAACGCGCCTTGGCCAAAGCTCACGGGTAAGTCGCGGACCTAAGCGGGAATTCATTTCACGGTTCTACAATTTCCTGCTTCGGCGGACAATGCAGGTCCGCTTTTCTGATGCGCAGTGCGGGTTCAAAGCGATTCGTGCGGATGTTGCCCGTCGTTTACTTCCGCATGTAGAAGACAACGGCTGGTTCTTCGATACAGAGCTGCTGATTATTGCCGAACGTTCCGGTTTGCGTATCCACGAGATTCCCGTTGACTGGGTGGATGATCCGGACAGCCGGGTGGACATCAAGCAGACCGCCCTCGACGACCTGCGCGGTATGGTCCGAGTCGCCGGCTCCCTGGTGAAGGGTTCCATTCCGGTACAGGCGATCTACGCCGAACTTGGCCGTCGGCCGATAGTGACTCCTGGCCGGCCAAGTTTCTTTGGCCAGGTGATCAGGTTTGGCCTTGTTGGTGTGTTCTCAACCCTGGCCTTCGCGCTGCTCTACTTGATGCTGCAAGGACCGTTCGGCGCCCAGGAAGCGAACTTCTTGGCCTTGCTTATCACCGCCGTGGGCAACACCGCGGCCAACCGGAAATTCACGTTTGGCATCAGCGGGCCAGCGAAACTGTTCACCCAGCAGTTCCAGGGGCTCATCGTCTTTTTGCTCGCGTGGACCATCACGTCCTCGTCGCTGTTGGTGCTTCATGCCGTAAATCTGGATGCTGGCCCGAGCGCAGAACTCCTAACCCTGACTGCCGCCAACGTATTCGCAACGCTGATGAGGTTTGTTCTCCTCCGGCTGTGGGTCTTCCGGGTCCGTCAGGTTGATGCACGCTCCGCGCTGTTGGCGCTGCGGCCTGCCACTGGACAGCCAATCCGTTGAGCACCACGGAGGCGGGCCGGGTAGCGGCCCCTGAGGGCGTCCAAACTGCTCCCAGTTCAGTGCCCTGGGACAAAGTCGGGCTAGTTGTCCTGCTGGTAGCAACAGCGGCATCATTTCTTTGGGGCTTGGAAAAGAATGGTTGGGCGAACCCCTACTACTCAGCGGCTGCACAGGCCGGATCTCAGGACTGGAAGGCCTTCCTCTTCGGATCTTTTGAGTGGGGCAACCTCATCACTGTGGACAAGACACCGCTCAGCATCTGGGTGATGTCACTGTCCGTTCGCTTGTTTGGTCTTAGCAGCTGGGCAATCATCGTTCCTCAAGCCATCATGGGCGTGGCCACCACGTTCCTTATCTACCGCATCCTTAGGCGCGGATTTGGCGCTGCACCAGCGTTGTTGGGCGGCGCAATATATGCCACAACGCCGGTAGTTTTCCTGATGTCCCGGTACAACAACCCCGAACCCCTCATGGGGTTGCTGACGGTCGCAGCCGTGGCCGTAACTATCCGGGGGATTGAGAGGGGCTGGCTGCGGTTTTTTGCCGCAGCCGGGCTTCTACTAGGCCTGGCTTTTATGGCCAAACAGATTCAAGCGTTCGTGGTGATTCCTGCCTTGTGTGTGACAGTCCTCGGTTTCGGCTCAGGGTCTATACCAAGCCGCCTTCGTCAGCTTCTAGTAGCGGCTTTATCACTGCTGGGAACTTCAGCGGCCTGGCTTGTAGCTGTTGAACTGACGCCCCCTTCAAGCAGGCCTTACATTGGTGGCTCCAGCACCAACAGCGCAATTGAATTGACGCTGGACTACAACGGCCTTGCTCGATTTATTCAGATTCCCATGAATATTAACGGGAGCCGGTCGTCATCGCAGGACGAGCTTGCTACATACAACGGGGGATTCTCTCGAATTTTCGACGGCAACTTTGCTCCAGAGATCGCTTGGCTCCTGTTTCCGGCTATTGCCGTATCCATCGTACTGATTGTCTTGAACCGGAGCCTGAACTTCAACAGACTAGCAAGGAAGGTTGCGGTTCTCGCCGTGACATGGTTCATAACCACCTTCTTATTGCTTTGTTTCATGGGTTCGATGATCCACACTTACTACACGTTCTCTCTGGCTGCTCCTATGGCTTTGGTACTGCCAATCGGTTTATCCGCGCTCTGGCGAACAAGAGACAGGTTGATCCTCCGCCTCGTGGGAGGAGTTATCGTAGGGTCCGCAACCTATATGACCATCCGTGTGCTCAATTACAGTGACGAATGGCCAGTATGGTTTCGCGTACTGGTAATCTCCGCTGGCGCTGTTGCCACCGCTGGTTGGTTGTGCGCCGCGTCTGTGCGGTCGTGCCGTGTCACCGCTTGCGTCGTTGCGGTCGGCTTCATGCTCGGGCCCGTGGGAGCGAACCTGTATACGCTTTCGGTCCCACAAAAGGGTACAAATCCACAGTCTGGTCCAGTTGCGAACGATCCAATGGCGATGTCGCGGCTGCTTCTGGCCGCTCGAGGGGGAAAGCCGGCGTGGGCCCTGCAGATTGCCTATGGCTCCACACCTCCGGCAGCTGTTGTGGGCTTAATCCGCCAAACCAGGGGTGAGCAAGTGTGGGGTGCGGCCACATACTCGGCGCAGAACGCGGCAATTTATCAACTCGAATCCGGCATGCCCGTCATCCCGCTCGGTGGCTGGCTTGGAACCGACCCTGCTCCTACACCGGCCCAATTCAGGGGCCTAGTCGCTGATGGACGGATCGGATACTTCATCTGGCAGCAGGATCTCATAGACAGGAACGAGCTGAGTGCAGAGACGCTTCAGATTTCGCGCTGGGTAGACGACAACTTTGAGGAGCAGATCGTTGACAACGTCAGAATCTACGATCTCCGGCACTGAGCCCGCCCGCGGGTCGACCCCAACTACTAGCGGCACCAAGTCCGCGACAATGTCGGGTGCAATCTTGGCCATTCGTAGAGTTTTCAAGGGCCCAGCGGATCACCCCGTCTGGGAGCGCCCCACCTTGCTCGTAATACTCCTCTCGAATGCTGTGCTATATATCGGCAACATCGGTATCAACGGCTGGGCAAATTCCTTCTATTCCGCGGCGGTGCAAGCGGGCACGATGGACTGGAAGGCCTTTTTCTTCGGTTCCTCCGACTGGGGAAATTCTATTACCGTAGACAAGCCTCCGTTGAGCCTTTGGATCATGGGAATCTCTGCAAGATTGTTTGGATTATCACCTGAGAGTGTTCTCATACCTCAGGCTGTAATAGGCGTGATGACCACACTATTGGTTTACTTAGTGATACGTCGCAGCTTCTCGCCGGTTGCCGCGCTTGCGTCCGCCTTGGTCTTCTTTACGACACCGATAATCACGCTGCTCTCTAGGTACAACAACCCAGATCCCTTGATGTTGTTGCTCATGGTGGCGGGTGCCTACTTGGTGATTCGAACGGTTGAATCTGGCAAAGCTAATTATTTCGCGTGGGCGGGGATTTTCCTCGGCCTCGGTTTCATGACCAAACAACTCCAGGCGATGATTAGCCTTCCCGCTCTGGCGGTTGCCTTCGTCGTGTGCAGCCCAACGGCGTGGTGGCACAAGATACGGACGTGCTGCGTTGGACTCGCAACCCTGACGGTCACCGCAGGTTTCTGGATGACCGCTGTGGAGCTTATTGCGCCCACTGACCGGCCTTACATTGGAGGCTCCACCAACAACAGCGCGGTTCAGCTCACTCTTGCCTACAACGGCCTCAACCGCATAATTCCCATGGCGAAGGATCCCACAGTGGGTCTCATTCCATCGCAATTCAAGTCCTCCGACAGCGACGCAGGACTCTTTCGCTTGCTCAACACCAACTTCTTTCAGGAGGCCGGCTGGCTACTGGCCGCTGGTCTTCTATCATGCTTGTGGATCGTGGTGGCATGGCGGAACCTTTCCGACAGTCCTACCCGCAGGGCCACGCTGATCATTTCCGTAACATGGTTCCTTACGACGTACTTCATGCTCTCTTTTATGGGTGACGGCATCCACACCTACTACACGGCAACACTGGCACCGCCGCTGGCCCTCATCATCGGCCTGGGCATCGAGTCGTTGCTCAGCCTAAAATCCAAGCTGTGGGCCAGGCTGATGGCATCGTTCACGGTACTAAGCGGCTCGCTCATTGCTTGGGCGCTCATGAACGCAGCGGAAGGGTGGCATCTAGGGCTGACAACCACCATTTTGACTGCGGGCCTGGCTGGAGCGGTACTTCTCGCCGTCAAGCCGCCTGCCAACTGGATCAACGTCCTTGCGTGCGCCTTATCCGCTGTCGGCCTAATCGCAGCCCCGTTGGCTACAGCGCTGTACACAACTACGGTCGCGCACAGCGGGTCGAATCCCTTGTCCGGCCCCGCTACTAAGAGTGCGTCATCGATCAGCAGGTTCTTGGAGTCGGTCAGCCAGCATGAGCCTGCATGGGCGTACGACATGGGGTTCGGATTTGATCCTGGACCACATTTGACCGCTTTAGCGAGAGACACGGACTCCTGTACATGGGGGGCCGCAACTTATCCGTCCCAATCCGCTGCCAAGCTACAGCTCGCTACGTCGCGGGCAGTGCTGCCCCTCGGTGGCTTTGCAGGCACCGACCCAGCACCAACTCTGGCGGAATTCCAACAAATCGTGGAACGAGGCGATATTTGCTTTCTTATATGGCATGAGGATCACCTAAACTTACCGGGCCGAAGCATCACGCTCATTGAAATTTCGGACTGGGTGAAATCTAGATTCGTATACACAGTTATTGATGGGACAACTGTGTACGATTTGCGCCTTCTCAAATCACAATAGAGCCAAAAATGCACTGGTCCCATAACCGGGTAGGGCCATGCCACGCGCGACTATTCACAGAATGCTCCTGTACGACAAAAGCCCGCCCCGCCAATGGCGGGACGGGCTTCCGTGCAAGCGGACTTAGCGCTTGGAGTACTGCTGAGCCTTGCGGGCCTTCTTGAGACCGGCCTTCTTGCGCTCGATGACGCGGGCGTCACGGGAGAGGTAACCGGCCTTCTTCAGCGTGGCGCGGTTGTTCTCGACGTCGATCTCGTTCAGTGAACGGGCGATGCCGAGGCGCAGGGCGCCGGCCTGGCCGGAGATGCCGCCACCGTGGATGCGGGCAATGACGTCGTAGGCGCCTTCGAGATCCAGGATCTTGAAGGGTTCGTTGACGTCCTGCTGGTGCAGCTTGTTCGGGAAGTAGTTGTCCAGCGCGCGGCCGTTGATAGTCCACTTGCCGGAACCCGGCACAACGCGAACACGGGCGACAGCTTCCTTGCGGCGGCCAACTGCTGCGCCGGCGACGGTCAGGGCCGGACGTTCCTTCTTCGGCGCAGCTGCATCTGCAGCTGAGCTTTCAGAGGTGTAGCTGGTCAGGGTTTCCTCAGCCTCAACGGCTTCGGTGGTCTCTTCGTTCTGAGCCACGGTTCTCCTTGTATAGATAAGTTGTTTGGTGGCCAGGACTACTGGGCGACCTGGGTGATTTCGAAAGTCTTGGGCTGCTGCGCGGCGTGGGGGTGCTCCGCACCGCGGTACACCTTCAGCTTGCCCAGCTGCTGTGCAGCAAGGGAGTTCTTGGGGAGCATGCCCTTGATGGCCTTCTCAACGGCGCGGACCGGGTTGGACTCCAGGAGTTCCGCGTAGTTGACGGAGGTCAGGCCGCCCGGGTAGCCGGAGTGGCGGTATGCGCGCTTCTGCTCCAGCTTGGCGCCGGTCAGAGCAACTTTCTCGGCGTTGATGATAATGACGAAGTCGCCCATGTCCATGTGGGACGCAAAGGTGGCCTTGTGCTTGCCGCGCAGCAGGATTGCGGTCTGGCTGGCAAGACGACCAAGGACAACGTCTGTGGCGTCAATGACGTGCCACTGGCGGTTGATATCGCCGGGCTTCGGGGTGTACGTACGCACGGTTTTTGCCTCGTTCTTGTTCTGGCGTTCTTGTTTAGGTGTCACTCATAGCGTGTGCACCTACTATCTATGCGCTACCGGAACAGAGGTGAGGGCTCTATGTAACCAGTCATCCTGAGGACTCGAATGTGCTCGTTGAGTAGTTATCCTGCAACCGGATTCTCAAGCGGGCACGCATCATCGAGAAAGGACACGCACAACGACTACCAATATTAGCTTGAAGCGGGCACCGGGGTCAAAATGGGGTAGCCGGAGGCTCATTCACAACCAACCGGCCTGACGCACGCGGGGGGACTAGGTGACTTCTTTGGAGCTAACCAGCGTAAACGGACTGCTTGTCGCGGCCGGCATGGGACTTCTGGGAGCTGCCCTCTCGATGCTCTCCGAACTACTGATCGTCAGGTTCCTCCCCCGACTTGGAGAGCTGCCTGAAGCTCACATCAGACTCATGACGGCGATACTGACTGGTCTAGTCAGCTGCGCATTCGTCTTCAGATTTGCCAGCGATCCCGCACTGCCGGCCTTCATGCTCTTGGCCGTACTTGGCGTCCAACTCGCACGCATCGATATAGCCCTGCACGTGCTGCCGAATCCCTTAGTTCTCATACTTGTTTTTGGCAGCGCATCTCTTTTCGCTTCGTCGATTCTTACTGGCTCCCCAGGGTCGGACATCGTCCGTGCGGCCGCCGGGGGTGCAATTCTGTTCGTCGCTTATCTTCTTCTTGCCCTCATTTCTCCCGGATCCGTCGGATTGGGAGACGTAAAGCTTGCGGCGCCTCTCGGCCTCTACCTGGGCTACCTAGGTTGGATGCACGTGCTGTACGGCGCACTGTTGGGCTTCGTCTTCAACGGGATCTTGGCGCTATTCGTTGTTACACGAAAGCGACCAGAACATGCTTCAGAGGTGGCCCATGGGCCATCCATGGTCGCCGCCGTCGCTGTCATCGCGCTCTTTGCGTCTTAGTGCCACGTTGCTTGCGCCACTTTTCCCGATTAAAGGGCCGGGTTCCGTCCAAGTAGTCCCGCGGAAATGAGAGATTTCTTCTGAGTACTCACTCTCCGCTTCCAAGTACGCGCTATAAGCGACCGTGAGAAAGTCGAGTACCACTACGCATTGTTGTCGTGAAATGCCAGTGCCAATCTTTTCTTAGCGAAGTCCAGCCGCTAAGGAATTATGGGGGCAGCTGGAAATTCGTTGAAAGTATCCAAATCAATTTCATCGAATTAAGGAAAATACAATGACTTCTCTCATGGTCTCAATGATGGCCTTCGTTGCCGGCGTCAAGGATCGTTTCTCCTCTGAAAAGGGTGCCACCGCGACAGAGTACTCACTGCTCGTCGGACTCATCGCCCTGGTCATCGTCGCCGGCGTGACGCTGTTTGGTACCAACCTCCAGACTTTCTTCAGCAGCCTCGCCGTCAAGGTCGGCAACTGGTAACCAGAAGTCGACTAGGAAGGCTCGGAATCGTGTCTAAGTTCACGTCTTCTCTTCAGCGGCTCGCCATTAGTGTTCGGGCGATCTTCTCCAACGAAAAGGGTGCTACGGCGACTGAGTATTCGCTTCTGGTGGGACTCATCGCGCTAGTGATCGTAGCCGGAGTCACACTTTTCGGAACTAACCTGCAGACCTTCTTTAGCAGCCTGGCTACGACTGTCGGCAACTGGTAGGTCAGGTCCAAAACGGTGTGCCGCGCCACGGCGCGGCACACCGCACTTATTTCAAGCTGCAACCGTCCAGGGGGACCCTTTGAAACGCAGCCACAGAACTTCCGATAACGGCGAACGAGGTGCAGTAGCCGTCGAATTCGCGCTCGTAGCTCCGATCCTCATCGCGCTGATTATCGCGGTTGTCGAGTTCTCGAATGCCTACAACGTCCAGGTTTCTGTGACTCAGGCATCCCGCGAGGCAGCCCGGACGATGGCTATTACAAAAGACTCGGTGAAGGCCACTGCCGCCGGCAAGGCAGGGGCACCTTCCATCAACAGCAATCTACTTACCTTCGACTACTCCGCCGCAACATGTCCCACGGCAACACCGACTGCGAATGCCGTCGTGACTGTGACCTACACCGGCACACCCCTAACGGGGTTCTTCGGGTCTTCGCTAACTCTCAACGGCAAAGGAGCCATGCAATGCGGCGGCTGATCAATCGGATAAGATCCATGAACTCTGGCGAAAGCGGAGCAGCGGGTGTGGTCGTCGCAGTTATGATGCTCGTACTCGTCGGAGCCGGCGCGGTGGCCGTAGACGTCGGCCAAATCTATTCCGAGCGAGCTCAGCTGCAGAACGGTGCCGACGCTGGAGCCCTCGCCGTGGCCCTGAGTTGCAAGCAAGGCACCTGCAATACCGCTTTGGCCGATAACTTGGCCGATTCCAACTCGAACGACGCCGCCAGTACCGCGGCCGTCGACCTCTCGCAAGCCGGCCTAGTTACGGTCACTACTTCCACAAAGAATGGCTCATCCAGCTATTTGACGAACCTGTTCGCAAATGCCATCAACGCCGGCCCAGTAACGGTGGGCGCTCAGGCGACGGCTGGCTTCGGCGTCCCTGGCAGTGGTTCCGGGTTCCCGTTGGCTTTATCTGACAACTGCTTCAACCTGACCTCAGGAAGCCAGACGGCGGACGTGCAGAAGATGTCCTACAAGCCAGGCGGTACGTGCACAGGCCCATCCGGAACGCAGATCCCGGGCGGCTGGGGCTGGCTGGATGAGAGCTCGCCTTGCGAAGCCACCACCCAGGTTGGCACCAACGAAATGGGATCAGATCCCGGCAACAACCCACCTAGCGGCTGCGCGACCATCCTAGGCACCTGGAAGACCACTCTGCTCGCCGGCGGAGAAGTCAAGGTACCTTTTCCTGTCTTCGATGTCGCTAGCGGCACAGGCCAAAACGCCACCTTCAATGTTATCGGCTACGCCACGTTCAAAATCTGGGGCTGGAAGTTCGGTAACAACGGAGTTTACGAGTTCCGTAACGCTGCCAACGACCCGGGGATGAACAGTGCCCTGGCCTGCAGCGGCGGCAACGACCGCTGCATTATCGGCCAGTTTGTCACGTTCACCGCCATTGGCTCCGGAAGCTTCGTCCCGGGTGGCGTTGACCTCGGCACCTCTGAAATCCGACTCATCAAGTAGTTCCAACTAAGGGGAAGTAGAAATGAAAGCACGCCTACTGGGAGGCATCGCCGCATTGGTTGTCGCAATCATTGGCACAGTCCTTCTATTCAATTACGTACAGGGCGCCGATCGTCGGGCTCTAGCAAATACCGAAACTGAAGACGTACTGGTGGTCAAGCAGGAAGTGCCCGCTGGCACGCCGGCCAGCCAGCTCGGTCAGTATGTCGTGGCCAAGGCAGTACCACGGACCGCAGTGGCTACTGACAGGGTTGACGACATTGGCGCCTTGGGTTCGAAGGTTACTTCCGTGGCCCTTGTCCCGGGGGAGCAACTCCTGAACAGCCGAATGGTTGACGCCAGCGCATTCCTGGGGCCTGCCCGTGTTGCTGTCCCAGCTGGGTTGCAGGAAATTACTGTTCGGCTCGGCATCGAGCGCGTCGTAGGCGGCCAAATCCAGGCCGGCAACACGGTTGGCGTGTTTATTTCCCTCGGCGATGGCGCAGCGGCTACTGCAGACGCTCCAGCCGCTAGCGGCAACGGGACGCAGCTGACCTTTCACAAAGTGCTGGTCACGGCAGTTCAGTTCAGTTCCGGCGCTCCGGCTCAAACACAGGCCCAAACGACACAGGCAAGCTCGCAGGGCGCGCTCAAGGCAGATAGCGACAACAAACAGACCTCCAGCGATTCTTACCTGATCACCTTCGCGACGAACGCCGTTGACGCCGAAAAGTTGGTGTATGCCACCGAGTTCGGGAAAATCTACCTCTCGAAGGAGCCAGCCGACGCGACCGAAGGCACCAGCGGAGTAGTCAATCAGACAAAGGTATTCCGATGAGCCGCTTCGTCCTGATCTCCCCATCGGCTGACTATGATCGGCGAGTCCGGGGTGCCATTGCCCCGCTCCGCGGTTCCCTGCAGTTTTATCAGGCGGCCTACCTGCCGGAAGCTCCTGAGGACATTCTTCGGCAGCAGACTGGAGAACCCCCCGAGGTCCTAATCCTAGGGCCAGGGCTTCCCCTGGATGAAGCCCTAAAGTTCGCAGCCGTCATGGACCTTCAGTATCCGGAGATCAGCATCGTTCTTACGTCCGAGGATGACGGCGAAACCGCATTGAATGCAATGCGATCAGGCATCAGGGACATCCTTTCACCGTCGGCCGACTCTGATGCTGTGCGGGCCCTGGTGGAAAGGGCTAGCCTCGCAGCGGCCGGCCGCAGGCGGGGTTTGGCCCCGACAGCATCTGAGGGTCCCAATGCCGAAGGCGGCCGAATCGTCGCGGTCATGTCTCCCAAGGGAGGGGTGGGCAAAACGACGATTGCCAGCAACCTGGCGATCGGATTGGGCCAGATTGCCCCCATGAGCGTCGTCATTGTTGACCTAGACCTCCAGTTCGGGGACGTCGCGAGCGGCCTCATGCTTGAACCGGAATTTACTATTACGGATGCGGTTGTTGGTGCAGCCAGCCAGGACTCAATGGTTCTGAAAACCTATCTGTCCGTTCATCCAGGAAGCATCTACGCGCTCTGCGCGCCGCGTAACCCTATCGACATGGACAGGATCAACGGCGAACACGTAAGCCATCTCCTGCGCCAGCTGCGTTCAGAATTCCAATATGTGGTTGTGGACACGGCGCCGGGTCTTGGCGAACATGTCCTGGCAACCCTGGAACAGGCAACGGACGCAGTGTGGGTGTGCGGCATGGACATTCCCAGCATCCGTGGACTACGCACTGGGTTCCAGATTCTGTCGGAACTCGATCTGCTTCCGGACAACAGGCACGTCGTGCTGAACATGGCAGACCGCAAGACCGGACTGACAGTCCAGGACGTCGAAGCGACCATCGGCGCGCCGGTCGATGTCGTCCTTCCCCGCTCCCGTGCTGTTCCGTTCTCTACGAACAAGGGCGTACCACTCCTACAGGACGGGAGCCGGGATGGTGCCGCGAAGGGCCTTCGGCAACTCGTCGAACGATTTAAACCCAATTGGGAAGCACCCCACAAGAAGCTGCACCGAAGGGTGGTAGTGTCATGAACCTTTCTAACCGATTTGCCAAGTTGCGCAATGACGACGTTGACGTGGCCCAGATCGACACGCCAACAGCGCCAGCGCCGCCACCATCCACCTTGAGCTCGATTCAGCAGGCCCAGGCCGCAGAGCAGGCATCGGCGGCACCTACGAGCTTTCAGGTCACCTCCGGGAATGCCAGCGAGGCGCTCACCGCGCTTAAAGAACGGGCGAGCCAGGCTTTGTACGAGCGTCTGGGGTCGCGGATTACCGATTCGTCAATGGAAGAGTCCGAGCTGCATCAGTTTGTGAAAGACGAACTGAAGGCAGTAGTTGATGAGGAACAAGTTCCCCTCTCCACCGGTGAACGGCAGCGCCTTACCCGCGAGATCATTGACGACGTCCTGGGCCACGGTCCTTTGCAGCGGTATCTTGACGACCCGAGTGTCACGGAAATCATGGTCAACCGTGCAGATCAGATCTATGTTGAGCGTCATGGTCAGTTGTTCATGACTGACACCAAGTTCGCCAACGAAGAGGCACTGCGAAAAGTCATTGAACGCATCGTCACGCGCATCGGACGGCGCATCGACGAATCCTCGCCATTGGTCGACGCCCGCCTGTCGGACGGTTCCCGCGTCAACGCCATCATCCCGCCTCTTGCTGTCAACGGGGCGTCGCTGACCATCCGAAAATTCGCACGGGAAGCGCTGACTGTTGAGAAACTTATTGGTTTTGGAAGCCTTTCCCCTGAGATGGCGGAACTGCTTCAAGCGTGCGTTTTGGCGAAGATGAACATCATCGTCTCCGGTGGTACCGGTACTGGCAAGACCACCATGTTGAATGTTCTGTCGTCATTCATCCCTGCCACGGACCGCATTGTGACCATCGAGGACGCCGTGGAACTGCAACTTCAGCAGGATCACGTGGTCCGTTTGGAAAGCCGCCCACCCAACATCGAAGGCAAGGGTGAAGTTTCAATCCGTGACCTGGTGCGCAACTCGCTGCGCATGCGACCTGATCGGATCGTTGTTGGTGAAGTCCGCGGTGGCGAGTCCCTGGACATGCTTCAGGCAATGAACACAGGCCACGACGGCTCGATTTCAACCGTCCACGCAAATTCACCCCGTGACGCTGTGGCACGTCTGGAAACCCTGGTATTGATGGCCGGCATGGACCTTCCCCTTCGGGCCATCCGCGAACAGATTGCCTCCGCCGTGAACTTGATTGTTCATATTTCGCGGCTCCGCGATGGGTCCCGCCGCGTCACGCATGTTACCGAGGTGCAAGGAATGGAGGGTGACATTGTGACCCTCCAGGACGCGTTCGTCTTCGACTACTCGGCCGGCATAGATGCCAATGGGCGGTTCCTTGGCAAGCCGATTCCTACGGGTGTTCGGCCGCGGTTCACGGACAGATTCGCTGAACTTGGGATAAAGATCTCTCCCTCAGTGTTCGGCGCACAGGCAGCCAGGAGCCGATGATGGAGGCCCCGGAAGTCCCGGCCAGCCTGTTCGTGGTTGGAATTCTGTTAGTCTTCGCGGCCGGCATTATCCTGTTCGCCGTCGTCCTGAAAAGCCAAAACGTGATACCCGTTTCGCGGCGTCGTCCGGATGAGGTTATGACGGCATCGGGACTGACGCGGCTCACGGATTCCGCAGTAGGTGTGATCAACAAGCGACTCAAGGCACGAAGCGGTTTCCTGGTGGATCGCGAAAAGCTGGAAAGGGCCGGCCTGAAAACCCAGCCTGCCAACTTCCTGCTGATGATGGGCGCTGGGGCATTTGTCGGCTCGGTTGTGGGATTTTTCTTAGGTGGAATTCTCGTTGCCATTCTTCTGCTCGGTGCCGTCCCCGCCGGGATGATGGCGTACTTGTCCCTGCTAACCTCCAAGCGGCAGAGCAAGTTCGATGAGCAACTGCCCGATACTCTGCAGATGCTGACCGGAAGCATGCGCGCCGGGCACAGCCTCCTTAGGGCTATCGATGCATCGGCGCAGGAGTCTGATGCCCCGATGTCCGAGGAACTCAGCCGAATCATCAACGAGACGAGGATTGGGCGGGACCTGGGGGAATCGATGATTGACGTCTCCAAACGAACAGGGAGCGAGGACTTCTCCTGGATCTCCCAAGCCATTGAGATTCACCGGGAAGTTGGCGGGGACCTGGCCGAAGTCTTGGACCACGTCGGCGAGACCATACGCGACCGCAACCAAATCACGAGGCAAGTGAAGGCACTTAGCGCCGAAGGCAAAATGTCTGCCGCGGTCCTCATGGGGCTTCCCATTGTGCTGTTCTTTGCACTGATTTTTATCAACCCCCAGTACTCCAAGACCTTTACCACCACGGTTCCGGGCTACCTGATGTTGGGCGCTGCCGGCGTGATGTTGACGGCTGGCGGATTCTGGCTCAGCCGACTTATCAAGCCGAAGTATTAGGAGGGGCAACATGTCACCCATAGCACTTGGCGCCATGCTCGCCATCGTTCTTCCCATCTCCTTCCTGGTATGGATGGCCTTTGCCACGGATCGCGTTGCCATCCGCAACATTCAGGCCAACCTGGGACAAAGGGCTCGAGACACCACGCGTCCGAGCCTCGCAATACAATTCAGCGGCATGACCCGCCGGATTACTCCAGGCAGCTATGCGGCCTGGTTGGACAAGCAGCTCGCTGGAGTCGGCCGTCCCAAGGAGTGGCCTCTTGAACGGCTTCTGGCCGTAAAGCCTCTGCTCGGACTTGGCGCAGGAGTCTTTGGACTCGTCTTTTTGCTGGCGTCGCCGAGTCCCATCCGCGTCGCTATCCTGCTTGCAGCCGTTGCGTTTGGCTACTTTGCTCCGGACCTGTTGCTGCGGAGCAACGCGGAGAAGCGCAGGAAGGCGATCCAACAGGAATTGCCAAACACGCTCGATCAGATGCTCATCTCCGTTCAGGCAGGGTTGGGCTTCGAAGCCGCCATGGCGCGCGCCTCCCAGAACGGTTCTGGGCCCTTGGCAGATGAGTTCATTCGCACGCTCCAGGACATGCAGGTAGGACGCTCGCGCAAGGAAGCCTACCTGGCAATGTCCGATAGGGCGGACGTGCCGGACCTCCGCAGCTTCATCCGCTCCATCGTTCAGGCCGACGCCTATGGCATCGCCATCGCGAAGGTGCTGAAGATCCAAGCGAAAGAAATGCGCATGAAGCGTCGTCAACGCGCTGAGGAGCATGCCATGAAGATCCCGGTGAAGATTCTGTTCCCGCTCATCTTCTTCATCTTCCCAACGCTGTTCATCATCTTGCTCGGCCCTGCGGTAATGAACATCGCCGCGGCATTCTCCTAAGGAGGAAGAAATGAAACACCTGTCAGAGCATCTGAGCTACGCCTGGACTCTTCTTAGGGGCATCTGGACCCCGGAGAAGGGCGCAACGGCTACCGAATACAGCGTCCTACTGGGGTTCATTGCCATAGTGATCGTTGCCGGAGTAGGCATTTTCGGAACGTCTCTCAACGGTGTTTTCATGGGCCTCTCCACAGGCGTGCAGACGGCCCTCGGAATTCCGTAACCCGACAGCCCGACCCACCGCGCCATCCGGCGCCCCAAGAACCGGACCCCCTCGGCACCCAGAACCGAGGGGGTCCGCCTGCGTGCCCGGACATTCTCAATTCCAAGCATTTCCACAGCATCACCCACCGAATCGCACAGCAAATGCGCATGAGGGAAAGCGTTTGCGCAGGATGTTCCAAGATCCCGTCAATGGGTCGAATCGGCTTGCTAACTTCGATTTAGAGCTGGTGCAGGGCCAGCCATCCGACTCGCTCAGGAGTTCAAATGCTTTCTCTTTACACCAACCTCATGATCCGCCTTCGCAACGAAGAGAAGGGTGCCACCGCCGTCGAATACGGCATCATGGTCGCGCTCATCGCCGTTGTCATCATCGTTGCCGTCAGCACATTGGGCGGAACTCTCGACGGGCTCTTTGACACCGTCGATACGAAGATCAAGACTCCGACGGCTCCCGCAACAACTCCGCCGGCAACGTAAGCGCACAGCGCCCATGTGCGGTGCAGGAGGCGTACCTGCACCGCACAAGCGCGCCCCGCCAAAGTGACCCAGCCCCAGCGGAAGATGAGCCCCGGATGCGTGACCGATCAGAACGCGGTGCAGTCGCCGTAGAGTTCGCCATCCTGCTTCCTCTGCTGCTGATGCTGGTCCTCGGAACCATAGAATTTGGCCGCGCCTACAACGCTCAGATCACGCTCACCAATGCAGCCCGCGACGGCGTCCGGGTCATGGCCATCGCCAACGACCCGGTCGAGGCGAAGAAGAAAGCCATAGCCGCCGCCGCGAGCGTGAGCTCCTCAATCCCCGCCTCGGACGTCACCCTCAGCACCAGCACGTGCAGCACTGGTGCCCAGGTGACACTCACGATCAAGTACAACCTGTCCACCATCACCGGCATCGCCGGACCATTCCCGATGACGGGCAAAGGAGTCATGCTGTGCGGCGGCTGAAACCAGCGGAATCCACCGAAGAAGGCGGCATCACAGTCATCGTGGCCCTTCTGATGGTGGCCCTCCTCGGCTTTGTGGCCATCGCCGTCGACGTCGGCGCCATCTACTCCGAACGTGCGCAGCTGCAAAGCGGTGCGGACGCGGCAGCCATCGCCACGGCCCAGAAGTGCGCCCGGGACTCCACTGACACGCTGTGTTCGACGACATCGACCCTCGCCGGCAGCCTCGCCAACCAGAATGCGCTGGATGGCTTGAGCAAGGTACACGACATCAACCTCGACAAAACGGCACGAACAGTGACCGTTCAGACGTCAGCAAAGGAAACAGGCGGCGTAGACAACTCTGTCTCCTTGTTCTTCGCAGGCGTCCTGGGCGTCCCCACCAAAGAGGTCGCAGCCCACTCGTCCGCCGTATGGGGCAGTCCCCAGGCCGGACGCACGGCCTTCCCCCTCGCCTTCTCCATCTGCCAGGTCAAGGGTTACGTGGGCGGTGCAATGCAACTCCTGCAGGACCATGGCAACAACGCCAACCCGGATTGCAATTATGGGCCCTCCGGTGCCGCGGTGGCAGGCGGCTTCGGCTGGCTGGCACCGGACGCCGGCAAATGCGGAGGCACCATCGACATCAAGGTCGGCGAGGGCGGCAGCGACACCGGCAACAACGCCCCGGGACACTGTGCCGCCGAGCTGAACCGGTGGGGCGCAGAAATCACGGCAGGCCGGAAAATCACGGTGCTGCTGCCGGTCTATAACAAAGTCACAGGAACGGGAGCGGGAGCCGTCTATAGCCTCATTTCCTTTGCCGCCTTCGAAGTCACCGGCTGGAAGTTCAGCGGAAACGCAGGCCTTCCCTACGAATTCCGCAGCGAAAAATCGACCGCTACCGGTGTCACCACGGCGACCGAATGCAAAGGCGACTGCCGCGGAGTCATCGGCAAGTTCGTCAAGTATGTCTCCCTTGCCGACGGTTACACGCTAGGACCGGTAGACGAATACGGCGCCACCGTGGTCCGCCTCAGCCTTTAGTTACACCCACAACGCAACCAGGAGTAAAAGTGAAGTCTCGCCTAGTGGCAGGAACGGCTGCGATTGCGTTGGCAGTTGTGGGTGCACTCATCATCGTCTTCTACGCCCAGGGTGCCGACCAGCGGGCCATGGCCACCACCAAGCCCGTGGACGTCCTCGTGGTCAAAACCGCCATCCCGGCCGGCACGCCGGTCAACGAGATGGCCGCCTCCCTGGTCATCGAGAAGGTGCCGGCCGCCGGCGTCGCAGACACCGCGCTCAGCAACCTGGACAAATCCGCGGGAACCGTCAGCGCGGTGGACCTCGTCCCCGGCGAGCAGCTCCTCGCCGAACGGCTGGTCGCCCCGGAAGAGGTTAAGACCGACGGCGGCGCCCAGGTTCCAGCGGGCCTGCAGGAAGTTTCCTTCGAGGTAGAGCCGAAACGCGTCGTCGGCGGACGCATCAACGTGGGCGACCACGTCGGCTTCTTCCTCTCCTTCGAAGCCGGGGCCTACAAAGCGAAGGCCGAGGACGCCACTACCCAACTCACCGTCCACAAAGCCCTTGTCACCGCTGTCCAGCGCGCCCCGCAGGCCGCCCCCTCGGAGAAGCCGGCGGACGGCACGGACCCGGCGGACACGGCCCTGCCGGAGGGCTCGCTGCTCCTCACCGTCGCGGTCAACGACGTCGACGCCGGCAAGATCGTTTTTGCCTCCGAGTTCGGCCGCATCTGGCTCACCAAGGAACCCCTCGACGCGCAGGACAACGGCCCCCGCGTCGAACGCAAGGAAGTGGTCTACAAGTGAGCCGCTTCATCCTTCTCTCCCCCAATGCCGAGTTCGACCAGCGCCTCCGCCACGCGGTGGCCAACGGCCTCCGCGGCACCGTCCAGACGATCGCGTCGGACATTCTTCCTGCCGGTCCCCAGGAGCTTTTTGCCCTCCTGAACCAGGAGCAGCCGGAGGTCCTCATCATCGGACCGGACGTGCCCCTCGACGAAGCACTGCGCTTCGCCAAGGTCTTCGACGTCCAGCTGCCCGGGCTCAGCCTGGTCCTGGTCAGCGAGGCTGATCCCGCCTACCTGCTGCATGCCATGCGGGCGGGAATCCGGGACATCCTCAGCCCCAACGCCGATGCCGCCGAAATCCGGGTCCTCCTGGAACGCGCCTGCCAGTCGTTCGCCACCCGCCATCGGAACCACGACGCCCCTCCCGCCGAAAACGCGGGAAAGGGCCTGGTCATCGGCGTATTCTCGCCCAAGGGCGGCGTGGGCAAAACAACCCTCGCCACCAACATCGCCATCGGCCTCGGCCAGATCGCGCCCATGAGCGTGGTCATTGTGGACCTTGACCTGCAGTTCGGCGACGTCGCCTCCGGCCTCTACCTCAACCCGGAACACACCGTCACCGACGCCGTCTCGCCGGCCGCAGCCCAGGACTCCCTGGTGCTCAAGGCCTTCCTCACGGTCCACCCCGCCGGCATCTACGCCCTGTGCGCCCCGCCGAACCCCGTCGACGCGGACAACATCACGCCTGATCAGATCACCCACCTGCTGGAGCAGCTGGCACAGGAGTTCCAGTACGTGGTGCTGGACACCGCCCCGGGCCTGCCCGAAATCGGGATCGCCGCGCTGGAACAGTGCACCGACGCCGTGTGGGTCAGCGCCATGGACATCCCCAGCCTCCGCGGCCTGCGGTCCGGCCTCGAGGTCCTGCGGCAGCTGGAAATCCTGCCAGAGTCCCGGCACGTGGTCCTCAACATGGCCGACTCCAAGGCCGGCCTCACCGTGCAGGACGTCGAGTCCACCGTCGGCGCCCCGGTGGACGTCAGCATCCCCCGCTCCCGCGCGGTCGCGCTCTCCACCAACCGCGGAATCCCCGTCCTGCAGGAATCCAAGAAGGACCCTGCCGTGAAAAGCCTCAAGCAGCTCGTCGAGCGGTTCAACCCGGTATGGCGGACCCAGGCCCAACGCAAGCTTCACCGAAGGGTGGTCATCTGATGAAACTCTCCGAACGGATCCAAACGGTCCAGGACCGGAACCAGGCCGCCCACCCGGCTGTCGCGGTACATCCTGCCGTAAAAGGTACGACGCCGGTACGCACCTCAGTGCCGCCGCATGCGGCGAGCGCCGCGCGGGTGGAGCCACCGGCTGGAACGCAGCCTGCCGCCGTCGTACTTTCACACGCCACTTCACCAGACCCGGCACCACCGGCGCAGGCACCAACGCCGCAGGCACCCAAAGCTCAGCCCGTGGACGTCTTCGCCGCCATGAAGCAGCGTGCGGCCACCGCCCTGTTCGCGCGGATGGGCGCGCGCTTTAACGACGCCTCCGTCACCGAACAGGAACTCCGGAGCACCGCCAAAGAGGAGCTCATCCGCATCATCGATGCCGAGCAGGTCCCCCTCACGCCGGACGAGCGCACCCGCCTGGTCCGCGACGTGGCGGACGACGTCCTTGGCTACGGGCCGCTGCAGCGCCTCCTGGACGATCCCTCGGTCACGGAAATCATGGTCAACCGGATGGATCAGATCTACGTCGAGCGCAAGGGAAAGCTGACGCTCACCGAGTCCCGGTTCAGCTCCGAGGAACACCTGCGGAAGGTCATCGAGCGCATTGTGTCCAAGGTGGGGCGCCGGATCGACGAGTCGTCACCGCTGGTCGACGCCCGCCTCGAGGACGGCTCCCGCGTCAACGCCGTCATTCCACCGCTGTCGGTAGGCGGATCGTCGCTGACCATCCGCAAGTTCAGCAAGGTCCCCCTCACGGTCCGCAACCTGATCGACTTCGGTACTCTGACGCCCGAGATGGCCGAACTCCTGGACGCCTGCGTCAAGGCCAAGCTGAACATCATCGTCTCCGGCGGGACCGGCACCGGAAAGACCACGCTGCTCAACGTCCTCTCCTCATTCCTCCCCGCCGACGAACGCATCGTGACCATCGAGGACGCCGTCGAGCTCCAGATCCAGCAGCAGCACGTGGTCCGGCTGGAAAGCCGCCCGCCGAACACGGAAGGCAAAGGAGAGGTGACCATCCGTGAGCTGCTGCGCAACTCCCTGCGTATGCGCCCGGACCGGATCGTAGTGGGCGAAGTCCGCGGCGGCGAGTCCCTGGACATGCTGCAGGCCATGAACACCGGCCACGACGGGTCGCTCTCCACGGTGCACTCCAACTCCCCCCGGGACGCGGTGGCCCGCCTGGAAACCCTGGTCCTGATGGCTGGCATGGACCTGCCGCTGCGGGCCATCCGCGAGCAGATCGCCTCCGCTGTGAACCTCATCGTCCAGATTTCCCGCCTGCGCGACGGCTCCCGCCGGATCACCCACGTCACCGAAGTCCAGGGCATGGAAGGGGACATCGTGACCCTCCAGGACGCCTTCGTTTTCGACTACTCGGCCGGGATGGACGCCCACGGCCGGTTCCTCGGCAAGCCCGTCCCCACCGGCATCCGTCCCCGGTTCATCGACCGCTTCGAAGACCTCGGCATCCACGTCTCGCCGGCCGTCTTCGCCGGTTCCCTCTCCCCGGTTGCGAGGTGACCTGATGCTTGCGATCGGAATCGCCGTTTTGCTGGCCGCTATCAGCCTGCTGGGCGTTGCCGTGCTTGTCCCCGGCATCCCCGAGGTTCCCCTGGAACGACGCCGTCCCTTTGAGCAGGATCCGGCCTCACCGCTGACCCGCTTCGCCGGATCCGCCGTGGCATCGTTTGAGCGGATCCTCGCCGGCCGAAGCCTCCGGCTGTTCTCGCGCAACGACCTGGAGCAGGCCGGGCTCCGGCTGAGCCAGGCAGAGTTCCTCATCCTGGTTGCGGCGGGCGCCTGCGTGGGCTTCCTCGTGGGCCTCGTCGCTGTGGGGCCGCTGGTCGGTCTGCTCCTGGCGATACTGTCTCCCTTTGTGGGCCACCTGGTCCTGTCGTTCCTGTCCGGGAAGCGGCGGGCCAAGTTTGACAGCCAGCTCGGCGACACGCTGCAGCTCCTCGCGGGAGGCCTCCGCGCCGGCCACAGTGTCCTGCGCGCCATCGATGCTGCCGCCAGCGAATCCCAGAAACCCACCTCGGAGGAAATGCGGCGCGTGATCACGGAGACCAGCCTCGGCCGGGACCTCCTGGCAGCGCTCAACGACACCGCCCTGAGGATGAAGAACGAGGACTTTGTCTGGATCGCCCAGGCCATCCAGATCAACCGCGAAGTGGGCGGAAACCTCGCCGACGTCCTCGACCAGGTCAACGAGACCATCCGCGAGCGCAGCGAAATCAAGGGCCACATCAAGGCCCTCGCCGCCGAAGGCAAGTTCTCCGCCTATATCCTCATCGCCATGCCTTTTGGCATTGTGGCCATGCTGCTTTCCGTCAGTCCCAATTACATGAACTCGATGTTCACCCATCCCCTGGGCTTCGTCATGATCGGGGCATCCTTTGTCCTCATGACGATCGGCGCACTCTGGATGCGCAAGATCATCGACCTGAAGTTCTGAGGACCCATGAGCCCCATCATTCTTCTCGCCGTCCTCCTGGTCTGCATCCCCGCGGCGGGACTGGTCTGGTCAGTCCTGACCGCCGACAAACAGGGACGCACCGCCACCGCCGAACTCCTCAACCGGGGCGTTTTTGTCGCGGCCGCGGCGCCTCCGGCGCGGAGGAGTCTCTTCGAGGCCATTGGGCGCGTTCTGACTCCGTCACGCTACGTGGCCTTCCTCGACCGGCTGCTTTCGCTGGCGGGCAGGCCTGCCTCGATGCCCCTGGGGAAAGTGCTCGCATCCAAGCTGGCCCTCGGACTGGTCTCTGTTGCCCTTGGCGCCTACCTCATCGCCGTGGCAAGCACGCCGATGATGAAGCTGGCCGGCATTTTTGTCCTGTTCCTTGGCTACTTTATTCCCGATCTGATGCTTTACAGCAAAGGCATGGAACGCCAGAAGGTCATGCAGCTCGAACTCGCGAACACCCTGGACCAGATGCTGATCTCGGTGGAGGCCGGGCTCGGTTTTGAAGGGGCCATGGCCCGCGCCGGTGAGAACGGCAAGGGACCACTGGCGGAGGAGCTGGTCCGAACACTGCAGGACATGCAGGTTGGCAGAAGTCGCCGGGAGTCATACCTTGCCCTCGCCGACCGCACCAACATCCCGGAACTGCGCAGCTTCGTCCAGGCCATAGTCCAGGCTGACACATACGGTATTGCCATCAGCCGGGTCCTCCGGGTCCAGGCCAAGGTGATGCGCGTGAAACGGCGCCAGCGCGCGGAGGAAAAGGCCATGAAGCTGCCCGTCATGATCCTTTTCCCGCTGCTGTTCTTCATCTTCCCGGTGCTTTTTATCGCAATTCTTGGTCCCGCCGTCATCAACACCATCGTGACGTTTAGCAGTCAGTAGCCATTAAGTCCCGCCAGGTCAAGGTCCCTCAAGCTTTCCTCAGGATCTCCCTAAATCAAGCTTTTGGAAATAATCAGGAAGTAGCCTTGTACCATGCACACTCCAGACTCAGGCACCGGCGATAAGGGAATCCCCGCGGTTCCCTTGCCCGCTGCCTCTGGAGGTATGGCGGACGCCGGAATCCTGCAGGAACTGGACGAACTTCTGCCGTTGGTGGACTCAGGCATTCTGGAGGACCTGGAGGAGCAGCTGGACGGTGCAGAACTCGCCCTTCGGTTCGCCCGTGATTACGCCGCTATGTGGGACCAGCGTTATAGCCGGCTGGCCCTCGCCGTGGAGAACCAGGACCGGGCCTCCGCCCTGGACGCCATCATCAGCCTGAGGATCACGTCCGCCATGGTGGGGGGCCTCCGGCTGGCCCGGCTGGCCGAGATGCTCGAAACCGTCATCCGGCAAGGCGACTTTGGCCAGGGCCAGGCCCTGATGGAGCGCGTCGCCGAACACGGGGACCGGACCGTCTCCGAGCTTCAGGCGAACTACCTGAAGAACGAATAGGCCCGGCCACCCCCTCCAAGCCAGGCACCGTGCCTAACGCTGCTCCGGCCGCTTCGGCGCCAGCCTGTAGCCGACTCCCCGCACGGTCTGCAGCCACCGCGGAGCTGCAGGATCCTCCTTCAGCTTGCGCCTGAGGTTGCCGATGTGGACCTCCACGGCCCGCTCGTCAGCCTCGCTGATGTAGGCGTCCTCCTCATAGAGATCACCCCGCACCGCGCGGACCAGGTCCGAGCGCGTACAAACGGCCCCGCCGCCGCGCAGCAGCACGTGGAGGAGGTCAAATTCGCTGCGCGTAAGCCCAAGCTGTTCTCCGTGAATGGCCACTGAACGCGTCCGGTGGTCAAGGATCAGCCCGTTGTGGTGGAGGACTCCGGTGTTTGCCAAGGGCGCGGCCTGCACGGGACCGGAAGGCCACGCCTCCGGATCCTGGACCTTGATTTCATGCCGCGGCCGGCGCATCATTGCCGCCACACGCGCCCGCAGCTCGCGTGGGCGGAACGGCTTCGAGATGTAGTCGTCGGCCCCCGCATTCAGCGCCGACAGCAGATCCGGCTCTTCGGTCCTGCCTGTCAGCATCACGACGTAGGCATCGCTGAAGTTCCTGATCCGACGCAGCACTTCAAAGCCGTCAATGTCCGGAAGGCCGATGTCCAGGGTCACGACATTGGCCTGCTTATGTCGGACCACTTCCACGCCTTCCCGCCCGTCCGCGGCGGTATGGACTTCAAAACCCGCCTGGCTGAGCACACCTTCAAGAAGGTTACGCACGTCAGCATCATCTTCGATGACTACCGCTACTCCAAGATCGTCCATTGCTATCCCCATGCCAGGTGAAAGCGGCCCCCCATCAGCCCAGCGCCAATGCCGTATTCACTCCAACTGCCTCTACGCTACAAGGGATGAACGTCTGATGACACGCCTTTTCGATATTCGCATGCGAAAAGTCAATTATCATGACAGCAAACGTACATTTTGGCCGGAGAGAGGGCATGCACGATGGGGTGTACCAATTCGTTGGCAATTTTGCTGGGCAATGCCTTTGATGCGGCATCAAAGGCAGGAGCATCGAATGCCTGAGGGGCTGCTGCTGCGGGGAACAGCGCGGTATTTCCGGAATTTGGGGCAACGCGCCCAAGTAGCTTTATGCCAACTGCCTCTGACATTGATTGTGCTGGTGCTGGCGGTTGCCACTCCCCTGGCCTGGCCGACCCTGATGCACAGCCCGCTCTACCTCTCTGGCCTGGTTCTCCATGGCCTTCTGCTCCTTGCCTGCTTCGTAACGCCGTGGGAGCGGCTGGGCCAGCATGCCTACCTGGCAGTGCCGGTCCTGGATCTCCTGGCCATCGGCCTGCTGCGCAACGGCGCATCCCCGCTCCTGCCCGGACTCGCCATCCTCGCCATCTTTCCTGTCATCTGGCTCTCGGCCTCGGGAATGCTGACCCGCACCAGCATCGTCTTGAGCGCGGTAGGACCGATGCTGATCATGCTCCCTTCGCTTTCGGGCAGGTTCCCCAACCTCACGGCGTCGGACATTACCTCCACCCTCCTATTCCCGCTCATGATGCTCGCCGTGTCCCTGGCAATCCGGTTCGCGAGCGTCCATATGCGAATTCAACAACGGCAGCTGCAGGAAAAGGACGTGGAACTCCGCGAATTGCTGGCTGCCAGCACGGAGAGGGAACGGCTGCTGCAAACAATCCTGGACGCGACCGACGTCGGAATTGTTGCCGTGAATTCGGAAGGCGGAATCCTGCTGACGAACAACCGGCAGCGGGACTTTGAGCGGATTGCCGGACCACGGGAAAGCCGGGCAACGGCCGAAGACCAGCAGCTGATCTTCGCGCAGGACAGAGTCAGCCCCATGCCGGCCGGCAAGCGGCCCGTCCGGCGGGCCATCGACGGAGAGTCCTTCGCGGACTACCTGGTCTGGATCGGGACAGGACCGGACCAGCGCGCGGTTTCGACGGCGGCACGTCCGTTAATGGACGACGGCGGGCGGTTCAGTGGCGCTGTCATCGTCTATACCGACGTCACGGGCCTGGTGGAGGCGCTCGCCGCCAACGAGGAGCTCGTCTCGAACGTTTCACACGAGTTCAGGACTCCGCTGAACTCCATCCTGGGGAACATCGACCTGGTCCTCGAGGATGTCCAGGGCACGTCCCCGCTGTCCGCCCGCCGGCTGGAGGTCGTCCAGCGCAATTCAGAACGGTTGCTCGCGTTGGTGTCCGACCTGATGGCATCGGCTTCCTCCGCCCTGAAAGTCCACCCGAAACGGACGGACCTCGCCAGCCTCGTGGAGACCAGCATCGGCTCCGCACAGCCGCAGGCGGAACAATCCAGGATCTCGCTGGTGGCCGACATCCAGTCGCCGTTGTGGGCTTATGCCGACCCGCTGCGCATCGGGCAGGCCCTGGACAACCTGGTGTCCAACGCCATCAAGTACTCCCCCGGCGGCGGCGTGGTGAACATCAGCGCCCAGGGATCGGATCACGGGGTCAGGCTGCAGGTGAAGGATTCGGGCATGGGCATGAGCCCGGAAGACTCGGCCAGGGTGTTCCGCCGGTTCTTCCGGACAGACACAGCCCGCGAAGCTGCCATCCCTGGTGCGGGCCTCGGGCTTTCCATCACCAAGGCGATCATCGACGGCCACGGCGGCGACATCTCCTGCACCAGCAACCCGGGCAAGGGCAGCACCTTCACGCTGACGCTCCCGGCCCCTCCCGGTGATTGAGCCAGTCGAAATCCCAGCCCAAAAACCGGTTTAGTGCTCCCGCATGGCCCGCGTGAGCTCGGCGCGTGCCAGCATCTCGCCGTCGGTCGGATAAGCGACTTCCTCCAGGACCAGAGGGTGGGGCGCGGCCAGGACTGACTTGGCGTCCCGCTTCTTCGCGAGGAGACGCTCATACAGCCACTCCGGTTCCTCCTCGCCCTCGCCCACAAACAGGGCCGAGCCCACCAGGGATCGCACCATGTTGTGGCAGAACGCGTCCGCCTGGACGGTGGCCACGATGACCCCGTCCTCGCCGCGCGCGAATTCGAAGCGCTGCAGTTCGCGGATGGTGGTGGCACCCTCCCGCGGCTTGCAGTAGGAGAGGAAGTTCTGCAGCCCCAGCAGCTTGGACGCGCCCTCATTCAACAGCGAAACGTCCAGCGGGTTCTTGTGCCACAGCGTGAAATAGCGTTCCAGCGGGTCCCAGAGTGCCGGGCCGTCCGCAATGCGGTAGCTGTAGCGGCGCCACAGAGCTGAGAACCGCGCGTCAAAGCCCTCGGGGGCCAGCGACACCCGGTGGACCTCGATGGACCCGGTCAGGTCGCCCAGGCCGCGGCTCAGTGCCCCGCGGATCCGGCGCAGCATGGCGACGCCGGGATCGAGTTCGTGCCCCCGGGGCAGTCCCAGCCACTCGGCTTCGGTGAGGTCCAGGTGGACCACCTGGCCGCGGGCGTGCACACCGGCGTCCGTGCGGCCTGCCACGGTCACGCGGACCGGCCGGCGGATCAGCAGTGCCACGGCCTCCTCCAGGACCCCCTGGACGGTACGCAGGCCCGGCTGGATGGCCCACCCGTTGAAGGGGCCGCCATCGTACGAAAGATCAAGCCGGATACGCAAAAACCCGCCGCCCCCTGTAACGGGGGCCGCGGGTTTTTGGTCGTTCATAGATCTAAGTCTATGCGAAGGAATCAGCGAATTACTTCGCGTCCTTTTCCTCAGCCTTGTCCTCGGCGGGAGCTTCCTCAGCGGCCGGAGCCTCTTCGGTTGCAGCCTCAGCCTCGGGAGCCTCAGCGGCTTCGGTCTCGACGACCTCTGCCTCGGGAGCTTCTTCTGCGGCCGGAGCGGCAGCAGCTGCTTCCTTCTTGTCGGCGTCGCGCTTTGCAGCAGAGGTAGCCTCGGCTACAACGGCCTGCTTGGCGGAAACCGGCTCGAGGACCAGTTCGATGACAGCCATGGGAGCGTTGTCGCCCTTACGGTTGCCGATCTTGGTGATGCGGGTGTAGCCGCCGTCGCGGTTCTCCACTGCCTGTGCAATGTCGGTGAACAGCTCGTGGACGACGCCCTTGTTGCTGATCAGGCCGAGTACACGGCGGCGGGAAGCCAGGTCGCCGCGCTTGGCGAAAGTCACCAGGCGCTCTGCGTACGGCTTCAGGCGCTTGGCCTTGGTCACCGTGGTGGTGATCCGCTTGTGCTCGAACAGTGCTGCTGCCAGGTTCGCGAGCATAAGACGCTCGTGAGCCGGGCCGCCTCCGAGGCGCGGACCCTTAGTGGGGGTAGGCATAATTGTTTCTCCTCATATGGAAGCCGGTGGTGGGCACACCATGGTGCCCGCCGGCCAAGATCTGTTTTAGAGTTCGTCGTCGCCGAAGGCGGCGTCGTCCTCTTCAATTGCTGCGGCGCGTGCTGCGAGGTCAAAACCGGGAGGCGAGTCCTTGAGGGACAGGCCCAGTTCAACCAGCTTTGCCTTGACCTCGTCAATGGACTTCGCACCGAAGTTACGGATGTCCATCAGGTCAGCCTCGGAGCGGGCTACGAGTTCACCCACGGTGTGGATGCCCTCACGCTTGAGGCAGTTGTAGGAACGGACGGTGAGGTCCAGATCCTCGATCGGCAGGGCCATGTCAGCTGCCAGGGCAGCGTCCGTCGGCGACGGGCCAATCTCGATACCTTCAGCTGCGGTGTTCAGCTCGCGGGCCAGACCGAAGAGTTCCACCAGGGTGGTACCTGCGGAAGCAACCGCATCGCGCGGGGCGATGGCCTGCTTGGTCTCGACGTCGACAATGAGCTTGTCGAAGTCAGTGCGCTGCTCAACACGGGTTGCTTCCACGCGGAAAGTAACCTTCAGCACCGGCGAGTAGATCGAGTCGACCGGGATACGGCCGATCTCGGAATCGCCGGACTTGTTCTGAGCTGCCGAAACGTAGCCGCGGCCGCGCTCGATGGTCAGTTCGAGTTCGAACTTGCCCTTCGAGTTCAGCGTGGCAATGTGCAGATCCGGGTTGTGGAATTCGACGCCGGCCGGCGGAGCGATGTCCGCGGCGGTGACGACTCCGGGGCCCTGCTTGCGCAGGTAAGCAACAACCGGCTCGTCATGCTCGGAGGAAACCGACAGGCTCTTGATGTTCAGGATGATCTCAGTGACATCTTCCTTGACACCCGGAACCGTGGTGAACTCGTGCAGCACGCCATCGATCCGGATGCTGGTTACAGCGGCACCGGGGATGGAGGAGAGCAGGGTACGGCGGAGGGAGTTTCCGAGGGTGTAGCCGAAGCCCGGTTCCAGCGGTTCAATGATGAAACGCGAACGGTTTTCGGAGACTACCTCTTCGGAGAGGGTGGGGCGCTGTGCAATGAGCACTTAGGTTTCCTTTCGGCGAGCATCCGCTATATGACGCAACACAGGTGGTGGAAATTCGGTCTGAAGACTTAACGCGGCTGGGCCTGCCCGGACCATCGACGGTCCGGGCAAGCTCCTGCTGCTGAAAAAGCCTTAGACGCGGCGGCGCTTCGGCGGACGGCAGCCGTTGTGCGCTGCGGGGGTGACGTCCTGGATGGAGCCAACCTCCAGGCCAGCGGCCTGCAGCGAGCGGATGGCGGTCTCGCGTCCGGAGCCCGGTCCCTTGACGAAAACGTCAACCTTGCGCATGCCGTGCTCCTGTGCACGCTTGGCAGCGGCTTCGGCAGCCATCTGGGCAGCGAACGGGGTGGACTTACGCGAGCCCTTGAAGCCAACCTCACCTGAGGAAGCCCAAGAGATAACAGCGCCGTTCGGATCCGTGATGGAAACGATGGTGTTGTTAAACGTGCTCTTGATGTGCGCCTGGCCAAGCGCGATATTCTTCTTGTCCTTCTTACGCGGCTTGCGAACCGCGCCACGAGTCTTCGGGGGCATTATTTCTCCTACAGAAAGTTATCGGGGAAAGGCGGGTTAATCCCTCAGGGATTAACGAGCCTTCTTCTTGCCGGCGACGGTACGCTTCGGGCCCTTGCGGGTACGTGCGTTGGTCTTCGTACGCTGTCCGCGTACGGGCAGGCCCTTGCGGTGGCGCAGGCCTTCGTAGCTGCCGATTTCAACCTTGCGGCGGATATCTGCTGCTACTTCGCGGCGAAGGTCACCCTCAACCTTGTAGTTGCCTTCAATGTAGTCACGCAGCTCAACCAGCTGGGCATCGGTGAGGTCCTTTACGCGGACGTCAGCGCTGATGCCAGTGGCAGCCAGGGTTTCGTGTGCACGGGTCTTACCCACGCCGTAGATGTAAGTAAGCGCAATTTCCAACCGCTTTTCGCGGGGAATGTCTACGCCAGCGAGACGAGCCATAGTGGCAGTACTCCTTGAATAAACCGGAGGTCGTAGGCAGTACACCCGTACGTTCCGTACGGCCCCAGCCTCCGACCGGGGGTTAGCTGTCCGGGCTCAATACGTCCCAGTTCAGCTTGTGCTGCCTTTTATTTACTTGCGTGGGTTAGCAACCCAGGATTTCCTTCAAAGAAGGAAATTTAGCCCTGGCGCTGCTTGTGGCGCGGGTTCTCGCAGATCACCATGACCCGGCCATTACGGCGGATCACTTTGCACTTTTCGCAGATCTGCTTGACGCTCGGCTTGACCTTCATGGCATTCCTTTGCGTGTAACAGTTGGTCAACTGGAGCAGCGTTCAGCGTGCGCTGAAGCTGCCCAGCAATTTACTTGTAGCGGTAGACGATACGACCCCGAGTGAGGTCATAAGGGCTCAGTTCCACCACTACCCGGTCCTCAGGGAGAATCCTGATGTAGTGCTGGCGCATCTTGCCTGAGATGTGTGCCAGAACGATGTGCTTGTTGGTGAGCTCAACGCGAAACATCGCGTTGGGCAGCGCCTCTGTCACAACGCCCTCGATCTCAATGACCCCGTCCTTCTTGGCCATACCCTCCGCTAACTGTTGTTGCCGCAGCCCTGCCGGATTGCACCGGACATGACCACGAACGTTTTTGTTGGATCGGTTGTCCCCACAGGCCCCAAACAGGGCACAGCTGGGCAGACAACCAACAGACAACACTACGCCACTTTGCGGCGAAAGTTAAATCCAGCAATGCTAGCGCATTCCTGCGCCGTACGCACCATAGTCACCGGCCGGAGTACTCACGGCCTCCGCGCTGGCCACGCCGTCCAGGATGGCCAGACGTACGACGTCGGCTCCCGCACTCTGCAGCGTGATGAGGCTTATCTGCCGGGCAGTTTCGGTGCTGCGGTCCAAGGCCACGGCGCCGGTGGAGAGGCAGAAGACCGTGTCGCCGTCGGCAAGGGTATGGGACGGGTTCAGCGCCCGGGCCAGCCCGGCGTGCGCTGCAGAGGCAGTCCGCTTGCACTCGGCAACGTCGAGGACGGCGTTCGTGGCCACAACGACGAGCGTGGTGTTGAGTCCGTCCCGGTGGTTGAGCTTGCCGAAATCCCCGGGTTCCGGCCGCTCCGGCGACGTGCCAAACGGCAGCCCCAGCGCATTGACCACCGCGATCGCCCCCACAACGACTCCGTTGTCCAGCATGACCGAGGCGGTGCCCACCCCGCCTTTGAACGTCCTGCCGATGACTGCACCGGTGCCGGCGCCCACATTGCCGCGGCCGACGTCGTGCCCTTCCGGTTGCGCTGCGGCGGCGGCTGTTGCCGCGTAGCCCATGCCGGCGTCGGGCCGTGCGCTGAAGTCACCGCCGCGGCCGAGGTCGAAGACAGCGGCAGCGGGGACGATGGGCACCACTCCCCCGGTCACAGCGAAGCCGCGGCCGTGTTCCTCGCACCAGCGTTGGGCGCCGTGGGCGGAGGCCAGCCCGTAGGCGCTGCCGCCGGTGAGGACCACGGCGTCCACGGTGGAAACCAGCGTGGTGGGGTCCAGCGCATCGGTCTCATGCGTGCCCGGGCCACCGCCCCGGACGTCCACGGAGCCGACCGTCCCGGGCGGCGGCAGGACCACTGTCACGCCGCTCAGCCAGCCGTCCCCGGTCTTCTGCTCATGGCCCACCCGGATCCCCGGCACATCAGTAATGGCTCCCATAGGCTCCATTGTGCCCCGTACGGTGGCTGGGATGGTCGAAACCTACGGGATGGGGACGGGCACGACGCCGAGCGGCACCAGGTGCTCCGCGCCGCCGTCGGGAGCGGAAAGAACCCAGATCCCCTTCTCGTGGACGGCCACCGAGTGCTCCCACTGGCAGGAACGCTTGCCGTCAGTGGTCACCACGGTCCAGTCATCCTCCAGCACCGCCGTATCGATGCTGCCGCGGACCAGCATGGGTTCAATGGCAAGGCACAGGCCCGGCCGGATCTTCGGGCCGCGGTGGCTGGTGCGGTAATTCAGGACGTCGGGGGCCATGTGCATTTCCGAGCCAATCCCGTGGCCGACGTAGTCCTCCAGGATGCCGAGCGGTTTGCCGGGGACCGACGACACATAGTCATCGATGGCGGCGCCGATGTCTCCTACATGGCTGCCGGACGCCAGCGCGGCGATGCCACGCCACATGGCAGCCTGCGTGACGTCGGACAGGCGCTGGTCCTCGGGGTCTGCTTGCCCCACAATGACGGTGCGGGCGGAGTCGGAGTGCCAGCCGTCCACGATGGCTCCGCCGTCAATCGAGATGATGTCGCCGTCGTTGAGGACGCGGCTGCCGGGGATCCCGTGCACCACTTCCTCATTGACGGACGTGCAGATAGTGGCCGGGAAGCCGTGGTACCCGAAGAAGTTCGACTTGGCGCCGGCTTCGTTCAGGACTGCGGCGAAGACGTCGTCCAGGTGCTTGGTGGTCACCCCGGGCACTGCGGCGGCAACAGCCGCGTCCAGCGCACGGCTCAGGACCAGGCCCGCCTCGTGCATGGTGCGCATCTGGGCGTTGGTCTTGTATTCGATACGGGGCTGGCCGAAAGCCATGGTGGGTCCTTTCAATGGCTGAGGCCCCTCCCGGAATCCGGGAGGAGCCTCGAATAACTTTTGCCGGGATCAGGCGGCCTGGGCTGCCTTGATGGCCTGCATGACGCGGTCGGTGACCTCGTCGATGCCGCCGATGCCGTCAACCTGGGTCAGGATGCCGCGTTCGGCATACTTGGCCACAACGGCTTCGGTCTGCTCGTGGTACAGGTCCAGGCGGTGGCGGATGACGGCTTCGTTGTCGTCGCTCCGGCCCGTCTCCTTGGCCCGGCCGAGCAGCCGGTGCACGAGTTCCTCGTCGTCGGCCGTCAGCTGCAGTACGACGTCGAGCTTCTCTTCGCCCTTGGCGAGGATCTCGTCAAGGTAGTCCACCTGGGCGGTGGTGCGGGGGTAACCGTCCAGCAGGAAGCCGCTTTCGACGTCGGCCTCGCTGAGGCGGTCGCGCACCATCTTGTTGGTGACGCTGTCCGGAACGAAATCGCCGGCATCCATGTACTTCTTGGCCTCGACGCCCAGCGGCGTCTCACCCTTGACGTTGGCGCGGAAGATATCGCCGGTGGAGATCGCAACGACGCCGAGGCGTTCGGAGATCCGTTCCGCCTGCGTTCCCTTGCCCGAACCCGGAGGTCCAATAATTAGCATTCTCGTCATCGCAAAAGCCCTTCGTAGTGACGTTGTTGTAGCTGCGCGTCAATCTGCTTGACCGTTTCCAGACCCACACCCACCATGATCAGGATCGACGTGCCACCGAACGGGAAGTTCTGGTTCGCGTTGATCAGGACCAGGGCGACGAGCGGGATCAGTGCCACGAAGCCCAGGTAGAGGGCGCCCGGCAGGGTGATCCTGGAAAGGACGTACTGCAGGTAGTCCGCTGTCGGCTTGCCGGCCCGGATGCCGGGGATGAAGCCGCCGTACTTCTTCATGTTGTCGGAGACCTCTTCAGGGTTGAAGGTGATCGCGACGTAGAAATAGGTGAAAAAGACAATCATGGCGAAGTAGAGCGCCATGTAAATCGGGTGGTCACCCCGTGTGAGGTTGTTGTTGATCCACTCCACCCAGGGGGCCATCTGCTCGCCCGCCTTGGGCTGGTTGAACTGGGAGATCAGGCCCGGCAGGTACAGCATGGACGACGCGAAGATCACGGGGACCACGCCTGCCATGTTGACCTTGATCGGGATATACGTGCTGGTGCCGCCCACCGTGCGGCGTCCAATCATCCGCTTGGCATACTGCACCGGGACGCGGCGCTGGGACTGCTCCACGAAGACCACCAGGGCGACGGTCACCAGGCCGATGGCCAGGACCATAAAGAACGTGCCCGGACCCTGCGAGGTCCAGATGGCGCCCAGCGAGGTGGGGAAGCCTGCGGCGATCGAGGTGAAGATAAGCAGCGACATGCCGTTGCCTACACCCTTTTCGGTGACGAGCTCGCCCATCCACATGATCAGGCCGGTGCCGGCCGTCAGCGTGATAATGATCAGGATCGTGGTGATCACGCTGGCATCCGGGATGATGTCCAGCGCACAGCCCGGAAGGAGCTGGCCCGAACGCGCCAGCGACACCAGTGTCGTGGCGTTAAGCAGGCCCAGTGCGATGGTGAGGTACCGCGTGTACTGCGTCAGCTTGGACTGCCCGGAGGCGCCCTCTTCGTACAGCTGCTGGAACCTGGGAATGACCACCCGGAGCAGCTGCACGATGATGCTGGCGGTAATGTACGGCATGATGCCCAGCGCGAAGATGGACACCTGCAGCAATGCACCGCCGCTGAACAGGTTAACGAGCTGGTAGAGCCCGCCTGCGGTCTGACCGTTCTGCAAGCATTGCTGGACATTCTGGTAGTTCACACCAGGCGAGGGAATGAAGGCACCCAAGCGGAAGATGGTGATGATTCCCAGCGTGAACAACAACTTGCGTCGCAGATCAGGCGTGCGAAAGGCCCGGCCAAATGCGCTAAGCAAGCGTCCTCCTGTGTTGTAAATAAAGAGTGGTGTGGTGGGGGTCAATAAATCCCAACAACCGAGTCTAACGGGTGTATGCGCGATGCGAACAATCCGCAGGTGCGCGCATGCGCCGAGCGGACCGAAATGGTCGGCTGGCGGATGTGAAAAAACTCCCGGTCTGCGGAGCCGGGGGGGCTCTGCAGACCGGGAGTTCACAACGGGCGTTCGCCCACCGCCTCGTTAGAGTGCGGTGGTGCTTCCGCCTGCTGCAGCAATCTTTTCAGCGGCGCTGGCCGAGAATGCGTGGGCGGTGACGTCAACCTTGACGGTGATGTCGCCGGTGCCAAGCACCTTGACGGGCTGGTTCTTGCGAACGGCACCCTTTTCGACCAGGTTCTCTACGGTGACTGCGCCACCTTCCGGGAACAGCTCGTTGAGCTTGTCCAGGTTTACAACCTGGAACTCAACCCGGAACGGGTTCTTGAAGCCGCGCAGCTTCGGCAGGCGCATGTGCAGCGGCAGCTGGCCGCCGGCAAAGCCAGCCTTGATCTGGTAGCGGGCCTTCGTACCCTTGGTACCGCGACCAGCGGTCTTACCCTTGGAACCTTCACCACGACCAACGCGGGTCTTGGCGGTCTTGGCACCCGGGGCGGGACGCAGGTGGTGAACCTTCAGTGCGTTCTGCTTCTCAGCAGTGGCGCTCTGTGCCTTTTCGGCGGTTTTCTTCTCTGCCATTTACTTCGCCTCCTCTACCTTTACCAGGTGCGGAACCGTGTTGAGCATGCCAACGGTCACGGCGTCGGCGGTGCGGACAACGGTGTGTCCGATCCGCTTCAGGCCGAGGGACCGAAGGGTGTCGCGCTGGTTCTGCTTGCCGCCAATGACGGACTTGATCTGAGTGATCTCCAACTGGGCGTCGGAGGGAGTCAGGTTCTTAGCCATAACTTAGACACCCGCCTTCTGGTTCAGGAGAGCCTTCACCATTGCCGGCGGAGCAACCTCGTCGAGGGGCAGGCCACGGCGTGCTGCCACTGCTGCCGGCTCTTCGAGGCGCTTCAGGGCATCAACCGTCGCGTGAACGATGTTGATGGCGTTGGAGGAACCGAGCGACTTGGAGAGGATGTCGTGGATGCCCACGCACTCCAGTACTGCACGGACCGGACCACCGGCGATAACACCGGTACCGGCGGAAGCCGGACGCAGCATTACGACGCCGGCAGCAGCCTCACCCTGAACGCGGTGGGGAATGGTGTTGCCAATGCGGGGAACGCGGAAGAAGGACTTCTTGGCCTCTTCAACGCCCTTCGCGATTGCGGCAGGAACTTCCTTAGCCTTGCCGTAGCCAACGCCAACCATGCCGTTACCGTCACCAACGACGACCAGTGCGGTGAAGCTGAAGCGACGACCACCCTTGACGACCTTGGAAACGCGGTTGATGGTGACAACGCGCTCTACGAACTGGCTCTTCTCAGCTTCACGGCCGCCGTCGCGGCCGCCACGGCCACCACGGTCGCCGCGGCCCTGGCCACGGTCTCCACGCTCGCCACGACGAGCGCCACCACGGCGGTCGTCGGCAGCAGCGGGAGCAGTGGTCTCAGTGGCCGGAGCAGCTACGGCTTCAGTCGCCTTCTGATCTGCAGACACAGTGTCCTTTTCCTTGTTTGCTTCCGTCACAGTGACAGCCCACCTTCACGTGCGCCGTCAGCGACGGCGGCGATCCGGCCGTGGTACTTGTTACCACCGCGGTCGAAGACAACAGCTTCGATACCGGCAGCCTTCGCACGCTCGGCGACGAGCTCGCCAACGCGCTTGGCCTTGGCAGTCTTGTCACCGTCGAATGCACGAAGGTCGGCTTCCAGAGTGGACGCGCTCGCTACGGTCAGCCCCTTGGTGTCATCGACAACCTGGACGAATACGTGGCGTGCGGAACGGTTGACGACCAGACGAGGACGTACAGCCGTACCGGAGATGCGCTTGCGGATACGAAGCTGGCGGCGGCTGCGCGAAGCAGACTTGCTCTTGTTCGTACGCTTCTTGTTAATTGAGATGGCCATGGTTACTTACCAGCCTTTCCGACCTTGCGGCGGATGACTTCGCCGGCGTAACGGATGCCCTTGCCCTTATAGGGGTCCGGCTTCCGCAGCTTGCGAATGTTGGCAGCAACCTCGCCGACCTGCTGCTTGTTGATACCTGAAACAGAGAGCTTGGTCGGGGTCTCAACTGCAAAGGTGATGCCGTCCGGTGCGGTGACATTTACCGGGTGGCTGTAGCCGAGAGCGAACTCAAGGTCAGATCCCTTGGCCTGAACGCGGTAACCAGTACCAACGATTTCAAGCTTCTTCTCGTAGCCCTTGGTAACGCCCTCGATCATGTTGGAGATCAGGGTGCGTGTCAGGCCGTGGAGTGAACGGGAGGCGCGCTCGTCGTTCGGGCGGGCGACAGTCAGGGTCTCTGCTTCCAGGGAAACCTCGATCGGGCTGGCCACAGTGTGGTTCAGCTCGCCTTTGGCACCCTTGACGCTGACGACAGAGCCGTCAACCTTGACCTCAACGCCGGCAGGAACGGTGATGGGGAGACGTCCAATACGTGACATTATTCTCTTCCTTTCCCGTTACCAGACGTAAGCGAGGACTTCGCCGCCCACGCCCTTCTTGCCGGCCTGCTTGTCAGTCAAGAGGCCGGAAGAGGTGGACAGGATTGCGACACCCAGGCCACCGAGCACGTGCGGCAGGTTGGTGGACTTTGCGTAAACGCGCAGTCCCGGCTTGGAAATACGACGAACGCCAGCGATGGAACGCTCACGGTTCGGACCGAACTTGAGCTCGAGGGTCAGCTTCTTGCCAACCTCAGCGTCTTCTTCTTTCCAGGAGGCGATGTAACCTTCAGCCTTCAGGATGTCGGCAACGCGTGCCTTGAGCTTGCTGTACGGCATGGTCACGGAATCGTGGTATGCCGAGTTTGCATTGCGCAGACGCGTAAGCATGTCTGCGACAGGATCTGTCATTGTCATTTGGGCTCTTGCCCTTCCTCATAACGGTTTCCTCGCTGCTGCCAAAAGCCTCAGCGAAGGACCTGTTACGTAGTTAGATTAGTCTTCGGCCTTGAACGGGAAGCCAAGCGCCTTCAGCAGCGCGCGGCCTTCGTCATCGGTCTTGGCAGTGGTAACAACCGTGATGTCCATACCGCGAACGCGGTCGATGGAATCCTGGTCGATTTCGTGGAACATAACCTGCTCGGTCAGACCGAAGGTGTAGTTGCCGTTGCCATCGAACTGCTTGCCGCTGAGGCCGCGGAAGTCGCGGATACGGGGCAGAGCCAGCGTGACGAGGCGATCCAGGAATTCCCACATGCGGTCTCCACGCAGGGTAGCGTGCGCGCCGATGGGCATGCCTTCGCGCAGCTTGAACTGTGCGATCGACTTGCGGGCCTTGGTTACCTGCGGCTTCTGGCCGGTGATCAGGGTCAGATCGCGGACAGCGCCGTCGATCAGCTTGGAGTCCTTAGCGGCATCTCCAACACCCATGTTCACAACGACCTTCACCAGGCGGGGAACCTGGTTGACGTTCTCGTACTTGAATTCCTCAATGAGCGTGCTCTTGATGGAATCGGCGTACTTGGTCTTCAGACGAGGAACGATCTTCGTTGCCGGAGTCTCGAGAGTCTCAGTCATTAGATGTCCTTCCCGGAGCTCTTGGCCACGCGTACACGCACTTCGCGCTTCACGCCATTGCGCTCAACGGTCTCGGTGCGGAAACCTACGCGAGTGGGCTTCTTGGTGGACGGGTCAACCAGGGCCACGTTGGAGATGTGGATCGAAGCTTCTACGACCTCGATGCCACCGGTCTTGGTGCCGCGCTGCGACTGACCGACCTTGGTGTGCTTGGTTACGCGGTTAATACCTTCAACCAACACGCGGTTGGTCTCCGGGAATACGCGCAGAACCTTGCCCTGCTTGCCTTTGTCGCCGCCGCGCTCAGCCTTGGCGCCAGTGATGACCTGAACGAGGTCACCCTTTTTGATCTTAGCCATGGACTAGAGCACCTCCGGAGCCAGAGAAACGATCTTCATGAACTTCTTGTCACGGAGTTCACGACCAACCGGTCCGAAGATACGGGTACCGCGGGGGTCACCGTCAGCCTTCAGGATCACAGCTGCGTTCTCGTCAAACTTGATGTAGGAACCATCCGCACGGCGGCGTTCCTTCTTGGTACGGACGATGACTGCCTTGACAACATCGCCCTTCTTTACGTTGCCGCCCGGAATTGCGTCCTTGACGGTAGCGACGATGACGTCGCCAATGCCTGCGTAGCGACGGCCAGATCCACCGAGAACGCGAATGGTAAGGATTTCCTTAGCACCCGTGTTGTCGGCGACCTTGAGTCGCGACTCCTGCTGAATCACTATTTACTCCTTGCGTCGCGCTGGTTCTCAGACCGAAAATCTTCCTACGGAATGAGCCTTGCGGAACGGTTGATCGGGGTGTCTCTTGACCTGCCTGGATTTTGCCAGACCAGGCCTAAACGCCAGTGCCAAAAACATTTGCTTCCCAGGCGGATTGGACGCAGTCCAAGCGCAAGGGGGCACTATGCCGTGGCACGATTGTTTACGAGGTTTGATGACGGCGCACAAAAGGCGCCATACAAACTCAATATCCTAGCACAGACCGGGCCACTCCCCCATATCACAAGGCGACGGTCCCTGCCCACTCGCCAGCCAACGGACGACGGCGTCACACAGGGCAGCCTCTTGGCGCATCATCGGTGCCGCTCCCCCGCCAAACCGGCCCGCCGGCGTCGTACGTTCCGTAAAACCGTGCTCCCCGTGACCCTCTCTCACTTCCTGCAGGTTTCCAGGCGACCCTCTCTCACTCCCTGCAGGTTTCCAGGCGACCCTCTCTCACCGCCGGCTAGCGGACAAGGGGAAGTGAGAGACCGTTCATGATTTTCGTGCAGGAAGTGAGCGAGCGTTGGTGACTTTTCGAGCGCCCATGCCCACCGCAAAAAGCGCGGACATGGAAGAACGACTGCGTCACGCAGGGCATGCTTTCGGCGCACCATCGGAGCCGCTCCCCCGCCAAACCGGCCCACCGCCGTCGTACGTTCCGGAAAACCGTGCTCCCCGTGACGCCCAGCCCGCCACCACACGAGCGCACCGCGGCAATAAATGAGGAAACCCCCGCTCCCAAAGGGAACGGGGGTTTCCGGTACAGCTACTGTTGCCAGCGGTGCTGCAGGTGTTACTTGGCCTTCTCGAGGATCTCCACGAGCCGCCAGTTCTTCGTGGCGGACAGCGGGCGGGTCTCGGCGATGACAACGAGGTCGCCGATGCCGGCGCTGTTCTCTTCGTCGTGAGCCTTGACCTTGGAGGTACGGCGGATGACCTTGCCGTACAGGGCGTGCTTCACGCGGTCTTCAACCTGGACAACGATGGTCTTTTCCATCTTGTCCGAAACCACGTAGCCGCGACGCGTCTTGCGGTAACCGCGCACCTCAGCCGTAGCTGCCGTAGCAGTTTCCGTCACGTTCTCGTCCTTTTCACTCACTTGGCATCCTCCTCGGTCTCAACCGTTTCAGCCTTGTCGGCCTTCTTGGTCGTTGCCTTCTTGGACTTCTTTTCTTCCTTGGCTTCCACAACCGGTGCGGCAACCTCGGCACGAATGCCCAGCTCGCGTTCACGGAGAACGGTGTAGATGCGTGCGATGTCCTTCTTTACCGCGCGCAGACGACCGTGGTTCTCCAGCTGGCCGGTGGCTGACTGGAAACGCAGGTTGAACAGCTCTTCCTTAGCCTTGCGAAGTTCTTCAACGAGACGCTCGTTGTCGAAACCGTCCAGCTGTGCGGGAGCGAGTTCCTTGGATCCTACTGCCATTTCTATTCACCACCTTCGCGACGCAGAATGCGTGCCTTCAACGGGAGCTTGTGGATTGCAAGGCGCAGGGCCTCGCGTGCCACTGATTCTTCGACACCGGAGATCTCAAAGAGAACCCGGCCCGGCTTGACGTTGGCGACCCACCATTCCGGCGAACCCTTACCGGAACCCATGCGGGTTTCGGCAGGCTTCTTGGTCAGGGGACGGTCCGGGTAGATGTTGATCCAGACCTTACCGCCACGCTTGATGTGGCGGGTCATCGCGATACGTGCAGACTCGATCTGACGGTTGGTTACGTATGCCGGGCTCAGGGCCTGGATGCCGTACTCACCGAAGGAGACCTTGGTGCCGCCCGTAGCAGCGCCGGAACGACCCGGGTGGTGCTGCTTACGGTGCTTGACTCGACGTGGGATAAGCATTTAAGCCTGTCCTCCTTCTACTGCAGCAGGTGCAGCCTCAACTGCCGGAGCCTCTGCAGCGGGAGCTGCTTCGGCGGCCGGACGGTCGGTACGACGGCGGCGGTCACCACGGTCAGCACCGCCCGGGCGGCCCGGACGGTCGCTGGCGCCGCGGCCACGGGACGGAGCAGCAGCTGCCTGCTGAGCCAGTTCCTTGGCGGTGACGTCACCCTTGTAGATCCAGACCTTCACGCCGATACGGCCGAAGGTGGTCTTGGCCTCGTAGAAGCCGTAGTCGATGTTCGCGCGGAGGGTGTGCAGGGGCACACGGCCTTCGCGGTAGAACTCCGAGCGGGACATTTCAGCGCCACCCAGTCGACCCGAGCAGGCGATACGGATGCCCTTGGCACCTGCACGCTGCGCGGACTGCATGGCCTTCTTCATCGCACGGCGGAACGCCACGCGGGAAGTCAGCTGCTCAGCAACGCCCTGGGCAACAAGCTGTGCTTCCATCTCGGGGTTCTTGACCTCGAGGATGTTCAGCTGGACCTGCTTGCCGGTGAGCTTTTCGAGCTCGCCGCGGATGCGGTCTGCTTCAGCGCCGCGGCGGCCGATGACGATGCCCGGGCGTGCCGTGTGGATGTCCACGCGGACACGGTCACGGGTGCGCTCGATTTCGACCTTGGCGATACCGGCGCGCTCCATGCCAACAGACATGAGCTGGCGGATACGGATGTCTTCGCGAACGAAGTCCTTGTACCGCTGTCCGGCCTTGGTGCTGTCAGCGAACCAGTGCGATACGTGATCGGTGGTGATGCCGAGTCGGAACCCGTGCGGGTTTACTTTCTGTCCCACTTAGCGAGCCTCCTCTTTCTCCGGGGTAGCGACTACCACGGTGATGTGGCTGGTGCGCTTCTTGATCTGAAATGCACGACCCTGGGCACGCGGCTGGAACCGCTTCATGGTCGGGCCTTCATCAACAAACGCTTCGCTGATGATGAGGTCACCTTCGTCAAACGCCACGCCGTCGCGGTCCGCGAGGACCCGGGCGTTGGAGATTGCCGACTGAACTACCTTGAATACCGGCTCAGAAGCTGCCTGGGGGGCAAACTTCAGAATTGCCAGAGCCTCGTTCGCTTGCTTACCACGAACAAGGTTGACGACGCGCCGGGCCTTCATAGGCGTTACGCGGATGTGACGCGCAATTGCCTTGGCTTCCATTGCTTTCCTTCTCTCGTCTTTGACGTAAGTGCAGGCGCCTAGCGGCGCTTGCCCTTACGGTCGTCCTTGACATGGCCGCGGAATGTCCGCGTGGGAGCGAATTCGCCGAGCTTGTGCCCGACCATCGACTCGGTGACAAACACCGGAATGTGCTTGCGTCCGTCATGTACGGCGATCGTGTGCCCGAGCATGTCGGGGATGATCATCGAACGGCGGGACCAGGTCTTGATGACGTTCTTGGTGCCCTTTTCGTTTTCCCTGGCTACCTTCACAAAGAGGTGCTGGTCAACGAAAGGACCTTTTTTCAGGCTGCGTGGCATGTGTCCAGGCTCCTATCGCTTGTTCTTGCCAGTACGACGGCGACGAACAATAAGCTTGTCGCTCTCTTTGTTGGGGCGGCGGGTGCGGCCTTCACGCTTACCGTTCGGGTTGACGGGGTTACGTCCACCGGACGTCTTACCCTCACCACCACCGTGCGGGTGGTCAACCGGGTTCATGGCTACACCACGGACGGTCGGGCGGACGCCCTTCCAGCGCATGCGGCCAGCCTTACCCCAGTTGATGTTCGACTGCTCAGCGTTGCCGACCTCGCCGACCGTGGCGCGGCAGCGCACGTCAACGTTGCGGATTTCGCCGGAAGGCAGTCGCAGCTGGGCGAAGCGGCCTTCCTTTGCAACAAGCTGGATCGATGCGCCGGCGGAGCGGCCCATCTTGGCGCCGCCACCCGGACGCAGTTCAACTGCGTGGATTACGGTACCCACCGGGATGTTGAGCAGGGGCAGGTTGTTACCGGGCTTGATGTCAGCACCGGGACCTGCCTCAACTACGTCACCCTGGGAGAGCTTGTTCGGGGCGATGATGTAACGCTTGGTGCCATCAACGAAGTGCAGGAGGGCGATGCGAGCCGTGCGGTTCGGATCGTACTCGATTTCGGCAACGCGGGCGTTGACGCCGTCTTTGTCGTGACGACGGAAGTCGATCAGACGGTACTGGCGCTTGTGGCCACCACCCTTGTGACGGGTCGTGATCTTACCGGTGTTGTTACGGCCGCCCTTTTTGGGCAGCGGACGTACCAACGACTTTTCCGGCGTCGACCGCGTGATTTCGGTGAAGTCCGCTACGCTCGAGCCACGACGGCCCGGGGTAGTCGGCTTATATTTACGGATTCCCATAATTTATTTCCTCGTTAAAGTGGTCTCCGCTACGCGAGCGGACCGCCGAAGATGTCGATAGTGCCTTCTTTGAGGGTGACAATCGCACGCTTGGTGTTCTTGCGGGTACCCCATCCGAATTTGGTGCGCTTGCGCTTACCGGCACGGTTGATGGTGTTGATCGAGTCGACCTTGACGGAGAAGATTTTCTCCACGGCCAGCTTGATCTCGGTCTTGTTCGAGCGGGGGTCCACCAGGAAGGTGTACTTTCCCTCATCGATCAGGCCGTAGCTCTTTTCCGATACGACGGGTGCAAGCACGACGTCGCGCGGGTCCTTGATGGTGGCTGCACTCACTTGGCATCCTCCTCGTTCTTTGCAGCCTTGTCAGCAACGAATGCTTCGTAGGCAGCCTTGGTGAAGACTACGTCGTCAGAAACGAGAACGTCGTAGGTGTTCAGCTGGTCTGCGTACAGAACGTGAACAGCCTCGAGGTTGCGCACGGACAGTGCTGCAACATCGTTGGCGCGCTCAATGACAACGAGCAGGTTCTTGCGCTCGGAGACGCCGCGCAGCGTTGCCAGTGCTTCTTTGGAGGACGGCTTGGAGCCGGCAACCAGGTCAGCAACGACGTGGATGCGTCCGTTGCGGGCGCGGTCAGACAGTGCGCCGCGCAGTGCAGCAGCAATCATCTTCTTGGGGGTGCGCTGGCTGTAGTCACGCGGTGTGGGACCGTGGACAACGCCACCACCGGTCATGTGAGGAGCACGGATTGAACCCTGACGGGCGCGGCCGGTGCCCTTCTGCTTGAACGGCTTGCGGCCTGCACCGGAAACTTCGGCGCGGGTCTTGGTCTTGTGGGTACCCTGGCGAGCAGCAGCGAGCTGTGCAACGACGACCTGGTGCAGCAGCGGCACGTTGGTCTGAACGTCGAAGATCTCTGCAGGCAGGTCAACCTTGACAGTGTTAGCCATTGAACTAGGCTCCCTTCACGGCGGTGCGTACGAGTACGACCTGGCCGCGGGCGCCGGGGACGGCACCCTTGATCAGGAGCAGCGACTTCTCGACGTCAACAGCGTGAACGGTGAGGTTCAGCGTGGTGTGACGAACGGCGCCCATGCGGCCGGCCATTTTCATGCCCTTGAAGACGCGGCTCGGGGTGGATGCGCCACCGATTGAACCGGGCTTACGGTGGTTCTTGTGGGCACCGTGGGAAGCTCCAACGCCGTGGAAGCCGTGACGCTTCATAACACCGGCGAAGCCCTTACCCTTGGTGGTGCCAATGACGTCGATCTTCTGGCCGGCTTCGAAGAGCTCAACAGAAAGCTCCTGGCCCAGCTCGTAAGAGTCAGCATCTGCAGTGCGCAGTTCGACGACGTGGCGGCGAGGCGTGACGCCTGCCTTTTCAAAGTGACCAGCCAGCGGCTTGGTGACCTTGCGGGGATCGATCTGGCCATAGCCGATCTGAACGGCGACGTAGCCATCGGTCTCTGCGTTGCGCAGCTGCGTGATGACGTTCGAATCTGCCTGGACCACAGTGACGGGGATGAGCTTGTTGTTCTCGTCCCAGACCTGGGTCATGCCGAGCTTCGTGCCCAGCAGGCCCTTTACGTTACGGGTTGCGGTCATAGTCTCTCAGCACCTCCCTACAGCTTGATTTCGATGTTCACGTCGGCCGGCAGGTCGAGACGCATAAGCGAGTCAACAGCCTTCGGCGTGGGATCGATGATGTCGATAAGACGCTTGTGCGTGCGCATTTCAAAGTGCTCGCGGCTGTCCTTGTACTTGTGGGGAGAGCGGATTACGCAGTAAACGTTCTTCTCCGTCGGCAGCGGCACGGGGCCCACTACCGTTGCGCCTGCGCGCGTGACCGTCTCAACGATCTTCCGTGCTGAAACGTCAATGACCTCGTGGTCATATGACTTCAGCCGGATGCGGATTTTTTGTCCCGCCATGTCGCCTGACTCTCTTTCAGTAAATGCTGCTCTGTTTACTTACCTGTTGTATGTGGCTGCCGAAGCATTTGAAGTCTTAACTACCACCCGCCGCACAAACTGAATCCGGATGAATCCGGGTTCCTCACCTTGCCGGCGTAACCGACCCCCGCGGTCGGGCGTGTCGCGATTTTCACGCATACAAGTCCGCAGTTCCATGGGGAGTGGGTTATGTTTGGTCTTCAACTTGGACCCTGACACCCGGCATTATCCGGATCGGGACACGAAGAAGCGCTTGAACAACTCATCTAGTATGCCGGATATTATCGGCAGAAGCGAATCTGCTTTACCTTTGCCCCTCCCGGATCATTGCCTTCGGCAACGTGCGAATGGATGATGGGGGCATGACGGTCGAAAATGCTGCTTCCGTACGCGATCTCGCCGGCCGGCTGCCGCCGTCCTTTACGTTGGGCGTTGCCGCAGCCGCGTTCCAGATTGAGGGGGCCCTGGCCGAGGACGGGCGTGGACCTTCCGGCTGGGATGCCTTTGTGCAGAAGCCCGGTAGCATCATGGACGGCCACTCCCCCGCGGTGGCCTGCGACCACTACAACCGGTTCCCCGAAGACATCGCGCTCATGCGTGAGCTGGGCATCGATTCCTACCGGTTCTCCCTTTCCTGGCCACGGATCCAGCCGGACGGCAGTGGCGCCATCAACAGCCAGGGCCTGGACTTTTACGACCGGCTGATCGACCAGCTCCTCGAAGCGGGCATCTCGCCCATGGCCACCCTGTACCACTGGGACACCCCGCTGCCCCTGGAGCACGCCGGCGGCTGGATGAACCGTGCCACTGCCGAACGGTTTGCCGAGTACTGCGCGGTGGCCGGGAAGCACTTCGGCGACCGCGTCGCCCAGTGGGTAACCCTGAACGAGCCCGTTTCAGTAACACTGAACGGCTATGCCCTGGGCGTCCATGCGCCAGGCAGGGCCCTCATGTTCGACGCCCTGCCGTCGATCCATCACCAACTGCTGGCCCACGGCCTGGGCGTGCAGGCCCTCCGTGCCGCAGGCGTGACGGGCGGTGTGGGAGTGACCAACCTGCACTCACCGGTGCGCCCCGCCAGCAGGAAGTTCGGCGACAGGCATGTCGCGAAGCTGTACGACCTGCTGATGAACCGGATCTACGCCGACCCCGTCCTGCTGGGACGGTACCCCAAGCTCCCGCTGGTGGCCCGGCCCTGGCTTCGGTCCATCGGGAAACTTTCAGATGCTGACCTCAAGACCATTCACCAGCCCCTGGACTTCTACGGCCTCAACTATTACTTCCCTGTGAAGGTGGCCATGAGCCGCGGCATCACCCCCATTCCCGCCGACACCCACAAGGCCGTGGCGCGGCTGCCGTTCCACGAAGTGGGATACCCGGAATATGGGACCACCGGGTTCGGGTGGCCCGTCGCCCCTGCCCATCTGGGCGTCCTGCTCGCCGAACTCCGCGACCGCTATGGGGATGCGCTGCCGCCCGTCTACATCACGGAAAGCGGGGCCAGTTTCCCGGAGCCGGACCGGGTCAGCGGCCGCCTCCAGGATGGGCGCCGGGTGAAATACATCGCTGACCACTTGCGGCAAGCACTGGACGCCACAGCCCCCGGCGGAATTGCCGAAGGGGTTGACCTCCGTGGGTACTACGTCTGGACACTGATGGACAACTTTGAATGGGCGGCGGGTTACTCGCAGCGCTTCGGGCTGATCCATGTCGATTTCGAGACGCAGGAGCGGACCCCCAAAGAGTCCTTCTACTGGTACCAGGCCCTCAGCAGGGAACGGAAAAGGCCGCCCGGCTGAGCGCCGGGCAACCTTTGCACCAAGGCTGGTAAGGGCCCTGTTTTTGCCGCTGCCTTACTGGTTCTTTTTCGCCCGGTTGATGCGTTTGGCGCGGTCGATTTCATTCCGGAAATACTTCTTCGCCCAAAAAACTCCGGCAACAATGGCAACCACCACAGCCAGGAAAATTAGCCATTCCATGATGCGCTCCTCTCGATGCAAGCAACAGTATCAGTGCTTGCTGAACGGCTTCCCGCTCTCCGGCTGCTCAGGCGAGGGCTGCCCGGCGGGCGGCTGCGCCGCCGGTTTCTCCACGGCCGTCCCGCGGTTCAGCCGCCAGAGTGCGAACCCGATAAGCCCGACGGCGATCAGCGCCAGGAGTGCGAAGGTGTACTGACGCATCGCCCAGAGAATGCAGGCCGCCACTCCGGCCGCTCCCCACCAGACAAACAGCCTGTCCCCAAGCCCCAGGCCGCCGAGCAGGAGCCCGGCGAACAGGACAAGCACCCACAATTGCTGGCTGGCGGTTCCCCCAAACACAACTCCCAGTCCGCTCAGCGTGAGCAGCCCTGCTGCAGCCCCCGCCAAGACCCTCCCGGCGCTCCGCTGTCCAGAGGCGAAGCGCAGTGCGGCCAGGCCGGTTCCGGCGAGGACATACCACTGGGCTACCCAGAACGGGTCAGGCAGGGCACTGGAAAGCCGGTAGTTCAGGCCGTACTGCCCGTCCAGCTCAAAGATGGCCGCCCGCTGTACCGCCGCCACCACCGCCACGAAACCTGCCTCGGCGACGACCCGGCGCACCGTCCCCGGCGCCTCGTTGTAGGCGACACCCACAGCCGCAGCGAGCGCAACGGCCGCTGCCCACGCCGTCGCGTCGGGCCGCACACCGGTCAACGCGACCAGGCAGAGCCCGGCAAAGGCGGCTCCGGCCAGCGACCAGCGGCGCACGGCGTCAGCTGTAAGCTGTCCGCGTCGATACAGCCGCGCAGAGTACAGCCCCACTGCCGCCAGGCCCGTCCCGCAAAGCCAAGGCAAATAGCTGCCCCATGCCCCCGGAACGTCCTGGAATATCGAGTCGCAGAGCGTTGAGCCGCCGGCCAGGACAGCCAGCGACGCCGGCGCGTACAGCCAGGGCAGTCCCTCAACATGAGAAGCAGCGAAGCACACCGTGGCGAGGACCAGCAGCGCGGCCCCGAGCACCCAGTCCGAGGCCATCGGTGCTACAGACAGTGCTGCCACAGCGAGGGATCCCGCCGCGGCAAGCCACAGCCAGTGGTCCACATCCGCCATGGGCACGTTCCGCCCGCGCCGCAGCACGCCGGCAACGGAAGCGAGCAACGCCACTGCCAAGAGCACCGCCGCTGTCCCGGTGTAGTCCAGCACGGGAGCCGCCAGGAACGCCGTGGTGCCAGGCTGTCCGGCGCTGGCGAAGCTGACCACCGGGCCCAGCGCCAGTACGCCAAACAACAGCCCGTAGACCCCGAAGTAAAGGGAGCCGCGTGCAGCAAAGTACCTGCTGGCCACGACGGCCGCGACCAGCAGCAGAACCAGCTCCAGAAGCACCACCCAGCGTCCGCCGTCGTCGTTGGAAACTCTTCCCCAACCGCTTTGCGCCTGCCAGGCGTAGGCGAGGGGAAGCAGAGCCTGGCCCGCCAGGGTGATCCAAACGGCCGCCTGCTGGAAAGGCACCTCAGCCAGCCGCGAACGCATGATCCAGCGGACGCCGTGCTGCGCGGCAAGGACAAAGCCGAAGGTGACTGAGACCGCCGTCGGAGATGCTGTGACGTCGTAACTGAGGACAGCAGCCAGGGCCGCCGTGAGCAGCCTGGCTGCTGCAAAATACCAGCCCTTTCGGGCCGGCTGGCCGGATGCCACCACCATGACCGCAGCGAACACGGCATAGATGCCCAGAAGCCCTTCAACAACCAAGAGCTCACCGCGGCTGAACACCATCAGCAGAGCCAACGACGACGGCGCAAACCAGACCGCGGTGGCGCTGGACCTGAAGACGTACCCCGCCGCCGTCGAGGACAGTGCTGTCACGGCAGCGGCGAAGGTGGCCTGCCATCCGTCCGGCTCCGTGGTCAGCAGCGCCGCGGACGCAGACAGCTGAAGCAGCAGTACGACGCCGGGATCGACCAAGACTCCCCGCGGGGCCTTTTCCCGGACGACCGCGGCGATCGGGAATACCAGTTGGATGGCCAGGATGAGGACCAGCACCGTGGCCGGTTGGATTTCGTCGCCAGCGATGACCGTTGGTCCGGCCTCATCCTGGAGAAGATCAAAAGCGGTCAGCACCAGCACCGTCGCCGCCAGGCGTCCGAGCCACCAGTAGGTCCAGCGGTGCTGCCGCACGCGCATCAGGACGCCGGAGGCGACCAGATAGCCCAACACCAGGAGCAGGGCGGTGTTCCCGGCTGCCTGGCTCACAGCCAGGAACGCCACGGGAACACTCAGTGTGGAGGCCGCCAGCGGCAGCGCCTCCCACACGGTTGCATTCCACTCAAGCTCACTCTCCGGCCGTGGCACAACGAACAGGCCGATCGCCAGCGCGGAGAGAAGTTGGATGATGACGGCAGCCCAGACCCACCCGTGCCCGGGTGTTGTGTCCAGGAGCACCAGCAGGATGACCATGGCCAGTCCGCCGGCTCCGAAGCCGGCAAGAGTGGCCTCCGGCGCCAGGGATCTGGCTCCTGAGCGCTGCAGGATCGCCGAGAACGCCTGCTGGCACACCAGTGCCAGCAGCAGGCCGAAAACTGAGGCGATGATGCGGTCCGGGCCGCCGTCAATTACCGCTGCGACAGTGAACGGTACCGCCAGGGTCACCGATATCCGGGCTCCGAACGCCAGGTTCTGCCGCAGTACGCCGGCCGCAAATAACGCGCGGGCGGTCCAGAAGAGGAACGCCAGTGCCAACATGATTGCCACAGGCCAGGCCCCTATTGCATCGCCAAGCCCTGCGGCGAGCAGCAGAGACGCCACCGGAGTCCACTCTGCTGCCCCGCCGAGTCGTGCGGCCAAAACAAAACTCGTGGCCAGCGCCACTGCCACGGGCACCCACAAAGGAACATCGCCCACCTGGCCGGGCGTCCCGTACCGGAAAAACTCCGCGGACAGGGTCAGGCTGGCGTACACCAGCGTGAGAAGTACCTGGATGCTGAACGTGGCCACCGCGTCCACAAGCCAACGGCGCTGCGCAACGCCCGCGGACGTTTCGGGCCCGTTCTGCGGACTTTCAGCTGGGGCGAACCAACGGCTCAACCTGGCAGCCGCGAAAGCCACGGCCACTCCCTGAACAGCGAGAAATCCTGCCGCGGCCAGAAAGGCATCACTCCCCCGGCCGGTCAGGTGCCAGATTTCGACGGCGGCGGCCAACGTCAGGGATATCCGCGCCGCGTAGAAGTTGGCAAGCCGGAGGCGGGTCGCGGGCACTGCCGCCACCAGGCCAAAGTAGCAACCGCACACGGCCATGATGAGCGCGTATTCAGCTTTGTCCAACAGCAGCGGAACGCACGTGGCTGCCGCTGCGACGGCCGGGACCACGAACGGGTGCAGGACCATCAGGGGCCGCACATAGACCGGAGGCAGCCAGCCTGGCCGGGCCAGGGCCAGCAGCGTGAGCATTACGGCCACACCGATCAGGGAAGCGAAATACCAGACCAGTGCGCCGCCCAGTACTGAGACGCCTGACCACGCCGTGGACGCCACGAAGGTCAGCGACAGGTAAACCAGCACGCGGCTCTCCAGGCGGACTGCCGCAGCCACGTACGCCACGGTGCCAACCAATGAGGTGATCAGCCAGGCCGTGGGGCCATGGTGGAGGGCGAAGTTGTAGAGGGCTAGTCCTGTGACCGGAACCAGGGCCAGGCCGGTACCCGCAAACGCGACGGCCGCTGGCCGCAGGCGTGGCGCCCGGGCGTGAAGTACGAACCCCGCGGCGTAGAACGCAGCCGTTACGGCGACGACTCCGGCGAAGCGAAGCATGGGAGGAAGGCTGGTACCAATGAAGAGTGCAGCTGCGGCGACCAGGAGAAGGCTGGCCACGTAAAGCGTGATGTTGATGTTCTGCCTGTCCCGCTTCTCCCGCCGTGCCTGCCGTTCAGCCGGCGTCTCAGCCTGAAGCGGAGCGGCGTAGCGGGTAAAGGGCGGCACGGGGCTGTCAACGTGCGCTACCGGTGCCGGCCGGGCGACGGGCAATTGGGAAGCCGGGCCAGGCTCGATAAGGGAACCAATAGAGTGGACCGCTGAGACTTTCGGAGAAACTGTGGGAACCACCAACGGCGGCGGTACCGGCACCGGAGAGCTGGTGGCCTGACGCGAGGCCTCCACTTTTGCCATGGCATCCAGCCACCCCTGAAGGTGGCCGGCGCGATAGCCCGCTTCATAAGATTCGTCCGGCATGGTGAACCCTCTCCGACGGGCAGGATGACTTCTACCCAATTAATCCAATGATTGGATTAATTGTAGCAAAGAACAGCCCCGCTGCACTAGCAGCGGGGCTGTTCCAAACTTCTCGTCAGGCCGTCAGACGGCCTTACCGATCAGCGGGATCAACAAGAATTACTTGATGATCTTGGTAACGCGTCCTGAACCAACGGTGCGCCCGCCTTCGCGGATAGCGAAGCCGAGGCCCTCTTCCATTGCGATCGGCTGGATGAGCGCAACGGTCATCTCAGTGTTGTCGCCGGGCATAACCATTTCCGTGCCTTCCGGCAGGGTGATAACGCCGGTTACGTCCGTGGTGCGGAAGTAGAACTGCGGGCGGTAGTTGGAGTAGAACGGGTTGTGACGCCCGCCTTCGTCCTTGGAGAGGATGTAGACGTTAGCCTCGAAGTCGGTGTGCGGGGTGATGGAACCCGGCTTGACGACAACCTGGCCACGCTCTACGTCATCGCGCTTCAGACCGCGGAGCAGGAGGCCACAGTTCTCGCCGGCCCATGCTTCGTCGAGCTGCTTGTGGAACATCTCGATACCGGTAACCGTGGTCTTCTGGACCGGGCGGATGCCGACGATCTCGACCTCGGAGTTGATGGCGAGGGTTCCACGCTCGGCGCGGCCCGTTACAACGGTGCCACGGCCGGTGATCGTGAAGACGTCTTCGATCGGCATCAGGAACGGCTTGTCACGGTCACGTACGGGGTCCGGAACGGACTCGTCAACGGCTTCCATGAGGTCCTCAACGGACTTGACCCAGACGGGGTCGCCTTCGAGGGCCTTCAGGCCGGAAACGCGAACAACGGGAGCGTCGTCGCCATCGAAGCCCTGAGCGGAAAGCAGCTCACGAACTTCCATTTCAACGAGGTCCAGCAGTTCTTCGTCGTCAACCATGTCCGACTTGTTCAGCGCAACCAGCAGGTAGGGAACGCCAACCTGGCGGGCGAGCAGAACGTGCTCGCGGGTCTGAGCCATCGGGCCGTCAGTGGCGGCAACCACGAGGATTGCACCGTCCATCTGTGCAGCACCGGTGATCATGTTCTTGATGTAGTCAGCGTGACCCGGAGCGTCTACGTGTGCGTAGTGGCGCTTCTCGGTCTGGTACTCAACGTGGGAGATGTTGATCGTGATACCACGCTGGCGCTCTTCCGGAGCAGAGTCAATCGACGCGAAGTCGCGCTGCTCGTTGAGAGTCGGGTACTTGTCGTACAGCACCTTGGAAATGGCGGCAGTCAGCGTCGTCTTACCGTGGTCAACGTGACCAATGGTGCCGATGTTGACGTGCGGCTTAGTCCGCTCGAACTTTGCCTTTGCCACAGGTTCCTCCTAGAACGTTTTCAAATGACTTACCCTTCAACCGCGCTTGTCGCGGCAGAAACTCAGGCAAGTCTACTTGGGGGGCTTTGGATTGGTGAAATTGCAGATTCAGGAACTAATACTAGTCCCTCGAGCCTGTTCGTGCAGGTGGCCGGAATCTGGTCTGGACCGGGCCCGGCCGCCTGCACCAGGTGAGTTTCCGTTAACCGGAAACGCACCCGAGTTTTTGCTGCGAAGTCGTAACTACTACTCGCCGCGGTTCTTCTGGATGATCTCGTCGGCAAATGCCTTCGGGACCTCGGCGTAGCTGTGGAATGTCATGGAGTACACAGCGCGGCCCTGGGTCTTTGAACGCAGGTCACCGATGTAGCCGAACATGCCGGACAGCGGAACGTGCGCCCGGATGACCTTGACGCCCTGTGCATCTTCCATGGACTGCATCTGGCCACGGCGGGAGTTGAGGTCACCGATAACTTCACCCATGTATTCCTCAGGGGTGCGGACCTCGACATCCATCAGCGGTTCGAGCAGGACAGGGTTCGCCTTGCGTGCGGCTTCCTTGAAAGCCATACGTCCAGCGATCTTGAACGCCATTTCCGAGGAGTCAACATCGTGGTACGCGCCATCAATCAGCGTCGCCTTGATGCCGACAACCGGGTAGCCGGCCAGGACGCCGTCGTTCAGTGCATCCTGGATACCAGCGTCAACCGAAGGGATGTATTCGCGAGGAATACGGCCACCGGTCACCTTGTTCTCGAACTCGTACAGCTCGCCCTCGGACGTATCCAGCGGCCCAATGGCAATCTGGATCTTCGCGAACTGGCCCGAACCACCGGTCTGCTTCTTGTGCGTGTAGTCGTGACGCGCAACAACATTCTTGATGGTTTCGCGGTACGCGACCTGCGGCTTGCCGACGTTTGCCTCGACCTTGAATTCGCGGCGCATGCGGTCCACCAGGATGTCCAGGTGGAGCTCGCCCATGCCGGCGATGATGGTCTGGCCGGTGTCTTCGTTGAGGGAGACCTGGAAGGTCGGGTCCTCAGCGGAGAGCTTCTGGATGGCCGTGGAGAGCTTCTCCTGGTCACCCTTGGTGTTCGGCTCGATCGCAACAGAGATCACGGGCTCCGGGAAGCTCATGGACTCGAGAACGATCTGGTTGGCGGAGTCGCACAGGGTGTCGCCCGTGGTGGTGTCCTTCAGACCGATCGCTGCGTAGATGTGGCCGGCGGTAGCGCCCTCAACGGGCATTTCCTTGTTGGCGTGCATCTGGAACAGCTTGCCGATGCGCTCCTTCTTGCCCTTGGTGGAGTTGACCACCTGTGCGCCTGCTTCCACGTGACCGGAGTACACGCGGATGAAGGTGAGCTGGCCGAAGAACGGGTGCGCGGCAATCTTGAACGCCAGAGCCGAGAACGGCTCCTCGGAGGAAGGCGCGCGGACGATTTCCTTCTCTTCGTCGCGGGGATCGTGACCGATCATCGGCGGGACGTCGAGCGGGTTCGGCAGGTAGTCGATGACAGCATCGAGCATCGGCTGAACGCCACGGTTCTTGAATGCGGAACCACAGAAGACCGGGTAGAGCTCGGAGTTGATGGTCATCTTGCGGATGCCAGCCTTGAGTTCCTCGACGGAAATCTCTTCGCCTTCGAGGTACTTCTCCATGAGCTCTTCGGAGGACTCGGCGACGGTCTCAACGAGCGCTGCGCGGTACTCTTCAGCCTTTTCCTTGAGGTCAGCCGGGATCTCCTGGACCTCGTACTTCGCACCCATGGTGACGTCACCCTTGGAGTCGCCCGGCCAGACCAGCGCGCGCATTTCCAGGATGTCGACGACGCCGACAAAGTCGTTCTCGGCTCCGATCGGCAGCTGCATAACGAGCGGCTTGGCACCGAGGCGGCCAATGATGGTGTCAACGGTGAAGTAGAAGTCTGCGCCCAGCTTGTCCATCTTGTTGACGAAGCAGATACGCGGAACGTTGTACTTGTCAGCCTGGCGCCAAACGGTCTCGGACTGCGGCTCAACGCCTTCCTTGCCATCGAAAACAGCGACAGCGCCGTCGAGGACGCGCAGGGAGCGCTCAACCTCAACGGTGAAGTCAACGTGGCCGGGGGTGTCGATGATGTTGATCTGGTTGTTTTCCCAGAAGCAGGTCACGGCGGCAGACGTGATGGTGATGCCGCGTTCCTTTTCCTGTTCCATCCAGTCGGTCGTCGAAGCGCCGTCGTGCGTTTCGCCGATCTTGTGGTTCACACCCGTGTAGAACAGGATGCGCTCGGTGGTGGTGGTCTTGCCGGCATCAATGTGGGCCATGATGCCGATGTTGCGGACCTTACTAAGGTCGGTAAGCACGTCCTGTGCCACGGTGTCTCCCTTTCGGATGGACTACACGTTCGCCGCCGGCTCGTGACGAGCCGGCGGCGTCCGGAAGTATTACCAGCGGTAGTGTGCGAAGGCCTTGTTGGACTCGGCCATCTTGTGGGTGTCTTCGCGACGCTTCACAGCGGCACCGAGACCGTTGGACGCATCCAGGATTTCGTTCTGGAGGCGCTCGGTCATCGTCTTCTCGCGGCGGGCCTTGGAGTAGCCAACCAGCCAGCGCAGTGCCAGGGCGGTGGAGCGGCCCGGCTTGACCTCAACCGGAACCTGGTACGTTGCGCCACCGACGCGGCGTGAGCGGACCTCAAGGGAAGGCTTGACGTTGTCCATGGCCTTCTTGAGGGCTGCAACGGGGTCGCCGCCGGACTTGGCGCGAGCACCTTCGAGGGCACCGTAAACGATGCGCTCTGCGGTGGACTTCTTGCCGTCAACCAGCACCTTGTTGATCAGCTGGGTGACCAGCGGGGAGCCGTAAACGGGATCTAGTACGAGCGGCCGCTTGGGGGCCGGACCCTTGCGAGGCATATTACTTCTTCTCCATCTTTGCGCCGTAGCGGCTGCGGGCCTGCTTACGGTTCTTCACACCCTGGGTATCGAGGGCGCCACGGACGATCTTGTAGCGGACACCCGGGAGGTCCTTCACGCGACCGCCGCGAACGAGCACAATGGAGTGCTCCTGCAGGTTGTGGCCTACACCGGGGATGTAAGCGGTGACTTCAATGCCACCATTGAGGCGCACACGTGCCACCTTACGGAGAGCCGAGTTCGGCTTCTTCGGGGTGGTGGTGTAAACGCGGGTGCAGACGCCGCGGCGCATGGGGCTGCCGTTAAGCGCAGGAGCCTTGGTCTTTTTGACCTTAGGCGTGCGGCCCTTGCGGACCAGCTGGTTAATCGTAGGCACTCTCGTGTTCTCCGTTGGTTTGATCTCTACCGTCACGCGCAGGCGCCAGCCTGGGCACGATGGTTTTGGCGTTGCTCCTTGCAGCTGCGGCCTCTGTAAACTTGCGCAGGCGTGCAAAAGCGTGGCATTCGTTGCGCACCTTACCCGCAACCCGGAAACAAGCTCCACCCAGCATCATGAGAACAAAACCAAAATGATGCTGCGGCGGCCTTCATCCACTGCCACACAGAACAATTACACAAAGTTTAGCACGGCTGGATCGCGGGCCTTGAACGGGTGTATGCGGAAGGCCCCGCCCCCACAGCGTGGGGACGGGGCCTTCCGTCTATCAACAGGACTGCCGGCTAGCGGAAGTCGTTGCCGAGATCGTAGTCATCCAGCGGGATGGCGTGGAACTCAGGTGCTCCGTCGCCGCCCAGGGTGTCGTACGAGAAGTCACTGAATGCGCTCGGGCCGGTGAACAGGTTGGCCTTCGCTTCTTCGGTGGGCTCCACGGTGACCTCGGTGTAGCGCGGGAGGCCCGTGCCGGCCGGGATCAGCTTACCGATGATCACGTTCTCCTTGAGGCCGAGCAGCGGATCGCTCTTGCCTTCCATGGCCGCCTGCGTCAGGACGCGGGTGGTCTCCTGGAAGGAAGCTGCGGACAGCCAGGACTCGGTCGCCAGGGACGCCTTGGTGATACCCATGAGCTCAGGACGTCCGGAAGCCGGAGTCTTGCCCTCGGACACCACGCGGCGGTTGGCTTCCTCGAAGCGGCTGCGCTCGGCGAGCTCGCCGGGCAGCAGATCCGATTCGCCGGACTCGATGACCGTGACGCGGCGCAGCATCTGGCGGACGATAACCTCGACGTGCTTGTCGTGGATACCGATGCCCTGGCTGCGGTACACGCCCTGGACTTCGTCCACCAGGAACTTCTGCGCGGCACGGGGGCCCATGATGCGCAGCACCTGCTTGGGATCCACCGGACCGTTGATGAGCTTCTGGCCCACGGTGACGTGCTCGCCGTCCTCAATGAGGAGGCGTGAACGGCGCAGGACCGGGTAAGCGATCTCTTCGGATCCGTCATCAGGGGTGATGACGAGGCGCATCTGGCGCTCGGACTCTTCGATGGCGATGCGGCCGGCTGCTTCAGCAATCGGTGCGACACCCTTCGGAGTACGGGCTTCGAAGAGCTCCTGGATACGGGGCAGACCCTGGGTGATGTCGTCGCCACCGCTGGCGGAAACAGCACCACCGGTGTGGAACGTACGCATGGTCAGCTGGGTACCGGGCTCACCGATGGACTGTGCGGCGATGATGCCCACGGCCTCGCCGATGTCCACGGTCTTGCCGGTTGCCAGTGAACGTCCGTAGCACAGGGCGCAGGTGCCGACGCTGGACTCACAGGTGAGTACAGAGCGGACCTTGACCTCGGTGATGCCGGCTGCGAACAGCTCAGCGATCACAACGTCGCCGCAGTCAGTGCCGGCCGGAGCCAGGACATTGCCCTTGGAGTCAACGACATCCACGGCCAAGGTACGGGCGTACGCGCTGTTCTCGACGTTCTCGTCCAGGACCAGCTCGCCGTTGGCGTCTGCGACGGCGATGGCCGTCACCAGGCCGCGTTCGGTACCGCAGTCCTCTTCGCGGACGATAACGTCCTGGGACACGTCCACCAGACGACGGGTCAGGTAACCCGAGTTGGCGGTACGCAGTGCGGTGTCAGCCAGGCCCTTACGGGCACCGTGCGTGGCGATGAAGTATTCCAGCACCGACAGGCCCTCGCGGTAGGAGGACTTGATCGGACGCGGGATGATCTCACCCTTAGGGTTGGCCACCAGGCCACGGATACCCGCGATCTGGCGGACCTGCATCCAGTTACCACGTGCACCGGAGGACACCATGCGGTTGATGGTGTTCATCGGGGACAGGCTGTCACGCATCGCCTGGGCGATCTCGTTGGTTGCCTTGTTCCAGATCTCGATCAGTTCCTGGCGACGCTCGTCGTCGTCGATCAGGCCCTTGTCGTACTGGCCCTGGATCTTGGCGGCGCGCTCTTCGTAACCGGCGAGAATCACCGGCTTGTCCTTCGGCACCTCGATGTCGGAAATGGCGACCGTCACGCCTGAACGCGTGGCCCAGTAGAAACCGGCGTCCTTCAGGTTGTCCAGCGTTGCCGCCGTGACCACCTTCGGGTAGCGCTCGGCGAGATCGTTGACGATCGTGGACAGTTCGCCCTTGTCCGCAACGTTCTCAACCCACGGGTAGTCGGCCGGCAGGGTCTCGTTGAAGAGAACCTGTCCGAGGGAGGTCTCGACCAGCGCGGTCTGACCCGGCTCCCAGCCCTCCGGAGCTTCCCATCCGGCGTAAGGGACAAAGCCCTCAAGGCGGATTTTGACCTTGGAGTTCAGGTGCAGCTCGTGCAGGTCGTAGGCCATGATGGCTTCCGAAACCGAACCGAAGATCCGGCCTTCGCCAGCTGAACCGACACGCTTGGTGGTCAGGTGGTACAGGCCGATGATCATATCCTGCGAAGGCAGGGTGACCGGGCGTCCATCGGAAGGCTTCAGGATGTTGTTCGAGGACAGCATCAGGATGCGTGCCTCAGCCTGGGCTTCAGGGCTCAGCGGCAGGTGCACTGCCATCTGGTCGCCGTCGAAGTCAGCGTTGAACGCGCCACAGACCAGCGGGTGGAGCTGGATTGCCTTGCCTTCAACGAGCTGCGGTTCGAACGCCTGGATACCGAGGCGGTGCAGGGTAGGTGCACGGTTGAGCAGCACCGGGTGTTCGGTGATGATCTCTTCGAGCACGTCCCAGACCTGCGGACGGTAACGCTCGACCATGCGCTTGGCCGACTTGATGTTCTGGGCGTGGTTGAGGTCAACCAGGCGCTTCATCACGAACGGCTTGAAGAGCTCCAGGGCCATCTGCTTCGGCAGGCCGCACTGGTGCAGCTTCAGCTGCGGGCCGACCACGATGACCGAACGGCCGGAGTAGTCAACACGCTTGCCGAGGAGGTTCTGGCGGAAACGGCCCTGCTTGCCCTTGAGCATGTCGCTCAGGGACTTCAGCGGACGGTTGCCCGGTCCGGTGACAGGGCGGCCGCGGCGGCCGTTGTCGAAGAGGCTGTCAACAGCTTCCTGAAGCATGCGCTTCTCGTTGTTGACAATGATCTCCGGAGCACCCAGGTCAAGCAGTCGCTTGAGTCGGTTGTTGCGGTTGATCACACGGCGGTAGAGGTCGTTGAGGTCGGAGGTCGCGAAGCGGCCACCGTCCAGCTGGACCATCGGGCGCAGTTCCGGCGGGATCACCGGGACGGCATCCAGAACCATGCCAAGCGGGCTGTTGTTGGTGGTCAGGAACGCGTTGACAACCTTCAGGCGCTTCAGGGCGCGGGTCTTGCGCTGGCCCTTGCCGTTGGCGATGATGTCGCGCAGCAGGTCAGACTCGGCCTGCATGTCAAAGCCCTCAAGACGCTTCTTGATGGCTTCGGCACCCATGGAGCCTTCGAAGTAGATGCCGTAGCGGTCGCGCAGTTCGCGGTACAGGCCCTCGTCACCTTCGAGGTCTGCGACCTTCAGGTTCTTGAAGCGGTCCCAGACCTGCTCGAGGCGCTCGATGTCGGCGTCGGCGCGCTTGCGCACGTTGGCCATCTGGCGGTCGGCGGAGTCGCGGGCCTTCTTCTTGTCGGCAGCCTTGGCGCCTTCACCTTCCAGGCGCGCAATTTCGCCTTCGAGGTCGCGGGCGATCGCCGCGATGTCGGAGTCGCGGTTGTCGATGAGCTGCTTCTTCTCGATATCGTGCTCAACCTGCAGGTTGGGCAGTTCCTCGTGGCGGGAAGCTTCGTCGACGCTGGTGATCATGTAGGCGGCGAAGTAGATGACCTTTTCGAGGTCCTTCGGAGCCAGGTCAAGGAGGTAGCCCAGGCGGGACGGAACACCCTTGAAGTACCAGATGTGCGTGACCGGTGCGGCCAGCTCGATGTGGCCCATGCGCTCACGGCGGACCTTGGCACGGGTGACTTCAACGCCACACCGCTCGCAAATGATGCCCTTGAAGCGCACGCGCTTGTACTTACCGCAGTAGCATTCCCAGTCACGGGAAGGGCCGAAGATCTTCTCGCAGAAGAGGCCGTCCTTCTCGGGCTTGAGCGTGCGGTAGTTGATGGTTTCCGGCTTCTTAACCTCGCCGTAAGACCAGCCACGGATGTCTTCCGCGGTGGCGAGGCCGATCTGCATGAGGCCGAAGGAGGATTCGCTGGACATATGGTCCCTGTTCTCTCTTGTTCTCTAAATTCTGAAGTCTTGGGTTACGGGAAGAGGGAGGCTGATGCCCCGGGAAAAGACAGCGCGGCGGGGCCGCCTGCTTTTCCCGGGACATCCACCTGCTAAACCTCTTCTACGGAACTGGGCTCTGCACGAGACAGATCGATGCCCAGTTCTTCCGCAGCCGTGAAGACTGCGTCATCAGAGTCACGCATTTCAATTGTGGTTCCGTCCGTGGAGAGTACTTCCACGTTCAGGCACAGCGACTGCATTTCCTTGATCAAGACCTTGAAGGACTCAGGAACGCCCGGCTCGGGGATGTTCTCGCCCTTGACGATTGCTTCGTAGACCTTCACACGACCATGGATGTCATCCGACTTGATGGTGAGCAGTTCCTGGAGCGTGTAGGCGGCGCCGTAAGCTTCGAGCGCCCACACTTCCATTTCACCGAAGCGCTGGCCACCGAACTGTGCCTTACCACCCAGCGGCTGCTGCGTGATCATGGAGTACGGGCCGGTGGACCGGGCGTGGATCTTGTCGTCCACCAGGTGGTGGAGCTTCAGGATGTACATGTAGCCGACCGAGATCGGGTCCGGGAACGGCTCGCCGGAGCGGCCGTCAAACAAGCGGGTCTTGCCCGAGGAGTTGATCAGGCGCTCACCGTCGCGGGTCACGTTGGTGGAATCCAGCAGGCCCGTGATTTCCTCTTCGCGGGCACCGTCGAACACCGGCGTTGCAACAGTGGTCTGGCCACTCTCGCGCGGCAGGTTCGGCAGCTGCTTGACCCACTCGGGCTCGCCTTCGATCTTCCAACCGGTCTTGGCAACCCAGCCGAGGTGCGTTTCCAGCACCTGGCCGACGTTCATACGGCCCGGAACACCCAGCGGGTTCAGGACGATATCAACGGGGGTACCGTCGGCAAGGAAGGGCATGTCCTCGATCGGAAGGATCTTGGAGATAACACCCTTGTTGCCGTGACGGCCGGCGAGCTTGTCGCCGTCGGTGATCTTGCGCTTGGCAGCCACGTAGACGCGGACCAGCTGGTTGACGCCCGGGGGCAGTTCGTCGTCGTTGTCGCGGTCGAAGACGCGGACGCCGATGACGGTGCCGGACTCGCCGTGCGGAACCTTCAGGGAGGTGTCGCGCACTTCGCGGGACTTCTCACCGAAGATGGCGCGCAGCAGGCGCTCTTCCGGGGTCAGTTCGGTTTCACCCTTCGGGGTGACCTTTCCGACCAGGATGTCGCCGGCTTCAACTTCGGCACCGATGTGGATGATGCCGCGCTCGTCCAGGCCTGCCAGGACTTCCTCGGACACGTTGGGGATGTCACGGGTGATTTCCTCGGCACCAAGCTTGGTGTCGCGGGCATCGATCTCGTGCTCCTCGATGTGGATGGAGGAAAGAACGTCCTCGGCAACAATGCGCTGCGAGAGGATGATGGCGTCCTCGAAGTTGTGGCCTTCCCATGACATGAATGCCACGAGCAGGTTCTTGCCGAGGGCGAGTTCACCCTGGTCCGTTGCCGGGCCGTCAGCGATGATGCCGCCAACTTCGAGGCGCTGGCCTTCGTTCACCAGGACACGGTTGTTGTAGCAGTTGCCCTGGTTGGAACGGGCGAACTTGTTGATGCGGTAGTTGGTCTCCGTGCCGTCGTCGTTGAGCATGATGACGAGCTCAGCGGAGACCTCGGTGACCACACCGGCCTTCTTCGCGATGGTGACATCGCCGGCGTCGACGGCTGCGGCGCGCTCCATGCCGGTGCCCACGAACGGGGCCTCGGAACGGACCAGCGGCACGGCCTGGCGCTGCATGTTGGCACCCATGAGTGCGCGGTTAGCATCGTCATGCTCGAGGAACGGGATCAGGGCCGTAGCCACGGACACCATCTGGCGCGGGGAAACGTCCATGAACTCGACGTCGGCGGCGGGAACCAGCACGGGCTCGCCTCCACCACCACGGGCGCGGACCAGGACGGTCTCTTCGGCGAACTTCTTGTTCTCATCCAGCGGAGCGTTGGCCTGAGCAATCAGGACCTCTGCTTCGTCGTCGGCCGTCAGGTACTGGACCTCATCGGAAACGACGCCCTCGGACACGAGGCGGTACGGGGTCTCGATGAAGCCGAACGGGTTGATGCGGCCGTAGGAAGCCAACGAACCGATCAGACCAATGTTCGGGCCTTCAGGGGTTTCGATGGGGCACATACGTCCGTAGTGGGACGGGTGAACGTCTCGGACTTCCATGCCTGCGCGGTCACGGGACAGACCACCCGGGCCAAGCGCGGACAGACGGCGCTTGTGGGTCAGGCCCGACAGCGGGTTGTTCTGGTCCATGAACTGCGACAGCTGGGAAGTTCCGAAGAACTCCTTGATGGCTGCAACGACCGGGCGGATGTTGATCAGGGTCTGCGGCGTGATGGCTTCGACGTCCTGCGTGGTCATACGCTCGCGGACAACGCGCTCCATGCGGGACAGGCCGGTGCGGACCTGGTTCTCGATGAGCTCGCCGACGGCGCGGATACGGCGGTTGCCGAAGTGGTCGATGTCATCGATCTCGACGCGCAGCTCGTGGTCCTGGCCGTCGCGCTTACCCGTGAGGGTCTTCTCGCCGGCGTGCAGGGCAACCAGGAACTTGATCATCGCAACGATGTCTTCAACGTGCAGGACCGAAGCTTCCTTGTCGCCAAGGGAGCGGTCGATGCCAAGCTTGCGGTTGATCTTGTAACGGCCGACCTTGGCCAGATCGTAGCGCTTGGAGTTGAAGTACAGGTTGTCCAGCAGGGACTGGGCAGCCTCGACTGTGGGCGGCTCGCCCGGTCGCAGCTTCCGGTAGATATCCAGCAACGCGTCTTCGCGGGTCTCGGTGGCGTCCTTCTCCAGCGTCGCGCGCATGGAGTCGTACTGGCCGAATTCTTCGAGGATCTGGCCTTCGGTCCAGCCAAGGGCCTTCAGCAGGACGGTGACGGACTGCTTGCGCTTGCGGTCGAGGCGAACGCCGACCTGGTCGCGCTTGTCGATCTCGAGCTCGAACCAGGCACCACGGGACGGGATGATCTTCGCAGTGAAGATGTCCTTGTCGCTGGTCTTGTCGGCGGTGCGCTCAAAGTAGGCGCCCGGGGAACGGACCAGCTGGGAGACGACGACACGTTCGGTGCCGTTGACGACGAAAGTACCCTTCTCCGTCATCAGCGGGAAGTCGCCCATGAACACGGTCTGCTGCTTGATTTCGCCCGTGTTGTTGTTCATGAACTCGGCCTTGACGTACAGCGGTGCCGAGTACGTTGCGTCCCGGTCCTTGCACTCGGCCATGGTGTACTTCGGATCAGCGAACTCCGGATCGGAGAAGCTCAGGGACATGGTGCCCTGGAAGTCCTCAATCGGGGAGATCTCTTCGAAGATGTCCGACAGTCCGGACGTGGTGGCGACGCTGAGGTCGTTTTCTTCTACGGCTTTCGCTACGCGTGCCTGCCAGCGTTCGTTTCCGACCAGCCAGTCAAAGCTGTCCGTCTGCAGGGCAAGAAGATTCGGAACGTCAAGCGGTTCGTGAATCTTTGCGAATGAGAGCCGGCGAGTGGCACCATCAGTGCTGTCGGCGGTGTTAGCGGTTTCGTTATTAGAGGTGCTCGAGGCGACCAAGAGGGATCCTTCCACAGACCTTCAGGCGTTTTCAGATCTCCCCCGCTGTGCACCCTGCAGAATGACTCCGCAGTGCTACCAATCCGGTTCCGCTATATGACCCGGGGCCCGCGCTGCCCATACAATGACGTTGTTGACGGCACGTTGATGGTCAGCTGCCAGGCAAAGCCCACCGCTATATGAAGGCTGAAGGTAAACAGGGAAGACGCAAATATCTACGATACGGCAAAACCGATTACGTGTCTACCCCACATCGTGCGTTATTGCAAGACCCATCTTTTTTGTTCAACAGACCGCCTCAGAGCCGGAGCGTAACGCCCTCGGCAGTGCACTCCTGGGCGTTGGCGAAGACCGCGTCACGGACCAGATCCTTTGACGCCTGATCCACCTCGCCGCCGCTTTGAACCGCCGAAGATCGGTCCAGGGACAGGACGCTGAGGGACGTAAACAGGCCCTTTTGGTTGCCGGAGACTGCATCTTTGGCGTCCTGGGCGGCGAAGTAGATGTCTTCGTAAGCGTTGGCGTCACCCTGGATGGCCTTGTACTCAGCGTAGAGCGCGTTGAACTGCTCGCAGGCGGCCTTGACCCCTCCCGCCTGGGGAGCCGGGGCGTCGGAAGAGCGCGACGGCGTCGGCTGCGAAGGTGCGGGGCTGGACGTCAGCGTCGAGGTATCGGGAGCAGGGGTAGAAACGGAGCAGGCAGTCAGCCCGGCGAGGCTGGCGAAAGCCGCCGCGGCGAGGATTCTTTTCACGATGCTGCTCCCTGTATGCGAAGTGTGTGTCGCACAGCGGACGGACTGTCCTTGCGCGTAAGTGCCCGCCGTCCACCCTACTGAGGCGTCCGCCGTCGTGCACGTTGCGGGGATGGGTAGTTCTCCCCTGCCGCGGCCAGATGGAATTGCCCCGCCCCGGCCGGCGTTTGGATAATTAGGTGAGGAAGCTCACGGTAGCCTTGGCCTACATCGTTTCAGATCGGGAGAGATAACAATGGGCAACTCCACAGACAACACTGACGTTGTCATCCTTGCAGCGGCGCGGACCCCACAGGGCCGGCTGAACGGGCAACTGGCGAGCTTCACCGCCGTCGAACTCGGGGCCCACGCCATCAAGTCCGCCATCGCGGCCAGCGGTGTGGATGCCGGCCGCGTCGACGCGGTAATCATGGGTCAGGTACTGCAGGCCGGGGCGGGCCAGAACCCTGCCCGGCAAAGCGCCATCGCAGCCGGCATCGGCTGGAATGTCCCGACGGTCACCATCAACAAGGTGTGCCTGTCCGGCCTGACCGCCGTCATCGATGCGGCCCGCCTCATCCGCAGCGGTGACGCCACGGTAGTGGTGGCCGGCGGACAGGAATCCATGACACGCGCGCCGCACCTGCTGCCCGGCTCCCGCCAGGGCTGGACGTACGGCGCGATCCAGGCCCTCGATGTCGCGGCGCACGACGGACTTACTGACGCCTTCGACGGCCAGTCCATGGGGCTCTCCACCGAGACTCGGAACCTCGCCCTCGGCATCGACCGGACATCGCAGGACAACGTCGCAGCCCAGTCGCACCAGCGCGCCGCGCTGGCCGAGAAGAACGGCGTTTTCGACGACGAGATCGCACCCATCAGCGTCAAGCAGCGCAAGGGCGACCCCCTTGTTGTCTCCACCGACGAAGGCGTGCGGCCGAACACTTCCGTCGAAACGCTGGCAGGCCTCAAAGCCGCCTTTGTCACGGACGGCACCATCACCGCCGGCAATTCCTCTCCCCTGTCCGACGGCGCCTCCGCACTTGTGCTCACGTCGCGGAAGTTCGCGGAAGACAACGGCCTGGAGTACCTCGCCGTCGTCGGGAAGCCCGGCCAGGTGGCGGGTCCTGATAATTCGCTTCACTCGCAGCCGTCCCACGCTATCCAGAGCGCCCTTGACAGGGCCGGCTGGAGCACGGCCGACCTGGACTTCATCGAGATCAACGAAGCCTTCGGTTCCGTGGCGGTGCAGTCGCTGAAGGACCTGGACTACCCGCTGGAGAAGTGCAACATCCATGGCGGCGCCATCGCGCTGGGCCACCCTATTGGCGCTTCCGGAGCCCGGCTGGCCCTGCATGCCGCGCATGAACTCAAACGGCGCGGGAGCGGCAAAGCGGCGGTCTCGCTGTGCGGCGGCGGAGGGCAGGGCGAAGCGCTCCTGCTCTACCGGGACTGATGGCTCCCTCTGCGGAAGCGGCCGACGGCGGCGGCAGGGCACGATTCCTCGCCGACGCCGCAGCGCGGGGCCTCGACGTCGAAATAGTGGAACGGCTGGCCGCCCACAGCCTGGAGGAGGCGGCGGGCATCCTCGGCATCACCCCGGCGGACATCGTGAAATCCCTGGTGGTCAAGCACAAGGACGGCAGCTTCCTGTTCGCCCTGATACCCGGTGACCGGCAGATCTCCTGGCCCAAGCTCCGGGGTTTGGTGGGGGTCAACAAGCTGTCGCTGCCGCCGGCCGACGTCGCGCTGGACGCCACAGGGTATGAACGCGGCACCATCACGCCGCTAGGCAGCACGAAGGCCTGGCCCGTGTACGCCGACCGGACCATCACCGGGCGTCGTATCTCCATGGGCGCCGGGCAGCATGGCTACAGCGCCTTTGTGGACGCGGATGCCCTCACCTCGGCGCTGGACGCCGTGGTCGCGGACATCTCGGACCCCAACCCCATTTAGGTACTTGGGTTAAAAGCAGGAAACCCCGTCCACCGAAGTGGACGGGGTTTCCTGTTGGAAAGCGAGTGTTACTTGAGGGTAACAGTGGCGCCGGCAGCCTCGAGCTGCTCCTTGGCCTTCTCGGCAGCTTCCTTGGTTGCACCTTCGAGGACAGCCTTGGGAGCGCTGTCAACCAGGTCCTTTGCTTCCTTCAGGCCCAGGGAAGTGATTGCGCGAACTTCCTTGATCACTGCGATCTTCTTTTCGCCAGCAGATTCGAGGACGACGTCGAAGTCGGTCTTCTCTTCGGCTTCTTCAGCAGCAGCGGCCGGGCCTGCAACGGCTACGGCAGCAGCGGTAACTTCGAAGGTCTCTTCGAAGAGCTTGACGAACTCGGAGAGCTCGATGATGGTCAGTTCCTTGAAAGCTTCAATGAGCTCTTCGTTGGTGAGCTTCGCCATGGTGTGGCGTCCTTCCTATAGGTGGTGCTTGGCGGCCTGGGCCATTGCCTTCACACCGGAGTCTGGTTTGAAGAAGAGTTAGTTCTCTTCGGTGGCTGCGGCCTCGGCCGGAGCTTCGGTCTCTGCTGCTTCTGCGGCCGGGGCTTCTTCAGCGGCGGGCGCTTCGGCAGCTGCCGGTGCACCGTTCTCTTCTTCAAGCTTGAGGCGCAGGGCGTCAATGATGCGTGCAGCGGCGGCAGCAGGAGCCTTGAGGATTCCTGCAACCTTGGCGAGCTGCAGCTCGCGGGACTCGAGTGCTGCCAGGGCAGCAACTTCGCTGGCGTTCAGTGCCTTGCCCTCGAAGTAACCGGTCTTGATAACCAGCTGCTTGTTGGTCTTGGCAAAATCCGTCAGGCTCTTGGCCGCTGCAACTGCGTCACCCTTGATGAACGCGATTGCAGTGGGGCCGGCGAGCTGGCCGTCGAATGCTTCGACACCAGCTTCCTTGGCTGCAATGGCGGTCAGGGTGTTCTTGACGACCGAGAACTTGGTGTCCTGGCCGAGAGAAACACGCAGCTGCTTGAGCTGTGCAACAGTGAGCCCACGGTATTCGGTCAGGACAGCGGCGTTCGATTCCTTGAAATCGTTAGTGATCTCAGCTACTGCTGAAACCTTTGCAGGCGTTGCCATAACCCTCCTTCCGGGGATAGTGCCGGTATTCGACGGTCCCCGCTCCAGGTGAGCTAAAACTAAAAACGCCCCGCGCAGATGCACGGGGCTTGGCTCAACACAGTTTCAAACCGTGGAGCTTTGCTTCGTTCACCTGCGCCGGCCGCCCTACGTTCAGGGTCCTTCGTCCAGAAAACCACTTGACCTCCAGCGCACAAACTACAGAGTTGAGCTGTGTTCAGGAGAGTGGATTTCCAACAACCGACGGTCTTTGGTAGTTCAAGCTTACGGGACGGGCCGCCCCTCTACCAAATCGAGCACTGCGGAGCTCAACTCTTGCTGGCACCCAGGTGCGGGAGTTCCTTTTGCCAGATGCCCGTCACGCCCGCCGTGGTGAACCCCAGCTGTTTGTTGACGGTCAGGAGGTACCTGTTCTCCGGCGCGTTCCAGGTATAGATGACCCTGGCGTCGGGGAACTGTTCAGTCAGCCGCTCCATGTTGGCCACCTTGATCAGCAGCCCCAGCTTGTTCCCGCGGTGTTCCTGCAGCACCAGGGTGTCGTCCTGGAACACAACGTCTGCCCGGTGAGCCAGGACGGTGATGGTGGTCAGGCCCACCAGTGCGCCGGTGGCGAGGTGTTCGACGGCGGTAACCACTGTCTGCCGGCCCTGCGCAATGGTGGCCTCTTCGGCCTCGCGGAGGATGCCGCCGTCGAACACCATGTCCTGCTCAACAGGAGTCTCCAGCGAAGGGTCGACGTCGGCGCCCGCCTGGTTTTCCAGCACGGCCACCGCCTCCAGCCACTGGTCCGGGCAACGGTCTGTCCAGTGATGCAGGCGGTACCGCCCGTTGTTGGCTTCGTCGGCTTCCACTTGCAGGTCCGCGACTAGCTTGGTGTCCAGCGGCAAGGCGCAGGAACTGAACTGTTCAATGTGCTGCAGCGTGTACCCGGTTTTCCGGGCGAACTCGACCTCACGGCTCTCCAGCGGCACAAAGCCCTGCCCCGAGCCGGGCACGAGCTGGGCTTTCTCAAACTCATGCAGCGACGCACCGGGGTGGTTGGTGTCCACCAGGATCATCGTCCGGCCCTCGGCCCGCGCCAGGTGTTCGGCGGCGAGCAGCAGCTTCCGGCCAACGCCCTGCCGCTGGAATTCGGGCAGGATGTCCAGCGTGAATTCGGCGAGGTCAAGGTTGTCCGTCAGCGGCAGGGCGATGTCCACCGTACCCACGATTTCACCGTCGACCTTGGCCACCAGGATGATCTGGCGTTCGTAGGGGTCCTCGAGCTCCAGCAGTTTCTCCAGGGGCGCGTACGCCAGGTCGTCGCTCCCCCAGGTCTGCATCCGGACTTTGCGCCCCACCTCGACGGCGGCAAGGAAGTCCGCTGCGTCCGGCGAGTCCAGCGAATCCGGGATAAAAAGCTGCTCGATCTTCACGTCGTTTGCCATAAGGGGCATCATCCCAGCCGTTTCTGCCACTCACCTTCATAGCCAGCAGGCTTGAATCCAAGCGAAATATTTATCGCCAGCATATGCTGGTTTTCGTTGGCATTCCATGTAAGGACCGACCGCGCGGCGGGCCACCGCTGCTGCGCCAGACGCAGGTTCGCGAGTTTGACCAGCATTCCCAGGCGGTGTCCCCGGTGCTCCGCGGACACCAACGTATCCTGCTGGATCACGGTTGCCGGCATGTCCGGGCGCCAATTCAGGACCGTGTACGCCGCAAGTCCGCCGGACGCACTGTGCACCGCGGCGGCGACCTGGACCTGGACGCCGCTGCGGGCAAGCGTCCGCTCCTCATCCCGGACACGCGCGATGTCCCAATCCTCGGCGCCCCAGTCCAATCCGGCGGTGGGAACGTCCGTGCTCATCCGGGCCTTCAGGATGGCATACTCCGCAACGAATTCGTCAGGGCACGACTCTGCCCAGGCAACCATCGTGTAGTCCCGCGCAAAGGCGGACGCCTCAGCCGCAAGCATTTCCAGATGCTCCGGCGGCACGGGCAACGCGAGGCGGCTGGACCTCTCCACCTGCTCCAGCTCATATCCGGCCCCGGACGCGAAGGCGGTTGAGGCCTCGTCCCGCGGGAGTCCGCCGGCACCTGATTTGGCCGGAAGCAATCCGGCCGAACGCTCCACCAGCTCCAGCGGGATCTCGCAATAGGAGTCCAGCGACGTGCGTCCCCGCCCCACGGCCACGGACTCTGCATACTCCAGCAGGCGGCGCCCCCACCCGCGGCGCCTGTGCGCGGGGGTCACCAGGACATCGATCCCGGCCGTGGAGGTGTTTTCACGCAGCGGCAGCGTGACTGAGCACATGCCCACCAGCTCCGTGCCCAGCCTCGCGATGTAGAGCTGCCGCTCCTCATACTCATTGCCCCGCCAGAATTCCATGGCTTCCGCCGGGGTGAGGCAACGGTCCAGGTCGCCCCACTTCTGAAGCTCGTGGGCTTCGCGGAGGGCCTGGCAGGCGTGGAAGTCCGCGGCACTGTCCGGGCGTTCCCCGCCGCCGGAACCGCCGCCGTCGGGCGTTTCCGGGATACGAACGGCGGTGATGGCCAGGTCGGTCATGCCCCCAGCCTAGCCATCGGTGCGATTTAGTCGAGGGAAGGGGTTAAGCAAAGGAACCGCCCGGCGCAAAGCCGGACGGTTCCCATGTATATGCCGGACGGAGCCGGCAGGCGCTGTTGAGGATTAGACCTCGGTCAGTACCTTGGTGACGTTGGGGTCAACGGAGATGCCCGGACCGAACGTGGTGGCCACGGTGGCCTTCTGGATGTAGCGGCCCTTGGAAGCGGACGGCTTCAGGCGAAGGACCTCTTCCAGTGCTGCTGCGTAGTTCTCGGCCAGCTTGATGGCGTCGAAGGAAACCTTGCCGATGATGAAGTGCAGGTTCGAGTGCTTGTCGACGCGGAAGTCGATCTTGCCGCCCTTGATGTCGTTGACAGCCTTGGCGACATCCGGGGTGACCGTGCCGGTCTTCGGGTTCGGCATCAGGTTACGGGGACCCAGCACCTTACCAAGACGGCCAACCTTGCCCATGAGGTCAGGGGTGGCTACGGCTGCGTCGAAGTCGGTCCAGCCGGCGGCGATCTTTTCGATCAGGTCATCGGAACCAACGAAGTCGGCGCCGGCAGCGATTGCTGCTTCTGCCTTGTCGCCCGTTGCGAAAACGAGGACGCGGGCGACCTTGCCGGTGCCGTGGGGCAGGTTGACCGTGCCGCGGACCATCTGGTCAGCCTTACGAGGGTCAACGCCCAGGCGGAAGGCAACCTCAACGGTGGCGTCGAACTTGGACGGGTTGGTGTCCTTGGCGAGCGTCACTGCCTCGAACGGCGCGTAGAACTTCTCCGCGTCGATCTTGGCGGCTGCTGCCTCATATGCTTTGCTGCGCTTTGCCATGCTGCTTACTTCTCCTTGTGCAGTTGTGGTCTGCGGACCGCGCTGGGCCCTGCCACAGTCGGGAATCCGGCATGGAATCCCAACATTTTAATGTTTCAGTGGTGCCGGTCGCCCGGCGGGTGAAGGCTCTTAGCCCTCGACGGTGATACCCATGGAGCGGGCGGTGCCGGCGATGATCTTCGCTGCGCCTTCGAGGCTGGTGGCGTTGAGGTCTTCCATCTTGGTGGTGGCGATCTCGTTGACCTGGGCCTGCGTCAGCTTGGCAACCTTGACGGTGTGCGGCGTGGGTGAACCCTTGGCAACGCCTGCAGCCTTCTTGATGAGCTCTGCAGCCGGCGGGGTCTTGGTGATGAACGTGAATGAACGGTCTTCGTAAACCGTGATTTCCACGGGGATGACGTTTCCGCGCTGGGCTTCTGTGGCAGCGTTGTACGCCTTGCAGAATTCCATGATGTTGACACCGTGCTGGCCAAGCGCAGGACCGATCGGCGGAGCCGGGTTAGCGGCACCTGCCTGGATCTGCAGCTTGATGAGGCCGGTGACCTTCTTCTTGGGAGCCAATGTAGGGTCCTTCTCTCAATAACGTCCTGGGACACAGGAGCGTGCCTCAGGTTTTTGGCCGCCATGGCGAGGCGGCCGGCCGTTCCGGAACTGCTAAGCGGGCAGCGCCGGAGCGAATTCTGTGCGTGGTGCTAGATCTTGGTGACCTGGTTGAACGCCAGGGTGACCGGGGTTTCGCGCTCGAAGATGGAGACCAGCACCACGAGGGTCTGGGATTCCACCTTGATCTCGGAGATCGTGGCCGGAAGGGTCTCGAACGGACCTTCCTTGACGATGACGGATTCGCCAACCTCGAAGTCGACGTCAACCGGGGTGGCAGCGTGCTTGACCGGCTTGCCCTTCTCGGCCTGCTCTTCTTCGAAGACCGGGGCGAGCATGGAGAAGACCTCATCGAGGCGCAGCGGCACGGGGTTGTGGGCGTTGCCCACGAAGCCGGTGACGCCGGGGGTGTGGCGGACGGCGCCCCAGGAGGCGTCCGTCAGGTCCATGCGGACCAGGACGTAGCCGGGGATGCGGACGCGGTTGATGACCTTGCGCTGGGCGTTCTTGATCTCAACGACTTCTTCCATCGGCACCTGGATTTCGAAGATGAACTCTTCCATGTCCAGGGTCTGGATGCGGGTCTCAAGGTTGGCCTTTACGCGGTTTTCGTAACCAGCGTAGGAGTGGATGACGTACCAGTCACCCTCCTGGCGGCGCAGTTTGGCCTTGAATTCCTCAGCGGGATCAACCTCTGCCTTGGCGGCCGCAGCGGCGAGGGCGTCGGCCTCTTCCGACGCTTCGTCGGAGTCGTCGCCGTCAACGTCTGCCTCTGAAGCGTCAGAGTCATCGTCGGAATCATCAGCGTCGTCAGAATCGGCGAAGTCGGATTCGGACGCAGCGGACTCAACCTCAGACTCTTCACCGGCTTCTGCCGTGACGTCCGTGGACTCTTCCAGCTCAGTCTCGGTTACCTCGAGCTCCTGCTCAGACACTTGGTCTCCTGCTTCCTCATTGCCTAACATGCCTATTTAAATGGCTCAATTCCGCACGCTGACGTGGCTTCCTCCGGTTTACCCGGACCAGACCACGCAGCCTGCGGACGATTCGCCTTAGCGGTCCCCGGGGGCTATCCCGCCGAAGACCCAGCTGACAGCGGTTCCAAAACCGATGTCCAGCAGGCTGACGATGACCATCATGATGGCCACGAACACCAGCACCACCAGTGTGTAATTGATCAGTTCCTTGCGGGTTGGTGCAACAACCTTCTTCAGTTCGCCGATGATCTGGCGGACGAAAAGTGCAATGCGAGCGAAGAAGTTTGCCTTGGCGGCCTTCTTAGCTGGGCGGCCCTTGGAGCTGCTGGCAGCTGTTTCGGTCACCTGGTCCTCACTCATCTTTGCAATGTTGGATTACCCGGTCCTGATCAGACCATGGTTGCTGCGCTTGCTCCGGCATTCCGCCGGAACAGCTTGCGCAGGGCAGACAGGACTCGAACCTGCAACCTGCGGTTTTGGAGACCGCTGCGCTACCAATTGCGCCACTACCCTATGGATCAAAAACCGCACCTGACGAAACTTCCGCAGTTTGCACTGGGGCGCACGCCATCATCCGTGTTTTCAACACCGGAGAACCAGTCTACGCAACAACTTCGTGTTCGTCGAACCAGCCTCATTCCGGGCCCTTCGCGCCCCTGGAATTGGTGACCTGACCTGCAGTCATAAATCCAATCCGGCAACCCGAACGATCCGGTGAACAGCATAGAGTAGATCACGTCGAATTCCACCATTCAGCCATCGAGCTGCAAGCGAAGAACGGACCCTGCCATGTCTGCCGCCCGCGTTTCCCAGCGCATTTCCGCCATTGCCGAATCCGCAACCCTGGCCGTTGACGCCAAGGCCAAGGCGCTGAAGGCAGCCGGCCGGCCGGTCATTGGCTTCGGCGCAGGCGAACCGGACTTCCCCACCCCGGACTACATCGTCCAGGCGTCGATTGAGGCCGCCAGCCAGCCCAAGTACCACCGCTACTCCCCCGCCGGCGGCCTGCCGGAGCTGAAGAAGGCCATTGCCGAGAAGACCCTCCGGGATTCCGGCTATGCCGTGGACGCGTCCCAAGTGCTGGTGACCAACGGCGGCAAGCAGGCCGTGTACAACACGTTCGCCACGCTGGTGGATCCGGGCGACGAAGTGATTGTTCCCACACCGTTCTGGACCACGTACCCGGAGGCCATCAGGCTCGCCGGCGGTGTCCCGGTTGAGGTCTTCGCCGGTCCGGAACAGGATTACCTCGTCACAGTGGACCAGCTTGAAGCGGCGCTCACGGACCGCACCAAGATCCTGCTGTTCGTCTCGCCGTCCAACCCCACGGGTTCGGTTTACTCCCCCGAGCAGGTCGCCGAGATCGGCAAATGGGCCGCAGCCAAGGGCCTCTGGGTGGTCACCGACGAAATCTACGAGCACCTGACCTACGACGGCGTCCCCTTCACGTCCATCGCCACCGCCGCCCCTGAACTGGGCGACAAAGTAGTGATCCTCAACGGCGTCGCCAAAACCTACGCCATGACCGGCTGGCGCGTGGGCTGGATGATCGGCCCGGCCGACGTCATCAAGGCTGCCACCAACCTGCAGTCCCACGCCACGTCCAATGTCTCCAACATCATGCAGATCGCGGCCCTTGCCGCCGTCTCCGGTCCGCTCACGGCCGTTGATGACATGAAGGTTGCCTTTGACCGCCGCCGCAAGGCGATCGTCGCCGGGCTGAACGCCATCGACGGTGTGGAATGCCCGACGCCGAAGGGTGCCTTCTACGTCTACGCGGACGTCCGCGGGCTGCTGGGGAAGGAATTCCCGACGGCGGCGGGCAGCGCCACGCCGTCGACCTCCGCTGAGCTGGCCACCCTGATCCTGGACGAGGTTGAGGTGGCTGTGGTGCCGGGCGAGGCTTTCGGCCCCTCCGGCTACCTGCGCCTCTCCTACGCCCTGGGCGACGACGACCTGGCCACCGGCGTAGCCCGGCTCCAGGACTTCCTGGGCAAGGCCAAGTAGGCACGCTCTCTCACTTCCTGCAGGAAAAACCGGAACGCTCTACCACTTTCCTTTGGAGAGTGATAGAGCGTTCCGGTTTAAGCCGCATCAAGTGATAGAGCGTCGTGGAAAAAGCCGCATCAAGTGAGAGATGGTTGGGGAAAAAGCCGCGTCAAGTGATAGGGCGTTGGGGGTTAGAGGAGGCGGCGTTCGGCGGCCCACTTGGTGAGCTCGTGCCGGCTGGAGAGCTGGAGTTTGCGCAGCACCGCTGACACGTGGGTCTCCACGGTCTTGATGCTGATGAACAGTTCCTTGGCCACTTCCTTGTAGCTGTAGCCGCGGGCGATGAGGCGCATGACTTCCAGCTCGCGGGCGGACAGCCGGTCCAGCTCGTCATCGGCAATGTCTGCCGGGGCGGTGCCGAAGGCGTCCAGCACAAAGCCTGCCAGCCGGGGCGAAAAGACGGCGTCGCCGCCCGCCACCCGGAAGACGGCGTCGGTGATTTCGGCTCCGGAGATGGTCTTGGTGACATACCCCCGCGCCCCTGCCCGGATGACCGCCACAACGTCCTCGGCCGCGTCCGAGACACTGAGTGCCAGGAACTTGGTGGACCCCAGGAGCGCGGCGGAACCGGCGATGACTTCGCGCCCGCCGCCGCCGAGGCCGCCGGGCAGGTGCACATCGAGCAGCACCACTTCCGGACGCTCCTGGGCGATCACGGCAATGGCCTGCTCCACCGTGGCGGCCTCGCCCACCACCTGGATGCTCGCGTCAAGGTCAGCCTTGAGGCCGGAACGGAAGATGGCGTGGTCGTCCACGATCACCACCCGGACCGGCTGCGCGGGGCGGATGGGTCCGGTCCCCTGTACGTTGCTCATGATTTCCCTTCCGCATTGTCCGTTTGGAGCGCCGGCAGGCCCAGCCGCACCTCAGTGCCGTCAGGGGTGCTGGTGATGGAGGCCGTGCCGCCGTGGCGCTTCATGCGTCCGATGATCGATTCCCGGACACCCAGCCTGTCCTCCGGCACGTCGTTGAGTTCGAAGCCCGGTCCGCGGTCCTTGACGAAGACCTCGGCGCGGCCCTCCGAGACCTCAACGTATACCGAGACGGACCCGCCGCCGTGCCTGGAGGCGTTCAGCATCGCCTCGCGGCTGGCCTGGACCAAGGCTTCGTGGGCTTCGGTCATGGCCGTGTCCCCGACGCTCACCACCTCCACGGCGTTGCCCAGGAAGTCCTCCACCTCGGCCGCGGTTGCCTTGATCCGTTCCGAGAGCTGGCCTGCGTCGCGGCCCGGGTCCTGGAACAGCCAGCCCCGGAGTTCACGTTCCTGGGCCCGGGCCAGGCGGACCACGTCGTGTTCGTTGCCGGCCCGCCGCTGGATCAGGGCAAGGGTCTGCAGCACGGAGTCGTGCAGGTGGGCAGCGATCTCGGCCCGTTCCGTTTCGCGGACCCTGCCGGCGCGCTCTGATTCCAGGTCCCGCCAGAATTTGAGTGCCCACGGGAGGAGCACCAGGACGACGCCGCCCAGCACCGCCACCGAAGCGAGCAGCGCCAGCCAGGTCTGTTCCCATGATCCGGAGCCGGACACCATCACCAGCACGCCGGCGACCACCAACGCGAGCCCCGCAGCGAGGCGTGCCCAGCCGCCGGCCTGGTCGGCCTTGGTTTTGTCCAGCAGACCGGCACGGCGGGTCTCGTCCAGCTGCATCCAGGCGATGGCGGCGCCGCCCAGCACGGCCGCAGCAGGAATGAGGGTCCCCAAGGGCACGTCGACGCCCAGGAGCTGCGCGATCAGGATTCCCGCCACCAGGAGGAGCCCGGCGCCCAGCAGGATCTCCTTGCCATACCGCATGCTGCGGAACCGGAACCACGGCGGCCTGCCAGCCTGGCCCGCCAGGGGCGGACCGTAGCCAGCCGCAGAGGGGCCAAGCGGCACCGCCGCGGTGCCGTAGCTGTTGGCTGGCCCCGCCCCGGCAGCGTAGGCAGCGGCGGGGGCGGCAGCGCCGGCGTCGGGCATGCCCCAGAGTGGCGCGCCCGCGGCCTGGCCCGCGGGCGGCGCAGCACCGAATGCCGGGTCAATCCGCACGGGCGGCACGAGGCTGACGGCGGGGGCGATGGGCGACGCCGGCCGCCTGGCGTTGCGCCGGGCGCTTTCGTCAGCAGTGGGCACCATGATCCACAGCCACGCGTAGAAGGCCAGCCCGGCACCGCCGGCGAGGGTTGCGAGCGCCATGCCGATCCGGACATTCTTCACCGGCCAGCCCAGATGCGCCGCGAGGCCGGAGCACACGCCCGCGATGATCCGGTCGCTGCTGCGGACCAGCGGTGGGCGGGTAAGGGCTGTGCTCATGTGTCAATCCAAGCACGGATCAGGGTTCCCCGGACCGGATCCGGGCCTGAACCGGGGGTAACTCAGGGACGGTTCAGGGTGTTCCCCAGTAGAGCGGGACAGCCCGGGACGGCAGGATCAAAGTATGAACTCGCACACCCCCACCCCCGATGACGGACAACCCACGGAACCACTCCCTCCCCGCGGAAGCGAACAGCCCACCGAGCCACTCCCTCCCCGCGGAGCAGAACAGCCCACCAAACCCCTGACGCCTGGTCCGGACGCCTCGCAGGACGCGCCCCCGGCCCCGCCGCAGGACGCGACGCAGGATGCACCGCAACAGCCGCCCTACGGCCAGCAGTCCGGCCCGTATGCAGGCCCTTACACCAGCGCCAAAGCACCAGGCCAGTCCACTGACTTCTTCCCCTGGATCCGGAGCCACGGCATCCAGCGCGGACGTGACCGCTGGATCGGCGGTGTCTCCAGCGGCATCGCACACCGGATGGGCATCGACCCGCTGATTGTCCGCGGCATCTTCATCGTCCTCACCCTCTTCGCCGGCATTGGCGTCCTGCTCTACGGCCTGGCCTGGGCGTTCCTCCCCGAGCCTGACGGCCGCATCCACGTCCAGGAGGCCGGCGCAGGACGGTGGTCCACCGGCATGACCGGTGCGCTGATCACCACCGTGGTGGGCCTTACCGGTCTCGGCGGCGGCTTCTGGGGCTGGAGCCGGAACGGCTTCGGTGGATTCATCTGGACCGTCTTCTGGGTGGGCGGCGCCATCTACCTCATCTACTACCTGACCCAGCGCAACAAGGCCCGGAACGGAGCACTCATGAACGCCACCCCGCAGCCGGCCGGATCCGGCGGAAACGCCGCCTACGCGGCCGCCTACCCCACCACCCCCTACACCTCGCCCTACTCTGCTACCGACACCGGCTCTGCCGGAACCCCTCCCTACACGCCCACACCGCCTTCCGGCCCCACCCCGCCCTACGGCAGCGGCGGCTTCCCGGGCGGAGGCAACTATGGCGGCGGCAACTACGGCGGCGGCTACCAGCCGCCACAGGGCCCGGCGCGCCCACCCAAGGTCCGCCCGGCCGGCCCCGGAGCCCCCGCAGTGGCAATTACCGCCGGGACGGCACTCCTGGGGGGCGGCGGGCTCAAAGCCCTCGACGCCGGCAACGTCATCAACCTCGGCGACTCCGCCAACGCCATCGTCTGGGCCAGCGCCGCGGCGGTCCTGGGCATCGGCATCCTCATCGCCGGACTGCGCGGCAGGACCTCAGGGATCCTCGGCTTCTTCGCAGTGGTGGCACTGATCATCGGCGGCATCTTCAACGTGGTGGGCAACGGTGACAGGGTCCGCTTCACCCAGGTGGACTGGACGCCCGCCAGCATTGAGCAGGCCAGGGACGGCTTCGACGTCACTGCCGGCCGCGGGACTGTGGACCTCACGAATCTGAAGGTCGCCGCCCCGCTGCCATCCGACGTCGTGGTTCCCTTGAAAATCACGGCAAGCAACGTCACGGTGACCATCCCCGACAACGTCCCCGTGGACATCAAAGCGGACATGACAATGGGCAACATCCACGAAGGCGCCAACCACCGCAGCGGCATCTCCACCAGGGAGAGCAGCTACAACACCGACCTGCCGGGCGCCCGCCTGGTGGTCGAGATCGACGGCACCTTCAGCAACGTCACCATCCAGGAAGGGAACTGACATGAGCAACGTTGATCCGGCACCGGATTCATTCACCAAGGAAACGCCGACTGCGGACGTCACCGGGCCTGCGGGCCCTGCACCCACCAGGGTGGGAACCGTGGTCTGGGGCCTCGTGGTCCTGGCCCTCGCCGTCCTGATCATCACCGCCCAGCTGGGCGTCGTGACCCTGAACGGCACCTATGTGCTGATCGGCCTCATGATCGGGGCCGGGGCCGCGCTGGTGGTTGGCGGGCTGCTCTCGGCACGGAAACGTGACAATGAACCCACAACAGGGAAGTCTTGAGCCATGGACAAGTTTTTCAGCATCGTCAGGGGCTTCGGCCTGAAACGCGGTCCCGAGCGCTGGCTGGGCGGCGTGTGCGGAGGGATAGCAGCCAAGCTCAACGTGGACGTGGCCTTCGTGCGGATCGCGTTCCTGGTCTTCTGCCTCCTCCCCGGACCCGCAGTGGTCTTCTACGTGGCGGCCTGGCTGATCCTTCCGGACCAGCAGAACTCGATCCCGCTGCAGTCCTTCCTCGACCGGCGGTCCATCAACGGATCCTGATCCCTGGCAAACAGGCCCCCGCTTCCCCGGAGAATCCTTCCCGAAGCGGGGGCCTTTCTGCTGCCCGTGTCCACCGGCCGGTGGACACCAGGTTCAACCGCCCGGGCCTGTTGGCCAGCGCCCGGTGGCTGCCACGCTGGATGCATGAACTCTTCTACCAGCCCGGGGCGGCCGCCGGCCCCCGACGCCATCACCGTCCGCGGCCTCAACAAGGCCTACCGGCTGCCCAAAGGCGGCACTCTCACGGCCGTGGACCACCTGGACCTCACCATCCGCGCCGGCGAAACGTACGCCCTCCTGGGCCCCAACGGGGCCGGCAAGTCAACCACCATCGAGATGCTCGAAGGTCACCGTAAACCGGACAGTGGCGAGGTGAGGGTCCTGGAAACCCGGCCCTGGAAAGCTCCGCCGTCCTTCCGCGCCAGGATCGGGATCGTGCTCCAGGAGGCCACCGACTCGGGGGAACTCCGGGTTTCGGAGGCACTGCGGTCACTGGCCTCCTGCTTTCCTGCGCCCCGGCAGGTGGACGAGGTCATCGACGCCGTAGGGCTCGGCGGCAAAGGCGGCGTCCGCATCTCCACACTGTCGGGCGGCCAGCGGCGCCGGCTGGACGTGGCGCTGGGGATCATCGGCAACCCGGAAGTCCTGTTCCTGGACGAACCCACCACGGGGTTCGATCCCGAGGCCCGGCGGCAATTCTGGGACCTCATCCGGCAGCTGAGCAGCGGCGGCACCACTATTGTGCTGACCACGCATTACCTGGACGAGGCCGAACAGCTGGCGGACCGGATCGGCGTGATCAACCACGGCCGGCTGATCGCCGAGGGAAGCCCGCAGGACATCGGCGGCCCCGGCCTCCGCGTGCCGCGCGTCCGGTGGCGGGATGCATCCGGCCTCCGTGAGGTGGTGACGGAGCAGCCGGCTGCACTGGTCAATTCGCTGTCCGACGGCGGCGCAACCGAGCCGGCGGAGCTCGCCGTCGTACGCCCCAGCCTGGAAGACATCTACCTCCAGCTGATCGGGGCGGCTGATGGGGCCGAGCGCCCAGACGGCACCGAAACGACGGCTGTCCCGGCGGCGCTGCCGGACTCTTTGCCGGACACGGCATCACCCTCCACGTCAGGAGCCCTCCGATGAGCACCACCTTCCCCCCATTCGCCGCCCACGAAACCGTCCGTGCGGCCTGGCGCCCATCAGTACTGCGCCTGGGACTTGGCCGGATCCTGCTGGAGATCAAACTATTTAACCGGGATGTGCTCTCACTGGTGCTGGTGCTGTTTTTCCCGATCCTGATGATGTCCCTGTTTGGCACCGTTTTCGGTGACGAGCCGGTCTTCGGGGCGGATCCGAACGGACAGGGCGGCATCACCCCGGCGCACTACTATTTGCCCGGCATGCTCGCGCTGAGCACCATCCTCAGCGGTTTCCAGAACCTCAGCAGCTATGTGGCCACTGAGCGTTTCAACGGCACGGTGAAACGGCTGGCCGGAACTCCCCTGCCTGCCGCCTCCTACTTCATCGGAAAAACGGGGCAAACCCTGTACCTGATCGTGGCGCAGACAGCCCTCCTGCTGCTGGCGGCCGCAGTCCTCTTCGACGTGCCGCTCCCCCGGGAAGCCGGCCAGTGGGGCCTGATGGCATTGCTCATGCTTCTTGCCACTGCTGCGTGGGCCACGGTGGCGATCGCCTTCACGGCGCTGCCCAAGTCTGCGCAGAGCGCCTCGACGCTCGCGGTCCTGCCGGTACTGCTGTTGTCTTTCACCTCAGGGGTGTACTTCCCGTTTTCCCAGCTTCCGGACTGGCTGCAGTCCATCAGCAACTTCTTTCCGCTGCGCTGGACGGCGAGCGCCTTCCGGTCGGTTTTCCTCCCGGCCGGCTTTGAGGCCGTGGAGCCGGGCGGAACGTACAACCTGCCGCTCACGTTCCTCGTGCTGGGATTGTGGGTGGCCGCGGGTGCAGTCGTGGCCCGGCTGGCGTTCAAGTGGCCGCCGCAGAAGTAGCAGGCTCCGTGGCGCACCAATCGTTGGTGTTGGTTGCCCGCCGCCCCGCCGATAAGGTGCACCCATGAGCTATATCAGCGGACGGACCGAGCGGCTGCTGCCCGCCCGCTCGGTGTGGACCACCTCCATGGTGTGGTGGCATGCGGGTTTCTACGCTGCCCTGGCCAGCGTGTCCTATCTCGCCCTGTTCGGCAATGAGCGGGAGTCCGGGACGCCGCTGGTGATCGGGGCGCTGCTGCTGCTGGGGATTGCCTACCCGTTCCTCACCCGCACCAGGGACCTCCGCACATCACGCCCCACCGTCTACGTGGCACTGCTGGTGGCTGTGGTGGTGTTCCTGTCGTTCGTCTACGACGGCGCCGGCGTCCTGCTCTTTGTGGCCTTCCCGCAGGTCTGGATGTTTACCGCCTCGCAGCGCCAGGGCGTGGCCGCCACGGCGATCCTCTGCGTGGGGGTGGCCGTTGGACAGGTCAGCCGATACGGGCTGAGCGGCACCGAGGTTTACGGCATTACCGCCCAGCTGGTGACGTCGTTCGTGGCCAGCTGCATGATCGGCCTCTGGATCTCGAAAGTCATCGAGCAGAGTGAACAGCGAGCCGAACTGCTGGCCGAGCTCGAAGCCACCCGCCATGAGCTCAACGTTGCGGAGCAGGCCCGTGGTGCCCTGGCCGAGCGGGAACGGATGGCCCGGGAAATCCACGACACCCTGGCCCAGGGCTTTACGTCCATTGCCATGCTGTCCGAGGCGGCGCAGGCCCAGCTCCGGGTCCAACCACAGGATCCCGCGGGGCTGCTGCGGAGCCTGGCGGCCATCTCGGACACCGCACGGGAGAATTTGACGGAGGCCCGCGCCCTGGTGGCTTCGGGCGTCCCGTCCGACGTCCAAGGCGGGGACCTCCTCGCCGCATTGCAGCGGCTCCCGGACACGCTGCACCTGGATGGCATCGGGCTGACCGCGGCATTGCCCGACCGCCTGCCACCTCTCCCGTCCACACAGCAGGTGGCCCTGCTGAGGACGGCACAGGAAGCCCTGAACAACGTCCGGAGGCACTCGGGGGCCACCTCCGCGGAACTCTTGGTGGAGATCCCGGCAGGCAGCCCGCCTCTGCTCCGGCTGACGGTGACGGACAATGGCCAGGGATTCGATACCGCGGCCGGCCACCAGGGCTTTGGCCTGAAATCGATGTCCGCCCGGCTGGACGAAATAGGCGGCCGGCTCCAGGTCACGTCATCACCCGCCGGAACGCGCCTGGTGGCTGAAGTCCCGACGGCGGCACCAGGGCTTCGCGGCGCGGACGCCGGGCTGGGGACGCACGCACGGGGAGCGGGGGCATGAGCGCCCCGGGAACTGTAACGGTGGTCCTGGCCGACGACCACCCCGTAGTCCGGAGCGGCCTTGCCGCGCTGCTGCACACGGCAGAGGGCATCGATGTGGTGGCGGCCGCGGCCAACGGGCAGGAGGCGGTGGACGCGGTCAGCCGGCTACGCCCCGCCGTCGTACTCATGGACCTGCGGATGCCCGTCCTTGACGGGGCCGGCGCCACCGCGCAAATCCGGGACCGGTTTCCCGACACCAAGGTGCTGGTGCTGACCACGTACGACGACGACTCCGACATCATGCGCGCCGTGGAGTCCGGCGCGGTGGGCTACCTCCTCAAGGACACACCCGGCGACCGGATCATCGAGGCCGTGCGCGCTGCCGCGCGTGGTGAGACGGTCCTGGCGCCGCCGGTTGCCGCCCGCCTGGTATCGCGCATGCGGTCGCCGGAGCTGCCCCGGCTCACAGCCAGGGAGGTGGAGGTCCTCCGCTGCGTCGCCCAGGGATTGAGCAATCCTGAGGCGGCTGCGCGGCTGCACATCGCTGAAGCGACGGTCAAAACCCACCTGCTGAGGATCTTCAACAAGCTGGATGTGGACGACCGGACCCGGGCTGTGGTCCTCGCCATGGAACGGGGCCTTTTGTAACCGGTTTGTGTCGTACCCCACACCGACCACTAGAATCTAGGGTGAGCTCAGCGTGGCGCTCTGCCTGTAAACCTTCACACCAGGATTTGAGCCGAGACATGAAAATTGGAATTCTTACCAGCGGTGGCGACTGCCCCGGACTGAACGCCGTCATCCGCGGAGCCGTCCTGAAAGGCATCGCCATCCACGGCCACGAATTTGTGGGGTTCCTGGACGGCTGGCGCGGCGTCGTTGAAGGCGACATCATCGACATCCCCCGCACCATGGTCCGCGGCATCGCCAAGCAGGGCGGCACCATCCTGGGAACGTCCCGCACCAACCCGTTCGAAAACGGCGGCGGCCCCGACGTTATCAAGGCCCACATGGACCGGCTGGGCATCGACGCGATCATCGCCATCGGCGGCGAGGGAACCTTGGCCGCAGCCAAGCGCCTCACCGACGCCGGGCTGAAGATCGTCGGCGTCCCCAAGACCGTGGACAACGACCTCGACGCCACGGACTACACCTTCGGCTTCGACACCGCGGTCCAGATCGCCACCGAAGCCATCGACCGGCTGCGCACCACCGGCGAATCGCACCACCGCTGCATGATCGCCGAGGTCATGGGCCGCCACGTGGGCTGGATCGCCCTGCACGCCGGCATGGCCGCCGGTGCCCACGCCATCCTGATCCCGGAGCAGAAGGTCAGCATCGAACAGATCACCGAGTGGGTGCAGGAAGCCCACGACCGTGGCCGCGCACCCCTGGTGGTGGTTGCCGAAGGCTTTGTGCCGGACCACATGGAAACGCCGCACTCCGAACGCGGCCTGGACACCTTCGGCCGTCCCCGGCTGGGCGGCATCGCGGACCAGCTCGCCCCCGAACTGGAGGCACGCACCGGCATCGAGACCCGGGCCACCATCCTTGGCCACATCCAGCGCGGCGGCGTCCCGTCCGCTTTCGACCGCGTGCTGGCCACCCGCCTGGGCATGGCCGCCATCGACTCCGTGGTGGAGGGCTACTGGGGCACCATGGTGGCGCTCAAGGGCACCGACATCGAGCACGTTGGCTTCGCGGAAGCGCTGGGCCAGCTGAAAACCGTTCCGCAGAACCGCTATGACGAAGCCGCGGTCCTGTTCGGCTAAAGCAGATCGGCGCGAACTGGCAGTTAATACCCTCAGTTCTGAGTTTTGGGGTCATTAGCTGCCAGTTCGCGCTTCCCTGTGCTGGGTAGGCTGGGGATATGACTCTTGACCCCGGTTCCGCCGCCATCATCCAGCTCGCGTGGGCCCGGCGGCTGGGACTCGACGACGGTGCTTTCGCTGCGGCACTGGCGTCCGGCGAGCGGATCGTCCGGGCAGACGACTCGGCGAAATCCGTTGAATTTGTCCGGCTCTTCGGCAGCTCGGCCCTGGTGGGCCCGCAGTGGGTGATTGACGCGGCCGCCGCAATCCCGGATGAAGAGATGGCCCAGCACGTCACCCTGCTGACCCTGACCCGGGCCCATGGCGGACACGGCCTGGGCGCGGCGGCGCTGTTCTTCGCCGACGACCTGCCCCTGAAGCAGCCGTCCGACGACCTGACCGTATCCCACGGCAACCCGGAAGCGATCGAACTGGAAGGCCTGTGCCCGCCGGACGACGTCAACGAAGTGGGGCTCTCGGACCTCGAAAACCGGTACACCATCGTCCATGAGGTGGACGGCCGCCGGGTCCCGGTAGCCTGCGGAGCCTACTCGGAGTGGGAAGGCCTGCTGGGCCACCTCGGCGTGCTGGTGGATCCGGAGTGGCGGCGGCGCGGGCTTGGCTCCTTGGCGGCATCCATCGCCGCGCACGAAGCGCTCGCGGCAGGCCTCACCGTCCAGTGGCGGGCCGAGGTCAGCAACACGGGATCGGTTGCCCTGGCCCGGAAGCTCGGCCTGTCCACCGGCGGGATCCACACCAGCGTGCACCTGGGCTGACCCCCGGCCCTCCCAAAAACGGCTATCCCGCCCGGGGTGCGCCCTCCGGGGCTTTAGCACCCGCGGAAGGGGCATGCTGTGCGCCCCAGCCATTCACTGCCTTGGGTTTGGCGAAGAACAGCGCCACGGCTGCCCCCACCAGGATCACAGCCGCCGGCAGCAGGATGGACTGGCCCATCGCCGTCGAGAATCCCTCATGGAGGGCTTCCGGAAGCCGGCCGGAGAATTCCATGCTTTCGCCGCCGGGTCCGGCCGGAAGTTCCGCAGCCAGCCGCGACTGGATCAGGACTGCAATGGCCGCGCTGCCCAGCACGGCACCGATCTGGCGGGTGGTGTTGTAGACGCCCGACCCGGCTCCGGCCTGCCGCGACGGCAGGTTCCGCGTCGCCGTCGAACTCAGCGGGGCCCAGATGCCGGCGTTCGCGAAGCCCAGCACGGCGCTGGGCAGCAGGAACAGCAGGATGGGCGTGTCCGGGTGCATCAGGACCGAGTTCCACACCAGCGCCACGGCCATCAGCACCAGACCGCCGGAGGTGATGTATTTGGGGTTGACGCGGTCGATGATCCTCCCGACCACGGGGGCGAGTCCGCCGGAGATGAGCGCCATGGGCACCATCATCAGAGCCGACTGCGTCGGGGTCATGCCCCGGACCATCTGGTAGTAGAAGATCAGCGGCAGCCCGAATGCGGTCACGGTGAAACCCACGGTGGTGATGCCGATGTTTGCCAGCGAGAAATTGCGGTCGCGGAACAGGTCCAGCGGCAGCAGAGGTTCACCCTTGTTGAACCGCTGCCAGGCGATGAAGCCGGCCAGCACAACAATGCCGGCGATGATCAGGCTCCAGACGCTGAGCGGCCCGGCAATGGTGCCCCAGTTGTAGGTCTCGCCTTCCTGGATGCCGAACACCAGCAGGAAGAGTCCGACGGCGCTGAGCAGCACGCCGGGGATGTCGAACCGGTGCGGGTGGGTGCTGAGGGACGGGACAAAGCGCCAGGCGAGGATAAAGCCCACGATCCCGACCGGGACGTTGATGAAGAAGATCCATTCCCAGCCGAGGCTGTCCACCAGGATTCCGCCCAGGATAGGGCCCACCAGGGTGGCCATGCCGGCGGTGGCTCCCCAGAGCCCCATGGCCGCGCCACGCCGGTCCGGAGGGAAGATCCTGGTGATGACGGCCATAGTCTGCGGCGTCATGATGGCAGCACCGAGGCCCTGCAGGACCCGCGCGGTGATCAGGGACTGGATGTCGCCGGCCAGCCCGCACCACAGCGACGCCAGGGTGAAAACCACCAGGCCCAGGAGGTACAGCTTCTTAGGGCCGAACCGGTCGCCAAGGCGGCCGGTGATCAGCAGCGGCACGGCGTAGGCCAGCAGGTAGGCGCTGGTCACCCAGATCACGGCGTTGATGTCCGTGCCCAGGCCTTCCATGATGCTGGGGTTGGCCACCGAGACGATGGTGGTGTCGATCAGGATCATAAAGAACCCGATCACCAGCGACCAGAGGGCAGGCCAGGGCCGGGCCACGTTTTCCACGGGTCAGTTACCCAGCAGCTCGAGAATTTCGGTGCGGGCGAACATCTGCGCCGCAGCCCGGGCCGACGGCGTGCCGGCGTCGGGATCGGCTCCGGCGTCCAGCAGTATGCGGGCAACATCCGTGTAGCCCTTGAACGCCGCGCCGGCCAGCGGCGTCTGGCCGCGGTCGTTGGCGGTGTCAGGCTCGGCCCCGTGCTCCAGGATCAGCTGCACTGTCTCAGCGTGGCCGTGGTAGGCGGCCAGCATCAGCAGCGAATCCCCGGCGGCGTTGGTCATGGTGGCCGGAGCCCCGGCGCTGAGGTAGCCGCGCAAGAGCCCGGTGTCGCCTTCCCTGGCGGCCTGGAACAGCTTGTGGGCGAGCGCGACAGTTTCGTCGTCAGGTGCCGGTGTGCCGGGTGTTGCCGGGCCGGGTGCGGTGTTTTCTGTCATTAGCGGGTCCCCCTCAGGAATCCAGTCTGGCGCCCCACCACCTGGCCGGCGTCGGGCGCAACAATCACTTCCTGGGCGGCGGTGTACGGTTCCTCGCCGTCCAGCACAGTCAGTATTTCATCGGGTGAAACGGACCTCTTGATGACAGCCAGGGCCACGGGGCCCATTTCAAAGTGCTGGGCCACGGAGGTCACCGTGCCGACTTTCCGCTCACCGAGCAGGACCTGGCTGCCCGGCGCGGGCATGGTGTGCTGCGACCCGTCCAGCTGGAGGAACACCAGCCGCCTTGGCGGATGGCCCAGGTTGTGCACGCGGGCTATGGTCTCCTGGCCCTTGTAGCAGCCCTTGGACAGGTGCACGGCGGTGCGGAGCAGGTCCAGTTCGTGGGGAATGGTCTTGTCGTCGGTTTCCGAGCCGAGCCGTGGGCGCCACGCAGCAACACGGAGGGCCTCGGCGGCCAACATGCCTGCGAGCGGCCTGTCCCCCACCGTCTGCTCCAGCTCGGCGGCCGGTACCAGGTATTCGAACCACGGGCGTTCCAGCCCGGGGTGGCCTTCTTCCGGAACCACCGCGTACGAATAGCCGCCGGCGCCCACATGGGGCCAGGGATCCCGCCACGACTGCAGGCCGGACCATTCCGGCACTTGCTTGGTGGACCCGAGCACTGCCCAGTCTCCTGAGACATCGGTGATTTCGACGCGCAGCATGAACTTCATCCTGTTCAGCCACTCAGCCAGCGGGCCCGCCTCGGCGGCCTCAACGATCAGCCAGGTGGTCCCGCCGTCGTCCACTACCCGGGCGTCAAACTCGATCCGGCCCTGAACGCTGAGCAGGAGCAGCTCGCTTGATTCGCCAGGCTGCAGGCCGGTGACCAGCTGCGAGGACAGCGTGTTCAACCAGCTGAGCCGGTCCGGACCGCTGACAGTCACCACGCCGCGGTGGGAGAGGTCGACGACGGCGGTGCCGGCCGCGAGCGCGCGCTGCTCGCGCAGCGGCTCACCGTAGTGGGATGCGACGCCGGCGTCAGCGCCGCCGCCCTCGACGGCGCCAGGGCGCGACAACAGGGGGCTGGGAGTAGTCATACTGGGGGCAACGTCCTTTGGTCAGTGTGTATTCCGGTTGCGGCCGCGGGCCGCGGGTGAGCAGTGGGGCCACGCCCGCCGGGTTCCCTGGCCGAGCTTGCGAGGCTAGGGTGCGGGTGGGGACTAGCGATATTCCGGGTTTTCGAAATCGAACCGTGTTCCGGCCTTCCATTCTTCAGGAAGGTTGCCGTACGCGGGAATCCCGCCGGCGTCCTTGAGCATCCTGGCGAAATGCAACAGGTTCCAGGTCATGAACGTGGTGTTCCGGTTGGTGAAGTCGGATTCGGGGCCGCCGGACCCTTCGTCCAGGTAGCTTGGGCCGGGGCCCACCGGACCGATCCAGCCGGCGTCGGCCTGCGGCGGGATGGTGAAGCCGATGTGCTGCAGGCTGTAGAGGACGTTCATGGAACAGTGCTTGATGCCGTCTTCGTTGCCGGTGATCAGGCAGCCGCCCACCTTGGGGTAGAACGCCCACTGCCCTTTGCTGTTCAGCTGCCCCGAATGGGCATAGAGCCGTTCAATGAGTTTCTTGGTCTGCGAGGAGTTGTCGCCCAGCCAGATGGGGCCGGCAACCACCACGATGTCCGCTTCCTGCACCGCCGGATAGAGCTCGGGCCACTCATCAGTGGACCAGCCGTATTCAGTCATGTCCGGGTACACGCCACTGGCGATATCGTGGTCGACGGTCCGGATGACGCGGGTGCTGACGCCGTGCTTCTCCATGATGAGCCGGCTGACGTTGATCAGGCCCTCGGTGTTGGACGTCTGCGGGGATTTTTTCAGCGTCCCGTTAAAGAACAGTGCCTTCAGATCGCTGTAGTCAGTGGTGTTCTGCGGTGCAGCCATGATGCTCCCTGTGATTCACTCGCGGGTGAAGCCTAGGAAACCAAGTGTACGGACGGTCAGGGCGGCGCAGGGGTCAGGAAACTTTTTTCAGGAACGCCGAGGCATGCGCTTCGAGACCCTTGCCCGGCTGCGAGGTGCCGCCGGTGGCGACGTCCCAGCGCCACAGCAGGTTGCCGTCCACCAGGCCGAAGATCCTGGTGGCGGCGCTGTAGTCCTTGGAGTGGCTGCCGCGCATCACCATGTCTGTGGTGAGCTGGATCTGCGGTCCCTTGATCTGGCCGTAGTACAGCTCGGAAATCCCGCCGGGATGCGCGATCGAGACGGAAATGTCGAACCCGCCGTCGTTGTTGCGCAGGGCCTCAACCTCGTCGGCGCTCTTGAGGGCCGGGACGATGTCCGCCGGGATCAGGCCAGGGCCGCCGTCGGCGTCGAGCTGTTTGCGTTCCAGTGCCCAGAAGCCGGTCTCAACGGTGAGCGGCCGCAGGCGCGTGCCGTCGTCGGCCGTTAACCAGCTCTCCGCGCGGTACTGCAGGTACGGCAGACCGTTGTGCGTGAAGGACACGTGCTGGAAGAAGTGTTCCGAGTCCTCGTCGCCGCTGCCGAGCCGGCCGCTGCCTTCCCACTCACCAATGAGCCAGGAAAGCGGAACGAGTTCAGGAGTCAGGTCTGTGGGAATCTCAATCGGCACAGCAATTACCTCGGGAAACGGCTAGCTGGTGGAAACGCTCTACTTCTGGCCTTTGAAGAGGCGGTAGACAACAAATCCCGCGAACCAGGCCATGGAAAGGCTGGCGATACCGAGCAGGACAAGGAAGAAAATTTCAAATGCAAGTACGGACATGATGCCATCCTAACGCTTAGTAGATGAGTAGTTTGTCTATGAAGTACGCCAGCGAACCCACGGCCGAAACCGGTGCAAGACCCATACTAAGAGCCGCCAGAAGATTAAGTGGAGCGCCCCGGAGTGTGACGAGCCGGCGGAAGCTGACCAGCACCGCCCCCACCACGACGCCGAAAATCGCTGCCGGAAGGACGGCGATGTCGGAGAAGACCAGGCCCGCCAGTGGCCCGGCAAGCCCCGCCATCACAATGCCCAGCGGCGCCACAATGCTGTCAGGCCAGCGGATGAGCCCTGCCAGCAGTGCCACGGCCGCGCTGACGGCGGCGACCAGCAGCATTTCCCTGACTCCGTTGAAGCGGGCCCCTGCGATCCAGCCGGCGCCAAGGCATGACAGCAGCACGCCGGCACAGCAGCCCAGGGTCGATTCGAGCCGCTGGGCTTGGCCGGTGCCGCGGATCAGCTGGACCACAAACACGGCCATCATCCCCAGCGCCATAAAGGCAGGCGTCCAGTCCAGGAATCCCGGGGCGGGGACGAATCCGGCGGCGAGCGCTGACCCGACACCGGGCAGTGCGATGACGGCGGCCAGGGTCTTTTTCGCAGGGATTCGGAGGAAGTGGGGCCAGCCGATACCGACTGCCAGCGCCACAATCACGGCGACAGCAAGCAGGGCCTCCGGGGAGGTGTACACCCCGGCGATGATGGCCACCAGGCCGGCCATGCCGAACGCCCCGATGGTCCACGACGCCAAGGAGCGGGACGGGGCTTGCAGATCCGCGCTCATGCGGGACCTGGCTCTGACGTGCGCGGCTTCAACTCTGCACCCAATTCGCGGCATTCCCATTCTGGCTGGAGACCGGGAAGGCGGTTCGGCCCCCGGCAGGGCACAGTGCCCTGTGGTTCAATCCTGCCTTATGTGACCGGCATGTGTCGCAAAACGGACACGTCCAAAGTCCTGATCACTGCCTGTTGCGGCGCTCTTGGGTATACTCAAAGCTCAGCTACGCTTCCTGCTACGGTTGCCGGCCGGATAGTTCCATCGACGGCCCAGACCGCAGCAGTGAGACAGTACCGGCCGGTGAAAACCCGGTTCAGTCGCCCAAAGATGCGCGGACGGCCCTTGGAGGAATAATGTCGCACATCCTGTTATTGACGAACAGCACCGGCTCATCGGTGGACATCCTGCCTGCCCTTGAACTGCTGAACCACCGCGTGCACATCCTGGCCGCTGAACCCACTGCCCTGCTTGAAACCGATCCGTGCGACATCGTGCTGCTTGATGCCCGCAAGGACCTGGTGGGCGCCCGCTCCCTGACCCAGCTCCTGAAGGCCACCGGCCTGAGCGCACCGCTGGTCCTGATCCTGACCGAGGGCGGCATGGCTGCGGTTTCCTCAGCCTGGGCCGTTGACGACATCGTGCTGGACTCCGCCGGGCCCGCCGAAGTGGAAGCCCGCATCAGGCTCTCCGTGGCACGGGCCGTCCCGGACGCCGACGACGCCCCCACCGAAATCCGGGCCGCGGGCGTTGTCATCGACGAAGCCAGCTACACCGCCCGCGTCAACGGTGCACCCTTGAACCTGACCTTCAAGGAATTCGAACTCCTCAAATATCTGGCGCAGCACCCGGGACGTGTGTTCACTCGCCAGCAGCTGCTGACCGAGGTCTGGGGCTATGACTACTACGGCGGCACGCGCACCGTGGACGTCCACGTCCGGCGCCTTCGCGCAAAGCTTGGCGCGGACCACGAAAACCTGATCAGCACCGTGCGGAACGTAGGCTACCGGCTCACCCTGGTGCGCCAGCAGGAAGACGAGCTCACGGAAGCCTGAGCTTCCAACGCAACTTGCCTGACAACACAACAGCCCCGGACCACTGGTCCGGGGCTGTTGCTTGTTGTGGAGGACATACGGGTCGAACGTATCGAGGCCACCCCACTGGTGGATCCCCCTCGCATCCGGCGATGACGCCTGATCGGATATCGACTATACGGTCCAGCCACGCACCTATCAAATCGGCACAGCCGCGCCCCGGGCGTATAGCCTAGCTTCATGACCCCAGCACATCCGGAAAAATGGCCCGTCCTCGTCGTCAAGGGCGGTGTGGATGACCAGCTGCTGAAAGATTTCAGGGGGCTCCTGTCCGCGGCGGAGGAATCCGACGGGAATCCCTCGCTCTCCGAGCAGACGGTGGTCACCCTCCGCGCCGGCGATTCGGCCGAGCACTCCCTCCTGAGCCTTGCGCTCTACGCTCCGGATGAGGATTCGGATCCCGCCACCGGCCAGGACCTCGCCGGGTTCGCGGTTGTGGTGGAAGAGTCCGACGGCGGCGGGGTGCTGGAGATCGCCGTCCACCCGACGTACCGGAACCAGGGTGTTGCCGACCGCCTGGTGGGGGCACTGAAAACAGCGCGCGGACTGGACGGCCTGAAGGCCTGGTCCCACGGCAACCACGAGGCCGCCGCGGACCTCGCCGCCCGGTACGGCTTCGGCCCCGTCCGGGAACTGTGGAAAATGCGGCTGGCCACTGCCTCCGCCGAGCTTCCCGACGCCGGCCTGCCGGACGGTGTCTCACTCCGGGCCTTTGTGCCGGGCCAGGACGAGGACGCCTGGCTGGCGGCGAACCGTGAAGCGTTCGCCCACCACCCGGAGCAGGGCGGGATGACCCGGGCCGACCTCGACGCCCGGATGGCGGAGGACTGGTTTGACCCGGCGGGGTTCCTCCTGGCCGTGGACGGGTCCGGCCGGCTGCTCGGCTACCACTGGACGAAGGTCCACCCCCGCCACGGCGGCCACCCGGCGATCGGTGAAGTATACGTCGTCGGCGTCTCCCCCGCGGCGCAGGGAATGGGCCTGGGCAAAGCCCTGACAGTGGCCGGCATCCGCCATCTCCAGAACCTGGGCCTCCACGCGGTCATGCTGTACGTCGACGCCGACAACGCCCCGGCAGTGCGGCTCTACCAGCGCCTGGGCTTCACGCGCTGGGACATGGATGTGATGTACGGGCCGGTTTCCGCGGGTTAGTCCAATCGACTGACGCACGGTTTCCGCCGCCCGAAATCTAGGGGTCCGCGCCGCTGAATGCTTGTAAGGTTGAAACAGAACCGCGCCGGCCGTGAAAGCCAGCATCCAGCGCCAGGTAAGAGGAGAACCCATGAAACCGGAACCCGCCGGAACAGTCACGTCCGAAGGTGCCGCAGCGCCGGTCAGGGCCCGTTTTGGTTCGTCCGAAGTTCCTGCGTCGCGCGCCACGCAGGACCGGATCGACATCCCCGAGTTCGCTCCCAACCTTGAGCCTGAGGGCGATATCCGGCCGGACCGCTTCCTGGACCGCGAACTGAGCTGGCTGGCCTTCAACTCCCGCGTACTGGAACTGGCCGAGGACCCCACCCTCCACTTGCTGGAGAGGGTCAGTTTCCTGTCGATTTTCGCGTCCAACCTGGACGAGTTCTTTATGGTCCGCGTCGCCGGACTGAAACGTCGCATTGCCACGGGACTGGCTGTGCCGTCCCCCGCCGGCCTCAGCCCGGTGGAAGTACTGGAAAAAATCGGCGAGGAAGCCCATCGGTTGCAGCAGCGCCACGCCCAGGTCTTCGCGGAGCAGATCCGTCCGGCCCTGGCGTACGAGCACATCCACGTCATGCACTGGGATGAACTGGACGACGCCGCGAAGCAGCAGCTGAGCGCCATGTTCGCGGAGAAGGTCTTCCCCATCCTGACGCCGCTGGCCGTGGACCCGGCGCACCCCTTCCCGTACATTTCCGGGCTGTCCCTCAACCTGGCAGTGGTGGTCCGCAACCCTGTCAGCGACAAGGAACTCTTCGCCCGCGTCAAGGTCCCGGACCAGCTTCCGCGGCTGATCTCCATCGACGGACCGCGTGCCGGCGCTGTTGCAGGCCGGGTTGCCCGGTTTATCGCACTCGAAGAAGTCATCGCCGTGCACCTGGACAAGCTCTTCGCCGGGATGGAAGTCCTGGAACACCACATCTTCCGCGTCACCCGCAACGAGGATGTCGAAGTGGAAGAGGACGACGCCGAGAACCTCCTGCAGGCGCTGGAGAAGGAACTGCTGCGCCGCCGGTTCGGCCCGCCCGTCCGCCTCGAGGTCACGCACGACATCAACCCCAACATCCGTGCCCTGCTGATCCGCGAACTCGGTGTGGAAGAGTCCGAGGTCTACTCCGTCCCCGCGCCGCTGGACCTCCGCGGCCTCTCCGTCATTGCCGGCATCGACCGGGCTGACCTGCACTACCCCAAACATGTGCCGCACACGTCCCGGTACCTCAACGAGTCCGAGACGTCCAAGGCCGCCAACGTTTTCGCGGCCATGCGCCGCCGGGACATCCTGCTCCACCACCCGTACGACTCCTTCTCCACCTCGGTCCAGGCCTTCCTGGAGCAGGCGGCCGCGGACCCGAAGGTGCAGGCCATCAAGCAGACCCTGTACCGGACCTCTGGCGATTCACCCATTGTTGATGCGCTGATCGATGCCGCCGAGGCCGGCAAGCAGGTTCTCGCCCTGGTGGAGATCAAGGCCCGCTTCGATGAGCAGGCGAACATCTCCTGGGCGCGGAAGCTCGAGCAGGCCGGTGTCCACGTGGTCTACGGCATCGTGGGCCTCAAGACCCACTGCAAGCTGTCACTGGTGGTCCGCCAGGAAGTGGACGGGCTCCGCCGCTACTGCCACATCGGCACCGGAAACTACCACCCGCGGACCGCGCGCTACTACGAGGACCTCGGCCTGCTGACCGCCAATGACCAGGTGGGCGAGGACCTTTCCAAGCTGTTTAACCAGCTCTCCGGCTACGCGCCCAAGTCAACGTTCAAGCGCCTCCTCGTGGCGCCCAGGTCGGTCCGCTCCGGGCTCATTGACCGGATCGAGACCGAGATCCGCAACGCCCGCGCCGGACTCGCGGCGCGGGTCCAGATCAAGGTCAACTCCATGGTGGATGAGGCGATCATCGACTCCCTCTACCGCGCGTCGCAGGCAGGCGTGAACGTGGACGTCATCGTCCGCGGGATCTGCTCGCTGCGCCCCGGCGTGCCGGGCCTGAGTGAGAACATCACGGTGCGCTCCGTCCTGGGCCGGTTCCTGGAACACTCGCGGGTGTTCGCCTTCGCGAACGGCGGCGATCCGGTGGTCTACATCGGCTCGGCGGACATGATGCACCGCAACCTGGACCGCAGGGTCGAGGCGCTGGTGCAGCTCGCCAGCCCTGATGACGTCACCTACGTCCTGGACCTGCTGCGCCGCTACATGGACCCGGAGACGGCCAGCTGGCACCTGGACAACCAGGGCGACTGGAACCGGCACCACATCGCCGACGACGGCACCCACCTTGACGATGTCCAGTCCTGGCTGCTCGCATCGAGGCCGCGCCAGCGCACCTTGAGCCGCCGGTAGGGCAGCGGTGTTGGCGAGCGATACACCGGTAGCAGACCAGACAGACCATCCCGGTGAGCCGGTGGCCGTTACGGCCGCCGGCGCACTGCCGTGGCGGATCACCAAAGACCGTCTGGAGGTCCTGCTGATCCACCGGCCGCGGTATGACGACTGGTCCTGGCCCAAGGGAAAGATCGACCCAGGCGAGACCATTCCCGAATGTGCCGTCCGCGAGATCCAGGAGGAGATCGGGCTTTCCGCCCAACTTGGCATCCCGCTTCCGCCGATCCACTACCACGTGGCGTCCGGGCTGAAAGTGGTCCATTACTGGGCAGTCCAGGTCAACGGCGCAACCCTCAGGCCTGACGGCAAGGAGGTTGACAGTGTGATGTGGTGCGCCCCGGAGAAGGCGGCGGCGCTGCTGTCCAACCCGTCCGACGTCGCGCCCCTTGAATACCTCATGGAGGCCCACAAACGCCAGGAACTGGCCACGTGGCCGCTCATTGTGGTGCGGCACGCCAAGGCCAAGCCGCGCTCGTCCTGGACCAAGGCCGAAGGCGAGCGGCCGCTCGCCGCCACGGGCATCAGGCAGGCCCAGTCCGTGGGGCGCCTGCTGCAGGCCTGGCGGCCACAACGGGTGGTCAGCAGCCCGTGGCTGCGTTGCGTTGCCACCATCGCGCCGTACGCCAAGGCCGTGGACGCCAAGGTCAAGCTCGTGGACGCGCTGACGGAGCACCGGCACGGGCGGAACCCGAAGAAAACTGCCGGCGTGGTGTCAGGGTTGCTGGACAAACAGCGCGGCGTTGCTGTCTGCACGCACCGCCCCGCCCTGCCCACCGTCCTGGACCAGCTGGGCAAGTCCATGCCTGGCCGCCTGCGCGGGCTCCTGCCGGATGCCGATCCGTACCTGGCACCGGGTGAGATCCTCGTGTTCCACGTGTCGCACCACAGCAAGCAGCGGATCGTGGCCGTGGAACAGTTCAAGCCGTTCGACGATTAGGGCCTGGCGGCTAAGGCCGAGCCTGCCTGGCATTGACCCCCGAGGCTTTGTATCAAATACTTGATACATTGACGCACAAATCTTGGGGGATAACGTGCCGAACGACGGTCTTGAATTCGCGGTCCACAATGTTCCGCCCATGCTCCTACTGGGACCCTTCCTGTTGGCTGCGGGCCTGTACCTGCTGCTGCGGTGGGTGATCCTGGCCCCGGGCGGAGGGACTACATCCGTCACGGTCGCCCAGCATTCGCTGTGGATCGGCGTGATCGGATGGCTGGCAAGCTCCCTGCAGTCCGCGGGAAGTGCCGGCATCCTTCCCGCCGGAAGCACTTCTCCCCCGCTGGCCACCTCCGCGAGCATCCTCGGTGCCTTGGCGTGGCCTGTCCTCGGCTGCCTCGCCGTCCATGCGATCGGCCAGCTGAGCTATCCCGGACCGCAACTCCCCCGCAGGCTGGCTTCGTTGGGAATCCGCCGCGTCCGGGACTTCCTGCCGCGCACCCTCGCGTGGACCGTGCTGGCGATTTTTGTGGGCTCGGCCGTGCACATTGGCTGGGTGGCCACGCTCCCCGGATATGAAGCCAACCCCTTCAACGGATTCGAGGAACGCAACCAGAACTTCAGCCGCATTGGCGGGGACGGACGGATCCAAGGTTCGGTCCTCGCGGCCTGCCTGGGTGCCGGATGGCTGGCACTGGCCCTGGGTACCCTCCTGGTGCTGACGCTCATCAGCCGCCGGAGGCAACTGGAGGCCTTGGACGCGGCGGAGAACGACCTGCTGAGGACCGTCGCCATGAACAGGCTCCTGCGGACCGTTGCGACCATCGCCACAGGACTGGCTGCGATTGCGGGAAACTTCGCGGCACGGCCAGACCCCTCGGCGAACGTCAGTAGCTGGACCAACCCAGCCGGATTCGCGGCATTCGTGGTGCTGCTGGTCATGTGGGGATGGGCTCCGCCGAAACTGCCGAGCGCGAAGGCAGGAGGGGCCGATACCCATATGGTGGAATCTCCCGCCTCCGCACATCCGGCCACGCGCCTGTCAGTTTCGCTCGGAGCAGCGATGGGACTGGCCCCGCTCGCCGCCGCCGCGCTGGGCTTCGTTCTTCCCGGCGCGGGCCCGGGGCAGCCGGTGATCCTGGTTGCGCTGATGGCAACAGCCATGCTGCTGGTCGCCGCGACCGGCGAGCTCCTGCTGCACCGCAACTACGGCTCCCCCGAAGCGCGCAGGACCTGGCCGCGGCAGGCGGTCAGCCCGGCCCTGCTCACGACGGCGATCGCCGCCGTCGCGCTTTTCGCGGTGATCCTGGTGGTTAACGTGGCGGGTGGGTGGAAGCTGCGCGAGGCAGGGCTCGACGTGTCCCGGGGCTGGGTAGTTGCAGCGCCGGCCACCGCCGCCGTTGCGGCCATCGCCTGCCTGCCCGTGGCCGCGGCGCGTGTACGACGCGGAATTCCCACCGACGTCCCCGGCCTCGACGCGGCGCTGCGGGCCATCACGGTTCATCGTGTGGTGCGGACAATCGCCACATACTGCCTGGCCCAGGCCGGGGTGCTGCTCATGACGGCAAGCAATGCCTTGCCGCCGCTGCTGGGACTGCCCGCGTCGACGTTCACCTGGCAGCCGGCAGTCGTCGCGGGCGCGGCGCTTGCGGCGGCCGGTGTGGTGATAGCAGTGATCCCGGTCAGGGGATTCGCCCGCGTTCCGGCAGCCCCGGCGCAGCCCGTTCCGGAAGGGTCGCGGTGAACGCCGGCATCTCTGTGGACCTGCGGTCGGCCACACCTCCGTATGAGCAGATCCGCTCGCAGATCAGCTCGCTGATCGCCATCGGGGCGCTCCCGGCCGGCAGCCGGCTGCCCACCGTCCGGAGTCTTGCCGCGGACCTGGGCATCGCCGCGGGGACCGTCGGCCGGGCCTACAAGGAACTCGAGGCGGCCGGCCTGATTGAATCCCGACGGCGGAACGGAACCATGGTTGCGCACACCCCGCCGGGCGGCGCCGGCCACGCAGGCGGCCCGGTGCCGGCAGCGGTGAGTGCCGCCGTCGACGTTCTGGTCAATGCCGGACGCGAGGCCCGGCTCAGCGATGAGCTGCTGCTCGATCTGGTCCGCGGGAGGCTGAGAAAGGGCTGACCGGCTGCATGGCCGTGGCGTTTTTCAGCTTCACCGCGATGTCATCGGCGGCCGCGGGCGGAGCGCCCCGGTAGACTTTAGCCGTGAGCATCCCTACGCCTTATGAAGACCTCCTGCGCGATGTCATGGCCCATGGCACGCACAAATCCGACCGTACAGGGACCGGCACCACCAGCGTGTTCGGCCGCCAGATCCGCTTCGACCTGGCCAAAAGCTTCCCGCTGATCACCACCAAGCGTGTCCATTTCAAGTCCGTCGCCGTGGAGCTGCTGTGGTTCCTGCGCGGCGAATCGAATGTGAAGTGGATGCAGGACCAGGGCGTCACCATCTGGAACGAATGGGCCGACGCCGAAGGTGAGCTCGGGCCGGTCTACGGCGTCCAGTGGCGCAGCTGGCCCACGCCGGACGGCGGCCACATCGACCAGATCGCCGAGCTCGTGGAGAACCTCAAGTCCAATCCGGACTCACGCCGGCACATCGTCTCGGCCTGGAATGTCTCGGAGCTCAAGGACATGGCGCTGCCGCCGTGCCACGCGTTCTTCCAGTTCTACGTTGCGGACGGCAAGCTGTCCTGCCAGCTGTACCAGCGCTCCGCGGACATGTTCCTGGGTGTTCCGTTCAACATCGCCTCCTACGCCCTGCTGACCCACATGGTGGCGCAGCAGGCCGGCCTGGATGTTGGCGAGTTCGTCTGGACCGGCGGCGACGTGCACATCTACGAGAACCACATGGACCAGGTCCTCAAGCAGCTGGAGCGCGAACCGTACGAGTCCCCGCAGCTGAGGATCACACGGAAGCCGGCGTCGATCTTCGACTACACGCTGGAGGACTTCGAAGTGGTCGGCTACCAGCACCACCCCACGATTAAGGCTCCGATCGCCGTATGAGCACCGAGAACACAGCAGACCCGCAGGCTTTTTCCGAGGAACTCGCCGCTTCCGTCACCGGCGTCGGCCTCGTGTGGGCGCAGACATCCGGCGGTGTGATCGGCAAAGACGGCGACATGCCCTGGCACCTGCCCGAGGACCTGAAGCACTTCAACCGGCTGACCATGGGGCACCCGGTGATCATGGGCCGCAAGACGTGGCTGTCGTTCCCGGATAAGTACCGTCCGCTCCCCGGCCGCACCAACATCGTCATCACCAGGCAAAAAGGCTGGGGCGAGTCACCCGAGGCGGAGGGCGCCGTCGTGGTTCCGTCCCTGGATGACGCGCTCCTTGAGTCCCAGTTCGTCGACGGCGGCGAGACAGTGTGGATCCTGGGCGGCGGCGAGGTGTTCCGCCAGTCCACCGATCTTGCCAACGTTGCGGTGGTCACCACCATCGACGTGGAGGCCGACGGCGACACGTTCGCTCCCGAGCTTGGCGAAACCTGGGAAGCGGCTGCTTCGGTTCCGCCGGACGGCTGGCTCAGGGCCGCCAACGGCACGCAGTACAGATTCACCAAATGGGTTAGGACGCAGGGCTGAGATGCTGAAGAAACCAGAGACCCTCTTTGTCCTGGGGTACATGCTGCTGCCGCTGCTGGCCCTGCTGTCCGCCATTGTTGGCCTGACGATGATCCTGGGCGGCAACAAAATCGCCGGGGCCATCGTGCTGGTGGTGGTGACGCAAGTGTTCGCGTTCGGCGCGTTCTACGCACTGCGGCTCCGCAAAGCGGCGGTGCTGGAAGAGAGCGAACGCGGCTGACGCGTGCTGCCCGTGGGTGGATGGGGAGTACAGCCCATCGCGGCCCCGCCATGCCGCTAATAGAGTGGTGCAGGCAGCCTGACGAAGATTTGCTGCGGAGATATTTGGGGGATGATGCCTTGTGGCAGGAAACATGTGGGGCGCCGACGTCGCCGGGCTCCGGACGCTGGCGCAGCAGTTCGGCAAGGCGTCTGACACCCTGCTCCAGCAGTCAACGCTGCTGAGCAACCAGATCAACAACAATCCTTCATGGAAGGGCCAGGACGCCGCCAGGTTCCGCTCGGACTGGAACGGCAGCCACCGGGCAATGCTCCAGCAGGCTGCTTCCGCTCTCAAGCAGGAGTCGAAGAAGCTCTTGGAGAACGCTGACCAGCAGGAGAAGGCCAGCAACGGGGCGCCCGGATCCGGCGGCGGGCCAGGTATCTCCGCAGGCGTTCCCGCCTCGCCCTTCGTTCCGTTGGGTGAGGAGTGGATGTCGAACGGAGACTCCCCTTTCCGCCAGGGCTGGGACGCCTACAACGGCGTCCTCGGCCTGAAGGCCGTTCCGCTGGGCCTTCGGGACATCTCACAGTTTGCCGCGCGGCACGGCGAGGAAATCCGGGCACTGTCCGCGGCCGGGCAGGACTGGAACGCCCTTAAGCGGGCCTTCAATACAGACCTCTGGGAAGCAGCTGCACGTGCAGACGGTTTGCGGGGTGCATTTTCCGGGACATCTGACCTGCTCAGCGGCAAATTCGGCGATTTCGCAGAGATGGCCCGGGGCGCCGGGGCAGCTGACATGGCCCCACTGGCAAAATTTGGACTGAACGCCGCGGGTCACGCTCTCGGCGGGATCAGTGTCGGCTTGGATGGCCTCGACACCATCAACGCAATCCGCGCTGGCGAAACCGGCGACGCCCTGAGATCGGGATTTAAGACAGCACTCGGCGTAGGCTCATTCTTCCCGCCACCGGTGGGCGTAGCGTGCATGGTGGTTGGCGGCGCGTGGGCGGCCGTTGAGCTGATTCCCGGAGCCAAAGACACGATTGACCACGTGTTCGATGCCGGTGGAGAAATTGCCGAAGACGTCGTAGAAAACATCGGCGAAGGCGTCAAGAACTTCTTCGGCTTCTAGCCAGCTCCTCACTCATAGGATGATAAACATGACTGCAGAACAAACAGAGACACACACTTCTGTCGGATTTGGCCAAGCCGAAATGGCCTACCTCCTGCACCTGCAACCGACGGCTGGATCCCGTGCCAGCGCCACGTGGCTACGCCTCAGCGAAGAATCCGGGAACCAGGAGCTTATCCGTGCAGGGCTGTCGTCCCTCATAGCCCGGGGCCTGGCAACCGTAGATGGCTCCGACGTCGACTTCGACATGCGGGTGGATATCGTGGCCTACACCCTGGCGAATGCCCAGAGGTGGACGCAGCTGGATTTGCTCGTAGACGCTGCGGAAGGCGACTCCGTGCTGCACGCCGAGTCAGACCGGACCAAGCTGCTTCTTCAGCCGAGAACCATGATGAGCTGGTTCGCCCTTCCGCAGGACCCCAACGTGTCCGCCGAAGCCGCCGAAGCCTACATAGTCCGCGACCACTTGACCAGGAGCCCGGACGGTGGCGTCAGGATCAGGACCGGACTGCTCCGCGGCGGGCGGCAGCTACTCATCCGAAAAGACAGCCGTGGCTGGGTTCACGCCGTCGCGCTCGATGACGTTGTTGGGGATGAATCACTGGCGCAGACCGACGACGAACTGACCGCCGCGCTGAGCGCTTTCAGGTCTGAAGCCGGGGCAGCTGATGGCATCTGATCCGTCGGTGCGAAGCATCATTGTTGACCGTCCATACTACTACGCCACCGGGATGGAACGAACGGTCTACGCCTATACACAGGACGAATGGGGCATCGGTGGCTCGCAGCCATCCGGAAACTACTCGGTCCACACCACGACAGGCCTGTACATCGTCACCATCCTGATGACGATACCCGCCATTGTTGCGCCGCTGGTTCTGATCATCGGAGTTGTCGGCCTCAACATCCTCCTTGGTCTCTTCGGGCTTGTGTTTACGGCGCTCTTCACCGGCGGGTGGCTCCTCGCGATCCGTAGCCTCCGCCGGGAATGGAAGGCGTCCAAGCTGCGGCGCCTGAAGGGGCTGCCCAAGCCCCGCTTCGCCCTCAACGACGACAAGGCCCGCAGCTGGTTCGAAGCCAACCCGTCCGGGATTGCCATTACCCGCGAAAACTTCCCCGACAGCACCCGTCCGTTCCCGGATGAATCGATCTAGGCGAAGCACACGAATGACACGCCCACTGACCCGGCCGGCGGCAGTGACGTAACCGACTGCGCCCCGCCGGTTCCGAAGTCTAAACTGTACGAATGACTACAGCAGCTACCCCGTCCGTTGGACTTGTCGGTTGGCGTGGCATGGTCGGCTCCGTCCTGATGCAGCGCATGCAGGACGAGGGCGACTTCGCCAACATCAACCCGGTGTTCTTCTCCACCTCAAACGCAGGAGGTGCCGCCCCGTCGTTCGCTGATGGGGCCGGCAAGCTCGAGGACGCGTTCGACGTCGACACCCTGGCTAAGCTGCCCATTATTGTCACCGCCCAGGGCGGGGACTACACCAAGCGCGTGCACACCGAACTGCGCGGCCGCGGCTGGGACGGCCTCTGGATCGACGCCGCCTCCACCCTGCGCATGAACGACGACTCGATCATCGTGCTGGACCCGATCAACCGCGACGTCATCGACAAGGGCCTGGTCAACGGCACCAGGGACTTCATCGGCGGCAACTGCACCGTGTCCTGCATGCTGATGGGCCTTGGCGGGCTGTTCAAGAACGGCCTCGTCGAATGGGGCACGTCCATGACCTACCAGGCTGCTTCCGGCGGCGGCGCCCGGCACATGCGAGAGCTGCTCAGCCAGTTCGGCACGCTCAACGCCGAGGTCAGCTCGGAACTGGACGACCCGGCGTCGGCCATCCTGGAAATCGACCGCAAGGTCCTGGCCCACCAGCGCACCGACATCGACGCCAGCCAGTTCGGCGTGCCGCTGGCCGGTTCGCTGATCCCCTGGATCGACGCGGACCTGGGCAACGGGCAGTCCAAGGAAGAGTGGAAGGCCGGGGTTGAGACCAACAAGATCCTGGGCACCTCGGACGAGAACCGCATCATCATGGACGGCCTCTGCGTCCGGATCGGCGCCATGCGCTCCCACTCCCAGGCCCTCACGCTCAAGCTCCGCGAGGACCTGTCCGTGGCCGAGATCGAGAAGCTCCTGGCCGAGGACAACCAGTGGGCCAAGGTCATCCCGAACACCAAGGAAGCCTCCATGGCCGAGCTGACTCCCGTGGCAGCCTCCGGCACACTGGACATCCCGGTGGGCCGTATCCGCAAGATGGAGATGGGCCCGCAGTACATCAGTGCGTTCACCGTCGGTGACCAGCTGCTCTGGGGCGCCGCCGAACCGCTGCGCCGCATGCTCAACATCGCCACCGGGAACCTGTAGCCCCAGCTTTTCCCTTCAGCGGCCCTGGCCCGCTTGGACTGTGCCGCCCAGCACCGTCCAAGCGGGCCAGGGCCGCTTTTGCGTTAGGGGCGTCGGTTCAGCTGTCGAGGAACGCCAGGTACTGCTGGGCGGCTTTGTTGAAGGCGGCGTCAGCCCCGGGTCCGAGCGGCCTGGCGTCGTCAAAGAGCTCAGGCACGACGGCGGCGCTCCTGGTGGTCCCGGCGCGCGCCCAGGTGCCGGTCACCTCTCCCCCGGCCACGATGGTCTTCTTGAACACTCCGTTGCCGCCGGGAACGATCTTGTTGGCGTGCTCCCGCGCCAGGACCAGGCTTCGGTCCTGGTAGCCGAGCACAAACTCGTCGAACCCGGGCAGCAGGAGGACGGACCGCTGGCCCGGAACACCGTCGTCGAGCAGCGACGCGGTCTCCGGTGACATCCAATAGCTCGTGTCGCCGAATTCGAGTTCGACCAGCTGCCCCCTGACCAGCTCAAACGCCGGCCGCACATCAGTCAGGGGGATTTGGGTCCACCATGCGAAGTCGCGGATGGTGGCCGGGCCGTGGCTCCGGAAGTAGCGCAGCATGAACTCGGCGATTCCCTCCTGCCGCTCAAGAGTCCGCGACACCGGGATCCATTCATCGAACGCCACCAGCAACTGCTGGTTTCCGGCCAATGGGCCTTGAACCAGCCATCCGTGCCGGCACAACGTCCCCAGGATGTGGATCCCGCGCTGGCCGGTGGTGGGCTGCCCCGCCGCCTCAAATACCCCGAAGAGCTCAGCCCTGCTCAAGGAACCGCCACCGGCCACGCGCTCCAGGGCAACATCGCGGCACTTTTCGATGTCCGCCCACGTGATGTCCAGCTCGCGGTGCCGGCCCGCAATGCTGCGGGTGAGCCGCTCGGCGGTAAGTCCCAGCATCCAGCGCAGGTCCTCCGGCGCCACCAGGTGGAGAGTTCCCCGCATCGGCCAGGAGCGGACCACGCTTCCGCTGTCCAGGGCTGCCCGGACGTCAGTCAGCCCGGATCCGGGAACGCGCAGTCCGATGGCCCACAGCGCCGCCTGCAGGTCCTGGGCCTGGGAGGCCGTCATCCAGCGCACAGCCTCTGCTGCAGAGCCCAGACCCGGTCCGAGAAGTCCCTGGGAGGCCAGCCGGAGCCTGCCCATGACCTTGCTGCTCACGCGTTGTGACGACGTTCCTGCCATCCCCTCATCCTAGGTTGTTGACGAAGTCCGCCGCATGGGCTGAATGCCCGGGTTTGGGCCGCCTGGCCGCCATGGTCCGCGCCCCAAGGCCTGGCGGATAGGGTAGGACCATGACTTTGGGGAGTTTGTGGCAGTTGTTCGCGCGCGAAACAAAAGGGTGGCTGGTGGGAGGGACCGTTTCGGTCCTGATTGGTGTGGCGGTGGGGGTTCCGGCCGTCACCGGGTTCCTGGCCAACGGCGAATCAGAACTCTCGCTGCTGCTGTCATCGCTGGCCTTCAGCCTCGGCGGAGGCTACGCCGTCCTCTTTCCCGGGATCCGGGTGTCCCGCGACACACTCCACATCCTCCGCGACTGGAAGCGCCACCCGCTCAGCGGGAAGGCCCTCTGGATCCTGTCACACGCCGTTGCCGTCACCGGCCTGGTGGTATGCATCCTTGCCGGCGGCGGAAATCCGTCCCTCCCCGGCCTCCTGGTCTGGCTGTTCATGGGCCCCTACCTCGCCCTGACCGGCTGGGGGGCGGCCGTGCTCGGGATGGCGGCGAACGTCCGGCTCCTAGCCGGAGAACGCGGCACGAACGACGACGCCGGCCTCCCGGATGACGCTAAAGCGCCACGCCGATAAGCAGCGGTTCCGGGTGAAGTTCAATGCCAAAGCGTTCGACGACGCCGGCACGCACCTCGCGCGCGACGGCCACCATGTCCGCGGCGCTGGCGGAGCCGCGATTGGTGATGGCCAGCGTGTGCTTGGTGGAAAGCGAAGCCCGTCCGCCGGACACGCTGCCGTCCTCCAGCCCGTAGCCTTTGCCGAAGCCGGACTGGTCGATGAGCCACGCAGCGGACAGTTTCACGAGCCCGTCAGACCCTGCCGGATACCGCGGTGCGGAATCGGGCAGCCGTGACGCCACCTCAACCGGAACGATGGGGTTGGTGAAAAACGAGCCCGTGGAATAGGTGTCCCGGTCGGCCGGGTCCAGCACCATCCCCTTGGAGGCACGCAGCCGCAGCACCTCCCGGCGGACATCATTGGAATAGGCCCGTTTGCCCGGCTCCACGCCCAGGGACCGGGCCAGCTCGGCATAACGGATGGGGGCGCTCATCCTGCCCAGCGGCAACTGGAACTCCACCGTCAGCACGACGTAGCGGGGCGATCCGTCGACGGTGGTCTGCTTGAGGATTGAATCCCGGTAGCCGAACTTCAGCTCGGAGTTGGTAAAGGTCTGGACCGCGTTCCGGGTCCGGTCCCACGTCCTCACAGCAGCGATGGTCTGCGAGACGTCCGAGCCGTAGGCCCCCACATTCTGGACCGGAGTGGCACCCGTGGCGCCGGGGATGCCGGCCAGTGCCTCAATCCCGGACCAGGCGTGCAGCACAGCGTGCTCCACCAGCGCATCCCAGTTATGCCCGGCCTGGACCACCACCGCAACGCCGCCGCAGGAGTCCTCCGCGTTCACGGTGAAACCCTCCGAAGCGATTTTGACCACCGTACCGGGGAACCCGTCGTCGGAAATCAGGAGGTTGGAACCGCCGCCGATGATGAGGACCTGCTCCCCCGCCGCGTCTGCCGCCCGCACGGCGTCGATGATCTCCGCCTCGGTCCTGGCCTCGATGTACTTGCCTGCGGGGCCACCGACGGCAGCCGTGGTCAGGGTAGAAAGGAGTGTCTGGGTCACCAAACCAGCCTAACGCAGGGGAAAGCTAGGGAATTTTCCGCGCAACCGGCGAGAGCAGGAAGCTCATCACCAGCATCACCATGACGGCCAGCAGCGAATGCAGGATGCCCACGTGTTCCGCCAGCAGGCCGAGCAGCGGCGGGCCGCACAGGAAGGCGCCGTAGCCGATCGTGGAGACCACCGAGACGCGGGCTGCTGCCTTTGCGGGGTCGTCAGCGGCGGCGGACATTCCCACCGGGAACCCCAGCGAGGCGCCAAGCCCCCAGATGGCCAGTGCCACGAAGGCGAGCCACGGCACCGGGGCGAACACAAACAGCCCCAGCCCGATCACGGCCAGGGCGGCGCACCAGCGCATCACCGGGACCCGGCCAAAACGGTCCAGGACCAGGGTGCCGGCGAACCGCCCGATGGTCATGAACGTGACGAAAAGGCCGTATCCGGCCGCACCGGCGGCGTCCGTCTGGCCGTGGCCGTCGGCGAGGGCCAGGGCAACCCAGTCGCCCGCCGCCCCTTCAGCAAGCGCCAGCCCCAGGACCATCACGCCGAGCAGCAGGGTGCGCCTGTCCCGCCAGGCCTGGGCGATCTTCCGCTTGTTGTCCAGCGGGACACGGTCGGCCTGCGCGGCACCGGGTGTGATGACGGGGATCGGTCCCGTGGAGGGGTCCCCGAACGTGTCCGGGGCATACGTCCGGTCCCCCGCCACCGGGGTGACATCAGCGCGGAACCAGGCGGCCGCCGTCGTCACCGACACCGCAACCACGGCGCCGGCCGCCGCAAGGTGCCAGAGGACCGGAACCGAGGCCGCAGCGGCCCAGGCGCCAAGCCCGGCGCCGGCCACCGTGCCCAGGCTGAACGCGCCGTGCAGCCTGGGCATGATGTGCCTGCCCACCGCGCGTTCCACCGCGGCGCCCTCCACATTGGAGGCGGTGTTCCAGCTGGCGGTGCCCAGGCCGATGATGGCCAGGCCCACGGCTACCGCCACGGGGGTGGCAAGGACCGAGGTCCCGAATCCTGCGATCGCGAGGCCGCAGCCCACCATGATGCTGCCGGTCCGGATGGTCCGTTTCGACCCAAGCCGGAGCACAATCAGGCCGGACGCGGACACTGAGATAAAGGAACCGAGTGTCATGCACAGCAGAAGCATGCCGATGTTGCCCGGCGTCAGGTCCAGTCCGTCCCGGATGGCCGGCAGGCGTGACACCCAGGACGCGAACGCCAGACCGCTGGCCCCGTAGGCCACCACCACGGCGTTGCGCCAGGCGGTGACCTCAGGAGCAACTGTTGCTGTGGTGGTCAAAGGCTCCCTGCGGTTCAGGAGAGCCTGACCACGGCCTGGGCCTTCATCAGAACTTTCTGGCCGGCCGAGACCACGGTGAGGTCAACGCGGGCGGTGCCGGCATCGGCGTCGAGCTTTCCAATGGCTCCGCTGACCTCGATGGTGGCCCCGGGCTCGGTGGTTCCGGTGGTGTCTGCCACGAGAACGGGCTTGGTGAAGCGGGTCTGGAAATCGACGACGGCGGCGGGGTCGCCTGCCCAGTCCGTCACCAGCTGGACAGCTGCACCCATGGTGAACATGCCGTGCGCGATGACGCCCGGAAGTTCGACGCCGGTGGCGAAGGCTTCGTTCCAGTGGATGGGGTTGAAGTCGCCGGACGCGCCGGCGTACTTGACCAGGTCCGTGCGGGAGACCTCGACGGTGCGGCTGCCGATGTCCTGGCCGGCCGTGAGTTCGCTGAAAGTGGGGCTCATGGTTACTGTCCCTCTCCGCGGACGAGGATGGATGAGGTGGTGGTGGCGACGCTCTCACGCGAATCGTCAGCGGCGAGGGCAAAAATTTCCTGGCGGGTGGTGATCATGGCCCCGCCTCCCATGGCGCGGACGCCGTCAACGTGCAGTTCCGCCACCAGCCGGTCGCCGGCGAAGATGGGGCGGTGGTGAATGAACCGCTGGTCGGCGTGGACCACGCGGGTGAAGTCGATACCGGCATCCGGATCCTCGATCAGCTGGGCGTCGGCGCGCTGGGCGATGATGATTGCGAACGTGGGCGGCGCCACCAGGTCGCTGTGGCCCAGGGCTTTGGCTGCCTCGACGTCGAAGTGGGCTGGGTGCGTGGCCTTGACGGCGCGGGCGAACTCGCGGATTTTCTCGCGGCCGACGTCGTATACCTCTGCGGCAGGGTAGCTGCGGCCCTGCAGGTCCGGATTGATAGTCATGGCGTCAAGCCTATCGTTGCCAGCGGGCCAAGGGGCCTTGCAGAATACTGATATGATGATTTCATCATTCCATCAAGTGATTTGAATCCTGTGTCCAGGAGTCCTTGGATGGTCCCCTATTCCGCCCAGGAGCACTCCGCATGTTGACTCCCGCCCAGGCTCCGTTGTACCAGATCAAGGCCAACCTGTTCAAAGCGCTGGCCCATCCCGCGCGGATCCGGATTTTGGAGCTGCTTGCTGCCGCGCCGGAGAACACGGCCGCGGTGAGCTACCTCCTTGCCGAGACCGGGCTGGAAGCTTCCCACCTCTCCCAGCATCTGGCCACGCTGCGAAAGCACAAGGTGGTGACGTCGGTGCGTTCCGCCAACGCCGTGACGTACCGCCTGGCCCACCCTGGCGTTGCGGAGCTCCTTGCAATCGCGCGCAGCTTCCTGCTGGACAGCCTCGCCGACTCCAACGAACAGCTCCGGCTGGCACAGCAGCTGCCCGCCGGGCACCTGCGGGCAGGATCAGCCCCGTGAGCCACGACCTGCGCCAAGCCTCACGCGGGCTGAAACGGTTCCTGCCTTCACGGAACGATTACACCGGACTCCGGCAGTCCTGGCGGGCGGATCTGCTGGCGGGCATCACCGTGGGGATCGTGGCCATGCCGCTGGCCCTGGCGTTCGGCGTCAGCTCCGGGGTGGGTGCCGAAGCCGGACTGGTCACGGCAATCGTGGCAGGGCTGGTGGCTGCGATCATGGGTGGATCCCCGGTGCAGGTGTCCGGGCCAACCGGCGCAATGGTGGTGGTCCTTGCACCGGTGGTGGCCGTCCACGGCACCGGCAGCGTGGCACTGCTGTCCCTGATGGCGGGTCTGCTGGTCTGCCTACTGGGAATCAGCGGCCTGGGCCGGGCGGTGGCATTCATCCCCTGGCCTGTGGTGGAAGGCTTCACACTGGGCATCGCCGCTATCATCCTCCTCCAGCAGGTTCCGCTGGCTACCGGCACATCGGGCATCCCGGGGCACAACACCCTCCTGGCAGCCGTTGAAGCCGCGTCCCGGGCAGAGCCGCCCACGGTCCTGCTGACGCTAGCGCTCGTGGCGGGTGTCGCCGTCGTAATGATCCTGGTGCAGAAGCTGTTTCGGGCCCTCCCCGCGAGCCTGCTCGCTGTGCTGCTGGCCACCGCAGCGGCCGAACTCCTCGAGCTGGAGATCCCGCGGATCGGTCCATTGCCGCATTCCCTGCCGTCCCCCGCTTTCCCCACACTTGATCTGGCCTCTCTGGGCAGCCTGGCGATGCCGGCCGTGGCCATTGCGTGCCTGGCAGCCATCGAATCCCTGCTCTCGGCGCGGGTTGCCGCGGGAATGAGAGGTCCTGACGGCACACCCAGCAGTGCCTACAGCCCTGACCGCGAGCTCACGGGCCAAGGCCTGGCCTCCGTCGCCGCCGGCCTCTTTGGCGGAATGCCGGCCACCGGCGCCATCGCCCGGACGGCCGTCAATGTGCGCGCAGGAGCCAAAACCCGACTGGCCGCAGCCATTCATGCGGCGGTCCTGCTGGGCATCGTCTACCTGGCGTCGGGGATGGTCAGCCGCATTCCGCTGGCAGCTTTGGGCGGCGTTCTGATGGTCACCGCCGCGCGAATGGTGTCCCGCCCGACCGTTGCCGCGATCCTCCGCTCAACGCGGTCGGACGCTGCGGTCTTTATCATCACGGCCCTCATCACCGTGGCTTTCGACCTGATCGTCGCGATCCAAATCGGGCTGGCCGCGGCGGCCCTCTTCACCCTCCGGAAGTTCGCCTCGCTGAGCAGCGTCCAGCGCGAAGAGATTGCAGGGCCGGGCACCGAAGGTGATGGGCATATTGCCATCTTCCGGCTGGACGGCGCCATGTTCTTCGGCGCGGCAGAACGCATTCTCCAGGAGATCAGCCAGGTGAAGGACATCCAGGTGGCCATCATCAGGCTCTCCCAGCTGCGGATGCTCGACGCCACGGGCGCCCATGCCCTCGTGGAAGTCATTTCTGCCCTGGAGCTGCGCGGCATTACGGTGTTACTCAAGGGAGTCCGGCCGGACCATCTGGCCTTGGTGACCAACGTCGGGGTAATCCGCTCACTCCGACACCACAAACATCTGTTCACTGACCTTCCGGCGGCTGTAGAGCATGCCCGCAGCCACGTGCGCCGGAGCGCGGCGGCACCTAGCGCTTAAGTTTCTTCCGGATGGCCTGGCCGCGGACCACGATCCCGGCGATGTGCAGCAGGAGGCCGAGCCCGATCAGCGGCAGGGACGCGGTGGCCAGGCCCTGGTTTCCGGAGGTGTTGCCGATCAGGTTCAGGATGATTCCGACGCCGATCAGCCCCATGGCGCTGAAGACCATGACCTTGTAGGCGGTGGGCGCGGTGTTCCAGAATTCGTTCAGCACCGTCCAAGTCTACCGAGCAGGCTCAGAACAACGATTCCTGCACGGCCGGCACGTCCGAGGCGAAGTCCCCCAGGACGATGGTCCGGGCAGCCAGCCGGCCGAGGTTCACCACAAAGGCGGCGTCCGTTCCGTCCAGCCGCGCCAGGGCGTTGGTCCCGCTGAGGGCCGCGATACCAAAGCCGTGCCGGCCGCCGTCGAGCGCGTGCGGGTAGGCGTGCCGCGCCGTGGATTCGCAGAGCCCGGTTGCCTGCGCCGGCCGCACCCACTGTTCGTCCACGATGCTGAAATGTTCGACGGCGGCGCGCGCCAACAGCGCACGGACCGAGGCCGCGTGGCGGGCGTTGATGGCGTCCAGCCCGGATCCGGGAAGGGGCTGCACGAGAGCCTCCTCCTTGGCCGCGGAACGGACCTGCTGGGTGAGTCCGGCTTCCTGGGTGACCATATCCTCCAGGATCCGCACTACCCGGCCGTCCTGTGCCATGGCCACGTACCTGGCCACCACCGCGCCCTGCTCCGCGAGCCGGTTCCATTTCCTCAGGTGGGACGCGGTTCCCACCTTGCTGGCGCCGCCCGCGAAGGTTGCGACGTACAGCCAGTGCTGCTGCATCAGGTAGGTCCGCAGTCCGGCCGGCACGCGGCCGCCGCGGTGGAAATCATGGATGAGCCTGGAGTCGTCCAGCACAAAGCAGCGCTCGCACTGCTTGCCTTTGGCGGCGGGAGCGGCGGCCGGGCACAGCACGTGGTCGCGGCGGGACTCCGAGTGGACCTTGTGGTGACCCAGGCAGAACCTGCCGCCGGAGGCCACCTGGAAGCCGAGCCTGGCACCCGGGTGGAGGCTGACCTCCCGGAATGCACCGGATGGCGGCTGAAGGCGCAGGACCGGACTGCCGCCGTCGTACTCCTGCCCCGGGGCCGGCTCCCCGTCCCAAAAGACCCCGTGCACCAGATAACGGGTATCGGTCACGGGGTCTCCTGAACTGGACTGGGCTAGAGCGCCGGCTGCACGCCAAAGGCTACCGCGAGCTTCATGATCTTCTCGGCGCGGCCCAGGCGGGGCAGGTCCGAGCCGTCACGGATGACGCGGCCGTTGGCCTCGAAGTCGGACATGAAGTCCGTGGCCCAGGCGACGTCCGACGGCGTGGGGCTGATGACCTCGTTGATGATGGCGGTCTGGTCGATGGCGAGGCACAGCTTGCCCGTCATGCCCATCATTACGGTGACTGCGGTCTGCTCGCGCAGGATGGGGTGGTTGGTGCCCACGGTGGGTCCGTCGATGGGGCCGGGCAGGTTGCCGACGCGGCTGGCAACCACCAGCTTGGCGCGGGGGTAGGCCATGGCTTCCTGGGTAGCTGCCATGCCGGTGTCGCGGCGGAAGTCGCCGGAGCCGAAGGCCAGGCGGAAGGCGCCCTGGGCCTTGGCGATGTTGTTGGCTTCCTCGATGCCGAGGGCGGATTCCACCAGCGGGATGACCGGCGTTTTGCCGTCCATGCGGTGGAAGCTTTCGGTGACCTGGTCAGCGGATTCGGTCTTGGCCAGCATTACGCCCAGCAAGCCGGGGGTGCCGCGCAGGCCGGCGAGGTCGTCGGCCCAGAACGGGCTGGTGGCATCGTTGATCCGGACCCAGGCCTTGCCGCCGCCGGAGAGCCAGTCCACCACGTGGCCACGGGCGCGGTCCTTCTGCGACGGGTCCACAGCGTCCTCGATGTCGAGGATGATCGAGTCGGCGCGGGAAATGGCCGACTGGTCAAAGAGCTCCGTTTTCATGGCATTGACGAGAAGCCACGATCGGGCGATCTCTGCGGGGATATTGCGTTCCGGCCGTACGGTCTCGGTGGCGGTGGTAGACGTCATGTATCTACCGTATCCGCCCGACAACCCGGACGCCGCAGAAAATGGCCCGCTTGTGAGGATCAATACGAACTAAACGGGATATGACCGGACCTGCTTGGGATCAGGGGAGGTTGCTGCCCCTCGCCGTGACCCACAGCCCGTACCACTGGGCCCTGGTCATGGCCTGGGCCACCCGGGCGGCGTCCGCGCAGGCGGCGATCCTTGCCGGGTTCACGGTGCCGATCACCGGCGCGATCCCCGCGGGGTGCTTCATCAGCCAGCCGAGGAGGACAGCCTCCCCGCTGGTGTTGTGTTCGCGGGCCAGCTCCCCCACCAGCTCGGCGGTGGCAGCCTCGGCCGCCGTGGGGTCGTCCGGGCCCGCCCCGGTGTACAGCCCCCGGGCCAGCGCGCCGTAGGCCTGCAGCGTAACGCCGTTGCTTGCGCAGTACTCCAGCGTCCCGTGCGGAAAGCTGTAGTCCAGCGACTCGGCATGGTTCACCAGGACGGTGCTCTCCAGCCAGGCGCGTTTCAGGAGGCTCATCTCCAGCTGGTTGGCCACCACGGGCACCTCCAGCCGGTCCTGCAGCGCCTGGATCTGCGCGCCGGACATGTTGGACACCCCAAGCGCCCGCACCTTGCCCTCGGCCAGCAACTGCCCGACGGCGGCGGCCACCTCCGCAACGTCCGTCAGCGGATCAGGGCGGTGCAGCAGGAGCACGTCCAGGTAGTCCGTCCGCAGCCTCTGCAGGCTGGCGCCGACCCGTTCCAGGATGGACTCCCGGCTGAGGTCATAGTGGCCGGCCAGCCCGGGCTCGCCCAGCCGGATCCCGCACTTGGTCTGCAGCCGGATCCTCTCGCGCAGCCCGGGCGTTGCCGCCAGGACTTCACCGAACACCGCCTCGGACTTGCCCCGGCGGTAGATGTCGGCGTGGTCGAACAGCGTGATGCCGGCAGCCAGCGCAGCCTCGACGGCGGCAGCGGCCTCGTCCACATGGACGGAACCGTGCGGCTCGTCGGACCAGCTGCCGCCGAGGCCCATGCATCCGTAGATGAGTTCCTGCGCAGAGGACGGGGTGTTGTGTTCGGTCATGGCGTCACTCTTTCATGAGTCGGGGCAGACGCACAGGTGGCGGGGCCCGGCCGGGCCCCGCCACCAGTGCGTGCGAAGGAGGTAGGTCAGCGCAGCCAGACGGTGCTGTTGGCGCCAAGTTTGCCGTCCTCCAGCGGGGAGCTGCTGACCAGCACGGTCCCTGCCGGAAGTTCGACGGCGGTGTCCCCGAAGTTGGTGACGGACTGCCAGCCGCCCGGGCGGCTGAAGTGCAGGACCTCGGGGTTGCCGGTCTCCACCCACTCCAGCTCCTCGTCGGCCTGGAGTTCCCGGCGCAGCTTCAGGGCCGTGCGGTACAGCTCCAGCGTGGAGTTTTCGGTGCCGTCCTGCGCCTCGACCGCGTACTTGCTGAACCAGTCCGGCTGCGGCAGGTGCGCGCCGCCGTCGCCAAAGCCGAAGGAGGTCCCTTCGACCTTCCAGGGCAGCGGCACGCGGCAGCCGTCACGGCCCACCTCAACGCCCTTGTTCCGGAAGAACGAGGGATCCTGGCGTTCGGCGTCGGGAATCTCCGCCACTTCCTGCAGGCCCAGTTCCTCGCCCTGGTAGAGGTATGCGGACCCGGGGACAGCGAGCATCAGCAGGGTGGCGGCGCGGGCGCGGCGCTCGCCGAGTTCCACATCCAGTTCCTCCTTGGGCCCGCCGGCCAGCAGCCAGTCCTTGCCGTCCTGGCCCTTGGCGTGCTTCTTGCCCTCGGACGTCTTCGGCAGGCCGTAGCGCGTGGCGTGCCGGACGACGTCGTGGTTGGAGAACACCCAGGTGGAGGACGCACCGGTGGCCGCGGCTTCGGCCAGGTTGTGGGTGATGATTTCGCGGAAATCATCGGCGCTGAAGTCGGCCTGGAGCAGGTCGAAGTTGAAGGCCTGGCCCAGGCCCTCGGGGCTGGCGTAGCGGGCGCGGCGGGTGGCGTGCACCCAGGCCTCGGCGACGGCGGTGCGCGGCGGGTTGTATTCGTTGAACACCTCGCGCCATTCGACGTAGATGTCGTGCACGTCGTCGCGGTCCCAGAAGGGGTGCGAGCCGTCGTCGAACCCGTCCGTGCCGGTGTTGGCCGCGCTCAGCTCCAGCTTGGAGAGCAGCGGTTCGGTGAGGTCCTTGGTGAGGGCGTGCGCCACGTCCACGCGGAAGCCGTCCACGCCGCGGTCGGACCAGAAGCGCAGGGTCTTGAGGAAGTCATCGCGGACCTCGCGGCTGGACCAGTTCAGGTCCGGCTGCTCCTTGGCGAAGATGTGCATGTACCACTGGCCGGGGGTTCCGTCCGGTTCCGTGATGCGTTCCCAGGCCGGTCCGCCGAACACGGAGTCCCAGTCCGACGGCGGGAACTCGCCGTTGGGACCCTTGCCGTCACGGAAGATGTAGCGGTCGCGCGCGGCCGAGCCCTTCGGCGAGGCGAGTGCTTCCTTGAACCATTCGTGCCGGTTCGAGGAGTGGTTGGGGACGATGTCGGCGATCAGCTTGATGCCCGCGGCGTGCAGGGCCTTGGCCATCTCGTCGAAGTCCGCCAGGGTGCCCAGCTTGGGGTCCACATCGCGGTAGTCGTCCACGTCGTAGCCGCCGTCGGCCAGGGCCGACGGGTAGAACGGGCTGAGCCACACGGCGTCGATCCCCAGTTCCTTCAGGTACGGGACCTTGGCCGTGATGCCCTTGATGTCACCCAGGCCGTCGCCGTTGGAATCGGAGAAGCTGCGCGGGTAGATCTGGTACACCGCGGCCTGGCGCCACCAGTTGGGATCGGCCAGGCGGTCAGAATCGGACAGGGTTGCCAGAGTGGCAGTGGTGGACAAAGGATGATCCTTTTCTTTTTGTTGGGTTGTTGTTGCTGGGTGGATTGTGATGGCTATTTAACTGCCCCGCGCATGACTCCGGACAGTACCCAACGTTGGGCCAGGATGTAAACCACCAGGGTGGGTGCCATGGCCATCAGGTAGGACGCGAACGCGAGGCTGTAGTTGGTGTTGAATTCGCCCTGGAACAGCATCTGCACCACGGGGAGGGTCTGCAGTGCAGGGTCGGCGATCATCATCTGCGGCAGTAGGAAGTCGTTCCACGAACCCAGGAAGGCGAAGATGCCCACCGTCGCGTTCATCGGGGCCAGCAGCGGGAAGATGATCTTGCGGAATACCTGCCACGTGGTGGCCCCGTCCATCCGGGCCGATTCCTCCAGCTCCACCGGGATGGACCGGACGAAGGCGATGTAGAGCAGCGCGTTGAACGAGATGCCGCCCAGCACGTGCAGGAAGACGACGCCGGCCGGGTTGTCCAGCCCAAGCAGTGCAGTCTGCTTGATCAGGGGCAGGATGATGACCGGAAACGGGATGAACATGGCCGAGAGCAGGTACACGAAGGACCCGCGGAAGAACCGGTGGTTCCAGTTCCGTGCGATCGCGTACGCCACCAGCGAGCTGCAGGCCAGTGAGCCGAGCACGCTGAGAACGGTGACGAAGGCCGTGGACATAAAGGCGCGCGGGAAGTTGGTTGCCACGTACGCTGCGGCGAAGTTTTCCCAGTTCATCGGGGTGGGCCAGGCAAGACCGGTACCGGTGCCGATCTGGTCCGGGGACTTCAGTGCCATGGCCACGGTGAAGTACAGCGGCAGCAGGACTGTCAGCGAGGCCGCCAGCATGAGGGCGGTGAGCCACCAGTTGACCTTGAAGCCTTCGCGGCTGGACCTGCGGTTCCTGCGGACTGTTGCCTTCGTCGCGGCGAGCGCGGAGCGGGTGAGAGTTGGTGAAGTCATTAGAGAGATACCCCCCGGCGCTGGATGAGGCGCAGCTGGATGACGGAGATCAGCAAGGTGATCAGGAAGTAGATGACCGCGTTGGCCATCTGGTAGGAGTAGTCGCCGCCCGTGAAGCCGGAGAAGATGCGCATGGCCACTGACTGCGTCGCCATGCCGGGTCCGCCGCCGGTGAGGCCCACGATGATCTCGTACGTCCCCAGGAATCCCTTGAAGCCGAGGATCACGTTGATCACCAGGTAGCCGAGGATGAGGGGCAACGTGAGGCTGAGGAACTGGCGGAAGCTGCCGGCCCCGTCCAGGTCCGCGGCTTCGTAAACTTCGGCCGGCACGCTCTGCAGCCCCGCGAGGTAAATGATGGTGGCACCGGGCGCGGCCTGCCACACAGTGACCAGCACGATCGCCAGCCAGGCGAGGTTTTCGTTGGCCAGGATGCTGGTGGCCAACGGGGTGACGCCGAACCGCTCAGCCAGGACCGGAAGCGTGTTCGAGAACAGGTAGTTGAACACGAAGGACACGATCAGGGCGGACAGCACCATGGGGATGAAGAAGACGGTGCGGATGCCGGTGCGCCACTTGATCTTGGCGTTCAGGCCAAGCGCGATGGCCAGTGCCACGACGTTGACCACCACGGTGGTGGTCAGGGCAAAGACGAACGTGAAGATGTACGACTGCAGGACCGCCGGATCCTTGAAGATGTTGACGTAGTTGGACAGGCCGATGAACTTCCAGTCGCCGTAGCCGGCGTAGTTGGTCAGGCTGAAGAACACACCCACGAGTGCCGGCAGGGTGATGAAGAAGGCGAAGAGTGCCAGGACCGGCACCACCATCCAGTAGTACGTGGGATCGATCCGGCCCTTGGACCGGACCGGCGGCGTTTCGGCAAAGTCGGTGCGCGTGGACGGGGCTGCCTCGGCCGCCAGGGAAGTTGTGGTCATGGGGGCTCCTGGAATCGGGGTGGGCATCAGACCGCTGTCCGTTCGGCGACGCGGCGCCATTCGTCGTCGAGAGCGGACAGGAACTGGTCGCCGTTCTTGCCGTACACAAAGGACTGGATGTAGTTGTTCACCGGAACTGAGGGCGGGAAGTACGTGACGGCGCCCTGGAAGTAGCGGGCTTCCGTGATGGAGTCGTTGAGTCCGCTGATCTGCGGGTTGGTCACGGCTGGGGCGTCCTTCAGCGGTGAGAAGGCGGCGTTCTTTTCGTTGTAGGTGTTCACCACGGCCGGCTCCAGCAGGTAGCTGACGAACCGCTGCGCCGCGGCCATGTTCGGGGTGTGCCGTGTGATGGAGAGCGCCATGTCCACGTTGACCCGGGCCTTGGTCTCGTCTGGGTTGTTGGTGACGGGCAGCGGGAAGGTGCCCAGCCGGATCGCCGGATTGGCGGCCACAAGCTGGGACAGCGCCCACGGGCCCTGCAGGTACATGGCGGCCTGGCCCTTGGCGAACGCCGCATTGCCGTCAGCGTAGTTCTTGCTGGCTGCGCCGTTCTGCGCGTAGGACGCCAGCTGCAGCATCTTGGGCAGGGCCGGTCCGAAGTTGTTGGTGAATGATTCGGGGGCGGCGGTGCTGATGTCGGCACCCGCGGCCGTGAGGTTCGTGAAGAATTCGGCGACGTCCAGCGAACCGCCGGCGACGTAGTCGAACATGCCCTGCGCAAGGGTCCAGGGGTCCTTGTAGGTCCCGTAAATCGGCGCGATTCCGGCCGCTTTGAAGGTCTCGCAGGCGGCCACGAATTCGTCCCAGGTGGTGGGGACGGCCACGCCGCTGGCGTCAAAGATGTCCCGGTTGTAGACGACTCCGGCCGCAGCCACCGAGAACGGCAGGGCGCTGGTCTCGCTGCCGTTGTACTGGCCCCAGGAGCTGATGAGCTGCTGCATCTCCGGGTTAATGGTGGAGGCTGCCGGGAGGTCGGCGAGGTCGGCGAAGATGCCCTTCTTCACGAAGTCGGCAGTGGCCTGGGCGAAGCCTCGGGTCACGACGTCGGGCGGATCGTTCCGCACCAGGCCGGGAACAAAGTTGCCTTCATTGAAGTCCTGGATGACCTTGATGTCCGGGTTCAGCGCTTCGAAGTCCTTGATCACCTGGTTGAAGTAGTCCACTACTTCGGGCTTGTTCTGCATAAAACGCAGGGTGGTGACGCCATCCTGCTTGCTGGCGCTGGCGCTGGCGCCGCAGCCGGTCAGGGGCAGGATGGCGGCCGCGCCGGCCAGGCCGGCGGCCCGGAGCAGGGAACGCCTGCTGAGCAGTGATGCGGGGACAGCGGCGTTCACTGGGCGGTGGCTGACGGACGGAACTGGCGCCGACGGGGCTGGGACTGGGGCGGGCAGTGCTTCGGGATGCAGTTCACAGTTGCTCCTTTGCAAAGGGCTGGTAGTAAAGCCAGTGGTCGGCGGCCGTCCGGCCCACCATGCTCTAAGTGTTTATTTGGAATCTAAATTTAGTTCCTCAAGTATTATGTGGTCTAAAGCACAGAGAGGTCAACACCATGTCGGAAGTTTCCTCGGCAACTCCCCAGCTGCTGCGGCGCGTGAGCGCCGGAGCCGTCCTGGACTTCATGCGCGCCTCGGACGCGGTGACGGTCACGGAGGTCATGGAGGCCACCGGGCTCACCCGTGCCACGGCCATTTCGGTGTGCGAGGACCTCATGGAGCGGGGCTGGATCCGGGAGCTGGAGAACCAGCGGGCGTTCGGCGGCTACCAGAAGGGCAGGCCGGCACGCCGGTTCGAGCTCAACGAACGCGCCGGCTACGTCCTGGGCATGGACATCGGCATCTCCAAGGCCACCGTGGTGGTGTCCGACCTCCGCGGAAAGGCACTCGGCAGGTCCAGCCAGCCCTTCGCCGACGCCGAAATTTCCGCCGAGGAACGCATATCGGTCATCGACCGCGCCTCCATGCTGGCCCTTCACAGCGTTGGGGCCACCCCCGAGTCTGTCCTTGCCGTCTGCGCCGGGATCGCGGCCCCGGTGGACCGCAACGGCGACGTGCTGGTGACCCAGCACTTCTGGGGCCTGTTCGACGTCGGCCTGAAGTCTGCCCTGCGCGACCGGCGGGGCTGGACGGTACTGCTGGAAAACGACGCAAACCTGGCCGCCCTGGGTGACCGCTGGCGGGGAGCTGCTGCCGGCGTCGACGACGTTGTGGTCATCCTCGCCAGTGAGCGCCTCGGCTCCGGAGTGATCGACGGCGGGCGGCTGCTGCACGGCCGCGGCGGAGGCGCCGGCGAGCTGGCCTTCCTGGACATGCTGGAGGGAGTGGGCGACACCTTCGGCATTGCGGCGCTGGCGCGCGGCTGGGCAGCCGATGCCCTCGCGGGCAAAGCCAGGACGTCGCTGCGGGATCATGCCGAAGGCGCAGAGGCTGAACAGGTGTTCGCAGCCGCCGCGGCCGGCGATGCAGTGGCGCTGAAGATCCTTGAGCGGATTGCCGACAGGATGGCCCGCGTGATCGGTGCCGTGGCCACCATCATCAACCCCGAACTGGTGGTCATTGGCGGCGCCGTGGCGAACTCCGCCGGTGTGCTGCTGGAGCCGATCGCCGAGCGCCTGACGAAGTACACCGTGACTCCCCCGCGGGTGGCGGTGTCCCCGCTGGGCGATTCGATCGTGACCGTGGGAGCCGTACGGTGCGCCCTGGACTACGTGGAGAAGAACACCCTGGACCTGGAGCTCGCCGCCCCGGCCTGACACGCCCCGCCCATTCCACCCCCAGAGCGCGACCGTACACTTGAGGCCCCAAAGCCACGCGCGAACTGGCAGATAATGCCCTTAAAACTCGGTTCTGAGGGCATTATCTGCCAGTTCGCGCGGCAGGCGGAGCCGGTCGGACGGCCTGCCCTGCCGTCCGGCGGGAGGTGGTGCTCCCCGTTTCAGCTTATCGGGGCCTCAACTGTACGTTCGCGCTTTGCTGTTCCGGCGCTGGGCTGCTGCGCTACGGCTGCGGCTCCAGGGCGGCGGCGATGGGCAGCGTACCGTCGCGGAATTCGATCGTCCGGTACGCCGTCTCCGGCAGGTCCAGGACCGCTGCGGCCACACTCGCGGTGTTGCTGCGGGACGTTTCCCGGCCGCCTCCGAGTACGGGGTCGACGTCGATCCTCCCGGTCCCCGGCTTGTCCGTCAGTGCGCCGGGGCCCAGGATGGTCCAGGCCAGCCCGGTGCCGCGCAGGTACTCATCCGCGGCCGCTTTGGCCTCCGCGTAGGCGAAGAAGCTGTGGTCGGCCGGGACGCCGTGGTCAGGCCCCGCGCCCAGGTAGGACACCATCACATACCGCGCCACGCCGGCCTCCGCCGCCGCGTCCATCGACCGGATGGCGGCGTCGCGGTCCACCGCGTACGTCCGCTCGGGATTGCCGCCGCCGGCCCCGGCTGACCAGACCACGGCGTCATGGCCTGCGAGGCACCCGGCGATCGCCGCCGTCGTCGAATTTTCAACGTCAAGGACCGACGGCGTTGCCCCCGTGGCCGCGACGTCGGCCGCGTGGTCCGGGTTACGGATGATCGAGGTGACGCTGTGCCCCTCTTCCGCGAGCAGGGTGGACAGGTGGAGGGCCACTTTGCCGTGGCCGCCGATGATTGCGATGCGGGTCATTCCCCCATTCTGCCCCTCCGGCCTATTCGCTGCCTTCAGGCGGCACCGTCAGGCGCTCCCGTCAGTCCGCGCGGTCAGGCGAGGGTGCGGTAGCGGAGGAAGACCACACCGTTTCCGAAGGTGCGCTCTTCGAGGAGTTCCAGCCGCAGGTTCAGCCCGTCCGGCAGGAAGCGCAGGCCGCCGCCCACCGCCACCGGGTTGAGGAAAAGCTGGCACTCGTCGACAAGCCCGGCGTCGAGCGCCGCAGCGGCCAGCGTGGGGCCGCCGATGCTGATGGTGCCGTCTGTGGCCGCTTTCAGTTCCCGGACGGCGTCGGGGTTGAAGGTCCGCTCGATCCTGGTGCGGGCGGTGTCCACGGATTCGAGGGACGCGGAGTAGACCACTTTGTCTGCCGCCTGCCAGATTCGGGCGAAGTCCTGGATCACGGGCGGCTCGTCGGTGGTATCCCATGATTCCCAGGCCGACATCACCTCATACATGCGCCGCCCCAACAGAAAGGTGCCAACCCCACGTTCGAGATCGTTGATGAAGGCGTGGACCTCCTCGTCCGGGGCGCTCCAGTCGAAGTTGCCGTCCCGGTCCGCGATGTAGCCGTCCAAGGATGCGATGCCTGAGTAGATGAGCTGGCCCATGCGCCTCATTCTGCCCCGGGCCGCGGCGGATGGACAGTCGCTGGCCGCCGCCCCGCGCCGTACCCTGCGGTGAGGGGTGGGCTCTCGGCGCTATGCCAAGGCCTGAGCGCCGAGACCTCACCCCTCATTTGATGGTGAACTGTTGTGCCATAGTCCAGAGGTTGGTGGTGGTCCAGTAGATCAGGACGCCGATCGGAAAGAAGACCCCGCCCACGGCAAAGACGACCGGCAGGATGTACAGGATCACCTTCTGCTGGCGCGCGAAGGCATTGTCCGGAGATTCGTCAGGCACGTTCCTGGCCATAATCCGTCGTTGCGTGATGACCTGCGAGGCCGTCATGGCCAGGATCATCAGGACAGTCAGTACTGCGACAGCCGCGGGGTCGCCGGGACCGCCGTGCAGCACGGACGCAGACAGCGGGGCACCAAAAATGCTTGAGGCATCGAACTGCAGCGCCTGGTCGTGGCTCATCGCTCCGATGCCCCGGCCCTGCCCGGCCGCGGCCGGGATGCCGGAGAGCACCTGGAACAGCGCGAAGAAGAACGGCACCTGGATCAACATCGGCAGGCAGGCGGAGAGAGGGTTGGTCCCGTGCTTCTTGTAGAGCGCCATCTGTTCCTGGGCCATAGCCTGCCGGGACAGCTGGTCAGTCTTGCCCTGGTACTTGTCCTGCAGCTTCTTCAGGTCCGGCTGCAGGAGCCGCATCCGGCGCTGGGCGCTGACCTGCCGCAGGAACACCGGAATCAGGGCGGCACGGATGATCAGCACAAGGCCGATGATGGACAAAGTCCACGTCCAGCCGCTTGCCGCAGGCATTCCGGCACGGCTCAGGACGTCGTGGAGCCACACCATAATGGCGGACACCAGCCAATTGAACGGCACCATTATTGTTTCGAAGAAGTCCACTAATATGCCCCATCGCCGGCTGCAGCAAAGCTACGGCGAAAAGGAGCGCTTGTCACGGCTTCGCACCGCGGCAGCCTTACGTCGTGCTGGGAAACAGAAAAGCCCCCGGAATCTCGGGGGATTCCGGGGGCTTAGCCTGTAGCGGTGGGGAGGCTCGATCTCCCGACCTCACGATTATGAGTCGTGCGCTCTAACCAACTGAGCTACACCGCCACGAATGAGAAAAACCTGCGCCAAGCCGGTCAAAACCGCCTTGACACAGGCCCTCATCCAGAGCCCCCCACCGGAATCGATCCGGTGACCTCGTTCTTACCAAGAACGCGCTCTACCACTGAGCTAGGGGGGCAACGAGTAAATACTCTACCGGAAGATTTCGCCACCAACAAATCGGCGCCCGGACGCGGCCTTGAGCCCGAAAAAGCGCGTAATTCCGGGCCTGAAAGTGCCTCCGGGGAGCCGATCCGGGCCTACCAGGGGCCGCTGCCGGGGCGGGTGTGACGAAGCGAACATGCGGCCTGGAGGATTGATGGGTTAAACGCCGATGGGCCGGCTCGAAAGCCGGCCCATCGGGTGGAACGCGTCAGGCTAGCTGACGGTTACCACTTGCCCTTGCGGTTGAAGTCGCGCTGTCCGCCCTCGTTGCCGTGGCGGGGCTTGCGTGAGCCGTCGCCGTGGCCGCCGAAGCGGGAGTCGCTGGCCTGGCCGCGGGTGGCGCCGCTGTCGGCACCAACGGGACGCTCGCTGTAGGAACGGCCGCCGCGGTCTGCGGAGGAACGCTCGCCATCGGTCTTGCGGAATTCCTTCTTGAACCCGCCGTTGCCCTTGAAGTTGCCGCCACGGTCGCCGCCGCCGGAGTAACCGCCACGGTCTCCGCCGCCACGGTTGCCCTGGTAGCCGCCGCGCTCGCCGCCGCCGGAAGGCTTGCGGCCGTTGTCCAGCTCGAGGTGGATCAGCTCGCCGCCGATCCGGGTGCGGGACAGGGCGCGCAGCTGCTCGGGGCTCAGGTCCGCCGGGAGCTCCACGAGGGAGTGGTCCGAGCGGATGTCGATGCCGCCGATCTGGGCCGAGGAGATGCCGCCTTCGTTGGCGATGGCGCCCACGATGGAGCCCGGCATAACGCGCTGGCGGCGTCCGACGGCGATCCGGTACGTGGCGTTGCCCTCGGTGAGCGTGCGGGTGGGGCCACGGGAGCCGAAGCCGTCCTTGGCGCGTTCGCGCTTCTGGAACTCGGGAGCCGCAGGCAGTTCCTTGACCAGCAGCGGCTGTCCGCCCTGGGCCATAACGGCCAGTGCGGCAGCGATCTCCGAGGCGGGAACGTTGTGCTCTTCCTCGTAGGAGGAGATGAGGTCGCGGAATGCGGCAACGTCCTCGGACTCGAGGGTCTCGGTGATGCGCTCGGCGAACTTACCCAGGCGCAGCGTGTTCACGGTCTCGGCCGTGGGCAGGTGCATCTGCTCCACCGGCTGGCGGGTGGCCTTCTCGATGGAACGCAGCAGGTACTTCTCCCGCGGCGTCATGAACAGGATGGCGTCGCCGGAACGGCCTGCACGGCCGGTGCGGCCGATGCGGTGGACGTAGGACTCGGTGTCGTGCGGGATGTCGTAGTTGACGACGTGGCTGATGCGCTCCACGTCAAGGCCACGGGCCGCGACGTCGGTGGCCACGAGGATGTCGATGCGGCCTTCCTTCAGCGCGTCGACAGTGCGTTCGCGCTGCTGCTGCGGGATGTCGCCGTTGATGGCGGCAGCCTGGAAGCCCCGCGCCTTCAGCTTGTCAGCCAGGTCCTCGGTAGCCATCTTGGTGCGCACGAAGGCGATGACGCCGTCGAACTCTTCAACCTCGAGGATGCGGGTCAGGGCGTCGAGCTTGTGCGGGCCCATGACCTGCAGGTACCGCTGGCGGGTGTTGGCGCCGGTGGTGGTCTTGGACTTCACCGAGATTTCGGCCGGGTTGTTCAGGTACTGCTTGGACATCCGGCGGATCTGGCTCGGCATGGTGGCGGAGAACAGTGCCACCTGGCGGTCAGAGGGGGTCTGCTGGAAGATCTGCTCCACGTCTTCGGCGAAGCCCATGCGCAGCATTTCGTCGGCCTCGTCCAGCACCAGGTACTGGAGTTCGGACAGGTCCAGGGAACCCTTGGAGATGTGGTCGATCACACGGCCGGGGGTACCGACAACAACCTGGGCACCGCGGCGCAGGCCGGCGAGCTGGGGGCCGTAGGCGGAGCCGCCGTAGACGGGGAGGACCGTGAAGTCATCGATGTGCTTGGCGTACGAGGTGAAGGCCTCGGCAACCTGGAGCGCGAGCTCGCGGGTCGGTGCCAGGACCAGGGCCTGGGTCTTGCGGGACGGGCCGTTGAGGTCGTGGAGCTCGGCCAGGCGGGACAGTGCCGGTACTGCGAATGCTGCAGTCTTACCGGTGCCGGTCTGGGCGAGGCCCACCACGTCGCGGCCTTCAAGCAGCAGCGGGATGGTTGCTGCCTGGATGGGGGAAGGCTTCTCGTAGCCGACATCCTGCAGGGCGGCCAGGACGCGGCCGTCGATGCCGAGGTCGGCGAACTTGATGCCTTCTTCTTCCTCTTCCTCAGCCTTGGCTGCGGGAGCGGCAGGCGTTTCCTCGGCCTGGACTGCGGCAGGCGCTGCGGTCTCGGTGGCGGGCTCAGCAGCCGGCTCGACGGCGGCAGCAGCTTCGGGAGCGGGAGTCTCGGCGGGCTCGGCTGCGGGAACAGCGGCCTCAGTGAACTCGATGGTGGCGGTTTCGGCGGTCACGGCTTCAGCGGTGGCGTCGTTCTGATTTTCGGGCATAGGGAAATTTCCTCATCCATAGGGGGCCAGGCGGCACTACCCGAGGTGAGCGGAGCCGCAGTACATGTGCCGTGGATGCCGGGCAAACATTGACCGGCCGGTCACGTAGAAGTCCGGCGCTTTCGCAATCCCGTGGCAGGACTTCCCGCTGCATCTCTTGGCTGCTATCCCAGCAGTCTGTACAGCGTTTTCTTTAGCCGGCTCTCCCTATGAAAATGCCCGCTTCACATTTGCGGGCCCCAACACTTGCCAGTCCTGCCTCAAAAATTGGGCAGGAATAAGGGATTTCCGGAGTGGGGGATGTTTCAAGTGTAAGGCACAGATCGGCCCAGCACTAAATTAACGGCCGACGGCGGCGGTGAGCTTGCGCACATGGCCTCCAGTTCCGGCCGCCCAAGGAGGCCCGGCTACTGCCCCAGCCGCCGCTGCAGTACCTCGAACTTGTCGTGGTATTCGGGCTGGAGCCGGATCTCGCCGTCGGCATCGGCATCCCGCAGCGCCTCCATGATCTCGAGGTCCGGCTCGCTGAACCACCGGCCGATAGTGATTCCGTGCTTGGGCACGTAGAGGCGGTGGATATGGTCGCCGGCCCGGATGGTTCCGGTCCGGATCACCCGCAGGTAGGTCCCCACCCGGCCCGCCTCCGTGAAGCGCTTGACCCATTGGGGTTCCCCCATCCGGCGCTGGAAGGCCGCGCACGGGACGCGGGGCGAGGTGACTTCCACTTCGACGTCCAGCCCGATCTTCCAGCGTTCGCCGATGATTGCCCCGGTGGTTTCGATGCCGGCAACCCGCAGGTTCTCGCCGAAGATCCCGGCCGGAAGATCCCGCTGAAGCTCCCCCGCCCAGTAGTCGGCGTCGGCCTGGGAGTAGGCGTAGATGGCCTGGTCTTCACCGCCATGGTGGATCCGGCTCGCCTGGACGTCACCGTGGATGCCGAGCTTGTGGACCTTGACGGGTCCTTCCACCGGCCGCTTGTCGATGGCGGTGACGCCCACGCTGCCTTCGTCGGGAAGGAGCTGGTGGACGCGGCAGACGGCTAGCACTGATGCGGTTTCCATGGCTCCAGTGTAGGTTCCCGGCGTTACAGCCAGCGCTGGAACCGGCGATGGGCAGTTCTCTCCCGTTTCGTGCTCGCAGCCGGACCGGGCAGAGACTACGCTGAATTCAGGATTCGAGATTTCGGCGCGCAGGTGCGCCCACATTCAACATGGACTACCGAGGGGGGACGCCGTGGACCCGAACAGGGATCCAGAGCACGATCCGCAGAAGGACCGGCCCGGCGAAGGCGCGCACGACGAAGCCCCGCCCACCACAGGTGCCGAAGACAGCGCAAGCCCCGCGACGCCGTCGGACGCGCCAAAACCCCCGCCGTGGCAGGTCCCCAAACCGGAACTGCACCCGGAACTCCTTAACACGCCGCCCACCGTGGTGGACCCGTTCGCCAAGGACCGCGAGCGCCAGATGCATGAGGCCGCGGCCCGCAAGAAGCGCTCCCAGCGCCGGACCGTCGTGGTGGGACTCGGGGTGACAGCGCTCCTGGCCGGCACGATCACCGCCGTCGTGGCCAGCAACCAGGACGAGGCGGATTACGCCCAGGTGTGTTTCAACGACGAAACCGGCGAGCGCGTGGAGGACACGCAGTGCAACAGCTCCGCCGGACGCAGCGGCGCGCTGTATGCCTGGTACTTCTACTCCCGCGGAGCCAGCGTGCCCGCGGTGGGCCAGAACCGCTCCGCTTACCCGAGCTACACCAGCACCATCCCCAGCGGCGCCAAGGCATCCACGGGGTACAGCACCAAGGGCGGAACCGTCAGCAGGGGCGGCTTTGGCAGCAGCTCCAAGGGCGGAAGCACGGGGGGCTAGGCGTGCAGCGGTTGTTATCGGAGCCCAGGCCCGGCTGGAAGCAGAAGATCGAAGAGCAGGGCCTGGTCTTCTCCACCACCACCATGCCCGACGGCCGGAAAATCGAGTACTGGCACGAAGCGGCCTACTACGAATTCACCATGGACGAGGTGGAAACCCTGGAGGTCACGGCCGAGGACATGCACAAGATGTGCCTGGAGGCGGCGAAGTTCCTGGCGACCGGCGCCATGGGGAACATCGGCATCGGCCCGCAGGCCCTGGAGCTCGCCGCGGAGTCCCTGCAGGCCGGCGACATGGATGTCTACGGGCGCTTCGACTTCATCTATGACGGCCAGGGCGGACCGGCCAAGATGCTCGAGTACAACGCCGACACCCCCACGGGCCTGATCGAGGCCGCCGTCGCGCAGTGGTTCTGGCTGCAGGACGTGTTCCCGGAGAAGGACCAATGGAACGGGATCCATGAGGCCCTGATCCGGCAATGGAAAAAGATGCAGTACCGCACCGGGATGAGCACCCTGCACATCGCCCACTCCGAGGCGGAGGAGTCCGGCGAGGACTGGATGACGGCCGCCTACATGCGGGACGTGGCCAGCCAGGCCGGCTGGACCACCATTGGCATCAACATGTCCGACATCGGCTGGGACCCCAACCTCAACCGCTTTGTGGACCTGGACAACTTCATGATCAGCACCATGTTCAAGCTGTACCCCTGGGAACTGATGATGAAGGAGCCGTTCGGGCACCGGCTGCTGCAGCGGGCGCACAATCCGCGCTGGGTGGAGCCGGCATGGAAGATGCTGCTCTCCAACAAGGCCCTTCTCGCCGCCCTCTGGCACCTCTACCCGGACCACCCCAACCTGCTGCCGGCTTATCTGAACGAGCCGGGACCACTGAAGGAATGGGTGGCCAAACCGCTGCACGGGCGCGAAGGCGACAACATCAGGATCCATGCCCCGGGCATCAGCCTGGAGCAGCCGGGCGGGTACGGCCGTGAGGGCTGGTGCTACCAGCAGTTCCATCCGCTGCCGGACTTCGACGGCAACCACCCGGTCCTGGGCCTCTGGGTGGTGGACGGCGAATCCGTGGGATGCGGGATCCGGGAATCGGACGGCCCCATCACCGACTACTTCTGCCGTTTTGTGCCCAACACCATTGACGCCCCGGCGCCGCTCTCAGCGCAGGCCCACTCCAACAAGGCAGGAATCGCCCTATGAGCCCCCTGACATCCCCGAGCCCGGTGGCCGCATGAGCGCGGAGACGACGACGGCGGGCGCCGGCTCCGGCGGACCGTCCGGGGGTGCCGTCCCTGCCAAAGGCCTCCGGGCCGGGATCCTGGACCTCGGCGACTCGGTCATGCTGGGCCTGGCCTCCACGGCGCCGGTGTATTCGCTGGCCGCCACGCTGGGCCTGATCGTGGCCGTCAACGGAAACTACACTCCGCTGATCCTGCTCCTGGGCTTTATCCCCGTCCTGTTTATCGCCTACGCGTTCCGGGAACTGAACAGCGCCATGCCGGACTGCGGCACCACGTTCACGTGGTCCCGCCGGGCCTTCGGTCCGTGGGCCGGCTGGCTGGGCGGCTGGGGCGTGGCCCTGGCGGGCATCGTGGTCCTCGCCAACCTGGCCCAGGTGGCCGGGCAGTACCTGTGGTTGCTGGTGGGTGACGGTTCGCTGGCGGAAAACAGCCTTCTGGTCACGGGCACCGGAGTGCTGTTCATCGTGTTTATGACCCTGGTGAATTACCGGGGCATCCGGCTGGGCGAGCACGTCCAGCGGGTCCTGACCTACGTGCAGTATGTCTCGCTGGGCATCTTCGCCTTGGCCATCATCGTCCGGATTGCGGGCGGTGCGCCGGAGGGCCAGGCCTTTGACATCGAGTGGTTCAACCCGGCCGGGGCCTTCGCGGATCCGGGCGCCGTAGTGCACGGGGCGCTCCTTGCCCTGTTCATCTACTGGGGCTGGGACACCTGCCTGGCCGTGAACGAGGAAACCGAAAACCCGGCCACCACCCCCGGCCGCGGCGCCGTCATTTCGGCGTTTGTCCTGGTGGCGATCTACGTCTCGGTGGCGCTGCTGGTGATGATGTACGCCACGGTCGGTACCGAGGGCATCGGCCTGGGCAACGAAGCGAACCAGGCCGACGTGTTCCTGGCCATGAAGGACGTGGTCCTGGGTCCGTGGGGCTGGCTCATTGTGGTGGCCGTGCTGGCCTCGGTCCTGTCGTCCACGCAGACCACCATCCTGCCCACGGCCCGCGGCACCCTGTCGATGGGGGTGCACGGTGCGCTGCCGCCGAAGTTCGGCGAAGTGCACCCGCGCAACCAGACCCCGGGATTCTCCACCCAGGTGATGGGCGCTGCCGCCGTGGTGTACTACGTGGCCATGAGCTTCCTCAGCGAAAACCTGCTTGCCGATTCCATCAGTTCCATCAGCCTGTTCATCGCCTTCTACTATGCGCTGACCGGCTTCGCGTGCGTCTGGTACTTCCGCGGCACGCTCCGGGAATCTGCCCGCAACCTCTGGTTCCGGGGCATCCTTCCCCTGCTGGGGGCACTGATGCTGACCGCGGCCTTCTTCATCTCCGCCGTCCAGATGTGGGACCCCGCGTACGGTGACACGCAGATCCTGGGCGTCGGCGGCGCCTTTGTCAGCGGCGTGGTGCTCCTGGCGCTCGGCGTTGTCCTGGCTGTAGTCTGCCGCTTCCTGCCGTCGACGCGCGGATACTTTACCGGCAGGCCCGCGGCCGCTGCCACCACCTCGACGCCGGCTTAGGGGATTTCCGAATGAGCGACGCCGATGAAGTCACCGCCGAATTTCCCGCCGAAGTGCCCGCCGCGCCGGATCCTTCCGACGTCCTCGCCCTCGATTCCCTCCTGAGCGTGGAGGAGCTGTCCCTCCGCCAGAAGATCCGCGACTTCACCGACCAGCGGATCAAGCCGGACATCGCGCGCTGGTATGAGGACGCCGTCTTTCCGCTGGAGCTGGCTCCGGAGCTCGGCGAGCTGGGCGTCCTCGGGATGCACCTGGAGGGCTACGGCTGCCCCGGCCGCTCCGCCGTCGAATACGGCCTCGCGGCGATGGAACTGGAGGCCGGCGACTCCGGGATCCGCACCTTCGTCTCGGTGCAGGGATCCCTGGCCATGACGGCGATCCACCAGTGGGGTTCGGAGGACCAGAAACAGGAGTGGCTCCCCCGGATGGCTGCCGGCGAGGTAATTGGCTGCTTCGCCCTGACCGAACCCACCGCCGGTTCGGACCCGTCGTCGATGACCACCTTCGCACGCCGCGACGGCACCGGGGACGGGGCAGGCTGGGTGCTGGACGGCGCGAAGCGGTGGATCGGGCTGGCGTCCGTGGCCGGCGTGATGGTGGTCTGGGCCATGACCGACGACGGCGTCCACGGTTTCCTGGTGCCGGCCGGAACCCCGGGCGTCACCGCCACGCCCATCGCGCAGAAGCTGTCCATGCGCGCCTCCATCCAGTGCGATGTGGTGTTCGACGGCGTCCGGCTGGGACCGGAGGCCCTGCTGCCGGCTGCCCGCGGCCTGCGCGGACCCTTCACCTGCCTGAACGAGGCGCGGTACGGCATCGCCTGGGGCGCCATGGGGGCGGCCCGTGATTCGTACCAGGCAGCCCTGGCCTATTCGCAGGGGCGGCTCCAGTTCGGCAAGCCGCTGGCGGCGTACCAGTTGACGCAGGAGAAGCTGGTCAACATGCTGCTGGAGATCCAGAAGGGCACCATGCTGGCCCTTCACCTGGGGCGGCTGAAGGACGCCGGCGCGCTGAAGCCGGAGCAGATCTCGCTGGGCAAGCTCAACAACGTCCGGGAGGCCATCAAGATCGCCCGCGAAGCCCGCTCCATCCTGGGCGGCAACGGCATCACGCTGGACTATTCACCGCTGCGGCACGCCGCGAACCTGGAGTCGGTCCGCACGTACGAGGGAACCGACGAGGTCCACATGCTCGTCCTTGGTCAACACATCACGGGCCTCGGCGCGTTCCGCTAAACTCCCTCCCGACCCAACTCAGTAGCAGCAGATGTCGTTTTGAGCCTTCATACCGACATGTGCTGCTACCTAGTTGGGAGGGGCGCGGCAAGAAACTCCGGCAGGGCACCTAAGCCGAGAAGCCGCCGTCGGACTTGATCAGCTGGCCCGAGACCCAGCGGCCTGCCGGGGAGACCAGGAAGGCCACCGTGCCGGCGACGTCGGCCGGGGTACCCAGGCGTCCGCCCGGCTGGCGGCGGGTGAGCTCCTCCCGCACCTCCCCGTCCATCCAGCCGGTGTCGACCGGGCCGGGGTTCAGCACGTTCGCGGAGATGCCCAGCGGCCCGAGCTCCCGGGCCGCGGCGATGACGATCCGGTCCAGGGCACCCTTGGAGGCACCATAGGGCAGGTTGAAGGCGGTGTGGTCGCTGGTCAGCGCCACGATAGCGCCGCCGTCGTCCGTGGCCTGCCTGGCGAACGCGGCTATCAGCTGCCAGCTGGCCCGCGTGTTCACGGCGAAGTGCCGCTCGAACGCCTCCACGGTGGTGTCCAGGACGCCGGAATCCACCGACTCGGCGTGGCTCAGCACCATGGCGGCCAGCGGTCCGGCCAGCTGGTTGGCTTCAGCCATGAGCCGGTCCGGGGCGGCGGGGTCCTGCAGGTCGGCCGGCACGGTATGGACGCGCGCGCCGATCGCTTCCAGCTCGGCGGTGAGGCGTACGACGTCGTCGGGCTGGCTCCCCCACGGCATCCTGCTGTCGTAATCGTGCCAGTAGCTCAGGACCAGGTCCCAGCCATCGGCCGCGAGCTGCCGCGCGATGCCGGCGCCGATGCTGGCAAGCCTGCCTGCCCCGGTGACCAGGGCTGCCTTCCGCGGGGTGGATTCAACGGGATGGGATTCCATCAGGTCAGCCTAGCGGCGCACTGTTCCGGCGGCCGCTTCGACCAAAGCCGCAGCCTGTACTGTATCCAACGGTTCGGCAGGGGCCAGGGCGCCCCGGCGGAGGACCGCCAGCCAGCACAGCAGGACAGCGGCGGCGCAGAAGACTCCGGCGCTGGAGGCCATGATCCACAGACCGGGCGTCTGGACGTCCAGGTTTTCGGCGTCGAAGGCCATTCCGATGGATTTCGGGGAGAAGAAGAACACCAGGACCGAAAGCAGCAGCACGGCCCTCATCCCCGCGCGCAGCCGCTTGTAGCGTTCCGGGGTTTCCCGCAGCGTCCAGGCGAAGGCGGGGAGGACCGCCGCGGCCCAGACCCAGTGGTGGGACCACGAGACGGGGCTGATCAGGAGCATGGCCAGGGCTGTCGCGGACATGGCCACCACCCGGGCGCCCTGGTCGGTGGCGAGCTTGATGACGGCGGCCGCCAGTGCCACGACCAGCAGGCTCAGCAGAATCCAGGGAACCGTGACGGCGGCCGCCGGGACGCCGAAGTGCAGGAGCGCGCCCTTGATGGACAGGTTGTCCACGTAGCCTGCGCCGCCGATCCGTGAGGTGTCCGGCAGGATTTCCAGCCAGAACTGCAGGGACTCTGCGGGGCGGAGGAGCCAGCCGAGCAGGACCGTGGCTGCGAAGCCGGCGCCCATGTTGGCCAGGCCGCGCCAGTCCTTCCGGACCAGGTAGTACAGCCCGAACACCAGCGGCGTCAGCTTGATGCCGGCGGCCACACCTACCAGGAAGCCGCTCCCGGGCATGCTCCGGTTCCAGCGGTGGTTCCGGGACAGCAGGTCCGCGGCCATGAGGCCCATCAGGAGGATGTTGACCTGGCCAAAAGCCAGCGTCTCCCGCCACGGGCCAAGGCTCAGCATCGCCAGGAGGACAGCGGCGGCGATCCACCGGCTGCGGGGCGTGTCGAAGGTCCGGCGCCAGTCCGCCTTGGCGTTCCAGTACCGTACGGCAAGGAGTGAGAGCCAGGCGGCCACCGCCACGCCGGCGGCGTTGAAGGCCTGAAGGGCGAGCGGCTCGGGGAGCCGGGCAAGCACGCTGAACACCAGGGCGGCGAACGGCGGATACGTGAACGGCAGGCCGGGACCGCCGGCCCATTCAACGGTCGGACCGTACAGCTCGGAGACTGCCCAGCCGGCGTCGTTCAGGATCTTGCCGCCGTGCCAGTACACGCTGAAGTCCAGGCCCTGCTTGTTCCACCCGGCCAGCAGGAACCAGACCGGTACGGCGACCACGACGGCGGGCAGCCACAAGGCCAAAGTCCTCCACAGCGCCGGTCCCCGAAGTCGTAGCCCGGAAGTATTCGGAGCTCCAGCTGTATCGACGTCCGCTGAATCCAGGTCAGGCTGTACCATCCGTTGTCCCCCAAGGTCGCTAGCTGCAGGCAGGCCGGGTCCGTAGGTTGCATCATTGGAACGGTGGCTGGCCGTAGCTACATACTACATATGCATGCGGAGGATTCCCGGCACGTGACCGGCAGGTTTAGGCGGCGGCCACCGGCTGGGGCTCCCGGGCGGCCGCGTCCTTGCGGATGGTGGCGCTGATGACGGCGGCGATGGTGCACATCGCTGCGGCCCCGAACCAGGCGTAGGTGTACTGGCCGGTGGCGTCGCGGATGGCTCCGGCGCCCAGGGCGGCGGCCGCCGCGCCCAGCTGGTGCGCGGCGAAGACCCAACCGAACACCACGCTGCCGTCCGCGCCGAACGTCTTGCGGCAGATGGCCGCCGTGGGCGGCACCGTGGCCACCCAGTCCAGGCCATAAATCACCACAAAGACGATCATGCTGGGCTGGACGGTGGCGCTCAGAAGCAGCGGCAGCACCAGCAGGCCGATGCCGCGGAACTGGTAATAGACAGCCAGCAGGATCCGGGGGTTGAAGCGGTCGGTCAGCCATCCGGACGCGATGGTGCCCACGATGTCGAAGATCCCGACGACGGCGAGCAGTCCCGCGGCCGTGGTTTCGGCCATGCCGTGGTCATGGGCGGACGGGATGAAGTGGGTGCCGATCAGGCCGTTGGTGGTGGCGCCGCAGATCGCGAACCCCGCCACGAGCGCCCAGAACGTCCGAACTTTGCTGGCCCGCTTGAGCACCTGGAGCGCCCGGACCGCGGCGTTGCTGCTCCGCCCGCTCTCGGGCTCAGCCGCGGACGGCGCAGCCGATCCCTCCTCAGGCGCCGTTTCACCGTAAGGCAGCACGCCGACGTCGGCCGGGGAGTTTTTGAGGAACTTCAGCACCAGCGGAACCACGGCGAGGGCACCGGCTGCGATCAGCAGTGACGCCTGCCGCCAGCCCGGATCCTGGGCCAGCATGGCAATAAATGGCAGGAAGACCAGCTGGCCGGCCGCGCTTCCGGCGGTGAGGATGCCGATCACCAGGCCGCGGCTCTTGGCGAACCAGGTGTTGGCGATGGTGGCGGCGAAGACCAGCGCCATCGAGCCTGTGCCGAGGCCGATGAGCAGCCCCCACGTGAGCAGGATCTGCCAGGACTGGTTGACCAGCACCGTGAGTGCACTGCCGGCCCCGATCAGCACCAGCGCGGTGGCCGTCACGGCGCGGATCCCGAACCGTTCCATCAGGGCGGCGGCAAACGGAGCGGTCAGGCCAAAGAGAACCAGGTTGATGCTGACGGCAGCCGAGAGGACCGTGGTGGACCAGCCGAACTCCTGCTGCAGGGGCACCATCAGCACGCCCGGGGCGGCCCGGAACCCGGCGGCACCGACGAGAGCCAGGAACGCGACGGCGGCCACGATCCAGGCGGGGTGCAGCCGACGGCCGCGGGAGGTTTCGGTGGCGCTCATGCGGCTGTTGCCAGTTGCATGGGGGCCTCTGAGCGGGTGAGGCTGTGCCAGCTGGTGTTGGCGGCCGTGAGCCGCTCGCCGCATCCGGTGCACGTGTCCGCTGAAGTGGTCCGCTGGCCGCAGCCGGAGTGGATCACGTACATGTGGGCCTGCTCGGAGGGTGCGGGGAGATGCTTTTCCGCCCACAACACCACGGCGTTCAGGACCGGGAGAGCGTCCTCGCCTTTGGGGGTCAGCACGTATTCCTGGCGGGTGCGGCCGCCGCCGTCGTACGTCCTTTTGCTCAGCAGCCCGGACTCCACCAGCCCCGCCAGTCGCTTGGTGAGTACGGAATCAGCCACCGCCAGCCGGGACTTCATGGCGTCGAAGCGCCCGTTGCCGAAAAAGACCTCGCGGAGCACCAGCATGCTCCAGGGGTCGCCCAGGATGTCGAGGCCGCGCGCCATGCTGCAGGTGCGGGCGGACCAGTCTGATCGGAGTGCCATACAGGCAACCTAGCTAACTTTCTTGAAGAAAGCCAGGCTTGCGGCGCGACGGGCTGTAGGCCACCGCCCAGTACGCCAGCAGCGCCACGCCGCAGAGGACGCCGAGGCTGGTGACGGCCAGCTGGAACTGGGTCTGCGGATCCTTGCCCCACTCGTTGGCGCCGGCCATCATGGCCAGGTACTTGGGCGTGAGGTAGAACGCTACGGCCGATACAGCCACGATGATCCAGCCGTACAGCCGCATTTTTCCGGTGCGGGAGGGGACCCGGTGCATCGCAAAGGCCATCGACGGCAGCGCCACGGCCATCCAGACCCAGTGGTGGGACCAGGAGACGGGGCTGATCAGCAGCATCAGCACTGCGGTGGCGGAGACGGCCACGAAGTTCTCGTCGGCGGCGACGGCCCACTTGATGACCACGGCCGTCAGCGCGGCGAGGCCCAGGGACAGCACCAGCCAGAGCACGCTGGTCAGGCTGGAGTCGGGCAGGCCAATGTGGAGCAGGAGTCCCTTGACCGAGAGGTTGTCCAGGTAGGCGGGCCCGCCGATCCGGCCGGTGTCCGGCAGGATTTTGGTCCAGAAGGTCAGCGAGGCGTTGGGCAGCACCGCCCAGGCCAGGGCGATGGAGCCGAAGAAGCCGGCCGCCATCCAGCCGAGGGCCTTGAAGTCGCGCCGCACCAGGAAGTACAGGCCGAACGCCAGCGGGGTGAGCTTGATGCTGGCTGCCAGGCCGATCAGCAGCCCGGCGGGCCACCGGATCTCGCCCGCGCGGTCTTTCCCGTACAGCGCGAAGTCGGCCAGGATCAGGCCCATCAGGATGATGTTGATCTGGCCGAAGTCGAAGGTGTCCCGCCAGGGGCCAAGCAGCAGGATTGCACCCGTGCCGGCGAGCGCCACGGTACGGAACCGCCAGTCGGCGAACGACGTGCGCCAGCTGCGGAGCCCGAAGTAGTGCCGGGCCAGCCAGGCGGCCACCACGGCGGCCCCCACCAGCGCCGTCGTGACAAAGATCAGGCCGCTGGTCCCGAGCGGCAGCAGCGCCAGCCCGGCAAACAGCAGGGCCGCGAACGGCGGGTAGGTGAACGGCAGGCCGTCACGCGGTGCGTACAGCTCGTTGGCGGCGGTCTCCCCGGTCTGCAGCACCCTGCTGCCGCCGTAGTAGTACACCTCGAAGTCGTTCATGAGCGGAATGTAGGCGGAGTACAGCACCATCAGGGCCAGGACGACGGCGGAAGCACCGGCCGCCGTCGCGATCCAGCCGCGGGTGGTTGCGGGGGCCACTGCCGGGGAAGTTGCGGTCACCGGAGGAACGTGAAGGCGTGCTCGAGGTCCGCGATGAGGTCCTCAACGTCCTCGATGCCGCAGGACAGCCGGATCAGGTTGACGGGAACAGCCAGTTCCGTGCCCTTGACCGAGGCGTGGGTCATCTCCGAGGGGTAGTTCATCAGCGATTCGATGCCGCCCAAGGACTCGGCCAGGGTGAACACGGAGGTGTTTTCCGCAACCGTCCGGGCCGCCGCCTCGCCGCCCTTGAACTGCACGGACACCATGCCGCCGAACTTCTTCATCTGCTTCTTCGCCAGCTCGTGGCCGGGGTGCGAGGGCAGGCCCGGGTACAGGACCGCCTCCACCTCGGGGCGCCCCAGCAGCCATTCGGCCACGGCCTGGCCGTTGTCGCTGTGCCGGTCCATCCGCACGCCCAGGGTCTTCAGGCCGCGGGTGGTGAGGAAGGCATCCATCGGGCCGGACACCGCGCCCACGGCGAACTGGACAAAGCCGATCTTCTCCGCGAGCTCAGCGTCCTTGACCACGATGGCGCCGCCCACCACGTCGGAGTGGCCGCCGATGTACTTGGTGGTGGAGTGGACCACGACGTCGGCACCCAGGGCGAGCGGGGTCTGCAGGTAGGGGGACGCGAAGGTGTTGTCCACCACCAGGAGGGCCCCGGCGTCGTGCGCCACCTTGGCGAGGGCCTCGATGTCCGTGATCTTCATCAGCGGGTTGGAGGGGGTCTCCACCCAGACGAAGCGGGTCTTGTGGGCGGCCACGGCCTTGCCCACTGCGTCCAGGTCAGCCATGTCCACGGGGGTGTTGCCGATCCCCCAATCGCCGAGCACGCGGCTGATCAGCCGGTAGGTTCCGCCGTAGGCGTCGTTGCCGAGCACAATGTGGTCTCCAGGCCGGGTGAGGGCACGGATCAGGGAGTCCTCCGCCGCCAGGCCGGAGCTGAAGGAATAGGCGTGGGTACCGCCCTCGAGCGCGGCAAGCTGTTCCTGCAGGGCGTCGCGGGTGGGGTTGCCGCCGCGGCCGTACTCGTAGCCGCTGCGGAGGCCGCCGATGCCGTCCTGGGCGTACGTGGAGCTGAAGTGCAGCGGCGGAACCACCGCGCCGGTGCGGGGTTCGAAGGCTTGGCCGGCATGGACGGCGCGGGTGTTGAAGCCCTGGTTTTCAGAAACAGACATGGTGCTCCTTGGGAGTTAGTTGCTGAGGTAGGCGAGGAGGTCGTGCCGGGTCAGGATGCCCACCGGCGCCCCGACGAACGTCACCATCACCGTGTCCACATCGGACAGCAGCGCACGGGCCGCCGAGATGGTTTCCAGCGAGCCGATGACGGGGAGCTTGGGGCCCATGTGCTCGGAGATCTTGTCCGTCAGCTTCGCTTCGCCGCGGAACAGCTTCGCGGTCAGAGTCCGCTCATCCACGGCGCCCAGGACCTCGCCCATCACCACGGGCGGCTCCTGCGAGAGGACCGGGATGTGGCTGACGCCGAACTCGTTCATGATGGTGATGACGTCACGGACGGTCTCGTTCGGGTGGATGTGCACCAGATCCGGGAGTTCGCCCGTCTTGGACTTGATCACCTCGCCCACGGACGCTTCCTCGCCGCCGGAGAGGAACCCGTAGGACCGCATCCACTGGTCGTTGAAGATCTTGGCGAGGTAGCCGCGGCCGGAGTCGGGCAGGATGACCACCACAACGGCGCTTTCCGGGAGGTCACGGGCGGTCCGCAGCGCAGCCACCACGGCCATGCCGGACGAGCCGCCCACCAGCAGACCTTCCTCGCGGGCCAGCCTGCGGGTCATGGCGAAGGAGTCGGCGTCGCTGACGGCGATGACATCATCCGGGACGGACTTGTCGTAGTTGGCCGGCCACATGTCCTCGCCCACACCCTCGACGAAGTACGGCCGCCCGGTCCCGCCCGAGTACACCGAGCCTTCGGGGTCCGCACCGATGATCCTGACCCGGCCGCCGTCGGACTCCGCACGGTCCGCCGAAACCTCCTTGAGGTACCGTCCCGTGCCGGTGATGGTGCCGCCGGTGCCGGCGCCGATCACGCAGTGGGTGACCTTTCCGTCCGTGTCGTTCCAGATCTCCGGCCCGGTGGTCTCGTAGTGGCTGCCGGGGGCGGCCGGGTTGGAGAACTGGTCCGGTTTGTAGGCGCCAGGGGTCTCCGAGACGATCCGGTCCGAGACGCTGTAGTAGCTCTGCGGGCTGTCGGGGGCGACAGCGGTGGGCGTCACCACCACTTCAGCGCCGTACGCCTGCAGCACGGCGCGCTTGTCCTCGCCGACCTTGTCCGGCACCACGAAGATGCACTTGTAGCCCTTTTGCTGCGCCACCAGGGCCAGGCCCACACCGGTGTTGCCGGACGTGGGCTCCACGATGGTTCCGCCCGGGAGCAGCTTGCCGTCCCGCTCGGCGTCCTCGATCATCTTGGCCGCGATGCGGTCCTTGATGGATCCGCCGGGGTTCAGGTACTCCAGCTTGACCAGGACCGTGGCTTTGACGCCATCCGTCACGTGGTTGAGCTTGATGAGGGGGGTCTTGCCGATGAGGTCCAGGATGGACTGGGCGTACTTCATAGGTACAAAGTTACCGTCTCCCCACCACCGCTCGATCTAACCTCCGGCGGGCGGGTTCTCCCACAGCCCCATGACGTTGCCCTCGGTGTCCCTGAAGTAGGCGTAGGACCCCATGTCCGGGATGATGCTCTTGGGCAGCACCACCGATCCGCCCAGCTGCTCCACGGTCTTCAGCGTCGCGTCAATGTCCGCCACATCCACGGTAATGACAGGGGTGGTCAGGTCGCCTTCCCTGCTTATCAGGCCGCCGTTGATCGCCCCCGGCTCATGGGGCCGGCCGGTTGCCTCGTCCGTCGGCGTGGTGGTGACCGCGTTGTAGTTCATCTCCGGCATGGGGACGATGTTCCAGCCGAAGGCCTCTTTGTAGAAATTGGTCGCCCGGTCCTGGTCGTCGGCGGGGATCTCGAAATGCACCACTCCAGCCACTGCATGCTCCTTTGAATGCGAGGGGAAAGCGCGGACACCCCGCGCCACACGATGGAGTCTATTCCTGGCATCCGCGGCCCGTAAGGGGGCTCCGGGACCCGTCTTGTCAGCCCACCGTGGGACGATTGCTGTATGACCATCGCAGCTGCACCCGCCAGGCTGGCCGCCGCCGCGGACGCCTCCCTGCGGTGGCATCCGGATGGCCCATACAGCCTGCAGCAAACGCTCGGAACGCTCCTGCGCGGCACCGGGGATCCCTCATTCGCGTCCGGGCCGGACGGGTTCTGGACCGCATTTACGACGCCGGATGGCCCGGTTTCGCTGCGCCTCACCGGTGCGGCGGGCGGGGCGGTTGACGCGCAGGCGTGGGGGCCCGGTTCCGGGGCCGCCATCGCCGGGGTGCCCCGCCTCCTGGGCGCCGGGGACGACTGGTCGGCGTTTGACGAGCCGGGCTTCCACGCCACACTCCCCCGGATGGTCCGCGAAGCCCGGCGCCGGAACCCGGCCGTCCGCTTACCCTCCACTGGCCGGATAGTTGATGCCCTGGTGCCCACCATCCTTGAGCAGAAGGTCACCGTCATCGAAGCCCGCCGCGGCTACAGGTACCTGATGTACCGCTATGGGTCCGCGGCGCCGGCCGCCGGCAGCGCCGCACCGGCCGGTCTCCGCGTCCAGCCCACCGCCGAACAATGGCTGCGCATCCCTTCGTGGGAGTGGCACAAGGCCGGCGTTGGCCCGCAGCGTTCCGCAACAGTCATGCGGGCGCTGCGCTCCGCCGTCGCACTTGAACGGCTCGCAGCGCTGCCTTCAACCGAGGCTGCGTCAAAGATGCAGGTCATCCCCGGCATCGGGGTGTGGAGCGCGGCGGAGGTGGTGCAGCGGACCCACGGCTGCCCGGACTCCATCGCGGTGGGCGACTACCACCTCGCGGCCTACGTGGGCGCCGCGCTGACCGGCAGGCGGACCGATGACGAGGGCATGCTGGCGCTGCTTGAGCCCTGGAAAGGGCACCGCCAGCGCGTGGTGCGGATGATCGGCCTGAGCGGGTTCCGCAAACCCACGTTCGGGCCGCGGATGACCATCCAGGACCACCGCGGGCACTGACACTTTTCCGTGGACTCGCGCCACCGATGGGTATAGCGTGGCGCCATGGAGCCCGGACCAGAGCCCCGGAAATGGCGAATTCTCTGGAGTCACCCATGATCCACACCGACAAGCTGACCAAAACCTTCGCCGTCAAAAAGGAAACTGTCGAAGCCGTCAAGGGCGTCAACATTGACGTTGCGCCCGGCGAGCTCGTGGCATTCCTTGGCCCGAACGGCGCCGGAAAATCCACGACCCTCCGAATGCTGACCACGCTGCTGACGCCAACCTCCGGCACGGCGACCGTGGCAGGGGTGGACGTCGCCGCGGACCCGGCGGGCGTGCGCGCCCGGATCGGCTACATCGGCCAGGGCAACGGCGGCGGCCACAGCTTCCGGGTCATCGACGAACTCGTGATGCAGGGGCGCTTCTACGGCATGAACACCGCTGACGCCGCCGCCCGCGCGCAGGAACTGCTGAAGTCCCTGGACCTCGCCGACCTTGCCAAACGCACGGTCATCAAACTGTCCGGCGGCCAGCGGCGGCGCATGGACGTTGCCCTGGGACTGATGCACTCACCGCGACTGCTGTTCCTCGACGAACCGTCCACCGGCATGGACCCGCAGAACCGGGCCAACCTGTGGGAGCACATCATGCGGATGCGCGCCGAACACGGGACCACCATCGTCCTGACCACGCACTACATGGACGAGGCCGACCTGATGTCCGAGCGCGTGATCGTGATCGACCACGGCCAGATCATCGCGGACGACACGGCGGCCCGGCTGAAGGCCAACCTCGCCGGCGACCTTCTCGCCGTCGAGGTGGCGGCGGATTCGGCCCCCGGCGTGCGCGGGCTGCTGGGCCGGGCCGCCGCGGGCGGTGAGATCAGTGAAAACGTGTACGACGGCGTCGTCCGCTTCCGTCTCCGGCTCACCGAAGGCGCCCGGCTGGCACCGGGACTGCTGAAGGAAATGCACGACGCCGGCGCTCCCGCCCAGTCGCTGGAGCTGAAACCACCGACGCTGGACGACGTGTTCCTGGAACTGACCGGCCGCAACCTGCGGGAAGGAGCAGACCGCTGATGACTGCGCAAAGCACCGCCGAAGTCCTGAAGAAGCCGAACCTTGGCCAGGTCCTGCGCGACACGAAGTACGTGTTCTGGCGCGAGATGCTGCTGCCCCTTCGGGATCCGTTCTCGCTGATATTTTCGCTGATCCAGCCGCTGGTGTTCCTGGGCCTCTTTGGGCCGTTGCTCGGCGCTGCCGTGGGCGCGCCGGCGTTCGGCGGCCAGTCCACGCTCCAGTGGTTCCTGCCCGGCGTGGTGGTGATGATTGCCCTGTTCGGCACGTCCATGACCGGCTCCAACCTGCAGTACGAGCTCATGACCGGTTCGTACGAGAGGATCCTTGCCACTCCCCTGTCCCGCTCTTCCCTGATGATCGGGCGGGCGTTGAAGGAGTGGGCGCCGCTGGTGGTGCAGGGGCTGCTGATCGCCCTGGTCTGCATCCCGTTCGGCTTTGTCTTCTACCCGCTGCATGTGCTGGCCGGCCTGGTCATCCTGGGCATCTTCGGCATCGGGCTCGGCGCGCTGTCCTATGCCCTGGCGCTCGTCTCGCAGAACAAGGAGTGGATTTTCTGGGGTGTGCAGCAGACGCTGCTCTTCCCGCTGATGATCCTCTCCGGCATCATGCTGCCCATCGAAGCAGGCCCGGCCTGGATGAAAACGGCGAGCCTGTTCAACCCGCTGACCTACCTGGTCAACGCCGAGCGCGAACTGTTCGCCGGCAGTGTCGGGACCGACACGCTCCTGGGCCTGCTCGCCGCATCGGTGACTGCCGCCGTCGGGCTGGTGGTTGGTATCCGGGCGATCAACCGCAACATCAACTGAGGGGGAGTTCTGCCCATCCCGGCCGACGATGGTGTGGCATAGGGTTCTTGAGAAGCTACAACGTTTTTGGGGGAACAAATGGCAGGGATTTTTGGGGCGGACATCGTCCAACTCCGGGAGCTCAGCAAGCACTTGGACGCCTCATCGGCCCGGCTCGCGGGCACGAAGAGTTCGTTGTCCAGGGACGTGCAGGGTTCCACAGCTTGGAAGGGTGCCGACGCCGACCGCTTCCGCAGCGACTGGGCAGGAACGCACACCGCCCTGTTGGCCAAAGTCATCGAGGCGCTGGCAGCGGCAGGCAAGGCAGTAGCTGTCCATGCGGAGGAACAGGAGAAGGCCAGCGGCGCGGGCGGCCAGGGCGGCGCCGTCCTCGGCGCAGGCGGGGGCGCCGGGGCATTCGACAAGCTGCCCTACCGCATGGACCATTCGGTTCCCCGTCACGCGGACCAAGGGCAGGCGGACCTCAGCAACGAAGAACTGGAGAAGCTACAGACCCTGGCCCGGGATGCCGCCGATAACAACGACGTCTTCGAGGGCAACGACAAGGACGTCAACGAGCTCCGCGACGCTCTTGCTGCACTGAAGCCTGCCCAGCTCGATCAATTCCTGAAGACGCTGTCCGACAACGAGCTCAAGCAGCTGGCCGAGGGTTCCGCGTCAGACGGCAAAGGGCTCTTCAATTGGGAGGGAACCACGCCGTTCGAGAAGCACCAGCTCCTCGACCAGATGCTCTCCAAAGCTTCCCCCGAACAGGTGGACCGGCTCAAAGAGCTGATTCCCTGGGCGCAGCCGAATGGAGAAGCAAGAGGTGATGCGGCCAGGCCGGGTGGCGCCGATCCCAGCACCACCAATCAGTGGATGGATCCGGCTGCCCCCGTCATCGGCGAGCAGCCCGGCAAGGACGACATCCGTCAGGGCCAGTACGGAGACTGCGTGGTGATGTCCGCTGCCGGGGCCATGATCAATGCGGACCCGGACTGGGCAAGGGACCATGTGACGGATAATGGCAACGGCACGGTTTCCGTCCGGTTGTTTGATCAGAACGGAAATGGGCAATGGGTGACCGTCACGAAGGACCTGCCTGAGAACTCCCATGGAGGCCAGCTTGGAGCGAAGCCGGGACAAAACGGCAACTGGCCCGCCTACATTGAAAAGGCCCTCAGCCAGGTCTACACCGAGGATGACAACCGGGATCCAACTAAGGAAGGCGCTCCGCGCGACGTTGCCGACCCACCGGGCAACTACCGCGCTATCGAAGGCAACTACGGGCCTGACGCGTTCAAGTACCTCGCGGGCCCGGATGTGGAGCAGACCAGTGACGCGGACGTACTCTGGAGTGCCGCGAACGAAGGAAGGCCTTCGCTCGTCGGAACACTCGGAGAAACCCCGGAAGGAGCACCCGAGGGGTACCGCTCCGGCCACGCCTACTTTGTCACCGGAACTGACAGGGACGGGAACATTGTCCTGCAAAATCCTTGGGGACCGGACCACCCCAAAATGTCCATTTCCAAAACGGAATTCACCAAGTTCTTCCAGAATGCGACGGTGACCCGTTGAGACCCCCGCGTTGGGGCCGGATCGCGGCCACGGCAGTGGTTCCCGCGTTCCTGTTCCTTAGCGCATGCTCCCCCTCCGCCCAGGATCCCGAACATCAAGATGCCACAAAGGAACCAGCCATGTCCTCAAACGCAAGTTGCACACAGCTCGGAACGTATCTGATCATTCCTTCGGCCAACGGCTCGTTTCCCCTGCTCCCGAAGTCCCCGCTGGGTGCAGACTCGACGCCGCTGGTGCAGCTTTCCAGCACACATCTGGGCGTGGTACCCCCGACTGTGGATGTGTCAGTGGCACTGTTCAGCCCTGGCGAACCGGCCACCAAAGATTTCCCTGGACTTACCATCGGCCAGGAGGCGACGTTCGACGGTTACACGATAAGAATCACCTCGATCTGCGACAAGGAAGTCCTTTTCGACCTCGTCGGGCAGCCGGAGTAGCGCTTTGTCCTCAGTAGTTCTGTTCCTCGGCGGAAGCGTCGGGGCCGTTCCGCTGCAGGAAGGCCAGCACCGCGGCCACGCGGCGGTGCACACCCGTTGCCGGGAGGCGGAGCTTGGTGAAGATTGAGTTGACGTGTTTCTCCACGGTCGAAGAGGACAGGAAGAGCGACTGTTCGATGCCGGCGTTTGTCCGTCCCTGTGCCATCTCCCGCAGCACGTCGAGTTCACGCGGCGACAACTCCGAGAGCGGGTTGGCCGCGCCAGCGCTGCGGCGGCGCACCAGCGTGTCGACGATCTGCGGGTCGATAACCGAACCGCCCATCCGCACTTCGCGGAGGGCATGCACCAGATCCTCAAGGTCGCCGATGCGGTCCTTCAACAAGTAGCCAAGACCCGCCGATCCGTCGGCGAAAAGCGCGAGCGCGTAGCTCTCGTCGGCGTGCTGGGACAGGACCACCACCCCCGTGTCCGGGTGGGCGGCCCGGATCGCGCGGGCCGCGGAGATGCCCTCCATGTGATGGCCCGGCGGCATCCGGATATCGGTGAGCACCGCGTCCGGGGAGAACCGGCGAACTGCATCCAGCAACTCGGTCGCGTTGCCCGTGCAGGCGACAACGTCGATCTCGCCGGAGTCCTCCAGCAAACGGCGGATCCCCTCCCGTACGAGGTAATTGTCCTCGGCGACCACCACCCGCAGCACGCCCGACTCATCCACTGCGCTCCCCCTGCCCCTCCACCGGGAGCTCGACCAGCACGGTGGTGCCTGACGGTTCGTTGGCTGAGACATCCACGCTGCCCCGCAGAGCCGCGACCCGGTCGCGGATGTTCGCCAGGCCGCCGCGGGTGGCAGGCACGAGTGAGCCGATGCCGCAGCCGTCGTCGCTGATCGCAATCTGCAGGTGCCCGTTACTGCGGACCAGCCCGACTGAGGCGAGGGTCGCATTGGCGTGCTTCGCCGTGTTTGCCAGCGCCTCCCGGACCACGTAGTACGCCGTCGTCTCCACCTCCTCGGGGAACCGCTCGGCGCGGACGCCGTCATCCGCTTTCACGGTCAGCGGGATCGGGAACTTTGCCACGCCCGATTCGATGGCCGCGACGAGGCCGTTGTCGCTCAGCACGGGCGGGTGGATGCCGTGCGCGAGTTCCCGCAGGTCGCTGAGCGTTTCCCGGGCCTGGTCCTGCAGCCCTGCCAGTTCGTCCGGTGTGAGCCCGCCGCGCTGCAGCCGGTTCCGGGCGAGGCGGAGCCCGGCGATCTGCGCCACCACGTTCTGCTGGATGCCGTCGTGCAGGTCACGTTCCAGGCGCTTGCGCTCGTCATCCTGCGCGGCGACGAGCCGTTCCCGGGACTCGGTCAGGTCGTTGAGTTGCCGGGCCAGTCGCGCACTGAGGCGCACGTTGGCAACGGATGCCGCGGCCTGTCCGGCGACCGTACGGAGCAGGGTCCTTTCGGCGTCGCTGTATTCTCCACGCCGTCGCGGGCCAACCTCGATGCGTCCCAGGGCCTCATCGGCCTGCACCAGGACGCACGATTCAACGGGGTTGCCGGCCGCCTCGCCGGCAACCCCCATCGGCGATCCGGCGAGCGTGCCATCGGGTCCTGCGAGGAAGATCCGGACCCAGGAGGCATCGAGGCCGTCACGAACGGCAACGGCGAGTCGTGTGAGCAGTTCGCCGGGTTCGACGGACTGCTCCAACCGGGAGCCGAGCTCGCTGAGCAGCGCCAGCTGGCGGTCCCGGTCGCCGAAGACGGCGCGGTGGATCCAGCGCTGCAGCCGCCCGCGCAGCGGCAGCAGGCAGACGGCCAGGACTGTGGTGAGCAGGACGGCCCCGGTTGCCGTGAGGTTGCTTGCGAGCAGCACGGCCGGCGTCGCGGTGCCAATCGCGTAGAGCACCGTGATCAGCAGGTCCGACGAGCGTGCCACCATGCGCCCGCGGTCATCAGCTGCGATGTTGAACGCCCCGTACCGGAAAATGCCGTGGACGGACGCGAGCGGCACCGCAATGAGTGATGCGAAGACGGCGACGGCGGTGGGCCAGTTCGGCGGGGCGACCGTCCAGACCACAAAGCTGGCCAGGGCCGCCGTGACCACCCAGGTCATGACGCGCATGCGCGAACGGACATCCGCATCGCCGAAAAGCGCGCGTGAGTACAGCACGCCGAGCCCAATCAAAACTGCCGGCCAGGGCTGGTAAATGAGGTAATACACGGGCGCGGCGGCCCATTCGAGCCACGGCACAGCAAATTGATTCGGAATGCCCTCACCGTTGATGCCGATGTATTGCTGCATCACGACGTGCGGAGTTGTGGCCAGCGTCAGCGGGCCGACCAACACCGGGACCCAGAGCAAGGGGACGGCAAGGCGCTGCCACCGCCGTTCCGGAGTGCCGGTCGGGTAGGTGGCGAACATGGTGAGGAAGGCGGCGGTCGAAGCGGCATCCGCCGTCAGTCCAACCATGTTGAAGAGCGGGAACCACGGCTCCTGGGTCAGCCCGATATTCCGCTGCACAAATGTCTCGTACGCCGAACCTACGGCCATGGCTGTGGCTGCCGCGGCAATGAAGACGGCGGACCGGGAAGGTGACACGGTGAGCAGCCAGATGCCGAACACAAACGTCGGAAGCACACCGAGCAGGGGCCAGCCAAGGCCGTGGTCAGCAGCCGATTCAACGAACCCGCGGACGACGACGACGTAAAGCAGCGACGCCGCCCCAATCGGAGCCAGCGTGGCGGGCAAGACCCATCTTCGGAGCACAGTCCTATGATCCGCCTCCGGCCCGGTTCCCGGGAGGGGGTACCTGCCCAACCCCTATGGTGGCTGGCCTCCAGCTACCCTGCGGCCACCCGCGTTCCGGCCTCACCCTCCGGACGCCTACGGTGGGCTCGAGCGGATGCCGCGGAACGGCGACCGCACCAACAGGAGGAGGACATCATGCGCAGGATCTACTCGGCCATCGCCTGGATCGTCGCCGGCGGCGTTGCGGTGCAGGCCGCGTCGATCGCCTTCGCTTTCGGGGGCATGGGCCGCTACATCCAGGACGGCGGTGTCATCGACAAAGCCCTCGTCGAGAGCCGCCAGGCGACGTTCACCGGTGACCTCGGCTTCCCGATCCACGGGATCGTGGGCGGGATGGTCATACCGCTCGCAGCGCTTGCTCTGCTCATCGTCGCCTTCTTCGTCAAAGCCCGCGGCGCACGCAAGTGGGCGGGCATCGTGCTCGCACTGGTGGCGCTGCAGATCACCCTCGGCTACTCGATCGTTGACATGCCGTACCTCGGCCTGGTCCACGGTGCGAACGCGCTGGCCGTGCTCCTTACCGCCGTATATGCGGCGTTGCTGATCAGACGCTCCACAAGGATCGGTGCTGACGAACCTGCCGCCGATGCCATCGCGACATGACCTCGTCCGGCGCGTTGCCGCCGGCATCGCGCTGACCGGTGCCCTCGGCCTGGGCGTGCTCGGATGGGGCTCAACGCTGCTGGGCGAGTATTCGGTCATGGACATGGGCGGCGGCCAGGCCGGCCATGTCCATAACAGTGCCACCACCCCGGGCACCGCCAGTACCGTCAGTGTGACCGGGCTGATCGCGGACCCGCTTCGTGCCCCTGACGTCCGGATCGAGCTCGTCGCCCGAAAGCAGACGATCAACATCCCCGGCGGGCGCCCGGTTGAGGGGTACACCGTCAACGGCACATCCCCGGGACCGACAATCCGCGCCCGGCAGGGCGACCTCGTCGAGGCGGTGTTCGTCAACGAGTCAGTGCTGGCCGGCGCTACCCTGCACTGGCATGGTGTGGACGTGCCCAACGAAGCTGACGGGGTCGCTGGGATTACGCAGGATGCGGTGCCGGTCGGCGGCCGCCACGTCTACCGTTTCACCGCCGACGACGCCGGCACGTACTGGTACCACTCGCACCAGGTCTCGCATGAGCAGGTGGAGGGCGGGCTGCTCGGTGCGGTCGTCATCGACCCCGCAGAGCCGCCGTCGAACCAGTACGAATCCGACGCCGTCGCGCTGCTGCACGTCTACGGCGGCCAGCACACCCTCAACGGGCGTTTCCAGGACGAGCACGTGCAGGCCGGGCCCGGCACCGCCGTGCGGGTCCGGGTCATCAACACCGACCAGGGCACTGCCGCAGTCTGGTCCGCGGCTCCCTTCCGGGTTGCCGCGACCGACGGGCACGACGTGAACGGGCCGGCCGCCGTCGAAGGCCGAAAAATACTCATTCCCGCGGGCGGCCGGCTGGACGTCACGGTGCAGGCCCCTGCGCACGGCTCCGCACGACTGCACGTCGGCGGGGCCCGCAGCATCACCATCGGCGATCCGGCCACCGGAGCGCCTCCGTCCCGGCAGCCCACTGACACGCTCGACCTGCTGGCCTACGGCGATCCTGCCCCGCTCAACTTCGACCCGCAGTCACCGGACCGCACGTTCGACTACGTGATCGGACGCCGGCTGGGCCTTATCGACGGCCGTCCCGGCAACTTCTGGACGGTCAACGGGCAGCTCTTCCCCGGCGTGCCGATGTTCCACGTGCGTCAGGGGGACGTCGTCCACCTGCGGATCGTCAACGAGTCAGGCGAGGTGCACCCGATGCACCTGCACGGCCACCACGTCGTGGTGCTTTCCCGCGACGGCATTCCGGCGTCCGGCAGCCCGTGGTGGGTCGACTCACTCGACGTCCACCCCGGCGAGACGTACGAAATCGCGTTCGTTGCCGACAACCCCGGCATTTGGAGCGACCACTGCCACACGCTCCCGCACGCCGTCGACGGCCTCGTCGCCCACGTGATGTACGAGGGAGTCACAACACCTTTCACCATCAACGGCGGGGCCGGCAACCAGCCCGAATAGCGCGCTCCCGCTGTCCGGTCAGTGCGAGCCCAGCCGGGCGGCGTACGCTGCGGCTTCAGCGCGGTTCCGAAGGCCGAGCTTTTCAAGCACGCTGCTCACGTGGTGGGCCACCGTCTTGCTGCTGATGAACAGCTGCACGGCAATTTCATGATTCGAATAGCCGTCAACCAGCAGCCCCAGGATTTCGTGTTCACGGCGGGTGAGGATGCCTGGCTCGCGCGGAACGGACCGGCCCGCGGCGCCCCAGGACCGCAGCAGGGCCGCAGCGATGTCGGCATCATGGGATGCCCCCAGCTTGTCCAGCACTGACAGCGCAGCCCGGGCTTCGGAGACAGCGAGCGCGGGCTGGTCCGGGGCTAACACGCGTGCAAGATCCAGCCGCGTGCGAGCCGCTTCCAGTGGAAGACCCAAGTGGCCGAACCACTTGAGGGCTTCCTCAAAGTAGGCCGCTGCAGGCCCCTGCCGGCCCTCGGATGCTGCAACCCGTCCTCTGGCCAGTGCTGCGTGGGCGGACACCAGGCTCACTCCTCCGGCCTCGTCGTCGAGCCCGGCAAGATGCTCGGCAGCTGCGGCGGCAGCGGCCCGGTTGCCGGCGGCCAGCTGGGCTTCCACCAGCAGGCTGCGTGCCCCCGCTGTCTCCAGTGACGTCCGCTGCCCGCCGGCGTGCAGCGGCGGAACAACGTCGTCGTTCTTGTCGATCTCCGTCCGAAGCCACCGCTCTGCCAGAGCCACAGCCAGTTCCGGTTCGTTGCTTCCCAGGGACAGCCCGGCTGCCGCCAGGCTGCTCTCGACCGGGGCGCCAATGCCCTCAATGAGTGCCCTGGCCTCGTGGAAGTTTCCTTGACGCACGCGCAGCTCGGCGAGGCTCGCGATGGCCTGGTGGAACATGCCGGGGTAGACATCCCGTGTACCCGCCGCCGCCCGCCGCAGTTCGTCGTCGGCTTCGGCCCAGTGGCCCGTCAGCAGGAGGACGCGCCCATGGACGAGGCGGCACTGGGCGTAAAGGTAAGGGCAGCCGTAAGCCCTCATATAGTCGTCTGCAGCCTGCGACCATTGGGTGGCCCGCCCGAGGTCGCTAAGGAGGTCGCAGACGGTCAGCATCGAACAGCTCGCCATGACCACGGTGTAGAAATTCGTGCCATCGCCACCCAGGGCACTGGCCATCGCCTCATCAACGCAGCGGAGCCCGGCCGTGACTTCGCCGACCTTGACCAGGACCACCCCGCGCTCCGCCAGCGCACAGACCGCAAGGTCCGGGTCACCCAGCTCCTGCGATGTGGCCAGGGCCCGCTCGATCAGGTCGCGGCAGTAACGGGTGTCCGTCGCGAGCAGTGCGGCGCAGTAATCAACCCACGCCAGCGACAGTCCGTCGTCGGGGTCGGCCATGCTTTCCGCACGGGCGAGCCAGCCGCGCGCGGCTGCCTCGTTGCCGAGGGACATGCCGTAAACCAGGCACAGCCACACGGCGGAATCGATGGCCTCCGGGACATTGCCTGCACGGCGGCTGGCAGCGTAGGCGCGCTCGCGGCAGCGGACGCTTTCACCGACGTCGCCGAGGAAAAAGAGGGCGTCACCGAGGCCTGCGAGCGCGTCCGCAGATCCCGTGCCCACAAGCGCTTCCTCAAACGCGGCGCGGGCCTCGGCCCACCGCCCCGCTTCCAGTGCCTCGTGGCCTCTCGCTGTCACTTCCTCCAGCGTCACGCTTCAATTACAGCACTTCGGCATGGGCCACAAAATGGGTCAGCTGACCGATCCCCCCGGGCGGAAATCCGGGGAGTCTGAAGTTGTCCCGAAAAACGGACAGACAGGATCGACTAAGGAGCACACGATGAGCACAATCGCACTCGAGAACGCATTTGCCAGGGCAGTGGAGGCCGTCAACGCCCATGACGCAGAGGCCTTTGCCGCAACCTACGCTGCGGACGCGGTGGTCCACGACCCGTTTTATCCGCAGCCGCTGAAGGGGCGGGCCGCCATTGAGCAGGACATGGTGGAACTCCTGCGGGCGTTCCCGGACGCCCGCTTCACCGTGGTGGGGCCCCTGCTCCAGAACGGTGGAACGGTCGCGGGCGAGTACACCCTGCGCGGGACCCACCTTGGGCCCCTCGCAACGCCCGCCGGCGAGATCCCGGCCACCGGCAATTCTGTCGGCAACAGCGGGGCCGTCTTCTCGACGTTCAATGCCGACGGAGAAGTCATTGAGGAACGCCGGTACTACGATGCTGCCGGTTTGATCGCGCAGATCGGCCTGGCGCCGGCAACCTGAGCTCAGAGGCCTAGGCGGGCGACGGCTTCCTCGCGCATCTCCACCTTGCGGATCTTCCCGGAGACCGTCATGGGGAAGCTTTCGCGGACGTCCACGTAGCGCGGGATCTTGAAGTGGGCCAGCTTCCCCCGGCAGAATTCGGCGACGGCGGCCGCGTCCAGCGGTTCAGCGCCGGGCGTGAGGATGATGCAGGCCATCAGTTCCTCGCCGTACTTGGCATCGGGGACGCCAATGACCTGCACGTCCTGGATGGACGGGTGGCTGTACAGGAACTCCTCGATCTCGCGCGGGTAGATGTTTTCACCGCCGCGGATCACCATGTCCTTGATCCGGCCCTCGATCACCACGTAGCCGCCGTCGTCCATCCGGGCGAGGTCGCCGGTGTGCATCCAGCCGTCGGCATCGATGGCTTCGGCCGTCTTGTCCGGTTGGTCCCAGTACCCCTGCATCACCGCATAGCCGCGCGTGCACAGCTCGCCGATCCGGCCCCGCTCCAGCAGTTCGCCGGAGCCGGGGTCAATGACCTGGCTTTCCAGCCGCGGCATGGTGCGCCCCACCGTCTCGGTGCGCTGCTGCAGGGTGTCACCATTCCGGGTCATGGTGGACACCGGCGAGGTCTCAGTCATGCCGTAACAGATGGCCACATCCACCATGTGCATCTCCGAAATCACCCGGTTCATCACCTCAACGGGGCACACCGATCCGGCCATCACGCCGGTGCGGAGCGTCGCGAGGTCATAGGAGGCAAAATCCGGGAGCGCCAGCTCGGCGATGAACATGGTTGGCACCCCGTAGAGCGAGGTCCCGCCGAAGTCCTGCACCGCTTCCAGCGCCGCCGCCGGACTGAAGCCGCGGCCGGGAATGATGGTGGCCGCGCCGTGGCTGAGTGCCGCCAGGTTCCCGATCACCATTCCGAAGCAGTGGTAGAACGGCACCGGAATCACTACCCGGTCGTGTTCTGTGTAGCCCAGCAGCTCACCGATGGAGTAGCCGTTGTTCAGGATGTTGTGGTGCGTCAGCGTTGCGCCTTTCGGGAACCCTGTGGTCCCGGAGGTGTACTGCAGGTTAACTGGATCGTGCGCATCCAGTTCCGCCATTCTCGCCTTGAGGCCGGAATGCCCGACGTCGTCCGCCCGCTTGAGCAGCTCGGCGTAGGTGAGCTCCGCATCGTTTGCCGGGACGCCGGCGTCGAGCCCGTCCACGCCCGAATCCGGCAGGAACACCAGTTGCCGCAGGTCCGGGCACTCCGCGAGCGCCTGGCGGGCCATCCCCACATAGTCACTGGTCCGGTCCGACGGCGCCGTGACCAGCAGGCGCATGCCGTTCTGCTTGACCACAAACTCCAGCTCGTGGCTGCGGTAGGCCGGGTTGACGTTCACCAGGATGGCGCCGGCCTTAGCGGTGGCGTACTGCAGCAGCGTCCACTCGGCGCAGTTCGGGCTCCAGATGCCCACCCTGTCACCCTTGGCGACGCCTAGGGCGAGGAGTGCCCGCGCGAGGCGGTCGACGTCGTCGTTCATCTTGGTGTAGCTCCAGCGCCGGGCGTCAGCGCCCGGAACCGCCGCGGCCTCGATCAACGCGTCATGGAAGGGAAACCGTGCCACCACCCGCTCAAAGTTGGTGCCGATGGTCTCCTCGAGCAGCGGGACGTCAGTGTCCCCGGCTGTATAAGCGCGCATGCTGGCACGCTACCGTCTGGCCGCCGGCAATGAAAGCGCATGAGAAGCGCAACAGGTGGGTGTCCGGGCGTAAACAGGAACGGCCGGCAGCCGGCGGCCCGGTATTGTGAAATCCATGAGTGCACCCATCGACCTGCAGGCAACGTTCATCCCCAACGACGGCGAGTTCTTCCGTGTGAAGCTCGCCCTGGAAATCGCCATCGACGAGGTGGTGAATGAGCCCGGCTGCATCCGCTACGAGCTGACCGAGGCCACCGAGGAGAAGCTGGTCCTGACGGAGCAGTGGGAATCTGAGGAACTGCTGGAAAAGCACTCCAAGGGCACGGCCGTCCAGGACCTGAACGAATCCCTGAGCGCGCTGCTCGCGGAGCCCGTCAAGCTGGAACGCCTGTAGCCACTCGCCATAGCGGACCGCTAGCTGTACTGCCCAAGGACGTTGGTCGGGTGAATGTAATGGCTCGCCGGAGTCGTTGACTGATGGGTGAGGACCTCCGGTTGCACAGTGGAGTTGCTTAGACAACCGCTGAGGCGACCAGGAGGTC